>AP027133.1 GCA_027925325.1 Candidatus Hepatoplasma scabrum
AAAATGTTAATAACTTTTCCACATCATTGTGGAAAACTCAAAAATAATTAGAAGTTTTCCACAATTAAAAGAATGTTTATTATAATTTTTATATATTAATATGGATGTAAAAAATTTAGAAAAAACCTGAAAGGAAATTTACTCCTCCGCTAATATCGATGAAGACTGAAGATATAATTTTTTTAAATTAATTGAAAGCAGTTCAGAATTAGCTGAAATAGATCAAAATGATAATCGAATTTTCGTTACTGTAAATGCTATATTTGAAAAGCAAATTATAAATGATAATTTTTATAGTTTTTTATTAGATAGTATAAAAAAGAAAATAGGGGAAGATTATAAACTTACAATAATCACAAAAAAAGAATACGAAGATTTAAAAGAAAAAAAAGAAACAAATAATTTTGTAAAAGAGGATATTAGTGATTCTTTAAATAAAAAATTCACTTTTGATAGTTTTGTAGTATCTGATCGGAATGTTTTATTATATAAAGCAGCAATGGCAATTGCTTTATCTAATGATTTTAGCACATTAAATTGAAATCCTTTTTTTATACATGGGAAAAGCGGACTAGGTAAAACTCATATTCTCCATTCTATTGGAAATGAAATTAAAAAAAATTTTTCAGAGAAACAAATAAAATATATTGAAGCAAAAGATTTTGGTAATATTGTTATTCATGCTTTTGAATCTGATGATATTAATAAAAATATTCAAAATATCTTTAATGAATACTCAAAATATGATTGTTTACTAATTGATGATATTCAATTCATTCAATCTAGAAAGAAAACAAAAGAAATATTTTTTAATATTTTTAATTTTTTTATTAATAATAATAAACAAATCGTTGTTACATCTGATCAAGATCCAAAAGAATTAAAGGATTTTGAAGAAAGATTTATCACAAGATTTAAAGGAGGATTAACTGTTAGAATTTATCCCCCTGATCAAAAAACAACCGAGGAAATATTAAAATTAAAGATAAGAAAAAATGAAAAATTAGATATTAATAAATTTACGAATGAATCTATTAAGTGAATTGCAAATAATTTTGGCGAAAATGTAAGATTTTTGGAAGGAGCTTTAAATAGATTAATATTATATGTAATAAATAGTGAAAATGATGAAAAAATAAATGTAAATTTTATCTCAGAAATATTTGAAGATCTAAATATTGAAGAAAAATCTTCATTTGATTCAATCATTAATCTTGTAGCAAAAAAATATGGAATAAATCAAAAAGATATACTAAGTAAATCGAGAAAAAAAGATATTATAATCGCAAGAAATATTGCAATTTTTTTAACAAGAGAAATTTTACATTATTCTTTGAAGGAAATAGGAAAAAGATTTAACAAAGATCATTCAACTATAATGTATGCAATAAATAAAATTGATCAAAATTTAAGGAAAAACGAAGAATTTAAAAAAATTATCAATGAATTAAAATTAAATATATAAATTCAAGCTAATTTATTAAAATCTTTTCAACATTTAATTAACATCCTTTATTTAATGAAAGATAAGTAAAATAGCAACTTTTAATTTATTTTAAACATTTCCACATTATTAATAATAATATTAAATAAATAAATATAATATATTTATATATTAAGGATAAAAATGAAATTTAAAATAAATAGTTTAAATTTAAAAAAATTATCAAAAATTTTTGCAAATATTTCATATAACAATAATTATTTAGTAGAAATGAATGGAATTTTATTTGAAATTAAAAAAGATAGTATATTTATTGAAGCAAGAAATACTTATATAAGTTTAAAATATACATTAAATGAAGATATAGAAATTATAAAAGAAGGAATTTTTTTAATAAAAGCTAAATTATTAAATGAAGTAATATCAAAATTAGAAAATAATGAAACTATTACTTTCAATAAAATTGAAGAAAATTTAATTACAATTAAATCTAAAAATTCATATTATGAAATAAATTTGATGAATTATAAGAAATATCAAAAAGAAAAATTTATTTCAGATCAAAATTATCAAGAAGTTTTAATAAATAATTTTTACTTTAAAAAATTAATTGAATCTGTTATTTTTGCTGGTGATGAAAGATCAAATCGAAAAATATTGCAAGGAATAAATCTTAAAATTGAAGATAATAAAATTAAACTTTTAGCATCAGATAATGTAAGAATTGCTTTTAATGAGCAAAAAATAAATTACTCAGAGCAGAAAATTAATAAAATAGTTCCAATTAGAGCAATTAGAGAATATTTAAAATTAATTAATGAATCTGAGGAAATTAAATTAAAATTTTTTGAAAATAAATTATTAATTATAAGTAATAATTTATTAATTCAAATTAATTTAATTGAAGGAATTTTTCCAAATTTAGAAAAAGTATTTTTAGATCAAAATAAACAAAAATTAACAATTAAAAAAGATTTAATGTTATCACTTTTAGATCGAGCTCTTCCGTTAGTTTTAAATAAAGAATCCAATAATACGATTATCACACTTAAAATTTTGCAAAAAAATTTAATTATAGAATCTAACGAAAGTGAAATTGGGTCATCAAAAATAGAGACAAATGATTTTAAATTTGATGGAGAAAATGAATTTACAATTCATTTTAATCCGCGTTTAGTAAAGGAAGCGATAATCAAATTAGAAAACGTAAATATTACTCTAGATTTTAATTCATCCGAGCATCCTTTTATTATGAAAAATGATCAACAAGAAAATAAATTTAGATGCTTAATCTTACCATTTAGAATTTAAAGTTGATTTATCTTTAAATCTCTTATTTTTGTTTTAAAATCAGTATTTAAATCTGAGTTTATTTCGATCATCATTTCTCTTTTTATTTCACTCATTCAATTTTCGACTTCTTCTTCAATTCTTTTTCTTAATTTAAAAATTTTTTGATCACAATTTGCTAATTTTAAATTATTACTATTTATTTTAATTTTTAAATTTTTTGCCTCTGTATTTAGAAAATTAAATCTATTTAAATATTTTTCGAATCCATCAAAATCTATTTTGATGGTAGGAAATGTTTTTAATTTTTCATAAAATTGCTCAAATTCAATTACAAATTGCTTTTTATTATCTTTAAATTCATTTGTTATTTCTTTTAAATCATTTTTAGTTTCAGCAATTCTCTTCTCTTTTGTTATTAGATTAATTCTTTTCCTTTTCATAAAAATATCATTTAAATTTAATATTTTTAATTTGTTGACCATATTTTGAAGCGAAATATTTATTTCATCTAATTTTTCTTGATAATTGTATTTATTTTCAATTTCTTTTTTTGTTTTCAAAATATTTTCTTTTACAATCTTTATTTCTTCGTTATATTTATTTAAAAGATTATATTCTTGAATTATTTTATTATCACGAAAATTTCTTTCTTGTAATAAAATTTCATTTTCTTTTAAACTTTCATTCAAAATTTTAAAAAGTGATCGCAATTCCTTATTGTTAGGAAATTGCAAATTACTTAAAATATTTTGAATACTTGCTGTTGAAATTATTGTTTGTTTTTTTACTTTTTCGTTTTTGTTAACTTTTAAGTTTTCTTTTTTCATTTTAATCCCTTTTATTTGGTTATTAAATTTATTATATTATTTTGTCATTAATTCATTTACTATCGTAAATGATTTTTTATAAAGATTTATAATTAAATTGCATTTAACGTTGGATTAAAAGATTTAGTAAGAGGGATTTATGAATAAAAAAGAATCAGAAAAATCAAAGTTAATTGAGAAGACCGAGATAAAAGAAGTTAATAAAAAAGAAAAATTTTCCTTTTTATCTTTTTTGCAAAAAATTGGTAAATCGTTGGTATTTCCAATTGCTGTTCTTCCTGCTGCTGCATTAGCATTAAGAATTGGTGATGCAATAAGTAGTGCAGGAGAGCAGTATTCTGCAATTTGATGATTTGGTTGAATTATAGAAACTCCAGGGTCGATTGTTTTTGATAATTTACCGATGATTTTTGGTGTTGGTGTTGCCTTTGGTCTTGCAAAGGATCATCGGGGAGAAGCGGCGATGGTCGGATTAATTGGCTATTTAGGATTGGTCGCTCTTGTTCAGAATGAGCATTCTTTGAGTTCGTTAATTTATGATAATGTTCTTACAAAAGATGGATACTCGCAATTATTATATTATGTAACAGAGATTACAGATCCACTTACAGGAGAAACAGAAATTTATGCTACTTGACTTTTAAATTTAGGTGTCTTTGGTGGAATTGCAATGGGTCTTATTGCAGCATGATTGTATAATAAATATTCTGATATTAAATTGCCCAAAGCATTAGGTTTTTTTAGTGGTAGAAGATTTGTGCCGATGGCGATGTTGCTTGTTGTTGTTGCCTTTTCTTTTTTAATGGCCATTATTTGACCTTGATTTCAATTGGCGCTTGTGGAATTAGCTTATGGTTTATTATATATTCCTTGATTAGGATCGGGAATATATGTAGGAATCAACCGATTATTAATTCCGACTGGATTACATCAAGTTTTAAATGTCTTTTTTTGATTTCAAATGCCTATTACTTGAGAAGGAAATCAAATTTTTATTTTACAAACAGGAATTGATGGATCACAGTCCTTTGTTCCATTATTTGGTGATATTAATGCTTTTTTAGAAGCGGGATCAGATGTCACAATTATGATCCCTGGTGTAACTTCACCAGATGGAGTGAGTGGTGATGAAGCCTTTAAATATCTGCAAGAAGCAAATGTTGGGGCATTTCAAGTCGGATTTTTTCCAATTATGATGTTTGGACTTCCAGCTGTAGGGCTTGCAATTGCTAGTCAATCTGAATCTGAGTATCGAAAAAGTGTTTATGCTTTTATGATATCAGCGGGAGCAGTTTCATTTTTAACAGGAATTACCGAACCTCTTGAATTTTCATTTATGTTTGTTTCGCCTCTTCTTTATCTTTTTTATTCGATTTTATCAGGAATTGTTGCTTCGATTACCGTAGCAACAGGGGCTTCTTTTGGTTTTGGTTTTTCAGCAGGTGTAATTGACTTTGGATTATCAGTTCCTAATTCTTTAAATTTATCACATGGAATTTCAGAATATGCAAATGGATGGGGGGGGGTTATTAATGTTCTTTTAATTGGCCTTATCGTCGCCCCTATTTATTATTTTATGACTATTTTTATGATCAAAAAATTTAACTTAGCAACACCAGGAAGAGGAGGCAATGTTTCTGGAATTGTAGATTTAGAAAATGAGAATGAAGAAAAAAAGATTAGTAATAAAGAAGATAAATATTTTAAAATGGCAATAGAAACAATAAAAATAGTAGGAAAAGATAATATCACAGATGTTGATAATTGTATTACAAGACTTAGATTATCGGTAAGGGATAATTCAAAAGTAAAAAAAGAAGATGCGATAAAAATCGGTTACACCGGTTTGATATCGCCCGGTAAAAAAGCTTTACAATTTATCATTGGCCCAGAATCAGAGATAATTGCTAAAAATATTAAGCAAATTTTTGATGATTGGCAAAAGTATCAAGATTATTTTGTCGAGCAAAAACAAAAAAACAGTGAAGGTAAAAATAAGGAAAATGATTAGTATAAGAGGTTATGATTATAATTTACGAAAAATAGAGGTTTTAATTGAGCGAGAAAAAATTTTTAAGGTTAATTATTTAGATCAAAATGAAAAGGTGCGAAATAGATATATTATCCCTGGTTTTATTGAAATTCATTCTCATGGTGGATATAATTTTGATTTTGTTTCAGGGGAGCAAAAAAAATTATTATTATTCTTAAATAAAATTGCTTTAAAAGAAGGAACAACATCAATTTGTGGGACGACAATTACGACAGATTTTGCAAAAATTAGAAATACTTTTAAAAATTTAAGCCCATATATTAATAAAAAAAATAATGGGGCCAATTTCATTGGTTGACATATGGAAGGACCTTTTATTAGTAAAATAAAAAAAGGTGCACATCCTATCAATCAGATAATTGATCCGACAATTTTAAATATTAATCAATATTTAAAGGATTATTTTGAACAAGTTAAGATAATTACTGTCGCTCCAGAATTGACTTCAAAGCAATCTCTTTTATATTTAAAAAAGAAAAATATTATTGTTTCAGCTGGACATATGAATGCTAATAAAAATCAATTTTTAGAAAAAGAAAAATACGGAATTAAATCGATTACGCACTTTAATAATGCCATGCAAAAAAATGAAAATATCGATGATAATAGTTTATCGGAATATATTTTAAATAATGATCAATTATATATTGAATTTATCAATGATCGAATTCACAATTCAAAAAAATTAGCTGATAAAATTCATAAAATAAAAGCAAAAGATAAAATTATGCTAGTAACTGATTCATTGCAAATTAAAGGGTTAAAAAATGGAGTTTATCATGGACCAAATGGTGATATTGTAAAACGAAATGGAGCAGCTTGATTTAAAAATAAAACATTGAATGGATCTTGTTATTCAATGCATAAAGGATTTAAAGATTGAATAAAATATCAAAAAGGATCAATTAAAGAAGCAATCAACGTTACGTCAACAAATCAAGCAAGATTATTAAATTTAAAAAAAGGAGAGATTAAAGAGGGTTATGATGCTGATATTTTAAGTTTAAATTTCAAATTTAAAATTAAAGAAGTTTATGTAATGGGGAATAAAATTTTGGAGAATAAATGAAAATAATAAGTGGATCTAAAATAAAATTGGAGCAGACAATTGCGCAAAAAATTATCCAAATTATAAATAATAAAAGTAATGCCAAACTTTTATTAGCAACAGGTGATTCACCGGTTGGAATATACAAAAATTTAATTAATTATTATCAAGATAATAAAGTTTCTTTTAATAATGTAATTACTTTTAATTTAGATGAATACATTGAATCAGATAAATATTATATTGATTCCTTTGCTAATTTTATGAAACATAAATTATTTGATTATATTGATATAAAAAAAGAAAACACTTTTTTTCCGGAAGGAATAACAGAATATAATCAAAAATTAGATAAAATTGATTACTTTGATTTTACAATTCTTGGTGTCGGTCAAAATGGTCATATAGCTTTTAATGAACCGGGAAGTAAAATTACTGATCGTACTAAAATAGTTAATTTAACACAATCAACAATAATGGCAAATTTTTCAAATCGAACAGATTATCCGAAAAAGGCAATTACAATGGGAATAAGAGATATTCTTAAAAAATCTAAATTGATTTATGTTGTAGCTTGAGGAGAGAAAAAAAGAGCACCAATTGAAAAATTATTAAAAAAAGAAATTGATCAAAATTGTCCTGTTACATATCTTTTAAAACATAAAAATACCATTTTATTCACTGATCTTGATATATTTTAAAATTAATATTTATTTCCATTTTTTAAATAAGGATTAATTATAATTAATCCTTTTATTATAATTTAACAAATAAGAGTACTAGTACTATAGGAGGACTAATATGTTTAAAACATTAAATTTCAATAAGTTTATTGAGTATTTAAATTCTAATAGCATGGGATATGATATTGAAAATGATTCCAAAAATACTTTAATTGAAAGTATTAATAGAATTGAAGAATATGTATTACAATCGGAGGAGGATTTTTTAAAAAATGAAGGAAATATTGCAAGAGCATTAAGAATTTTTTTAGAGACTTTTTTAGATGATTTTATTTGCGAAAAAATTAAATTGTATCCACTATTTAATAAATTTGATTATAAATCATATTACAACTTGAAAAGTAGTAACGAAAAAATTTCATATTTAGACCGAGATTGAAATGTTATTAATAAAGATATAGCAGATGCTTTGCATTTTATAAAAAACATTGCAAATAATTCATTGCATAATAGTAATAATATGTTTGAAATTAATAAGTCAAAAATTGTTACATGTTTAGATTATATTTATAATATTTTATATTGATTCTATGATTTAAATAGTAAAAAAGATTTTGTTTCTGATCGATATTATAAGCCAAATGAAAAAGAACCTAAAGCTGATATTAAAATAAAACAGATATTTTCACATGAACCTTATAAAACAATCATAATAAATGACGATAAGATTTTAAATGTTTTATTTGATGAAAAAAAGAAATTTTTCATCCCAATTTATCAAAGAAATTTTGCTTGAACAAAAAATGAAATTGATGAATTGTTTTTAGATCTAGAGAAAAGAATTAGTGATCAAAAAAATCATTTTTTTGGCTTAGTTACAATAAGTAATACTAATAATTTTAAAAAAATAAACGGCAAAAAAATTCATTTTTTAAAAATAGTAGATGGTCAACAAAGATTTACAACGATTGCTTTATTTGTAAAGGCTTTATATAACAATTATTTAAAGGTTTTAAAAAATGATGAAACTAAAATTGATAGTAAATTATATAGATTCATTAATAATAAAAATTTACCAATTGATCGATTTGATGATGATTTATCAATAAAGGCTTTTGATTTAATTTGAAAAAGTACAAAATTTTTTAAAGCAGATCAAAAAGATTTACAGGGAAATAATTTATTTGAAATTTATAAATATTTATTAAAAAAAATTTCTGAATATAAAAAACCAAAGGATGAAAGTGAAACGATAATTGGCAATTTAGATAAATTATATTGGGGTTTAAAAAAATTAGTAATAGGAATAAATTGAACTAAAGATTATGATGAATTTGAACTCTTTGAATCAATAAATTCAAAAGGAGTTCCTTTAACAAATTTTAATATTTTTAAAAATTATATTATTTCTCTTGTTTCGGAAAATGATGAAGAAAATGAAAATAATGATGAATTTGCCGAAAATGGAATTATTTTTAATAATCGAACAAGAGAAATTTCGGGGATTTTTGATGAATTTATTATAAATAAAATAAATTTATGATTAAAAAATAATAGAGATCGTGATTTTGAAAAAATAACTAATAGTTTTTTTAATTCTTATATTAATTTTTATGGTAAAAGTAAACCGAATGAAAAAAGATTATTTTCTCAATTTAAAGAAATATTTGCAAAAAAATTAAAGCAAAAATATCAAAAATTAGATAATTTTTCATTAAATGAATTTAGAGAAATATTAAAAAATTTATCAATTTTTCTTAATACATATTTATTTTTAAATGTTGGTAGTTACCACATATGAAATAGAAGTGCAGAATTATCATCTTTTTATAAATATTTCTATACTTTGGCAGATACTTCTTTTGCAAATATTTTAATTCCATATCTAATTGATGAAGAAAATGTCATATTTTCTGATGTAGGTTCGATATTAAGACTTAAAAATCCTTCTGAATTTAAAGAAATTCTTAAATTTTTAGAAAATTGAAGAATAAGATTAGGAATTGTGAATTCTAAGCTAAATTATGGAGTAAAAATTTTACCTTTTATTAAAAAATTTTACGAAATATTATTGAAAAATAAAAATGAGAATAATTTGCTAAATGATAGCTTTTTAAATTTATTAAAAAAAGCAATTGATGAAGATGAAGATACACTAATTAAATTTCCTGAAGATCAAAAATTTTATCAAACTTTACGAAATGATCCTATTTATAATATACAAATTTTAAAAGATGTAATTTTTAAAATTGCACAAATTGAAGATGATATTTTTGATGGAGCAAATTTTAATAAATATGATATCTATCCAATTATTGAAAAAGATAGCAAAAAAAGAAGTAATGAATGAAATATATATCTTCAAGAATTTAAAAATCTAGAAGAAGATTCTTATTTTAGTCTTGGTAACTATTTTTTGCATAAAACTAGTAAAGAGATTAAAAAAAATGAAAAAGATAATTTTGAAAAATTAATTTCAAATATAAAATTTGATAATATAACGTTAAACAAAAATAATAATTATGAAATTTCATCGATACAAGAATTAGATAAATATCGTGGAAAAGATATAAATGATTATTTTTCTAAAAGAGCAAATTATTTAGCAGATAAGGCAAAAAAAATTTTCATTCAGCAAAATTAAAAATTATTTTTTAATTATTGATTTTTATTTATTTCATATATTTTTATTAATATTTTAAATATATTATAATTTTTAAAATATTTGAGGTGATTTAATTACTGAAAGCTAAAAAAAATCTTGGGCAAAATTTTTTGGTAGATAAAAATAAATTAAATGAAATTTATTATTCTCTTCCCAATTTAAGTGATCACTTAGTAATTGAAATTGGTCCAGGAACAGGAAATTTAACGAAAAAATTAATTATTAATGCAAAAAAATTAATTGCAATCGAAATAGATCAAGATATGATTAATTTATTGCAAAATGATAAATCTTTAAAGAATTTAAATTTAATTCATGCTGATGTCTTAAAAATAAATTTAGATCAATTTATTTTAAATCAAAAAGATATATATTTAATTGCAAATTTACCCTATTATATTGCAACAAAAATTATTTTTAAATTTCTTAAATATAATAATATTACTGTTTTTGCTGTAATGTTACAAGAAGAATTGGTTGATCGAATTTTTGCAAATATTAAAACAAAAAAATATGGAAGATTAACAGTTGCGATCGGAAGTTTATTTTCATTAGAAAAAAGAATTAATGTTCCTAGAGAATGTTTTAATCCAATTCCCAATGTTGATTCCGGATTTATAATTTTACATAGGAAAAAAATAGATTTTAATTACGATAATTATCTTCTATTTATAAAAAATTGCTTTGCAACAAAAAGAAAAACTTTGTTAAATTCTTTAAAAATAACTAAAAATCCTTATTTTGAATTTGTTAAACTATATTTAATAAAAAACAATTTAAAAATAAATATAAGAGCAGAGCAATTATCGATTGATATTTACTTAAAAATTTGGAAAGAAATTGAAAAAAATGCAAAACACAAACATAAATAGTTCGATAATTTTTGGTTTATCCACATCAAAAAAAATTGCAGAAGAAGTTGCGAAAAAAACAAAAATTAAATTAGGAGATTCTGAAATAAAGCATTTCAAGGATGGAGAAATTTATTTCAAAATAGAGACATCTGTTCGTAATAAAAATACATTTATTATCCAATCTACCTCAAATCCTGTAAATGAAAATTTAATGGAACTATTAATTTTTATCGATACATTAAAAAGATCATCAGCAAAGGAAATAAATTTGATTATTCCTTATTATGGTTATGCAAGACAGGATCGTAAAAATAATGGAAGACAACCGATTACAGCAGCACTTGTTGCAAGATTATTACAAGAGGCTGGTGCTGATAGAGTAATTTCATTTGATCTTCATTCTTCGCAAATTCAAGGTTTTTTTAAGATTCCAGTTGATGATTTAAGAACACACGGATTATTAGCAAGAGAAATAAAAAAAGAAAATATCAAAAATTTAATAATTGTTTCTCCTGATCATGGTGGGATTGGTAGAGCAAGAAGTCTTGCTAAAATTCTTAATACAGAAATTGCAATAATTGATAAAAGAAGAGTAAAAGCAAATGAAGCAATTGTAACTAATTTGATAGGAAATGTAAAAAATAAGAATTGTGTAATTATTGACGATATTATTGATACAGGCGGAACAATAATTGAGGGAATTAAAATTCTTAAAAAAAACGGAGCAAAAAATATTTATATCGCTGCAACTCATAGTTTATTTTCAACTGATAAAAATGAGGATCGTGATTTTGTTTGAAAAAAGATAAGAGAAATAGGGGCTAAAATGATCATAACAACAAATTCTGTAATGAATTATTCTAAAAATGATTTTGTTAAAATTGTAGATCTTGCAATTCCAATCTCTGAAGTTATTTTAAAGCACATTAATGATCAATCAATAATTGATCATTTTATTGAAAAATATAATACTAATATTTAAAGCAAAAATATGAAATTAATTGTTGGATTGGGAAATCCTGGAAAAGAATATATTAATACAAGACATAATTTAGGATATATAATTGTTGATCAATTTTTAAAAAAACATAATTTAAATTTAAATAAATCTAAATTTTCAGGAAAATTTATCATTGCTTCTTTTTCAGATAATTTTAAATTTATTATCGCAAAACCAGAAACTTATATGAATTCGTCAGGTGAATTTATTAGAAAAATTTCTGATTATTATAAGATTGAACCAAAAGAAATTTTAGTTATATCTGATGATAAAGATCAAAAAATAGGTGATTTTAAATTAAAAAATAATGGATCAAGCGGTGGACATAATGGTTTAAAAAACATTATTTTAAATTTATCCTCTTCTGATTTTAATCGATTAAAAATTGGAATAGGTCCTTTTGAAAAAAGCTATAATCTTGTAAAATATGTTTTATCTTCTTTTTCTAATCAAGAAAAAAAAATTTTAGAAGAGAAATTTGTTTTATATTTAAAGATAATTGAAGATTATTTAAAATTTGATTTTAAGGAATTACAACAAAAATATAATGGCAAAAATTTTTAAAAATAATTATTTAATTGTCGCTGTTTCAGGAGGACCTGATTCAGTTTTTTTACTTACAAAATTGATGAAAAAATCAAATAAAATTGTCGTTGCTCATGTCAATTATCACTTTCGAATTGAATCAAATCAAGAACAAAAATTTGTTAGTGATTTTTGCAAAAAAAATAATTTAAAATTTGAATTACTTTCAGTTGATGAAAAAATGAAGGAAAGTTATCTAAAGTTTAATAAAAATGAAGAAGCCTATGCAAGATTGATAAGATATGATTTTTTTAAAAATATTGCAAAAAAATATCACACAAATTATTTATTTTTAGGACATCATAAAGATGACTTTTTAGAAACAGCAATTATGCAAGAAAGTAGATCTTATAATTATTTATTTTACGGAATTTTTAAAAAAAGCAATTATCAAAATTTAATTTTAATAAGACCTTTTGTGGATAAATATTGAAAAGAACAAATTATTGAAAAATTAAATAAAAAAAATATTAATTACAAAATTGATCAATCAAATTTTAGTAAAAAATATTTAAGAAATAGAATTAGAAAAGAATTATTTTTATTAAGTATTAAAGAAAAAGAGAAAATGTTTAGATATTATTTTAATTTAAATCGAGCAAATGAAAGAAAAAGAAAGAAAATTGAAAAAATTTTTACCAATTGAAAGAAATTAGATTTTGATGTTAATTTTTTTATTAAACAAAAAAAGGAAAATAAAGATAATTTAATTTATAAATACCTTTCTTCTGAGTTTATTGATAGAAATATTTCTATCAATAAAAATAAAATAATTTCAATAATTTCATTTTTAGATAACAAAAGAGGCGATAAAAATTATAGAATAAAAGATAACATTTTTCTTAAAATTGAAAAACAAAAATTAATAATTATTATTAATAATTTTGATAATTAATCTTCAATTTAATATAATTTATTTTTTATAAGCCAATTAAGTGTTGATATGGGAACAGAAAATAATTATTTGAAAAAAAAAATTAAGACCGAGCAAGAGATCGATTCAGCAATTTTAAAAATTGCAAATATTTTAAATCAAAAATACAAAAATAAAACAGTTGTTTTTCTTATTATTATGAAAGGTGGAATTTACTTAGGTTTAGATTTAGCAAGAAAATGTAAATTTGATGTGATATTTGATTTTGTTTTTGCTAATTCTTATTATTTAAATAAAAAATTAAACAAGCCAAAAATTAATTATAAGAAAACAATTGAATTAGCAAAAAAAGACATTATTATTATTGATGATTTAATTGATAGTGGTGATACAACAACTAAAATTGTTGAAAAAATTTCTAAACAAGAAGTAAATTCGATTGCAATAGTTGCGCTATATAGTAAAAAAGATTACACTTTTTTACCTTCAATTAAAAAATATTTATGTTTTTCAGAAAAACCACCAGGATTTCTTTTGGGATATGGTTTAGATTATGATGAGAAATACAGAAATTTAAATTATCTTGGTATAATTAAATCTAATGATACAAAGGAATAAAATGCTTACAGAAGATTTAAGTATGAATAGTAATGATTTATTATCTTTAAGAGGTGAGGATCCAAACTCAAAAAATGATACAAAATCTAATCCTGAAGATAATAAAGAAAAAAATTCTAATTCAAAAAGTGAGCCAAATCCGAAACCAAATACTGATGAAAAAAATCAGCAAAATCCGGATTTAAATAAAAAATCAGACCCTGTTCCGCCAACAAATAAAAAAACAGTTGGTCCTGTTACTCCTAAGAAAAAAAGATCATCATTATCAACAATTTTATGATTATTGTTCTTTTTCTTCTTAATTTTAATTTTATTTGCACTAATTTTTAATGTAAATTATACCTACATGACACCTGAAGATTTAGCCAATATAATTAATGGTTTACCTGCAGGAACATCAATTGATATTAATGGAATTGTTTTACAAGATTCCAGCCAACTTGTTCAAGTCACAGTTGTAATTGATGGTGTTAATGGATATGAATATTATTATACATATCTCTCTAATGTTGATGATTGGAATACTTGAATAGGCGGATTACAACTTACTCTTTTAGACGCCGATTATTCAATCGGAGTTCAAACAACATCGGTATTTTGAAGTTTAGTTGGATTCTTTATTCCGATAATTATAATTGTTGCGATTACTGTTTGAATATTTAGAAAGATTGTGCAAAGTCAATCAAATATCGGAAAGGCTTCAAAAAAGACATTAATTCCACAGATTTCAAATGTAAGATTTGCTGATGTGCAAGGATATCAAGAAATTAAACAAGAATTAAGTGAAATTGTTGACTTTTTAAAACAACCAGAAAAATATTCTAAATTTGGCGCAAGAACACCAAAAGGTGTAATGCTTTCTGGTCCTCCTGGAACAGGAAAAACATTATTTGCAAAAGCAATTGCTGGAGAAGCAACAATTCCTTTTTATTCAATTTCTGGTTCAGATTTTGTTGAAATGTTTGTTGGAGTCGGAGCTTCAAGAGTTAGATCACTTTTTGAGCAAGCCAAAAAAACTTCTCCTTCTCTTATCTTTATTGATGAATTAGATGCGGTAGGTCGAAGACGAGGAGCTGGCCCAGGCGGAAATGATGAACGTGAACAAACATTAAATCAATTACTTGTTGAAATGGATGGATTTTCACCAAATTCAGGAATTATCGTAATTGCTGCAACTAATCGTGCTGATGTTTTAGATCCAGCGCTTAAACGTCCAGGAAGATTTGATCGATTAATTGATATTCGTTTACCTGATGTAAAAGAAAGAGAAGCAATTTTAAGATTGCATGCTTCAAAGGGAAATAAAAAATTTGCAAAAGATGTTGATTGAATAAATATTTCAATGCGTACGCCAGGATTTTCAGGAGCAGAACTTGAAAATGTGATAAATGAAGCGGCAATTTTAGCTGTAAGAGAAAAATTAACAGAAATTTCACTTGATACAATTGATGAAGCTATTGATCGTGTTATCGGTGGTCCTGCAAAAGTTAATAATGCGATGTCACAAGAAGAAAAAATTCTTATTGCTCACCATGAAGCCGGACATGCTCTGATTGGTCTTATTTTAAAAGATGCAGAAAGAGTACAGAAAATTTCAATTGTTCCACGTGGATCTGCTGGTGGTTATGTTTTAATGACACCAAAAAAAGAGAAGATTATTCAAACAAAAGCAGAATTAAATGCTAAAATCGTATCCTATCTTGGAGGTCGTGTTTCAGAAGAAATATTCTTTGGTAAAGATGAAATCACAACCGGAGCTTATTCTGATATTCAAGAAGCGACAAAAATTGCCCGTAAAATGATTATGGAATTTGGAATGTCTGAAAATCTTGGTGCAATTCAATGAGATGCAAAAGAAATGAATGCTTATGGAATGTATGAAAAAACATCTATAAGCGGGAAAATATCTGAATTAATTGATAAAGAAATTCAAGAATTAATAGATAAGTCTTACAAAAAAGCATTTGAAATTATTTCACAAAATAAAGAAATGATTAAACTTTTTGCAAAAGCTTTGATGATCAAAGAAATTTTAAATACAGAAGATATTAATTATATTTATAAAAATAAGAAATTAACAGATGATATGTTAGATCTTGAAAAAAAAGAAAATATTAATACAAAAAAAACAACAGATAAAACTAATAAAAAATAATTTAATTATTATAGTAAGAGGAATAAAAAGATAAAATATTGTGGAATATTTACTTTTAATCATAAAAATATTAATCTATATTTTTTCAATAATTGGGGTATTAATTTTACTTTACTTTATTTTAAATTTTTGAAAAACAAAACAGGTTAATAAATCTGTTTCAAAAGATGTTTTTAAAGGTAAACTATCGATTTTTATTCTTTTATTATTTTATTTTTTTTCATTTGGCTTGATCGGCGGACTTACTACTTATAATGACAAAGAAGAAAACGCTGCTAATAAATTAGTAGTAACAGAAAGAAATATTGGTCATGGTTATTTAATTCCCGGTAATGTATCTTTACAAGATTATGATGAATATAGTGGTTCTTCAAGTGAAGGAATTCAAAATAGAAATTGAAAATATTTATATGAAGATTTTTTTGATACAGATTATGATGGCGATAATTTTTATGAAAATTTTATTTTACCTTTAATAAATAATGAACAAAATTATCAGTATTTATTTGATAACTTTACATTTGAAGAATATACAAAAACTTATTATTATTATTGGTATCAATATTATTTAAATGATTCTTTTCCTATAGATGATTTTGATACATTAAAAATAGAAGCTGACCAATTTTGAGAAGAATCTGATGATGGTTCTAGTTTTTTTGGTGATATCCAAAACATTATTGGAATAAATCTTTTTTATAAAAATATCATTAGTGCTTCTAATCAGCAAAATCCTGATAGCATTTATAATCTTTATGGACAGGTTGATTATGATATTCAATTACAATATGTTTATTCATCTCCTTTTACTGATGACGAGATAGCAGGAAGTTCTCCTTCCTATTTATTTTTAGGTTTCAATAGGATTGAAGATAGCTTTTTACGTTCAGAAACAGGAGAATATTCAAGTAAGATAGATGTTCCAATTATTAATCAAAATTTTACTAATCTTTCTGATCAACAATTACTAAATGATGTTTTTGGAGCAGATTATGATAATAGTAATGAATCTATTTATGGGAATGGAACAAATCAAAATCCTTATAAAGTTTTAATGATTGATAGTTATTATCAAGCAAATAAAGATTTTTTTGAAGATAATAATAATCTTTTTACAGTTGGTCCATATTACTTTGAAGTGGTTGCAACAGGTTGATTTCCTAATGTCTCTTATCCTGTTCATAATATAAATAATATCTTGACCGATGTAGATAATGAGCAGACGATGATGTTAAATAATTATGCATTAGCAGATATCGCAGCAGGAAAACAAGATTTTGTTATTTATTATGGATTTGAAGATATATATCAAAAAACAGACTCTTATGAGGATATTATATTAGGCCCAATTTCTGATGATATTGAAGATCAAGCTTATTATATTACTGATTATGCAGAAGGAAATTATCGAGGTAATTCTTTCGGAAATAACACATATTATGATTATTCATATAATAATGAAATAAATAATGATACAGGTAATGATATTGTTGCGGCAAGAGCGGATGCTTTTTTATTGGAAGTAAAAGCTGATCAATCATTTACAGCTGTTTTTAGATTTATTTTTCTTATAGTTGTTATTATCATTTTAATTTTATTAATTCAAAAAAGAATCAATGATAATAGTAAAAATCTTGGAACCTTAAAGGCTTTAGGAATGAGTAATCTTAAAATTTCTTCTTCTTATATTCTTTATCCGATTATTATTACAACTATCGGCGCTTTTATTGCTCTTCTTTTAGCAATTCCTGTTGGAATGTATTTTGTCAATATTATTACATCTTATTTTGCTATTCCTATTTCAACATCGGCGACAATTAGTTTAAATTCGTTTTTAATTGTATATATATCGCCGTTACTTATTACCTGTGGAATCTCACTTTTAATTTCATATTATGTTTTGAGAAAACCAACTCTTAATTTATTACAAGGAGCACAGAAAAATAAACCAGGTTTAATTACGATTTATTTGGGAAAATTAATTCCAAGTTCTTTTTCTTTTTCAAAAAGTTACAAAATAAAAAGTCTCTTTAGATCAACCGGTAAATCTGTTATTTTATTCTTTTCAATGATTTTTTCAACTTTTCTAATTGCATTATCTTTTTCAGGATCAACAATGGTTTCAAATGTCATCGATGAAGTAGGAGATGAGATAAATTATCAATCGCTTTCAATTTTAAATTCAGATTTAAAATATTTGCCTTCTTATTATCAAGATGATTCTGAAGATTGATATCAAAATATCAATGATAATTCATTAGATCTAAATTTTCAATATTCAGCAATTTATTGAGATTTCTCTGAAATAAATGCATCGACAACCGAAGATAAATATCAACAAATGGGAGATATAATTTTGAATGCTGATTATATATATAGTTATGATCAAATAAATAATCAATATGATATTTCTTATCTTTCTGCTGAATCATTATTAAATTATTTTAAATTTTTACAAAATAATCCTGATTTAATTTCCTATTCTGATCAAAATTTTACTGGAACAAATGTAAGTAATTCTGATCTATTGGTAATTTCTTTTTACTTTTGACAATATTCTTATTTAAATTATCTTAGTGATGCAAATAATTCTAAAATCTCAGTTAATCAATTTATTAGTGAAACTCTTTCCATTTATGATCCAAATTTAGGACTTGATTCTTTTTCTGAAAATTATCAAGATAATTATATAGACATAAGTTTTGGTAATTATTTCTATAATTCTGATCAGCAAGCATTATTATTTTCTGATAATATAAAATTTGAAACAGAAGATGAAAATGATACTTATAGACTTTTATCATTAAATGATATCAATCAAATTAATGATAATATGTTCAAAAATATTCCAGAATTAGATAAAGCCATTACTGATTTTAATAATTATCCTCAAGATGAAGTTGATGCAAATGGCAATTATTATTTACCGATAATTACATCAGATTATTATTATAATAAAATTAAAAATGTCGCTCAATATCAAGGGGTAGATCAATACGGATATGAGACATATCAGGGAAGAATAGAATATAAAGATCAAAATACAGACACAAAACAAAAAAATGTAACATTTGTTATTATTGGAACTTATGAATCATATATTACGAATTCTATTTATACGACAAGAGATGCAATTTCACTTACTGTAGATGATCAATTATCATATATTCCATATTTAATTTATTCGCAAGATTTTAAAAGACAAGTTTATTCCTTTGCTTTTTCTTCTTCCTTAATTGATCAGATTATAATTAATGATGGGAATTATAATATTTCACTTGAACAAATTTTAAATGATAATTATGCATTCATCGAGCAACTTTCGATAGATAATGATCTTGTATTTGATCAAGTTAATGCTGCTTATAGTTTGGTTAGCGGTTTATTGATAATAATTTGTGCATTTGCGTTCTTTATTTCATTTGTTTTAATTTCAATTACAATTAAAGTGGTTGCCGATAATAGTCTAAATGAGGTTTCAATGCTTAAGGTATTTGGATATACAAATTGAAAAGCAACCTCACTTGTAATGACTTCTTATATTATTATTCTTGCGATATCATTTATAGTTTCAATTTCACTAATTTTTGTTTTCCTTCTAGGACTAAGCACGATTTTGACAAATTTAACCGGAACAACATATACATTTGTATTAACCGGATTACAATTAGCATTTTTAATTGCAATTATATTAATTTTAATTGTTGTTTTATTAGTATTCGTTTATATTACTTTTGCTAAATTAAATCCTTTAGATGCTATTAAAAGAACAGAATAATTGAGGAAAAAATGGAAAATAATGATCAATTAAATAAAAACCAAAAAGAAGATGTAGGAAAGTTAAGACATCTTATTAAAGATCAAATTAAAAAAGAAAAAAAAGAATATAAAAAACTTATTTCAGAAGAGATCGATTCAAAAAAGAAAAAGGAATTAAAAAAGGAAGCAAAAAATTTATTTAAATTTGGTAAATTGCCTGAAGAAAAAATTGATCCAGGTTATGTTATTGAATTAAAAGATGTTCAAAAATATTATTTTATGTCCAAAAATAATTATGAACATATCTTAAAAGGAATTAATTTAAAAATAAGACCTGGGGAAGTTGTAATTATTTTAGGAATGAGTGGTTCAGGAAAAACAACTCTTTTAAATATAATTTCTGGTCTTACTAATTTTAATGAGGGAAGTGTGAGAGTTTTAGATCGCGATCTTTTTTATCTTAATGAAAATAAAAAAACAAAATTTCGTGCCGATCATATTGCCTTTGTTTTTCAATCTTATAATTTAATTCAATCGCTTACGGTAAGTGAAAATATTAAAATCGGTGAAAATTTAAGACCTAAAATTAAAGAAAAAATCGATGTAAATGAAATTTTAAATTCATTAGATCTTTTAGAACAAAAACATAAATATCCATTTCAACTTTCCGGAGGACAACAGCAAAGAGTATCGATCGGGAGAGCACTTGCAAAAAATCCAACGATTCTTTTTGCTGATGAGCCAACGGGAGCATTAGACGAAGAAAAAGGAAAAGAAGCGATCAGAATGATTTTAAATATAAATAAAATTTTTAAAACAACGCTTATTATCGTTACTCATAATCCAAATTTTGCAACAGTTGGTGATCATATTATTAGAATTAAAAACGGAGAAATAATTGAAGATTATTATAATCAAAATAAAGTTTCCGTAAATGATATAAAATGAACTTAGGATCTTTAATTTAAGATATACTTATATTTAAGAATATAAGTAGATAATTTAAATTTTATTAAATGATATGGAACATAGAAAATTTCAAGAACAAGAATTAATAAGAAGAGAAAAATTAGCCAAATTAGTTAAATTGGATGTTTATCCCCCAAAGAAAGTTTATCGTCAAAATTTTAATATTAATAATTTAAAAAATAAATATCAATCATTATCAAAAGAGCAAATTTTGCAAAAAAATCTTACTAATATCAAATTAGTTGGAAGAGTAATGATGATAAGAGATCAAGGGAAAACACTTTTTGTTTTATTAAAAAATCAACAAGATAAGATGCAAATTTATTTGCGAAAAGATAATTTAAATGAAAAAGACTTTGAAGTAGCAAAATTATTAGATATCGGCGATATTGTTTATGCAAAAGGAATTTTATTTAAAACAAATACAAATGAATTGACAATTAAAGTTGATAAATTTAAAATTTTAACAAAGGGATTAAGACCTCTTCCAGAAAAATATCATGGTTTAAAAAATGTTGAGGATCGCTATCGAAAACGTTATATTGACCTTATTGTAAATGATGAGATTAAAGATATTTTTATCACTCGTAGTAAGATAATTAACGAGATAAGAAAAACTTTAAATAGAAGAGGTTATTTGGAAGTGGAAACACCTATTTTGCAACCATTATCAACGGGAGCGGCTGCAAAACCATTTAAAACTTTTCATAATTCTTTAAAACAAGAATTTAATTTAAGAATTGCAACAGAATTACCACTTAAAAGATTATTAGTAGGTGGTTATGATAAAGTCTATGAAATTGGAAGAGTTTTTCGTAATGAAGGTATTTCAATTAAACATAATCCTGAATTTACATCATTAGAGCTTTATGAAGCATACAGCGATCTTGAAAGAATGATTGATATAACAGAAGATATTATTATTAATTTAAATAACAAATTAAATAATGGAAATTATTTAATTTATCAAACTGATAAGTTAATTTTTGAAAAACCATTTAAAAGAATAAAGATGGTAGATTTAATAAAATCAGTTTTAAATGTTGATTTTACAAAAGTAACAAAATTTTTAGAGGCAAAGGATCTCGCTAAAAAACATAATGTTACTTTACAAGATCATCATACAACGATCGGTTATATAATAAATGAATTTTTTGAACAAAAATGTGAAAAAAGTTTGATTCAACCAACATTTGTTTTAGATTATCCAATTGAGGTTTCGCCCCTTGCTAAAAAACATATTGATAATCCAAATTTTACTTATCGATTTGAATTATTTATTCATGGAAGAGAATATGCAAATGCATTTTCAGAATTAAATGATCCTGATGATCAATATCAAAGATTTTTGCATCAGATTGAAGAAGCTAAAAAAGGAAATGAAGAAGCTAGCGAGATGGATTTAGATTACATAGAAGCTTTAGAATATGGAATGCCTCCGGCAGGCGGAATGGGTTTAGGAATTGATAGAATAGTAATGTTATTTACAAATCAAAAATCAATTCGTGATGTTTTATTATTTCCTCATCAAAAAAATAAAAATTAGTTTTCAATCTTAAATGAAAAAAATAAAAATTAATTATATAAATCAATTTTCAGAATTAGAAATTCAACGCTTGGTAAATTTTTGTGAAACAAAAATTATTGAGTTAATTTATGATCGTTTTGATTTCCATTATGTTCGTAAGCCTTTTTTTTCTGTTGATAAAATAATTGATGAATTAAGTGAAATTAATCATTCTCGTACAATTACATTTGATACGATTAATGATTATCAAATTTATAATCTTTATAATTCTTTTGATTTTTGATTTATTAAAAAATTATCAAGATTAAATCTAGAAAATAATCATGGAATTTTTACAAAATTAAATTATATTGTTCGTGATTTTAAAATAGATAGTAATAGTAGTTTAGAAAAAAATATTATTTTCTTTGAAATAAGATCAGATAATTTAGATGATTTTCATTTAAAAATGGAAAATTTAGGAATGAAAATATATCAATTAATTTATGATCTTTTTTTTGAAATGCATTTATTTAATGCCAAAATTCAAATTAGAATTCCTAAATTGGATCAAGTTGTTTTTTTTGATAATTTTTTTTATAAGAAACAAAATCAAAATTACCAATCATTCATTAATCAAATGACTTTAAAATATGGTGTTATTAGTATTTTAGAAGAATTAGATCAAAATGATAATCAAAATTTTTTAAATGAAAAAGAAAAACTTTCTTTTTATTATTTTTCAAAATATTTAAAAGAAAGTTTGATATTTATTGAAGTTTTTAAAAGAAAAGACCAGAAAAAAATCTTAAATAATCTTAAAAGAATAGTCAATAATAAAATTGAATTTAACTATCTATCAGAACAAATTAAAAAATTTGAATATCAAACAATTAATATTAAAGTTGATTTGGATTATTTAATTTTAATGGCCCTAGATATTGCATCTATTTTTGAAATTCAAGCAAATAAAAATAATCAAGAAGTAGATGATTTTTTAGCAAAAGCAAAAATAACTACGCTTCACTAATTTTTCTATAATAAATATGTTAAAATTACCTTGGATTGTTAATCCTTGTTTATAAATTTATTAAAGATTATAAACTTTTATCCAAAAGGAAAATATTAAGAAAAGATGAAATATGAAATTTTAATTATGTTGTTTCCTAATTTAACAGAAACTAAACAACAAGATTTAATTTTAAAGATTGAAAAAATATTAAATGCAAAAATTATTAAAAAAGAAGATTGAGGATTAAAAAAATTAGCTTATAAAATAAAACATCAAGAGCAAGCTCATTATTTGCTTTATTATTTAGAAACAGAAATTGATAATTTAAATAAATTTAAAAAAATGATTTCAATTAATAAAGATGTTATGAGAATTTTTGTTTTAAAACATGAAAAAAAATGACCTTTTGAAATGAAAACTTCAAAAGATCTTAAATTTCCTGAAAGAAAACAAATTCGTAGAGATGGCAAAAATATGCAGACTAATTTAGAAAAAAGACCAGTTAAAGAGAGTTATAAATAATGTTAAACAAAGTCATTTTAATCGGAAGAATAACAAATGATATTGAACTTAGACAGACAAATACAGGAACACCTTTAGTCTATTTTACGATCGCTGTTAATAGAAGATTTCGTAACAATAATTCGAATAATAATCAGCAACAAACAGATTTTATTGATTGCAAAGCTTGAAATGGTACAGCAGAGACAATGAGTAATTATTTACGTAAAGGTTCATTAATTTCAGTAGAGGGAAGATTAGAAGTTTTTAATTCCCAATTGGAAAATGGTCAGTATAATCGTCGGGTTACAGTAGTTGTTGATCAATTTAGTTTTTTAGAATCTAAAGGTGCAAGAACATTAGAATTAGAGACAAATGACTATCAAGAACTCAATTTAGATAATGATAAAGAAGTTAATAAAAATGATAACTTTAAAAAGGAAGAGCAAAAAATAAATTTTTCTTCTGAAAGTAATCTTAAAGAAGAAAATGATTTTGATGAGATAAATTTTGACGAAATCAATTTTTAAAAAGAGAGGAAGAAATGCCAAGAACAGCAAAAGGTCGTAGAAAACCTATTAAAAAACAATATAAAATAATTCGAAAAAAATGTTTGTTTACACAACAAAAAATTGAGTATATTGATTATAAAGATATTGATATTTTAAAAAAATTTATTTCTTCTACAAATGGTAAAATTTTGCCTAGAAGAATAACAGGTACATCAGCAAAATATCAAAGAAAATTAGCAAAGGCAATAAAGCAAGCACGAGAAGTCGCTTTGTTACCTTTTGTTGCAAAATAATTTAAATAAGAGGGAATCTTAATAATATGAAAAAGCAAAAATATTTAGAATGATTAAATATTGCCGGTTTTATTTCAATATTGATATTGGTAATAATAATGATATCTTTACAGGATTATTTGGTTATTTTATTATCGATTGCTTTTTTAATTTTATTTATCTTTTTTGTTATAAATATGGTTTATTATTTCAATATTGGATTTATAAATGAGCAAAAAATAAATAAAATAATTCCTGATATTGAAAATCAAATTGAAAGAAATTTTAAGTATGGATATTTAATATATGATGAAAATGAAAGAATTATTTTTATTAGTAATCATCTTTCATCAATTGGATTTAATCGTTTTCTTGGGAAAAAGATTATAGATTTAAAATTAAATGATAAAAATGTTAAATCAGAATTTTTATTTAACAATAAAAATTACGAGACATTAAAATTAGGACAAAAAAAAATTATCCTTTTTCGTGATATTTCTGAGATTTCTGCTTATCGTAAACAGATCGATAGCAATTGAATTTCTGTTTTTTATATTGATAAATATTATGATCAAAAAATTCTTGAAGATGAATTAAAAAGAATTTCGATTGATACTAAAATTGATACCTTTTTAAGAGAGTGAATCTTAAAAAATCGTGGAATTTTCAAGATTGAGGGTGTAAATGATAAAAATGTTCTTTTGATTTCAAAATGAAAATATTTAAAAAAAGATATTCTTAGTGAAAAATTATTAAATGATCTTATTAAATTAATTCAAGAAGAAGAACAAAAAAGTGTTTCAATTTCAATCGGTGTTGCATATGGTAATTTTGAATTAAGCAAACTATCAACAAGAGCTAAGAAAAGTTTAGAACTCTCAAAGACACGTGGGGGAAATCAGATTACAATTTTTCATGCTGATAATCATTTAGAAAATATCGGTCAAAAATCGTCAAATGTTACCGAACAAAATATTCGTAATCTTACTATTTTTGTTGAGAATTTAAATGATAACTTAAATAAGTATGCAAATTTTATTATTATTTCTCATGACAACGCTGATATTGATGCGATGGTTTCAGCGATTGGAATTGCAAGATATATTAATAATTTTTCAATAAAAGCTGAAATTTTAATTTATAACTTTGATAATTCAGCTAATAAATTATTTACTACTCTTTCAAATGATTTAAAAAAATTATTTATTGATCCACGAGAACTTAATAATCGTTTAAATAATAAGACAGCAATTTTTATTGTTGATGTATCAAATACTTTTTTAATAAAAGAATGAGGAGAGATTAAAAACAAAATTTCAAATGAAAATATTTTTTTAATTGATCATCATACAATTAACGAAAAAAGTATAGATTTGGTTGGTAAAAATAGTTATGTTGATATTTCTGCTTCTTCTGCTGCAGAGATTATTGCTAAATTTTTTAATATTAATTCAAATTTACGAAATTTATTAACAAAAGAAGAGGCTGATCTTCTAATTTCAGGAATTTATACTGATTCAAAAAATTTAACAAGAAATGTTGGACCTGAAACATGTGATGTTTTATCTTATCTTACTCATGCTGGAGGAGAGATTTACAAAGCTGTTAATATTTCAAGAAATGATATTGAATATATTAATTTATTAACTGAATTACTTAATTCAATAAAAAAACCGATCACTTCTAATATTTTATTTGGTCTTATTTCACAAGATCAAATTTTAGATGATATTATTGTTTCAAAACTTGCCGATGAATTAATTAATTATAATAATATTGATGCTTCATTTGTTTTTGCAAGAATTGGAAATAATAAATATAAATTATCAGCACGTTCTAATCAAAATATAAATGTTCAGAAAATTTGTGAATCCTTAGGAGGCGGCGGACATCATAATATTGCTGCTGTTACTTTTAATATAAAAAGTGAACAATATGATAAAACGATTCTTAAAATAAGAAATGTAATTAAAAAAATTGAGCATAGAATTGAAAATAATGCTAAAAAAATAGTTGATTAATAAGATTTAGATATGGATATGCAGATTAATAATTATCATAAAAATAATGAAATAAATTCAGAAGAGACAGAAAAGGCAATTTTAGGTTTATTGATTTCTGATCCTTCTTTAATTGTTAAATGTTCGGGAAAATTAAAAAGTGATCATTTTTTTAATTATAACTATCAATTAATTTATCAAATATTATTAGATAATTTTGAAAATGCTAATAAAATAGATTCAAAAATTTTAATTGATTTTTTAATTAAAACTAAGCCTGAAAGAGATGCCAGATATTGAAAACAAATTATTTTTGAAATTCTTTTTGATAAAGGAATAGAAGAAAATTTGTTGGAGTATATTAAAACAATTCTTGATAAAAAACAGTTACGTGATTTAAATTTAACCTTGAGAAAATCAATTTCTGAGATTATTAATAATCAAAATAATCCTCAGCAGGTAATTGAACAGGTTGAAGGAAATATTTTTTCTGTTACAAAAGATCGAGAACTAAAAGATTTCTTTAAAATTAGTGATTTAACAAATACGTATTTAGATAAACTTAATAAGATTAAAGATCATGGATATCAAGAGGGAATTAAAGTAAAATTAAATCATTTTGACAATATTTTGGGCGGATTTAAAAATGGAGAATTAGTAGTATTGGCAGGAAGACCATCGATGGGGAAAACTGCGGTAGCTTTGCAATTTATTTTTAACGTTTCAAGTGAAAAAAAAGTTGCCTTATTTTCACTTGAAATGCCTTCAGAATCAATTATTCAAAGATTTATTTCAAATGATTCGATGGTAAGTCAAGATGATTTAAGAAATTATGATAAATTAAATCAAAATAAATTATTACGTATTGATAATTCAATTTCAACTTTAAAAAATCGAAAAATATGAATAGATGATAAGGCTGGAATGAAAGTCGGTGAGCTTATTTGAAAAATTCGTAAATTAAATTCTGATGTGGAATTAGATATTGTTTTTATTGATTATCTACAATTAATTGAATCAGAAAATATTAGAAGTCAATCTCGACAGGAAGCAATTTCTAATATATCACGAGCGATTAAAAGTTTAGCTCGTGAATTAAATATTCCGATTATTGCTCTCTCTCAACTTTCAAGAAAAGTTGAGACAAGAGAAGAAAAAAGACCAATGATGTCTGATTTAAGGGAATCAGGAGCGATTGAACAAGATGCTGATGTTGTTTTGCTTTTATATCGACCAAAATATTATCATAATAATGAGGAAAATTTTAAAAATGATAATGTTGTAGAAGAATTAGAGGTAATTATCGCTAAGAATCGGAATGGAAAAACAGGAATTATTAATTTAGATATTAATATGGAAATAGGTAAAATTACCTCATCAAATTAATAATATTATTAATAATTTTTATAATTAAACTATATTAAAGGAGATTAGAAATGATGAAATATGTTTTAATTACCGGTGCAAGTTCTGGGATCGGAAAAGCACTAGCAGAAAAATTTGCTAAGCAAAATCATAATTTAATAATTGTTGCAAGAAGAGATAAATTATTAAATGACCTTAAAAAAGAATTAGAAATTAAATATAAAATAAGAGTTTTAGTTTATGTTTATGATCTTTCTATATATGAAAATGTAATTAAATTTTATGATCAAATTAAAAATTTTGATATCGAAGTTTTTATTAATAATGCTGGCTTTGGTGATCGAAATGATCCTTGAGATTCGGATCTTTATAAAATAAAAAAAATGATTGATTTAAATATTACTGCACTTACTATTTTTTCAATTTTATTTATTAAAGATAATTTAAATAAAGATGTGCAATTAATAAATGTTTCTTCTACTGCAGGATATAAAATTTGATTAGGTGGAATTATTTATTCAGCAAGCAAATTTTATGTTTCAGTTTTTGGTGAAGGAATTGCAAAACTTATCTTAGAAAAAAAAGCAAAATTAAAAATGAAAATTTTAGCTCCATCATCAACTAAAACAGAATTTGTCACAAGATCAGTAGTAAAATCAAAAGTTGATCAAAAAATTTTGAAAGAAAGCGAAGCAAAACGGAGTTTTTATCAAAAATCACCGCAATTACTAGCTGAATATGCTTATAAACTTTATCAAAGTGATAAGATAATTGGAATTGTTGATTCTTTCAAAGATAAATTTTATTTAGAAGATAATTATTTTGAAATTATGTAATTTTGTTTTTTCCTTAATTTTTAATATTAAAATTGTTAAAATTATCTTAATTAGTTAGAAAAAAATATGGCATTTGCACTTAAAATAATATTAGTAATAATTTCTTTTGTTTTACTTGTACTTTTATATTTACAATCTGGTAAGGTTAAAAATGTTGGAACAGCAATTATTGGAACAAAAGATGTTGAACTTTTTGAAAACGCTAAGCATCGTGGAAGCGATCGAATATTACATATTGTTACAATTGTTCTTATAATCTTATTTGTAGCGATATCTTTTACTTTACTTTTTATCTAAATAATTAATAATGAAAAACGAAGTTATAAATTTAATCAAAACTAATAATGGGATTGGTTTTAGAAATTTAAAAAATAAATTAAATCTTAATAAAAAAAATGATGGATATAAATTAAATCAAGTTTTACACGAATTGGTAAGAGAAAATAAAATTTTTTATCGTAAAAAAACAGAACTATATTATTTAAAATCTGAAAAAAGTACAATTGGGACTTTTAAAACAACATTTAGAGAATTTGCATTTGTAGAAGATGAACAAGGATCGGTTTTTATTCCTGCAAAATTTGTTTTAAATGCATTGGAAGGTGATACTGTAAAGGTGATCTTATTTTCCTATCCCGAAGATGAAAAACAAGATGAAAATAGACGAGCAGGAAAAATTGTTCGTGTTATCAAGCGAAACGGTGGAAATATTGTCGGTAGGATTAGAAAAATTAATCAAAAATTAGAATTTATTCCCGATGATATTGATGCAAAATACAAATATAAAATTGTTGATCAAAATAATTTAAAAGAGGGGCAAATTTTAGTTGTTACTTTTAAAGATTTTGCAGATCAAATAATTTATGTAAATTTAAAAAAAATTCTAGGAGATGAAAAAGATCCATCATTGGATGTTTTATTAATTAAATATAAAAATAATCTTAAAGATAATTTTTCTGAGAAATCAATTTTGCAAATTAAAAATAAAACATTTGCAAAAGAAGATCAAAAAAGAATTAATTTAACCGATAGATTAATTGTTACGATAGATGGAGATGAATCTAAAGATTTAGATGATGCGATTGATTTTAAGGTTTTAGATAATAATTTATATCATTTGGGTGTTCATATTGCCGATGTTTCACATTATGTTTTGGAAAATACAGATTTAGATTATGAAGCGTATGATCGTGGTAATTCAATCTATTTAATTGATAAAGTTTTTCCAATGTTACCAGAAGAATTATCGAATAATCTTTGCTCTTTAAATCCTAATGAAGAAAAATTAACATTAACTTGTGACATGAAAATTACGGAAGAAGGAAAAATAATTGATTTTAAAGTTTATCCTAGTATTATTAAATCTTCTTATCGATTGACATATAATGAAGTTGATAAATTATTTAGCGATCAAAAGTTTATTTTACGAGATGATCCAAAATTATCTTCGATGTTAAGAAATGCAAAAAAAACAGCTAATGATTTGCGAAAATATAAATTAAAAAATGGAATGATTGATTATCAATTAAAAGAAACAAAAATTAAACTTGATCTGAAAGGAAATCCAATTGCGATAACTGAAAAAGTGCAAACAGAATCTGAAAGATTAATTGAAGATTTTATGGTTTCAGCTAATCAATCAATTGCAAAGTGATTTGTTCTTAAAAATTTACCATCAATTTTCCGTGTTCACAAAAAACCGAAGATTGAAAATTTAGAACCTTTTTATAATTTTTTAAATTTACTAAATTTGAGATTTAATTTTAAAGATTTAAATTCAAAAAATTTCCAAAATTTTTTAGATCAATATAAAGATGATAAAAATATTGAAATTATCAAAAAAATAATGATTCAAGCGATGGAAAAAGCAATTTATTTAGAAAAAAATGAAGGACATTATGCTCTTGGATTAAAATATTATCTTCACTTTACTTCTCCGATTAGAAGATATCCCGACCTTATTGTTCATCGATTATTACATTTTTTCTTATTTAAAAATGAAAAGATCAAAAATAAAGAAGAATTAGCAGTTTTAATTAATAAACTTTCAGAAATATCAAAGCATTGTTCTTTGCGCGAAAAAGAAGCGATGGTAAGTGAAAGGAAGTTAGCCGATATCAAAAAAGTTCGTTTTTTTGCTAGCAAAATAAATCAAAAAATCGAAGGAACAATTGTTAATTTTTCTAATTTTGGTATTTTTGTTGAATTAGAAAATAATACTCAGGGAATGGTAAGATTAGATAATTTAAAATTAAAAGCAAATAATTATCAATATGATGAAAAGAAATTTCTTTTAAAAATAGATCAAAAAAGTTATCAATTAGGTGATAAAATTTTAGTAAAAATTGTTAAATTAGATACGATAAGAGGTTTGATTGAATTAGAATTATAAAATTGTTATGAAAATAATTACAAAAAATAAGCGAGCAAAAAAAGATTATATTTTATTTAAAACATATGTTGCTGGAATTTCATTATTAGGAGGAGAGGTAAAATCAATTCGTACAGGGAAAGTTGATATTACAGGTTCTTTTATAGCATTTGATCGTAATAATAATTTAGTAATTCATGGGATGAACATTGAGAGATATAAATATCAAACACAACTTGAATTTGATAGTTTAAGAACAAGACAGTTACTTTTAAATAAGCAAGAAATTAGGCGGATAAATGATAAAATTAAATTGGAGCGATTAACAATTGTTCCGATAAAACTTTTTATAAATGATAATAGTTTAATAAAATTAGAAATTGCACTTGCAAAAGGACGCAGAAAAAAAGATATGCGTGAATATTTAAAAGAAAAAGAATTTAAAAAAAGTAAAAAAGAATATTATTAATTTTTACTACGGGGGTGCACTGGATTTGACAATTGAGGGTGAACTTAAAAGGCAGTGGTATTGCAGACCATAAGGCAATTTAAAGATAATCGGAAACGATGATTCTGCCGTTGATTTTGCTTTAATGCAAGAACAAAGTATCCAAAATACAAACTTTGCATTAGCATAATAAATTAACACTTCAACTTTATTTTTTCGCTTGGGATTTAGTTGGAGCGGTTACAAGCGAACATTTAGATTTTATTTTAAGGGATGCTAATTCCTCAAATTAGCTAAACTGTAGATTTTTAAGGGTTCTCTCATTTGGACTCGGGTTCGATTCCCGACACCTCCACCATTTAAAATGAATTTATCGATAACTGCATTCATTTTTGCAAATCTTTTTTCAATACTTATTGTCTTTGCAATTTATTTTGCGATAAAAGAATATTCAAGAATAAAGAATAATCAATTCTCTCAATTATCGTTGGTAATTATTTTCTTATTTTTACTACCGATTATATTTATTTTTGAGTATTTTTTTTCTTATTATAATAATTTATATTATTTAAGTTTAATTCCAATTTTAATGATCTTTTTTTCGCTTTACTTTGATCATCGATTTTCTTATTTAATATTTGCAATTTTTTTATTTTCATGATTTTTTAAATTTATGAATATTGAAGATAATGGTGATTTTAATCCAATTTATTTACTTCCGCTTATTGCAAATTTTGCTTTAGTTTTAATTATTAATTTAAGAGAAATTTCGATTTTTAGTAATCTAAAAAATTATTTTTTAACTGTAAGTTTGATTTTTATCTATATTTTTTTATTGTTTATTTTTGCAATTTTTTTCTTTTTTATATTAGATACAAATGATTTTTTTAGTAATCCGCCACTTGATTTTTTTATCTTATTAATTTCAGAAATTTTTTATTATTATTTTCTTTATTTATTGATATTTTTTGCAATTTTAGGAGTAGACTCAATCTATAATAATTTTTTTAAACTTGAAACTTTTTCAACACAAAATGAAGTTTCATATTTTAAAATTACATTAGCACAAGATTATTTGAAAAGATATATTTTTGAAAATAATTATAAATATGGTTTTTTAGTCTTATTTGATATAGATAATAATTTTCTATTAAGAAATGATATTAATTTTATTTTAGAACACTTAAAATTAAAAATTCAAAAAAATTATCAAAATGCCTTTTTTTTAAAAATTGATAGTAGATATTATTCTGTTTTTTTACCCTTTAAACGAAGTGAAATTGATCTAGAATTAATTTATCAAAATAATCAACTTAATACTCATAAAAATGATTATTTTTCTGATCTTGAAAAAATATTAAGTAAAATTAAGATAAATGATAAAAATATTCAAGCCGCTGTATCAATTTATGGATTAGATTCATATGATTTAAATCATTTAATTTATGATTCCTCTTATCTTTTAAATCCATTAATTAAAAATAATGATACAATCGTAAATGTTTATGATTTTCGAAAAATAACGGATAGATTAATAAGAAATAGTCAATCACAATATTTAATAAAAATGATCAAAAATTATGATATTAATTATGTAAGAGCTAATACAAAATTAAAGATTTATTATCCGATAATTTATATTCATGATTATAAATATAAAAAAATAAATTTTTATGATTGATTAAAAATAAAGAAATTTAGTCAAAGCGAACAGATTATATTAGAAAGATATTTTGCAAATAAGGTTATTGAAAATTCAAAAAATTATCATTTTGATAAACTAGTTTTAAATTATCCTTTAAAATATTTATTAAATAGTAATTTTGATAAAAATAAGTTTTTAAATAACATTAAAGCAAAAATTGATTTTAATAAGATTATTATCGGTGTATTTATTGATCAAAAAATTAAAGAAAGTTATAATTTAAAAAAATTAAAAGATAATTTTGCGCAATTAGGAATTGAATTTGCAATTTTAAATTTAGAAAAATTTGATGATAATTTTTATGATATTTTAAAGCCATTATGATTTAAATATGAAAAAGAATATGGTATCTCAAATTTCTTTAGAAAAAAAGATAAAGATCTAGAAAAAAAATTTAAAAAATATGGAATAAAAGATAATCTTTTAAATTAATATTATAATATTGATAATTTAATTAAATAATGGAAACTGAGTTTTGAATTTTAGCGGCATTAATTATTGTTTTTACAACAATTCCTTGATTGATTTTTTATTTTCAAAAATCTTCTTTTTTAAAAAAAAGAATTAAGCATCAGACAAACGAAGAAGAAAAAATTAATATAATTCAATCAATTGATCTAGCGATTGAATCTTTAATTACCGATAAAAAAGGAGCAACTATTGTTCTTGATGATTTTGATGATGTTGAAAAATATGTTGCTGATTTTGAATATCTAGATGCATATGTATCATCTTCACTTATTGTTAATATTTTTGAAGGAACATATACACCGTTGCATGATGGGGCTTTGATTATAAATAATAATCGTATTAAAAGCGCAGCGGCTTATATTTCAAGATTATCAAGTAAAAAATTACCAAAAAGATTTGGTACAAGACATAGGTCGGCATTAGGTTTAAGTGAGGCCACTAACTCGATAATTATTGTTTTATCAGAAGAAACACAAAATATTCATTTTTTTTATCATGGTGATTATGAAAAAATTGAACGAAAAGAATTTTTTGAAAAAATTTATAAAATTTGAATTGAACAGAAAGAAGTTTAGAAATGACTGCTCATAATGAAGCAAAAAAAGAAGATATAGCAAAAATTGTTTTAATGGCAGGAGATCCACTACGAGCTAAAAAATTTGCTAAAAAATATTTACAAAAAGTAAAATTGGTAAATTCAATCCGTGGAATGCTTGCTTTTACCGGATATATTAACGAAAAAAGAGTAACGGTAATGGGGCATGGAATGGGAATGGAATCAATCGGTATCTATGCATATGAACTTTATAAGTTTTATGATGTTGATATCATTATAAGATTTGGTTCTTGTGGATCATATCTAAAAGATTTAAATTTATTTGATTTAGTAATTGCAGAAGAAGCTTATACTGAATCAAATTATGGATTAGGATTTAAAAATTATAATGAAGATACGATCAAAGCTTCTTCTGAACTTGTGGAAAAATTTACTAAAGCAGCAAAAGATTTAAATTTAAATGATAAGGTTAAAATTGGTAAAATTCATTCTTCAATGTGATTTTATACTGAAGGATATAGTAAATCAATTAAAGATTACAGCGATCAAAAAATAATAGCTGTTGAAATGGAATCTTATGCACTTTATTTAATTGCTAAAATTTTAAACAAAAAAGCACTTACAATTCTTACTGTTTCAGATAATTTAGTTACAAAAAAAGAGACAACAGCAATGGAGAGGCAAGAAGGATTTATCGATATGTTTAATTTATTAAAAAAATTTATAATTAATTTGTCTTAATTTAGTTTTATGGAAAATAAGAATTTACTTATCTTAAAAGCAATCAAAAAATACTATAAAGAGGGTGATTTTAAGAAAATTAATCAATTAGTTTCTGATATCCATCCTAATTTATTTTATGATTATTTTGTAAAACAAGATAATTGAAAAGAAGAAGATTATGTTATTTTTTTAGAAAATTTAAAGTCTGAATATGCAGCGAAATTATTTGCAAATTTTCAGACAAGTTATCAACTAGAACTAATTTCAATTCTTTCTGATAAAACTTTAAAAAAAATATTTTCGCAATTTTATGTTGATGAATCTGTTGATTTATTGGAAGAATATCCATATGAAAAAGCAAGATATATTATTAGTCTTTTAGATCAAGATGATGCTAAGAAAATTACTGATATTTTTAAATATAAAAAATATCAAATTGGTTTTCATATGGTTATTGATTTTATTTCAATCAATGAAAATTTAACAATAAGAGAAGCGAAAAATGATATTAAAAAGAAAGTTAATCGAAGATCTTTAGAAATTATCGGTAATATCTTTGTTGTCGATCAAGAACAAAAATTAATCGGTTATATTACTCCAGATCGAATTATCGTAGAAGAAAATGATAAAAAAATTAAAGATTTTTTGATGCCGATCGATTTTATTTATCCTACTGATAAAATAAGTAAGGCAGAAAAAATTCTTGCAAAATTTGATGTTCCTTCTGTTCCGGTTGTTGATGATGAAAAGAAGATAGTCGGAGTTATTGAAGCAGAAGATGTAATTGAGATGTATGATGAGATCGATGATGCTTTTTTTGAATCAGCAAAAGAAAAATACACTGGTAAGAGTTATTTTGATTTAAAAGCAGTCGATATTTTTAAATCAAGAATTGTTTGACTTTTAATTTTATTAATTATTGGGATATTTTCACAGATTATAATTATGGAGTTTCAAAATATTTGACAAAATAATGGAATGTATGGTAATTCTACTTCAGTTATTGTTAGTCAAGTTGTTACACTTGCTTTATTTACATCTCTTTCTATTTCTTCTTCTATTAATGATTCAGCTGGGAATAGTGGTTCACAGACATCGACGACATTAATTCGAGCGATGGCGATGGGTGAAATTGAAGAAAAAGATTTTGGTAAAGCGGTCCGAAAAGAGATAAAGGTTGGAATTTATTTAGGACTTATAATTTCACTTGTCTCTCTTTTAAGAGTATTTTTAGTTTGATGAATAGTTGGCTCACTTCGTGAAATTCCTGATGCAGCGGCTGCCTTGGGTTGAAGTGAGGGTAAAGTTTGATTATGATATGTAATAATAGCTTTAATTTCTTCTTTTACTTTCTTTCTTGCAATTTTAGTTGGAAATTTTATCGGTGCAATCTTACCAATCATCGCCTATAAATTTAATTCAGATGGATCAACGATAGCTGGTCCTTTGCAAACAACGGTTGTTGATTTTTTTGTCGTCACAATTTATCTTGGTCTTACAACGGCAATATTTGTTCCGCTTTCACAAAATGGTTATTTTGATATCGATGATACATTACAACAAACCAATTTTGAAATTATCAATAATTTTAATCAATTCTATTTTCATTATATATAACATTTTAATTGTTATAATTATAGTTAATTAAAAGTTTTGAATTTGGAGTAGTACTCAAGTTGGTTAAGAGGCCTCTCTGCTAAAGAGGTAGTCGAGATTTCTCGTTCGCAGGTTCAAATCCTGTCTACTCCACCATTTTTTATTATTTTTTAATAAGATGAATCAGAAAATTATTTTATATAAAATTACGACTTATGTTCACTATTTAATAGCACTTTTGCTTTTTCTTTTAATTATATTTTCATTTATATTTTTAACTTATCTTGGTGTCTTTTTTCTTTTGTTTTTTTATTTATTTAATTTTTATTATTTATTTGAAATTTTATTTTCTGATTTTAATTATCAACAAAAAAGATGATGAATTATAATTTTACTAATTCTTCCTGGTACCGGAGCATATTTATATTTTATTTTTGCAAAAATTTCATTTCGGCAATTAAATTTAAGTAAAAAGTTACCAATAATAAAAAATGGTCAAGATATTAATGATCAATTTTCTTTAATTTCAAGCAAAATAGAAAATTTAGAATTAGATTCTAATTTTTTTATGATAAGAGATTCGATTCGAGAAATTGATAATTTTATTTTTGATCTTAAAAATGCAAAAAAAGAAATTTGCTTTTTTCTATCTGATTTAGATTACGGTATAGTCTGACAGAAATTGAAAAATGAGCTATCTTTAAAAGTTAAAGAGAAAAATTTATCAATTTATTTTATCGTTGATTTTTTTGCCTTAAATAAAAATAATCAAAAAATAATTAAGGAGATTAAATTAATTAAAAATTGTAAGATTTTTTATTTTAACAATTGAAAAATTTTTGATAGTTTAAGGATCAAAAAATTAAGAGGAAATTTAAATTTTATAATTATTGATAATAAAATTACATATTTTAATGGAATAAATCTTTTAGAAAAAAAATTTTTATTTGCAAAAGATGGATTTGTTTTTGCAAATGGATTTAAATTTAAAGATAATTTAACAATTTTTTTTAATTATCTTTTTAATTATTTTGTTAGTTTTTTTGATTTAAAATTAAGTGAGAAATTAAATCATGAGATTTTAAATTCTGAAAAATTAAAAGAGATTAAAATTAATCAAAATAATCAACAGGAAAATATACAATTTTTTGTAAATGGTCTAAATAGAAATAATGATTTTTATTATAAAAATTTTATTGACAGCATTAAAAAAGCACAAAAATCAATAAATATAATAATACCCAATCTTTTAATTTTAAATGATTTTAAAGATTGCTTAATTGATGCATTAAATAAAAATATTGAAGTAAAATGTATTATTTCTGAAACAAATAATAAAAATCTAAAATCAAAATTAAGTCGTTTGTATGAAGAAGAATTAATTACCTTTGGGGCGAAGATTTTTAAATTAGAAAATATAAAAACTACTGAAAATATGTTATTAATAGATAATAAATATCTACTTTTTTCAACATCAAATAGTAGTTATAAATCTATTTTTAATAATTTAAATCTTAATTTAGTTATTAGATCGGAAAAAACAATTAAAAATGTAAACGCATTTTTTGAAGATCTTTTAAAAAATTCATACAAAGAAACAACAAATTATCTTCATTGATCGATTTTTAAACAATTATTTTATAAATTTATCGCTTTTATTTTTCCAATTTTGTAAAAAAAATAATGAATAAGAAAAATTATTATATAATTAATTCAGTGGTGCGAGTGTAGTATAGCGGCTATTATGTCTGGCTTCCAACCAGAAGATGAGGGTTCGATTCCCTTCACTCGCTCCATTTTTTTTATCAAAAAAAGGATTTAATTTAATTTATTAATGTGAAAAAACTAAATGGAATTGCTGCATCAGAAGGAATTGCAGTTGCAAAAATATATAAATTAAAGCAAGAAAAATTAGATGTTAAAAAAATAAAAGTATTAGATTACAATGGAGAGATTGAGAAATTAAATAATGCTTTAGATCAAGCACAAATTCAGATTAATGATTTAAAAACAAAGGCATTAAAAAAATTAGGGCAGGAAAAAGCTGAAATTTTTGATGCTCATTTACAAATACTTAAAGATCCAGAATTAAAAAATCAAATTTTAGACAAAATTAAAAGCGAAAAAATAAATGCTTCTTTTGCTTTTGATTTTGTTGCAAAAAATTTTCAAGAAATCTTTTTGCAAATGGATGATCCTTATATGAAAGAAAGAGCAAGTGATGTAAAAGATGTAAGCTATCGTGTTCTTTCTATTCTTTTAGGAAAAAAAATTAAAGATTTATCTTTAATAAATAATGAAGTAATAATTTTAGCTCATGACCTTACTCCATCTCAAACATCTCAATTAAATGCAAAATTCGTAAAAGGTTTTGTAACAGAAATTGGTGGTAAAACTTCTCATTCAGCAATTATGGCTCGAACATTACAAATTCCTGCAATTGTCGGTGTTGGAAATAAAATTTTTGATTTAGATGATGATAAAGAAATTTTAATCGATGGAAAAACGGGAATTTTAATCATAAATCCTGATAAGGAAACAAAGAATTTATATAAAAAACAAGCAGAAAGAGATCTCTTGTTAAAACAAGAAGAATTAACTTTTAAGCAAAAAATTTCACAATCAAAAGATGGATGAAAAACAAAAATTGCAGCCAATATTGGATCACCTGAGGATTTAAATGGTTATCATAAATTTGGTGCAGAGGGAATTGGACTTTTTAGAAGTGAATTTTTATATATGGAATCTGATCATTGACCTACTGAAGAAGAGCAATTTTTAGCATATAAAAAAGTACTTGAAGAAGTAAAACCAAATTTTACAATAATTAGAACACTTGATATCGGGGGAGATAAAACACTTAAATATTATCAATTTCCTAAGGAAATGAATCCCTTTCTAGGTTATCGTGCAATTAGGGTCCAATTAGATCAAAAAAAATTATTAATCACACAGATAAGAGCATTATTAAGAGCATCATATTATGGAAATTTAGGAATTAATATTCCTATGATCGCAACTATTAATGAATTTAAAGAGGTAAAATCAATCATTAAGAAGGTTGAGAATGATTTAATAAAAGAAGGCAAAAAGATCGGTCAATATAAATTAGGAATTATGGTGGAGATTCCTTCTGCCGTCATTCTTGCGGAAAAATTTGCTAAGTATGTTGATTATTTTTCAATTGGCACAAACGATTTGATTCAATATACTTTTGCTGTTGATCGAATGTCTAAATCTGTTTCTTATCTTTATCAACCCTTTAATCCTGCGATTTTAGAATCTATTAAGAAAGTTATCGATAGCTCACATAAATATGGTAAATGAACTGCGATTTGTGGGGAGATGGCAAGTGAAGAAAAATTAGCACCTTTATTTGTCGGAATGGGACTTGATGAATTTTCAATGTCTGCTACAGCAGTTCTTAAAATTAGACGAATTATTTCAAAAATTGATAAAAAAGATGCAGAGAAACTAATTGAAAAAGTTTTAAATTTTGAAACAGCAGAACAAGTTGAAGATTTACTTACAAAATATCTGCAAAAAATTTTAAATTAATTATATATAATTTTATATATAACATTATTATGTTTATAATGGAGGAAGAAATGTTTTTTGGTTTTGGAAAGAAAAAAGAAACAAATGAGAATGAATTAAAAATTCTTTCACCTTGTGATGGTAAAATAAAAGATCTAACAAAGGTAGATGATGCGGTTTTTGCAGAAAAAATGACAGGTGATGGAGTTGCTATCATTCCTAAAAATGGAAAAATTTTAGCTCCTTTCAAAGGAAAGATGCAAGTTGTTTTTGATACTGGTCATGCTTATGGGATTAAAAGTGATTTAGGGCCAGAGGTATTAATTCATATTGGAATAGATACTGTTACATTAAATGGTCAGGGATTTACAAAAAAAGTTTCACAAGGAAAATCAGTAAGAGAGCAAGCTGAAATTGCTGAAGTAGATCTTAAGGTTATAAATGAATTAGCAAAAGGTTCAGATATTATTGTGATTTTAACCGATGATTCACTAGAAGAAAAATGAAAATTAGAAATGATTGTAAAACCAGGTGATGAAGTAAAAGCGGGAGATATTTTATTTAAAGCAGTAAAAAAAGACAATTAAGGAGCTTATATATGGAAATAAATGTTAAAATAATCGATCCAATCGGATTACATGCTCGTCCTGCATCAATAATTGTGCAACAAGCTAATAAATTTAAAGCAAATATTAAATTGATTTTAAATGGAAAAGAAGCTAATTTAAAATCAATTATGTCTGTAATGGCTTTAGGTGTTAAAACAAATACTGATATTAAAATCATTGCTGATGGTGATGATGCAAAAGAAGCATTAGAACAAATTAAAAAAGCAATGCACGATAATAAATTAATTTAATTTTAAAAATTTTAAAAGAAGGTGGAATTAGTACACTTTCTTTTTTTTGTTAAAAATGTTATTATAATAAGGTAATAAATTGTTATTTTAAACACAATTATGGTGGAGAAAGAAAGGAAAGAAAGTGCCTACTATTAATCAATTAGTCCGTAATGGAAGAGAAAACAAAATTAAAAAAACCAAGACTCCTGCTTTACAGACAAGAAAAAATACTTTAAAAAATAAAGAAGTACAAAAATCATCACCACAGATGAGAGGAGTTGCGATTCGTGTTGCAACAATGACTCCTAAGAAACCTAATTCTGCATTAAGAAAATATGCAAGAGTTCGTCTTTCAAATGGACAAGAAGTAAATGCTTATATTCCAGGTGAAAAACATAATTTGCAAGAACACTCTGTTGTTTTAATCAAAGGGGGTAAAGTAAAAGATTTACCAGGGATTAGATATCGGGTAATCAGAGGAACTTTGGATACATCTGGTGTTGAAAGTCGTAGACAAAGTCGCTCGCTTTATGGTGCAAAAAAACCTAAAGATAAGAAAAATTAAAAAAGGAGAATAATATGTCAAGAAAATCACAAGCCCCTAAACGTGATGTTTTACCAGATCCAATCTATAATTCGAAAAATATTACTAAATTAATTAATAATATTATGTTTGATGGAAAAAAAGCGAAAGCAGAAAAAATCTTATATAATGCTTTTAAAATTATTGAAAAAGAAACTAAGAAAAAAGCAATTGATGTATTTAATAAAGCATTAGATAATATTATGCCAACTTTGGAATTAAAAGTAAGAAGAATAGGTGGCGCAAATTATCAAATTCCAGTTCCTGTAAATGAACGAAGAAGAAAGATTTTAGCTTTACGTTGATTGACAAATTACGCACGTTTACGTAATGAAAAAACAATGGAAGAAAGATTAGCACACGAAATCATTGCTGCTTCTAAAAATGAGGGAGCAACAATAAAGAAAAAACAAGATACACATAAAATGGCGGAAGCAAATAAAGCATTTGCACATTTTAGATGATAATAATTTTAAATTTAAATAAGAGGAGAATTACTTTATATGATAAAGCGAAAAGAACCAATTGAAAAATTTAGAAATATTGGCATAATGGCTCATATTGACGCCGGAAAAACAACAACAACTGAGAGAATTTTATTTCATACCGGTAAGGTTCATAAAATTGGTGAGACGCATGATGGTCAATCACAAATGGATTGAATGGCGCAAGAAAAAGAACGAGGGATAACAATTACCTCAGCAGCAACTACAGCGTCTTGAAATGGGTATAGAATTAATATTATTGATACTCCTGGTCACGTTGATTTCACAGTAGAAGTAGAAAGATCATTACGTGTTCTTGATGGAGCTGTTGCTGTATTAGATGGACAAGCCGGAGTTGAACCACAAACTGAGACTGTTTGAAGACAGGCGACAAATTATTTAGTTCCTCGAATCGTTTTTGTTAATAAAATGGATAAAATTGGTGCTGATTTTTTTTATTCTGTAGATAGTATTAGAAATAAATTAGGAGCTAAAGTTGCTGCTATTCATGTTCCAATTGGAAAAGAAAACACATTTAATGGTTTTATAGATATAATTGAAAATAAAGCTTTTATTTTTGATCATAAAGAAAATGAAAAATATAAAGAAATTTCTATTCCAAAAGAATTAGAAAATGATGTTAAAAAAACATATGATCGTTTGTTAGAAGAGATTTCTGAATTTAATGATGAACTTTTATTAAAAATTTTAGATGGAAAAGTAATTGCTAAAGAAGAAATTTATCAAACAATTCGTAAAGCGACAATTGAAGCTAAATTTCATCCTGTACTTTGCGGAAGTGCTTATAAAAATGTCGGTGTAAAACATTTATTGGATGCAGTAGTTAATTTTTTACCTTCACCAATAGATGTTCCGCCAATTCAAGGTCACGATTTAAATGATAATAAAATTGAACGTAAAGCAGATGATAATGAACCTTTTTCAGCACTTGCTTTTAAAATTATGACAGATCCCTTTGTTGGTAAATTAACTTTTTTCCGTGTTTATTCGGGAACTTTAAAAGCCGGAAGTTATATTATGAATACAACTAAGGATAAAAAAGAACGTGTTGGTCGTATTTTACAAATGCATGCAAATCATCGTTCAGAAATTGAAGGTGTTGTGGCTGGAGAAATTGCAGCTGCAGTAGGACTTAAATCAACAACAACAGGTGATACTTTATCTGATGAAAAAAATCAAGTTATTCTTGAAAAAATGGTTTTTCCCGAACCGGTTATCGCTCTTGCTGTTGAACCTAAAACTAAAGTTGATCAAGATCGATTAGGATTATCGCTTTCTAAATTAGCAGAAGAAGATCCAACTTTTCATACAAGAATGAATCATGAAACGGGACAAACAATTATTTCTGGAATGGGTGAATTGCATTTAGAGATAATTGTTGATAGATTGCGTAGAGAATTTAAAGTCGGTGTAAATGTCGGTAATCCTGAGGTTTCTTATCGAGAAACATTTACCAAAAAATCAACTATTGAATCAAAATATATTAAGCAATCAGGTGGTCGTGGTCAATATGGTCATGTTGTGATTGATTTTGAACCAAACGAAGATAAAGGATTTCAATTTGTTGATAAAATTGTCGGCGGAAGAATTCCAAAAGAATACATTTCTTCAATTAAGAATGGATTAGAAGAAGCAATGGCTGGAGGAATTTTAGCTGGATATCCGATGATTAATATTAAAGCAACTTTACATGATGGATCTTATCATGATGTCGATTCATCTGAATTAGCTTATAAAATTGCCGCATCTAAAGCTCTTAAAAAAGCAAGAGTTTTATCAGGAGCAATTTTATTAGAACCGATTATGGATGTTGAAATTACAACTCCAACCGATTATTTCGGAGATATCATGGGTGATATTTCTGGAAGAAGAGGCCTTATTAATGGTCAAGAAGAAAGAGGTAATGCTCAGGTTATAAAAGCACATGTTCCTCTTTCTGAAATGTTTGGTTATTCTACAAGATTGAGATCAATGTCGCAAGGACGTGCTGTCTATACGATGCATTTTTCACATTATTCAACAACACCAAAAAATTTAGCTAATAAAATTATAAAAGATCGTGGTTTTGATAATTTTGAAGAATAAAAAGTGTTTTTAAATAAATATTAATTATGAAAAATAGTAAACAAAAAATAACAAAAGCTGTGATTCCTGTTGCGGGATTAGGAACAAGATTTTTACCCTTTACAAAAACAATTCCAAAAGAAATGTTGCCCATTTTAAATATTCCATCAATTGAATATATCATAAAAGATGCTGTTAATGCTGGAATTAAGGATATTATTTTTGTTACATCAGCTAGAAAAAAAGCATTAGCTGATTATAGTGATTCTTATCCTTGATTGGAAAATGAATTATTAAAAAAGGATAAAATTGCTGAATTAAATTTAATTAAACATATTCCATCAATTGCTAATTATATATTTGTAAGACAATCGGTACAATTAGGATTAGGGGATGCGGTATTGAAAGCAAAATATGCAATTGGAAACGAACCATTTGCTTTGCTTTTAGGTGATGACATATTGATCAATGATTTTAAGAATATTAATAAAAATTCAATCTTAAAAGAATTGGTAGATTTATATCAAAAATACCAAAAAACAACTATTCTTGTACAACAAATTGAAGGAAAAGCGATTGAAAAATATGGAGTTGTTGGAGTTCAAAAAAATATTGATAAAAATAATTATCTTTTAAATTCTTTAGTAGAAAAACCAAATTTTAAAAACGCCCCTTCTAATCTTGCGATTATAGGAAGATATATTTTAAAGCCTGAGATTTTTAATTATTTACAAAATGAAGAGATTGATCCGAAAACAGGTGAGATTCAATTAACAAATGCAATTAGTAAATATTTAAAAGATAATAATGATGTTTATGCGCATCTTTTTAAAGGCAGACGATATGATATGGGAAATATATTAGGTTTTTTAGAAGCACAAATTGATTTTGCTTTGAATAACAAAAAATATCGAAAAGTATTTAGTGAAATTTTAAAAAATAAGATTGAAGCTATTAAATAATTATGAAACAAATTACTTTTGAAGAATTTCAAAAATTAAATAAAAAAGGATTTATTAAAATAAATCGCGAGATTAATAAATTGGGAATTAAATGATGAGCTCATTCTGGTACTTTATTAGGAGCAATTCGCGATAAAGGCTTTTTACCATGAGATGATGACATCGATATGGCGATGTCGATTGATGATTATTTAAAATATCGAAATGATTTAATTAAGATTGCAGAGAAAAATAATTATAGATTTGCCGATCGACTAAAACATATCGGAATGAATGCAACAAGATTTATTTATAAAGAGAAATTTATTATTTCATATGATGGAAAAAAATATGTTTCTGCTCCCTTTATCGATATAATGATTGCGATTCCAATAAAAAAAGAAAATAAATTTAAATTTAAGATTTGAGAATGACAAAATAAATTTTTCTTTTTATTCAATAGTTTGCCACCAATTCTTCCCAAAATTGATACAAGATATGGAAGAATAAAAAAAGTTCATTGATATGAACAATTAGGAGCAGCTGTTGCGCAAATTTTTCTTTTTTGGATGATTCCGTTTTTTTATTTGCAAAATTATTGATTAAAACAAAAAGCAAAAAATAAAAATAATTATAAAAACCTTATTTTATATCATACTTACACTTCTAGAGTTTTTATATATCAAAAAGATAATTTAATTCAAAAAAAAATTTTTCAAGATAAAGAGATCATTTATATTTCAAAATTTTATAAGAAAGAATTAGAATCTGCTTTTGGTAAAAATTGAAATAAAAAACCACCAGCTGCAAAGCAAATTCCTCATCATATTATTTATAATCAATATAATAAAAACAAAAAAGAAGCAAAAATTTATCCTTACATAATAAAATAATTTTAATTATTTTATTTATATGATTCTTCTTGTTCTTTTTTAAGTTGCTTTTTAAAGATAACAGGAATTGAAATTATTGATAAAAATGATCCGGCTGAATTTCCTAAAGCTCCGATAATTACAATATAAATTGCTTTTGAAACATCTAAAGTGGTGCTATTTTCAGGAGTAGCACTATATATTGCAATTCAAGCTATCAAAGGAATTGTAATTGAAGAAATAAAAGTCGCATATACACCATAAATCGCTGCGCTAACATATCTGTTTCGCTTTATCTTAAATATTTTAATATTAAAAGCTAGAGAAATGGTGTACTGTAAAATTAAGATAATTAAAAAAAATATAATTAAAAATCATCATTTATCTACTATCATTTACTTCTTCCTTTTTTTGCTTCTTTTTTCTTCCTCGTTTTTCTTCATGACCTAGTTTTTTAGAAACATAGGGAACTAAAATTGCCGCAAAAAAATTACCAATTGCTGTTGCAAAAGCAGCAATTAGAATGATTCATCAAGGTGCCGTTTCTCCATCTGTTAATGCTACAACAACAATGGGCGTTGCGGCCATTGTTATTACAAATAAAAAAGAAGCAACTGCCCCCATTAAGGCAGCGACCAAAAATTGATCTTTTGAGATCATATAAATTCGATAATTAAAAAAGAATCCAACAATTAATTCTACAAAGGGATATACAAATAATATTATTAATGCTACTTCTCAATTTTCCATTATTTTTGTAATTATTTTAATCCATTATACTCTTATATTTAATTAAAATGCGGTTTTTAAAGTGTATAATTTTTTAGATATATTAATTTATAGAAATAAATAGTTATGAGCGAAATTAAAAGCAATCGTGTAATCTTATTAATTCATGGTTTTAAGCGTGGAAATGAGAATGATTTTGAATATTTAGAAGAATCTCTTCTTCAATTTAATTTACCAGTAATTAATTTTGAATATTATGATAATTATGATAAAAAAACTTTAAGTTGAAAGTTTTTTTTTAAAAAAATTTCTGAGCAGATGGAAATTTTAAAAGATAAGGAAATTATAATTATCGGTTACTCTATTGGGGCAATAATAGGAATTTATTTAGAAAACTATTATTCTAATGTGATTAAGGTCATTTCGATTTATCCGGCTTTTAAAATTCATTTTTTTGATTGAATAAAAAAATTGAAAGATTTTTATTTTAAGAGAAGAAGACTTAAGAAAAAAATCGGAAAAGAACGTTTTAAAAAGCTTAATGAAATCGCAAAAAAAAATAAAGTTGTAGAAAAATATCCGGTAAAAATAACACGAAATATTAATATTTTTCGTTCGAAATTGCGTAAGAAAATAAAAAATATTAATATTAAGAAAACAGTTTTAATTTTATCTGAAATTGATGAAATTGTTCATTATAGAAAAACATATAAATATATAAGTAATTTTAATGTTAGTGATAAAATTATATTTTTTAACTTAAGTCATTATTCAGCACTTAAAGATGGAAAAAATTTACGTAATTTTATCATTAGTGAAGTTAAAAAAATTAATCTAAATAGTTAATTGATTAGCAAATTTATGATATGAGTAATTTTGAAAAAAAAGATCTGAAAAATGATATTAAAATAATTCATTATATCTGAATTCCTGATAAAAAAATATTCCAAAAAAACAATTGGAAATTATTAATAATACACTAAAAATTAATAATGATTTCTCAGTAAAAATATGAGATTTTAATGAAATAAAAAAATTAAATATTAAAAACAAGTATTTCAATAAATCTATTGCAAAAAAACAATGAGCTTTTGCTTCTGATTATTTGAGATTAAAAATTTTATATGAATATGGAGGAATTTATTTAGACACTGATCTACATTCTTTAAAAAAAATAAGTAATTTTTTAGATAAACAAAATAATGTTGATCTTATTTTGGGTTTTGAATATAAATATCTTGTTTCAACTGGATTTATTTGAGCTAGAAAATCAAAAAACAAAATTATCAAAAAAATTTTAAATTATTATGATAATTTTGATAAATATAACGATCCAAAAAAAATTAAATTCATTGTTAATAATTATATTTGAACGTATGTTTTAGTTAAAGATCATAATTTACTTTTTAAAGATCAAAATCAAATATTAAAAGACAAAATTTTAATTGTTAATCATAATTATTTCTCATCTATTAATAAAGCAAAAGAAGAAAGTTTTTTTCTACACAAGCATTTATTATCTTGAAAGGAAAATCATAATATAAGAAAATTGATGATTTTTATTTTATCATATATTCAAGAACATAAAATTTTAAATCCATTTCTTAAAATTCAAATTGAACTTAAATTAAGGAAAATTAAAAAAATATATAAAAATTTGAAATAAGATTTTTGAATAGAAAATTATAAAATATTAAAATGAAAACATTTGGCGTAGTTATACCTATTTATAATACAAAAATAGAGTGAATTAAAAAATCTATTGATTCAGCAATAGAATCTTATTTTAATTTAAATAAGGATTTTGAAATTATCATTATTGATAATGGTTCAAATGATAAAAAAATTTGAGAATTTTTAAATGAAAATTATAAAAATTATGATTTTTTAAAATTAAAAAAATTTGCAAAAAATGAAGGAAAACAACAAGCAACAAAATATGGTTTTTATAAAATAGACGCAAAGTATTTTCAAGTTTTAGATGCAGACGATTGATTAGATTCAAACAAAATTAAAAACGTTGTTAATACTTTAAAAAAAATAGATGGCGATATATTTTTTTTAAACTATTACTATTACAATAATAAAAAGCAAACGATTCGAAAAGAACGCAAAATTTATAAAAAATCTTCTTTAGAATATATTGAATTGAAAGAAATTCCGAGAATGTTTTGACATTTTAATGCAAATACAATTTTTAATAAGGAATTTATGCTAAAAAATAATTTTAAATTCCCTGATACAAAAATTTATTATGAAGATATTTATATTAATATGTGAAATTTATCAAAAGTGAAAAAACCATTTTTTGTTAATGAAGCATTTTATTATTATCGAGTAAATATTGGTGGAACAAATTTATCATCAACAAAAAAAATGTTTGAATATATCGATTATTTTGAAAAGATGTATCGAGAGATCATTAAATTAGATTTTTCAAATCCAATTTCAAAAAAAAATATGTTGAATCTTGCAAGTTTACAATATTTAACTCTTACTTATTTTTGAACAGCAAAGGAAAAATTTGAAGTTGCAAATAATAAAATAAATAATCTAAAAAAGGAAATTAAAAATAATAAAAATTTATATTATGCAAAAAGTTTAAAAAGACCAAGAATTACAATTCTTGGTGATTTAATTATTTGAAAAGGATATTCATTTTTCTTTGTAAAACCTTTTACAAAGATTGTTTTTAAATTTAGAAATTAACTATGATTAAAAAAGATATTAAAAAATATAATGTATGTTTAACTTATGGAACTTTTGATATGTTTCATTTTGGTCATTTATCAATTCTTTTGAGATGTAAAGAGAAATGTAATAAATTAATTGTTGGTGTTGCAACGGATGATTATAATAAAAATAAACAAAAAGAATCTATTCAATCACAACAACAGCGTTTTAATTTTATTAAAAATTTACATTTTGTTGATAAGGTTATTTATGAACATAACTTTAATATTCAATGAGCTAATGATTATAAAAAATATAGAGCAGAAGCAATTTTTATCGGAGATGATCATAAAGGAGAATTAGATTATTTAATTGAAGATGGAATAAATCTTATTTATCTTGATCGAACTAAAGGAATATCAACAAGTGATATTAAGAAAAAAATAAAGCAAAAAAATATTTTCTTTTTAATTCAAAACAAATTAGATCAAACAGAAGAATTATTTCAAAATATTAAAAAAATTAATCTTAATAAAGATAATTTTCTAGTTTTAGCGATTAATAAAAAAATTGAAACTAGTTTTCAGTTATATCAATTTTGAAATAGTAATAAAAAAATAGATTTTATTTTTCTTTTTAATAATACGCAAGAAGTAAATCAAATGAAAAAAAGAATTAATTTATTGAAAATTAATAATTTAATCAATTAAATTTAAAAAATATCATATATATAATTCATAATTTAATTTTTAAATTTTTTACTTTAATTTCTTTTTTTATTTTTTTATAGTAATTTTTTCTTGATGAAAAAAATCTCTTATTAAGCATATATTTAACAAAAATTGGTTTATAACTTTTATCTAAATTTTTATAATTTTTATTATAAAAATTAATTATGATAAGCAATGAATTTCAGTATTTTTCTTTTTGCTTACTATTTAATTTTTCTTTATTAATTTTATCTAAAATGTTATTGTAAATTAAATAAGGAATATTAATATTTTTTCAACTTGCGTCTGTTCCAAGAGCCATTCCAATATATTGGAATTCAAAATGTTTGACTCCTTTTAATAAATTTTCTTTATTTTCAATTGCTTTTTGAGTTTTAAAAATTGTATTATAAGTTAATAATCCTAGTCTTTTTTTATTATATTTTTGTTCTCCACTCTTATATTTTTTATAAAATGAATGTTGAACTAAATCTACATTTGTATTTGTTAATTCATAAATTAAATTTTTTAATCAATTAAAAATTATTTTATCTTTTGCTTTAATTAATTTAAAGTATTTACTATCAATTTTTTGAAGGTATCTATACAAAAATTCAGCTTTTTTTAAATTTTCTTGATCTTTTAAAATTATTATTTTTTTATCAAAAGCTTTTATTATCTTATTTTTAAAATCAATATTTTTATTGCTATTTACATATATCATAACTTGAACTAAATTATCAAGAGAATTTTCTTCTAGATATTTTTGTAAAAAATTAATTCTAGTTATTTCTTCTAGATTAATTTTTTCATCAATTGTATAGATAAAACTTAAAACTTTATTTTTCACAATATTTATTATTGTATTCTAAATTTAAATAATTATAAAAATAAATATTTAAAATTTACCTTATTTTTAATAGTTTTTATAAATTTTAATTTATAAAAAATTTGCTATTATTAAATTGTGAAAGAAATGGGATTTTTATTACAAAGAGTTAAAAGTGATTTTTTAAAAAATTATTTTACTGAGGATGAATATTGTGAATATTTAAACAATATTGAAAATAATAAGTATATTGATAGAAAAATTTATCTGAAGATAAAAGAATTAAATATTTATTTAAAAACGAAAGATTTTGAATTATTTGATTTTATCACTGAAAATATAATTTCTTTTGATCAATGTAATAATAATATTTTAAAAATTTATGATGATTTTTTTAGTTATCATCAAAAAATTCTTACAATTTTTTTTGACAATTTTATTCTTTTTGAAAAATTAATTAAAAATAAAATAATCAATTCAATTAATTATTTTAATATAAATTCTTTATATGAATTAATAAGAAAAATTATTGATAATTCTCAAAATAAAATTTTTGTAAAAAGATTTAAATTTATTTTTTCTATTTTTTATAGTTATAATCGAGAAAAAGCAGAGAAAATAGTAAATTCAAAAAATAAAAATAAAATTAATGAAGATGAATTATTTATTAGTTTGTACAAAAATAGTGATAAAGCTACAAAAAGGTACTTTGATTACAAATTAATAAATGAATTTTCTTTTTCGGATATAATTGACTTTTTTACGATTTTAAAAGATAAAAATTATAAAAATTATTTAAATATAAGAATTTTTTTAATTAATTTGTTGGGTGAAAAAAAATATAATAATTTCTATCAACAAGATGATCAAAATAATATTATTAATTGATTTTTGAGCAATTATAAAGCTATAAAAATTTTACGTAATAAAGTTATGCATAATAAAGTTTTATTTACAAATATGAAGGAATTAAATAAAGGAATTGATAGTCTAATTAAATTATCTAATCAAGAAAAAAATAATATTGGTGATTTAACTTATAAAAAATTTTTAAAAGAGACTTTTACTGTTTTGAAAAAAATTAATCAAAATAAAGCTTCTAATTTTTTTAAAAATGAATTAATTAAATTTCACTAATAGATATGATTTGATTTTATGAAAAAAATAACATTTGCGGAATTTCAAAAAATTAATTTTGAAGGATTTAAAAAAATAAATCAAAATATTTTAAAAAATAATATAAAATGATGAGCTCATTCTGGTACTTTGTTAGGATTAATTCGTGATAATAAATTAATTCCATGAGATGATGATATCGATATGGGGATGAAACTTTATGATTTCAGAAAAAATTTTAAATTACTTCAAAATATTGCATCTGATGCAAATTATATTTTAATAGATCGAAAAGACTATTTTGGATTAGATGTTGCTAGATTCATTTATAAAGAAAAATTTATTATTAAATTTGAAAATAAAGAATATATAAGTTCACCTTATATTGATGTGATGCTGGGTATTGAAACTAAAAAAATTTCTTATTTAAAAAGAAAATTATGATTTCTAATAAATAATTTAAGTTTTATATATAATTCAGTTTGAAATCCTCTTCCGTATTTTGCATGAAAATTTAATAAATTAAAAAAGATCCATTGATACGAACAATTATTTATTTTTATTTTTCGTATATTATTCTTACCACTGATTTTAATTTTGCCAATACAAAACTATTGATTAAATAAAAAAGCAAAAAAGAGCGGTGATAAAGTTTCATTTTATTATAATTATGACAATTTAGGAATAATTTATGATGTTAAAAATCTTTTAGAAAAATCTTTTATGGGTGAAAAAATATTAATTTCAGAGAATTATTTAGAAGAATTAAATTTACGATTCAAAAAATGAAAAGAACTTCCTGCAAAAAATAAGCAAATCCCACATCACTTATTTCTTACACCAAATTTAGATAAATTTAAGGATAAATATAAAATTTATCCTTTTATAATTAAATAATTAAGATTGGTTAATTTAAAATTTATGAAAAAATATAAAAATTGTATTACATATGGAACTTTTGATTTATTCCATTATGGTCACGGAAGACTTATAAGAAGAATTGATAAATATTGCGAAAATTTAATTGTTGGTATCTCTACAGATGAATTTAATAAATTAAAAAATAAAAAAGCATTTGATAATTATCTTATAAGAAGTGAAAATATTTTAAATTCGCATCCAATTGTAAAAAAAGTCGTTAAAGAGATAAATTGAGAGCAAAAAATAAATGATATAAAAGATTATAAAATAGATTGCTTTATTATGGGATCTGATTGAAAAGGAAAGTTTGATTTTTTAAATAATTACTGTGATGTTATTTATTTAAGTAGAACTCCTTTTATTTCTTCAACTTATTTACGTAGTAAAAAAATGCAAGAAGACGTTGACCTTAAAAAAAATACTTAATTTTTTATGTTATAATTTCTAGGTAAAAAAATTATTAATTTTATGGCGAGTATGGCGAAGTGGTTAACGCATCGGTTTGTGGTTCCGACATTTCGAGGGTTCGATTCCCTTTACTCGCCCCATTTTTTTATTTTTAATTATTGTTAAAATGATCAAAAAATTTATTACGAGTAATGAACTTGAAACAAAAGAAATTGGTGAAATGTTAATTGAAAAATTTCCCAATAATAAATTAATTATTATCACAGGTAAAATAGGTGTGGGGAAAACTGTTTTAGTAAAAGGAATTGCAAAAGGTCTAAGAATTAATAATGAAATAATTTCTCCTTCTTTTGCTGTTAAAAAAAAATACAAAAATTTAGTTCATTATGATTTATATTTTGCAAGTAAAAATCAATTATCTTTAAATGAATTTAACTCTTTAATTACAGAAGACTTAATTGATAATTATGTAGTAATTGAGTGAGGTAATAAATTAAATTTAAAAAAAATTAGAAATTTTTTAAAAGTAAATATTACTATTTTAAAAAATAAGAAAAGAATCATTAAATTAAAGTTAAAAGGAAAATAAATAGTGAAAAAATTATTTTTAGATACCGCTGGGGAATATTTTAATGTTGCAATAATTGAAAATAATAAAGTGGAATTTTTTGAATCAAGAAAAAATAATAATGATTTGATTGGTGAGGGTTTAATTTTTTTATTTAGTTTTTTAAATAAAAGAAAAATTTCTTTGAAAGACATTGACGGATATTATTTTACAATTGGTCCAGGTTTTTTTACAGGAACAAAAATTGCTTTAAATATTATTAATAGTTTTAATTTAGTTTTTCCAAGATTCGATTTTAATTACATTACAAATTATGATCTTTTACATAATGAAAATAAAAGATATGTTTTGTTAAAATTAAGTAAGCAAAAGTATTATTTACATGATTTTGCAAAAAGAGGAAAGAAAAATAGGGGTAAAATAATCGATATTTTGGAGACAAAAGAAGATTTTAATATTGTGAATGGATATCAAGAATTTAACAAAAAAATATTAGAAGATAAAATATGCAAGAAAAAATTTATAAAGATAAATAATTTAGCAAAAGTTGATTTATTATATGTAAATAATTTTATTAATTAAATTTTAGGTAAGAAAATGGAAATAAAGAAGATTTTACAAAAAAAAAATATTAATAAAGAATTAAAAATATCAGGTTGAATTAGATTTAATAGAACATCAAAAAAAATTATATTTATTGATTTATATGATGGTTCAAACTTAAATGGAATTCAAATTATTTGCAAAAAAAATTTGCTTTCAATCGATGATTTTGAAATTTTATATCGAGCTCCACTTTATTCTGCTTTCACTTTGAAGGGGAAATTAATTTTAAGCAAAAACAATAATTATGAATTTATTTTAGAAAAAATTATTGATTATAATTTTTCCGATCCTAAAATTCCATTAGGAAAAAAAGATCATACATTAGAATTTTTGCGTATGCAAGCTCATTTAAGAATTAGAACTAAATTATTTCAATCAGTTATGCGAATAAGATCTTATTGTAGTCAATTAATTCATTCTTATTTTGCAATACATGGATTTTATTATATTAATACACCAATAATTACAAAAAATGATGCAGAGGGGGCGGGTGAAACTTTTTTTGTAAAAACAAAAGATAATAATTCTTTTTTTAATGGACAAGGAACTTTAACTGTATCTGGGCAATTGCAAGAAGAAGCATATACACAAAGTTTAAAAAAAACTTATACCTTTGCCCCAACATTTAGAGCAGAAAATTCTAATACTTCAAGACACGCTAATGAATTTTGAATGATTGAACCAGAAATGGCATTTGCAGATTATTTTGCAGCGATGAATTTAGGAGAAAATATTTTAAAATTTATTTCTAAAAAGATTTTAAATAAATATAAGGAAGAATTATTATTTTTAGGAAATTTTTTTAAATTAGATTTAATTAAAAATTTGGAAATGATAATCAACAAAAAATTTTTAAGAATCACTTATCAAAAAGCTCTTGAGGTTTTAAAAGTAGCTAAGTTACAAAATAATATTTTTTTGAATGATCAGTTTAATTTTGGTGATGAATTAACAACAGAACATGAAAAATATTTAGCTGAAAAATTTGCTAAAGGAGCAATCTATATTTATGATTATCCTGCTCAAAATGGTGCTTTTTATATGTATAAAAATAATGATAATAAAACAGTGCGAGGATTTGATTTATTAGTTCCTAAGATAGGAGAATTAATCGGTGGATCACAAAGAGAAAATGATTATCAAAAACTAATTAAAACAATTGATGAAAAAAAATTAGCATTAAAGGAATTAACTTGATATTTAGATTTAAGAAAGTATGGTTATGCAAAATCTTCTGGATTTGGAATTGGATTTGAAAGATTAATAATGTTTATTACTGGAGTTGAAAATATTAGAGATGTACTACCTTTTCCAAGAACTCCTGGGAAATTGGAGTTTTAAATATGCAAAAAAAAATAATTGAAATTATTATGTCGATTGAAACATCTTGCGATGATACTTCAATTGCTATTTTGCGTAATGGGATTGTAATTTCTCAGATTACTCATTCACAAACAGAAAATCATAGTAAATTTGGTGGGGTTATTCCTGAATTAGCAGCAAGACTTCATTCAAAAAATATTTTTAATTTGATAGACTTAACAATTAAAGATGCTGGAATTACATTAAATGATCTTAATTCAATTGTCGTAACTGAAGGACCTGGTTTAATAAATACATTACAAGTAGGTTTTTTGGTAGCAAAAAATCTTGCTTATGCTCTTAATATTAAATGTTATAAAGTTAATCATTTAATTGGTCATGCTTTTTCTCCCTTTATAAATGAATCTAAGGAAATAATTCCAATTAAGGCTGTTGTTTTGATAGTTTCGGGCGGACATACGATTCTTGCAATTAAGAGAAATCATCAATTTGAAATAATTGGTAGTACCAGAGATGATGCAATTGGTGAAGTTTATGATAAAGTAGGTAAATTGGTTGATTTGGAATATCCGGGGGGACCGATAATTGATCAAATAGCTTATGAAAATGGTAATCGTAATTTTTTAAATGCTCCAATTACAAATTTAGAGAAATTTGATTTTTCATATTCTGGTTTGAAATCATGAGTTTTAAATCATAGATATGAAAACAAGGGTGAATTGTTAAGTTCCTTTCAAAATGTTGCAATCGAACAATTAATTATCAAGGTTAATAAGGCAATAAAAAAATACGATTTAAAATATTTAATAATTGGTGGCGGAGTTAGTGCTAACCGCTATTTAAGAAAAAGAATAAGAGGAATTAAAAATATTTATTCTTTTCTTCCGAAAAAAATTTATGCAGTTGATAATGCCGCAATGATAGGTAATGTTTATTTTAAGAGTAAAAAAAATATTAAAGAGGTATTAATTACAGATGATGTAAAACCAAATTTATTAATGGAGATTTAAAATGAATGCAAAAATATTAGATGGTAGTAAATTAGCAAAGAAATTATTAAATGATTTAAAAAGTACAATTAAAAAAGATAAATTAAATTTAAAATTAGTTGCAATTCAGGTTGGATTTGTAGAAGAATCAAATCTTTATTTAAAATTAAAAAAAGAACAAGCGAAGGAAGTTGGAATTAATTTTGTAATTAAAAATTTTGCAGATGATGTTAAAACAGATATTTTGTTAAAAGAAATTGAAGAGTTAAATAGTGATCCAAAAGTAAATGGAATAATTGTTCAATTACCATTACCAAAAAATATTGATTTAAATCAAATTTCTCAAGCCATTGTTCCTTGAAAAGATGTCGATGGTTTTAATCCATTTATAAAAGGTCAATTAGATTTAAATAATTTAGAGTTGGTTCCACCAACTGCTCTTGCTACTTTCTATCTTTTAGATTCATATAATATTTCATTTAAAGATAAAGTAGTTGTTGTGATCGGAAGAGGTGAAATTGCAGGCCGTCCAATTACAAAAATGCTTTTAAATAAAGATGCAATAGTTATTTCAATTGGTCATAAAATTAATAATTTGAAAGACTATACAAAAAATGCAGATATTATTATCTCGGCAACGGGACAGAAAAATATTATTAATAATAGTAAAATGATCAAAAAAGGAGTAGGTTTAGTAAATATTGGAATCGTAAAAGAGCATGGAAAAATATATGGTGATATAAATGAGGAGAATGTAATTAAAAAAGCAGCTTGAATTATTCCGGCAGTAGGTGGTATTGGACCTCTTACGGTGGCGTTCTTACTTATTAATACTTATAAATGTTATATAATTAGAAAAAGTTAATATTAAAAATATTATGAATGATAATCAAACTTTTGTAGAAAAAGACCAACAAATAAAGATGTCTTATATTAAGATTGCAAATGGGAATGTAATTTATCCAGCAACAATTACAAAAAGAATTCTAGCAAGACTTTTAGATTTTATTTTTGCTTCAATTATTCCTTTTATTCTTACTGCAATTTATTATGCTAATTTTTCGGAAAATGAATTTATCGATCCCTATAATAGCCAGATAATGATTGAATTATCTGTTTCTTTTGCATCATTTGCATTTTTTTTTATTTTAATTCCTTTACTTAATTTTAAAAATCTTGGCCAATCATTTGGGAAGAAAATTTTAAAAATTACACCACTATATTTCAAGGAAAAAAATAATGCTTGATCTTTTATTATTCGGGAAAGTTTTATTGGAATTTTGCTTATTTTACCAACACTTTTTTTTCTAATTGTTGGTTTTAATCCGACTATTTCAATATCACTTTATTCAAATCTTTATGATTCTAATCCTGCTTTAAATAAAATATTTTTAGATCAAGATTTTAACGAATATGGTAGAAGTGCAAATGGACAAATTGATTTTCTTGTTCATATTTGAGCTGATGGATTTTATGTTAAAGATGTTTCAAATCATCAATATATTATAGAAAGCTGACAAGTTGGATTGGGAATTTTAGGACTTGTCATCGGTTACTTATTTTTTATAAGTATTATTATTGTTTGAGTTTCTGCAGGAGTTAATAATCAAAAAAGAGGATTTCATGATAATTTAGCAAAAACAGCAATTGTTGATTTAAAGACAATCACAACAGAAAAATATGCTTTAGATAATTACAATAAATTATTAAATGTCTATAAAATTGATCCAGAACAAGAACAAAAAATAAATGATAACGATCTAAACAAAGAACAATTTCCTCCGATTAATGATCTTGCAAAAAAAGACGAGAAGAAAAAGGATTATCCTGAAAAAAAAGACGAAAAGAAAAAGGAGAAAGATAAGGATACTAATAATGATAAAAAAAGTATTCCTTAGTTTTAAATTATGGAATTAAATGAGAAACAACGCGAGGTTGTTAATTATTTGAATGGACCTTTAAGAGTCATCGCCGGACCAGGATCTGGAAAAACAAGAACAATCATCGCTAAAATTGAGTATTTACTTAAAATTAAAAAGGTTAATCCAAGAAAGATTCTTGTTATTACTTTTACAAATAAAGCAGCAAATGAGATAAACGAGCGAATTAGAAATTTACTTGAGATAAATAATTTTAATTCTGTTTTTACATATCATTCGTTTGCTTTTAATTTCCTAAAAATTGAGGCGGAAAATGTAAATTTATCAAAAAATTATTTTATCTTAGATAGTCAAGATCAAAAAGCATTTATCAAAAAGCACTTTAAAGATGAAGATTTTATTACTGAAAATTTAATTGATTTTAGTGACCTAACTACAATTTTTCGTAAATTAAGATTTGGAGAAGAAGATCAAATTTCAAATGATAAACAATTTATTCGCAGAATTGCAAAATTATTTGAAAGATATCAAAATTATAAAAAAGAAATTTCAGCTCTTGATTTTGATGACTTGATAATCTTTACCCGCGATATATTGTCTTCTAATCAATTAATAAGAGAAAAATGAAAAAAAAGATATGACTATATTTTAGTTGATGAATTTCAAGATATAGATCCATATCAATATCAAATTTTAAAATCACTTACTGATAGAAACAGTAAAATTATGATTGTTGGTGATCCTGATCAAAATATTTACTCTTGGCGAGGAGCTGATATCAATCTTATTTTTGATTTTGAAAAAGATTATCAAGATGTAAAAACAATAATTTTAAATATAAATTATAGATCAACAAAATCAATCTTAAAAATTGCTAATAATTTAATTTCCAATAATAAAAAAAGAGTAAGTTTTGATAATATTGCTTTTAATAAAAAAGATCAAAAAATAAATCTTATTACTGAAAATTTACATAGAAGAGAATCACACCATGTGATAAATGAAATAATAAGATTAAATCATAAAGAGAACGTCCCTCTGGAAAAAATAGCTATTCTTTATCGATCAAATTATGTTTCAAAAGAATATGAAATTGAACTTATAAATCGTGGAATTAATTATATAGTAGTCGGTGGATTTCGTTTTTTTGAAAGAAAAGAAGTAAAGGAAACTTTAAATTTTTTACGTTTCTTGATACTTAAAGATAATCATTCTCTTTCTTTAATAATAAATATACCTCCAAGAGGAATTGGCGAAAAAACCTTTGCAAAATTAGAAAATGAATCAATATCTAAAAGACGTACAATTTGAAAAGGACTTACTGAAGAATCGATTTCTGTTCCCAAAAAATTGCAACCATTTATAAAAGAGACTAGTAAAACATTAAAAGAAATTGATAATATTAAAAATATTAAAGATTTTTCTATTATTGTTAAAAAATATTTAAATAATATTGGTTTTTTTGAATTTTATAAAAATTTTGCAGAAGAGAAAATTAAAAATATAGAAGCCTTATTAGAATTAATAGAGCAGCAATTTAAATCAAAATTAACTTTAATTGATGATCTTTTTGAATTTTTAAAAAGTTGTGCATTATTTTCTGCAAGTGATACTAAAACAGTTGTAAATAATTTAACTTTAATTACCGTTCATGCTGCAAAGGGATTGGAATTTGATGCTGTTTTTTTTGTTGGATTTAATGAAAATATAATTCCCTCAAATCGTTCAATTAATGATAATAAAATTGAGGAAGAACGACGAATTGCTTATGTAGGAATTACGCGTGCTAAAAAATATCTTTACTTCGCTTATTTTGGTGGATATGATTTTTATATGAAACCTTGAAGGCCATCAAGATTTATTCATGAATTCAATTATCCGTTTGATTTTGTTAATGATAAAAATAAGGATTTAAATCAAGTTTCAATATCTTCACCAAAAATTTTTACAAAAAAAGGTTTCGTTGAGGATAAATCAAATCTTAAAGAAGGAGATATTGTTTATCATCAAAAATTTGGTGAAGGTGTTGTTGTTAAAGCTGATGATATTTTTGCAACGGTTGCATTTGATAAAAAATATGGAATAAAAGAAGTTTTAATTGAACACCACTTTTTATTAAAAAAAGATTAAAAATATATAATTTATTGAAATATGTTTACTTGAATCATTTTAACTATCTTAATAATTTTGCTTATTTTTTTCTTATTATATTTAATTAAAGTTTATTTTTTTAAAAATAAAAAACAACAAACTTCTCATATTGAAAAATATAATGTCTCGATTTTAATTGATCTAAATAGAATGGTCTTAATTACAATAGATGATAAAAATAATAAAAATTATTTTGATTTTGAAAAAACTTTTGAGAGACTAGAAATTTTAGATCCATCAAAAAATAATTCTTTCTTATTTTTCTTAAATTTACTTTTAAGCAAAGATCAAAAGATTAAAAATTCAGTAATTAGATCTAAGATCAAAAAATTTTTAAATAACGAATACACTTTTTTCTCAAAATCATTAATTTCTGATTTTGGTTATTTTGGTGTTTTAAAAGTCGCAAAATTTGATACGATTAAACGTCAAATTACGATAATGTCTTATGGATATAGAACAAGTACTAATCATTTTCAAGATTATATTTATAAAACTAAAATCTATAAAGAACAAAAATCAACAGATTATGAGATATTTAAAAATTTTTATGAAAAAACAAAAACAAAAAAAGATAATTACAATCTTTCAATTATTAAAGATTTAACCTTAAGTAATATTAATAATCTTTATAATAAATTTTTAATTTGAGGATTAAAGGCATTTTTTAGTGAATATGAAAATGTTAATTTTTATATTGATAATTTTAATAATTTATATTTTTTGACAAAAGGTAAAAAAACAAAAAATGAATTATTAATTAATAATTACTACATCGAAAAATTTAATCTTATTAAATTTAGGTTTAATCAGCAAATGAGAATAAATTTTGATTTTTCAGGATTTAAAATTGCAAGTGCTAAAATTATCAAAAATACCGAAGAGATGTTTGATTTTGCATTTTGTCAAATTCAAACATATTTTGACAATATAATTGATAATAAGCAAAATAATTATCAAAAAATAATGAATTACGCAAATGAAATTATTAATTATTCATATTCAAAAAAGGATGGAGTTAATTTAGAAATGCATGATAACTATTTTTTGAATAAAAGTATTGTTATTATTTCGATTAATTTTTTAAATAAAAATGTTGAGGAAATTAATAGTTATACAATTTTTAAAAAATATGCGATGTTAGATATTTTCTTTAAATCTATTTTAAATACGATAAAAGATAAAAAAATACGTGATTATTTAATTTCTGTTAATCTATCAACATTTTCTAATCTTGTTAATTATTTTGACAATAAGAAATTAAAAAATCATCAATATGTGCTTGAAAATAGTTATTGATATTTAATTAAAAATGAATTAGAAATCAAAAATATTAATTGAAATCTTTATTCTGTATATCTGTTACAAGATAATTTTTGATTTGATTTAGATATAATTTTGGTTATAAATCCAAAAATAATTTTTGTTTCACAAAATTATTTAGATAATTTTGAAAATAATCAAATTCAAGGACATAATTTAAATGGAAAATATTTAAATCTTTTGGATATTAAAGAAAATTATAAGGAGATAGAGATAAAAAAAATATAATTATTTATAATTTTTTTGAAAAAACATGAAGACAACGATTCTTTATCAAAATTTAAAAATTCTTTTAGATCAAAAAATTGAAAAATTAGAAAATTTTAAAATTAAAAATAATTTGATTAAAGATAAAGCAGAACTTAATTTTAATAATAAAAAAGAATTATATTCAAAAGAATTACAAATATTTAAATTACAGAAAAAATTACAAAATTATTTAAATAAAATAGATCAAGATATTTTAAAAATAAAGGCAAAATTATTGCAAAATGAAGCAGTCATTTTGAATTTTAAAAATATTATTGAAAATAAAAATAATTTGCAAAAATATGAACAAGAAATAAAAAATATTATTTTGGAGATTAAAGAAAATAAATCAAAAATAAAAATTTTAAAAAAAGAAAAAAAACCTTTTTCTGCTTTTTATAAAGTTAATTCTAAGCACAAAAAAGAAATAAAAAAAATTAAAAAAAATATTAAAATTAGCAAAAATAGTAATTTTTCAAAATCAAATTTAAAAATAAAAAATTTACAAGCTAAAAACAATAAATTAGATATAAATTTAAAAGTTAAAAATGATGATTTAGAAAAATTTATTAAATTAATAAAAAAAGCGCAAAATTCCTTAATAAAAAAAGAAAAAAAAGATGATAAAAATTTAGCATTTGTAGTTCGAAATTTAGATGCCTACTATGGAACTAAAAAAGCTTTATTTAATATAAATATTGAAATACCAAGAAATAAAATAATTGCTGTCATTGGTCCTTCTGGTTGTGGAAAATCAACTTTTTTAAGAACTCTTAATCGAATAAATGATGAAATTACAAATTTTAAAAGCAGAGGGGAAATTTTATTAAATGGAGAATATGATATTTATAAATTACAATCAATAATTAATAAATATGATAAAATCGAATTAACAGAGTTACGAACAAGAGTTGGAATGATATTTCAAAAACCAAATCCTTTCCCTATTTCAATCTATAAAAATGTTTCATATGGCCCTAAAATTAATGGCATAAAAAAGAAATTCTTATTGAACCAAATTGTTCAAGATTCACTTGAAAAATCAGCTCTTTGAGATGAAGTGAAAGATAATTTAAAAGAAAATGGAACTTCTCTTTCGGGAGGTCAACAACAACGACTTTGTATTGCTAGATCAATTGCAAATAATCCTGAAATTTTATTAATGGATGAACCGACATCAGCATTAGATCCAATAGCATCTGCCAAAATTGAAAAGCTTTTATTAGATTTAAAAAAAGATTATACAATTATAATGGTTACTCATTCGATGCAACAAGCGATTAGAATTTCTGATTACACTGCTTTTTTTTATCAAGGAAAATTAATAGAATTTAATACAACAGAAAAACTATTTAAAAATCCGATGCAAAAAAGAACTTCTGATTATGTGATGGGTAAATTTGGTTAAATAAAAAATGGAAAAAAAAGATAACATAATTAGATCTTTTGAAAAAGATCCGATAAATTGATATACAGATATAGTTTCTAAAGCAGAATTAATGATCTATGGACCAACAAAAGGAACGATGTATCTTCGTCCTTATGCACTCTCTATCTGAAATTTAATTGTAAAAAATTTGACAAAAGAATTTGAAAAAAATGGGGTGGAAGAGGTTAAATTTCCTTTAATTTTTCCTAAATCTTTATTAGATAAAGAAAAAAAGCATATTGAAGGATTTGCGCCCGAAGTTTTAGTTATTACACAGATTGGTGATAAAAAATTAAATGATTTTAATGTTATTAGACCGACATCAGAGATGCTCTTTAGTGATTATTTTAAAAAAACAATTAAAACTTATAATCAACTTCCGATTAAATTAAATCAATGAGTTAATGTAATGCGATGAGAAAATAATACAAGACCTTTTCTACGAAATTCTGAATTTTATTGACAAGAAGGACACACCGTTCATAATGATGAAGATGAGGCGAAATCTTTTGCTTTAAAGATTCATCAGATATATTCAAATTTTATAAATAAAGCATTATTACTTCCTATTATAAGTGGTGAAAAAAGTTTGAATGAAAGATTTGCAGGTGCGATTAATTCATTTACACAAGAAGCAATATTAAAAGACGGACAGGCACTTCAAATTGCAACTTCTCATTATCTTGGTAATAGTTTTGCAAAATCAATTGACTTTAAAATTCAAAATAGTAAAAATAAGTATGTTTTTCCTTTTCAAACTTCTTGAGGAACTTCTACAAGATTAATCGGTGGAATTATTATGACTCATTCCGATAACAAAGGATTATTATTGCCATCTAAAATTGCTCCTTTTCAAATAGTAATTATTCCAATTAAAAATCAACAAAATAGCGAAAAAATAGAGATATTTTTAAATAATACATTTGCAAAATTAAAACGAAATTTTAGAATTAAAATTGATGATAGTAATAATTCTTTCGGCTATCGAATGAATAATTGAGAAATAAAAGGTGTACCAATTATTATTGAAATCGGTATAAAAGAAGTTTTAAATCAAAATTTAATCTTAAAATTGAGATCAGAAGAAGATAAAAAATCAATAAATATTAATCAATTTAATTCAAAAGTTATCTCAAATTATTTAAAAGACTATGATCAAAAAATACAAAAAAAAGCTTTAAATAATTTTTTAAATAGAAAAATTTGAATTAATGACCTTAAAGATTTAAAAACAAAAATATTGCAAAAAAAAGTTGTTTTTTGCTATTGAATTGAAGATTCAAAATTAGAAAATAAAATTAAAATCGAAACAGGGGCAACAATTAGACTTATTTATAAAGAGAAAAAATTAGCAACGGCGATAAATAAAAATCAACAAACAGATCAAGTGGCAATTTTTGCAAGAGCATATTAAATTGTTAAGAATATTAAAATAATATAAATAATATATTTATGTGATAAATTATTCAAGTTTAAATTATAATTTTAATTTAATTTATTATCATGATGGTAATATAGTTTTAAAGTTAAATGATAAAAATTCTGATAATTGAGGATTTAATTTCTGAAATTACGATTGAAATGGGAAAAATTTAAATTTTGAGCAATTAGTTTATTATCATAATCCGATCTATAAAAATTATGCTTTTAATTATGAAATTAATCAGATAATAATTGAAGATTTTGATCACTATCCCAAAATTTATTTAAATGCAAAATATAATTATAAAGAATATATATTTGATCAAAGAACAAATCAATTTTATTATAGTGATTATTTACCAACCGATTTAAAGATTGATGTCAATATAAACGATCAATATCAAGAGGTTTTTTTAATTGATCAATTTAATAAATTTGGCGAAAACAAGCAAATTATTTTAGAACCGGAAATTGATTGTTTTGAAAATAATCTTTCGATAAATCTTGATTGTAGTTCAAGTTATGGATATCATTACAATAAATCAGTATATTTGAATACAAAAATAAAAACGGATTATAATTTAAATTTTACTAATTATTTATTTCTTGATTTATATATACCAATTTATTATCAAGATCAACAAATTTACTATGATAGATTTTACTTTTTAAAATTATTTCGAAACAATTTTTACTATCCTAAAAAGATTAAATTTTTAATTTTGTTTTATTATAATGATCCAAAAAATTGACAAATATCAATTGAAAATCAGGAATTAAGCGGATTAATTAATCTTAAAGGAATTAATGATAATTCAAAGCAATTTAAAATAAATTTTTATTCATATCATAATTTTTTCTTATTTTACGTTGATGATATTTATTATTATGACTATAAAAATCAAGAAAGTATAAATGGTTTAGATCAAAATTTTGAAATTATAAATGGAATTTGTCTTCCTTGAGATTATGAAAATAATATCGGATATATTGAATTTAATTTATCTACTTCAACTTTTTTAGAAACAGAAATAAATTTTAATTTTTATTTACCAATTAAAATTAAAAATAGTTTAAGAGGCAATCAATATTCTAAATTTCAATTGATTGAAGTTTTTGATTATTCTAATTTTGATGATGAAGCGATAATTTGGGAACAATATGCATAAAAAGAAATTAATTAGAAAAATAATTATTAATTTAATTGTGATTTCTTTTTTTCTTGTTTCTTGAAGCTATTTTTTTATTGTAATTAATCAAAATGAAAATGATAATATCGTGAATGAAAAACCCATCATTGATATTGACAATTTAAGCAAATCAATTATTAATGTCGATCCCTTTATTGATTTTAATTATTTTAAAGAACTTTGAATCGAAGATTTTGACAAATATCAATTGCAATTTGAACCAACAATTTATTTTGGATATGATAATGAATATATTTATGTAAAAGTATTAGATGATCAAAAAATTGTTTTTAAATATGAGTATTATTTGATAAATAATCAAATATTTTAATGTATAATTCATTTTGTAATGGAAATTTTTACTGAATTAAAAAAAATTGCTAAGAAAGAAACAGGAAAAGTTATCGAAAAGAATGACACTTTTCGTGATTTAGGAATTGATTCAATAGATCTTTTAGATTTTGTTATGAAAATTGAAGGTCATTTTAATGTAAAAATTGAAGATTCTGAATTGCTAAAAATAAATTCAATTAATGATCTTGTTTTAATTTTAGAAAAAAAAATAAAATAATATTTTTTTAATTTAGGGGTGTAGCTCAATTAGGCAGAGCAGCTGACTTCAGATCAGACGGTTGTGGGTTCGATTCCTGTCACCCCTGCCATTTTTTATCGAAATGAAAAGGTTAATTTCTTTAATTTTCGTTTTTATTAAGAGATGTAGCTCAATTAGGTAGAGCAGCTGACTCCAGATCAGACGGTTGTGGGTTCGATTCCTTCCATCTCTGCCAAAATATCTTAAAATTAAGATGATATCTTTTTTTAGGGCCAAAATTAAAAGTAAGTTAAATTATGTAATAGGAGTGTAGCTCAATTTGGGGGAGCAGTTGGCATTTTTAAGAATGCTGGTGGTTGCAGGTTCAAATCCTGCCACTCCTACTGTTTTGTTTAGAATATGAAAAAAGAACAAGTTAAGACTTGTTCTTTTTTCATATAGTTAATTGATTTATCGATTTTTCTCGTGTACTATCAATCCAAATCCTGTTGCTCTTGGTCCGATATGAGCAACTATTTCTGGTGCTATTATTGTTTGTTCGAATTCTTTAAATCCCTCTTTTTGCAATTTTTCTTTTAGAATACTAAAATTTTTATCAGAATTAAGATTAATTGCTTTTAATTCAACACGATATCCTTTTTTAATTCAATTATTATATTGCTTTTTCAAAATTTCAATCGCCTTATCATAAGCTTTATTGATTGTTCTTTTTTTAATTATATCTTCACTATCAATTCTTCCGTTTTTTACAACTATAATTGGTAATACTTTTAAAAAACTTCCAGCAATATATTGAGTTTTAGTAATTCTTCCACCTGCATATAAAAAATCTAAGGTATCAGGAATTAAAAACGCATTCATTTTATCTTTTAAAAATGAAAGTTTTTCAATGATAAATTCCATTTTAACTTCATCATTTTCAATTCATTTTTTAAGATTTACAAATTCATGATATATTCAAGGGGTGATAAAATTTGAATCAAAAACAAATACCTTTCCTTTGTATTTTTCTTCATCTACTAATACTTTTATCATTGAATTCATTGAAGAAAGATATTTTGAAATTGTAATTATTAATAATTGATCAACTTCTTTTAATGCTTTTTTAATTTCTTGTTCTACATCGCCTAATTTTGCAGTTGATGTCTGCACCTTTGTTTTAAGACTCATATTATCTAGTAAAAATTTATTATCAATGTTAATTCCAGATTTATATTCTTTTCCATCAATATTAATAATAAGAGAAGAATAATAAAATCCCATTTCTCTTGCTTGTTTTTCTGTTAATCCTGTAGAGGAGTCAATTAGCAAACCTTTTTTCATAAAATTCTCCTTTTAAATTTCTATATCTCAAAAATAAGTTAATCCAAATGAACCTGGACCCATATGTACTGATTGTTCTGGGGAAATATATTTTTCAAAAATTATTTCTTTTTCATCAAGTTTAAAAATTGATGTTACGAGACTTGTTAATATTTTTTTTGATTTTGTTTGATCTTCGCTTAAAATAATGATTTTATGATTTATTTTTTTTTGTCTTAAATTTTCAATTTCTGGTTTTAAAATATTAATCATTTTTATCGCTGCTTTTTTAATTGAAAATGCTTTTTCAACATTATCTGGATTTATTTCACCATCTTTTACTACTAAAATTGGATGAATATTTAGTATATTTGCTGTTTTATACTGTCTTTTTGTGATTCTTCCTCCTTTATAAAATCAATAAATGTCTCCTGGGGAAAGAACTCCGATCATTTTTTCTTTTTGCTTATCTAATACTTCATAAATACTACTTATGTCTTTATATTTATCAATAATTTTTTTAAAAGAATTATAATAAAATTTTGTCCAAGGGGCAGAAAATTGTGACTTATAAATAAATACTTTTCCTTTAAATTCATCTTTGTATTCATTTATAATAACACGTGCATTATTTTGTGTAGAAGAAAATTTTTCAGAAATTCCTATAAAAATTAATTTATCAAATATTTTTAAACCTTTTTTAAATGAATTATAAATATCTTGTAATTCTGGTGATGCGGTTTTTATTTCAATATTTTTATCTTTCATTTTTTCAAGAATTTTTTCTGAATCAATATCAATTCCTGCTTTATATTTTTTTCCATCTATTTCAATAATTAAGGGAATAAAAAAATTACCATCTTTTTCAACTTTTTCTTTTGAATATCCACATGAGGAATCAAATACTAGTCCTATTTTTTCCATTTTTTAATGATAATTATTTCCTTTATTTTTATTATTCATTAACAAAATTATATAATTTAATCAATAAATAATAAAAATAAATATTTAATATTTATTTTGTATTAATTTGTTTTTAAAATTAAGTATAAAAATGGAAAAATTAAAAGAAATTTTAGCAATTCCAGGGGTTTCTGGATATGAAAATAGAATAGTTGAATTTTTTAAAAAAGAATTTTTGAGTTTAGGTTATTCATACAAAAGAGATAATTTAGGTTCTATTATTTTTTTTAAAAATAAAAATGATAGTAAGGCAAAAAAAGTAATAATTGATACTCATATTGATGAGGTTGGGTTTTTAATTACAAATCTTAATGAAGATGGAACAGTTTTAATCGAAAGCATAGGTGGAATAAATTTAAAATTAATGCAAACTCAAGTATTGGAGGTTTGAAGTTCAAATTTTAAGAAAAAATATTTAGCAATTTTAACTTTTCCAAATCAAGATGATAAAGATTTAGATTTACAAAAGGCAATTTTGGATTTAGGATTTAAAAGCAAAGAAGATTTAATTAAACATGATATTAATGTTGGATCTTCAGTTACCTTTCCGAATTTATTTCAAGAAAATGAAATCTCAATTTTATCTAAAGGAATTGATAATCGCTTAGGTGCTTATATTTCCTTAAATCTCGCAAGAGATCTTGCAAAAAAGTCTTTAAAATTTAATTTGGAATTTGTCTTTTCAACACAAGAGGAAGTGGGGCTTAGAGGATCAAGAACAGCAATTTATAATCAAAATCCAGATTTAGTGATTGTAATAGATATTTCGCCCGCTTATGATCTTGATAAAAAGGGATCTCCTTATGGAATTTTAGGAGAAGGAACAATGCTTAGACATAAAGATGCTTATACAATTTATAAAAAGAAAATTATTATTTTTTTAAGAAATTTATTTAAAAAAGAAAATATTAAATATCAAGATTATTTTTCTTTAGGTGGAACAAATGCCGGAATAATTCAATTATTAAAAGAGGGAATATTAGTTTTTCCAATCGGTCTTTGTGCAAGAAATATTCATACTGGATTAGCAATTGTTAATAAAAATGATTTAATGGAAACAGAAAGGGGATTAAGAATTTTAATAAATAAAATAAATGATAATTTAATTAAAAAAGGAACTTTAATAAATTAAATATTTTATAAAAGATTTATTAATAATGTAAAATATTCTTAGAATTATGGCACAAAAATTTTTATTTTTCTTTACAAATCTTTTAAATAGTAATTATACGAATTATTCAGCTGATCTTGATAAAACATACGATATATTAATAATTATATTAATTGCCTTTGCAGCTGTTGCAATTTTGGTTTTAATTATTGGTCTTTTTTATTTAATTTCAATTTTAAAACGAACAAATATAGTTATGAAAAAAATTGATTATTTGATGGAGGATATTACTTATAAATCAGAGTCTTTAAATGTGACTGTGGAGACATTAAATAAATTATCTAATTATCTATTATTATTTGATTCAAGTTCAAAAAATGGAATTAAAGCTTTGGTTAAACTATTTTCTGAAAATAGAAATTATTTTTATTCATTTGCTGATAAATTACGTGAAAATTTTGATAAAAAAATATCAGAAGGAAAAGATAAAATTAAAAAAGCAGCTCCTAAAGCAAAGTCAAAGGTGCAAAAATTAAAAAAAGTAATTGAGGATTTAGAAGATAAAGCTAAGACTAAAAAGGCAGAATCTCCAAAAATTAAAAAAGAAGATAAGAAATAGAGGTTCAAAAAATGTTTAAAGAATTAGTTGCCTTTTCACTTGGGATGTTGGCTGGTTTTGTTATTTCATCTTATAATAAAGAAACAAAAGAAGTTATTGAATTGATTATTAAAAAAGGAAAAATTTATTATGAAGATTTAAAAAAATTGGTTTATCAATCTTTAAAAAGTATCGAAGATTTGGATTCTGATTTAATAAAATTGAATTATGAAAAAATAGTAACAATATTAAAAAGTAAATTAAATGAGATTACAGAGTTATCATCTATTAGCGATCAAATTGAATATGCAACAAGTGAAATATCTGGATTGTTTGAAAGAAGTAAATTAAAATTGGTAAAAAATACTATCGATAATACAAAAAAGAAAATAAGAAAAGTGAAATAAATATAGGAGATATTTAATGAATAAATTATTAGAAGACTTAAAGTGAAGATCACTTTTGAAAGAATTAATTACAGAAGATGATGTCAGTAAAATTTTTTCATTAGATGATAAAAAATTTTATCTTGGAATTGATCCTACTGCCGACTCTTTGCATATCGGTCACTTTTTAACGATAAATTTAGCAAATTTAATTTCTAAAAAATCTAATTTAACTCCTGTTTTTGTATTAGGCGGTTTTACAGCACAGATTGGTGATCCTTCTGGGAAAAATGCCGAACGAAAATTAATTTCGGAAAATATTGTTGCTAATAATTGCAAAAAAATAAAAGAACAATTACAATTTATTTGCAAAAATTTAGAAATTAAAAATTATGAAATTTTTGATAATTTTAATATTTATAAAAATTTAACATTAATTGATTTTTTTAAAAAATATGGAAAATTAATTAATATTTCAAAAATGCTTTCTCGAGATGTTGTAAAAAATCGAATTGATGTTGGAATATCATATACAGAATTTTCTTATCAAATTTTTCAAGCAATTGATTTTTTATATTTATTTGAAAATAAAAATGTTTTATTGCAAATTGGTGGATCCGATCAATTTGGCAATATTTTATCAGGAATTGAAATTATTAGAAGAATTAGAAATAAAAATATATTAATCGGAGGAATTACTGTTCCTTTATTAATTGATGAAAGTGGGAATAAAATTGGAAAGACAGATGGAAATCCTCTTTGAATATCAAAAGAAAAATTATCTCCTTATTTTATTTATCAATATTTATTTAATCTTTCTGATTCTTTTGCTAAGAAATTATTATTACAACTTACAACAATTACTAAATTTGAATTTTCAGATTTATTAAAAAAAGCCAATTCTAACAAAAGGGAAAGATATTTACAAAAAGAATTAATTAGAAGATTATTTATTTCCTTTTATGGAGATAATGATTATTTTGAAAAATTTGATAAGATTTCTGAATATTTATTTACACAAAATTATCAAAAAATTGAGGAAAAACTTTTACTTGATATTTTTAAAAATTTAGATTCTTTTAAATATGATTTTAAACAAGATTTATTTACACAATTAAAATCTAATAATTTAATAAGTTCAAAGCGAGAATTTATTCAATTTTTAAAAGATAAGGCTTTAAAAATTAATAATACATCGATATTAGAAGTTGATTTTAAGTTAAAAAAAACTGATTTTTCAAAGCAAAAATTTTTAATTTTATCATTGGGTAAAAAGAAAAAAATAATTATAAAATTAAATTAATTGTTATTTTTGCTTAAAATTATTAATATTTTATAATTTTAATTGTAAAAGGAGTTTGTTTATAAATTAATGAATGATATTTCTCATTTTGAAAAGAATAATTTTAATTTTTTATATGCTAAAAAATTGAACGAAAATTGAAAAAGAGATAATAAAATTATCTATTTGCATTTTAATTATAATTTAGGTTTTAATAATCTTGCACAGGAATTTGGATTAACAAAAGAGAGAATAAGGCAAATTTTAATTAAATTTATATCTAGTTTTAATAAAAAAGAAAAGAATAATTTTTTTATTGATTTTTATGTAAGAAGAAATAAATTTAAATTTATTTCTAAGTTTTTTAAAATTGAATGTAATTTTTATAAAAAACAATTAGAACAAGAGATTGAGGATATTTCTTTCAAATTTAGTTATAATAATAATTTTTTCAAAATAGTTAAAAAATCTTTAATTTTAAAATCAAATGCTAGATATTTTTTAAAATCAAATAACTATTTTAAATTAAATATTTTAGATTTTAAAGATAATTTAATCTTGCCTTTTTGAAAGCAATTTGAATTTAAAGATATAATCACAAGAAAAGATAAGGTAGATATTATTGCAAAGGCTTATTTTAAACCTTATACAAAATATAAAATTGAGGAAATAATTTCAATTTATAAACAATATTTTCCAAAATTAAGTAGAAGGGCAATTGAAGGAATGCTTTTTAATTATAATGAGATTTTTTCTCTTTCTGCGGGAAAATATATGATTTCTTATTATAAGGATCAAAAAGAATTTTTATACTTTTCATATATTGCTGATTTAATATATGAAAAAGTAAATAATTTTTTCTTAAATGATGATAATATAATTTGTGATATTTCAAAATTTAAAGAAAAGAATAATTTTAATTATCCTTTCTTAAATGAACATCATTACTATTTTTTTGCAAAAAAATATTCAGAAAAATTTAATAATAAATTTGATTCTTTTAGATCACCAATAATTTTTAAAAAAGAACAAAAAGCAAAAATTTCTGGAAAAGATATTCAACTTTTATTTAAAAAACAGATTGAAATGTTTTTAGAAGAAAATGATTTATATAACAAATGAATTAATAAAGATTTATTTTTAAAAAATATTCATGATGAATATGGAATAAAAGATTATTATTTTTTTCAAAAAATGCATTTATTTAATTTAAATAAAATTTCTGGTAATCGCTATGAAAAAGGAAAAATAAAATTTAATAAAGATTATTAAATTTTATTGAATTTACTTCTTCTTATTTCAATTTTGTCATCGTTTATAAATTGAAAAAGAGTTAATTTATCTAATTCTATTTTTTTATTGACTTTACTTTTATTTAAGATAATTAAGGTATTTTTATATTCATCTTTATTTTCAATTTTTAATAATAAAGATCTTAATTCTTGTTCATTTATATTTCCTGCTTCTAAAATTTCATCAAATAAAAGGTTATTTTGATAATTATAATTATTTGAGATTATGTATTTTCTTAAAATTATTGAAAAATTTTTATTAATATATTTTATTTTATTTTCAATACTAAAATATTTTGATTGAAAAATTGGAAAATAAAAATAAGGTATTTGAATTAATTTTTCATTTTTATTTTTTGTAACATAATCTGATAATGGTTTTAAATTATTTTTTTGAACAGCAATAAAGAGTTCTTTAAAATAAGGAAGAACATTATTCAAAATTTGTTTAAAATTTTCATTTAAAATCTGATATTTTCAATTTATTATTGGGTCATTAATTTTACCAAAAATAAAAGAACGTAAATTAAAAGTTAATTTATTTTCATTTTTTATTATAAAATCAAAAAATTTACTTTGATACTCAAATTGATTTTTTAATAAATCTTCTATTAAAATCATAAAAGTTAATTCATCATTTTTTATTTTTACATTAAGCATCTTAATTAATTTTAGAAAATCTTTTGTATTATCTAATTCATAATTTTTAAAAATATTTTCTCTTATATATAATTTAGCAATATCTTCAACAATTGGATTTAATTCTTTTTTGAAGACGTTATCGATCGAAATAATGAAATTGTCTTTTAATAACTTATTAAATAATATTTCTGTATGAGCTCTATTTTTAATTCTTATTAGAAGTTTTTTGAATTCTTCATCATTTAAAAAGTGTTTTTTATGAAAGTGATCAAAAAGTTCTCTGAATAATTTTCAATCTTTTTCATTTTTATAAAGATTATAAATGACAATAATTGTATTTAAAGATAGTTTGGTTTCTTTAGTACTCAATTTATCATATTGAAGGTAAAATTTTATTATTTTTTTTAATTCTAAAATTGACATTCTTAAATTGTAATTATTTTTTTCAATATAATATGAAATTAACTGATCACTTAATTCTTTTTTTGCTGCCTCAAATTCATTTTTATCGCTTGTTTTTTTGATTAATTCATTTCTAATTACTTTAATATTCTCTATTTCTTTTCGCTCAACATTTATCACATAATCAATATATTTTAAATCCTCATTAAATAATTTATCTTCAGAATCAGTTTCAATAATAATAATTTTTTTATAATCAATATTTATTAAATTTAAAAATCCTTTACTTAATTTTCCTTGTTCGCTTTTTTCTTTAAATTCAGATATGAAACGGTAAACAGCAATTTCAACATCTTTTCCTTCATCTGACATTCGATTTATTTCATCAAATATATAAATATCTTTTTTATTAAAAAATAAGGGAATAATAGGTAAAACAAAAATTATTAAGATTGCAGAGATGAAAATTCATAATATCGTCATCGTTTGACTTTGATCTAAAATAATTAAAATAAATGAAAATGATATTCAAATTAATGCTATTAAATAATAAAGATTCCTAATTTCAGAAAGAAAGGAAACTAATTTTCCTCGATAACCGAAGATATCTTTTTCAAATGAAGGATATCGAAAATGTCTCTGTTCAAATGATTTACAATCTATTTTTTTGACTTTTGATTTTTTGATATTTAATTTTGTTAATAAATAATTTAAATAATAAGTTTTTCCACTTCCCTTTTTTCCAGCAAAATTAATAATAATCGGCTTATTATATTTAAAATTTTTTTTTCTATCTTTTTTGATTTTTTCGCTTATAAAATTGATTTGTGCAACTAACTCATTTGATTTATAATCATTTTTATCATCATCATTAAAATTATTATTTTTAGAATTCATATATTATTTATTATATTATGAAATAAAAAAAAATTCCCGATTAGGGAATTTTATTTGTATTTATTGGGATATTTTTTCTTCATTATTTTGATAAATTCACTTTTTTCTAAATGATGAAATTCTTTATAAATATTTTTTGCTTCTTCTAATTCTTTTTTAGCAAAAGTTATATCTTCAAATCCTAATATCTCAACTTTTTTATTTTGCAAATTTTTATAATTTTCAAAAAAGTCTTTAAATTCCAATAGAAGATTTTTATTTAAATCATTTAATTTATTAATATTATCAAATCTTGGGTCTACGTCAACAACTGTAAGTATTTTTGTATCAGTTTCGCCCGCATCGATCATTTTGATTGCGCCAATTATTCTGATTGGAACAATACTTTTTGGTAAAAATTGTTGATCAGAAATAATAAGTGCATCTAAAGGATCTCCATCTCAATCTAAAGTTTCTTCAAAATAACCATAATTTGCTGGATAATTCATTGCGCCATATAATATGCGATCAACTTTTAAACGTCCATCCTCTATTTCATATTTAACTTTTGAATTCTTAGGAATTTCTATTACTATATTAGCTTTCATATAATTATTATTATATTATTAATTTATAATTAAGTTAATTTTTTAAAATTAATTAAAGATAATGGAAAATACGAAGATAGAGAATTTTAAAAAATTGGCAACGGCTGGAATGTTTTTGGCTCTTACTTTTTTTGCTATAATAATTCAAATTCCAATTCCTGCCACTTTTCTAAAATTAGATTTTTCTGTTGCAATAATTTTATTATCACTTAAATATACAAAAGTAGTGTATACATTTTTCATTGCAATTATTGCTCCCTTTATTTTATTCTTTGTAGGAGGAGAAATAATTGGAATTACATTTCTTGTTTTTCTTAATGTAATTGTTATTATTTTTCAATTATTTTTTGAAAACTTTTTTTTAAAAAAAATAAAATCTAAAAAACTTATTTTTTTTATGTATTTTTTATTATTTTTTTGTTTAACTATTATTTTATCTTTTGCAAATATTTTTATATTTACCCCCGCCTATTATAATTTTGATTATCAAATTATTTTTGATAATTTTGCAAAATTATTTTTTATTACAATTTTTTTTAATTTATTTAAATTAGTATTAAATTATTTTTTTTATTTCTTTTTATTAAATAATTTTTATAATTTAAAATAGATAGGTAAGGTTTAAATAAATTATGAAAGTTTTAATTATTTCAGATGTTCATGGAAACATAGATTTAATGAATAAAATATTAAATGATAATTCTGATGCCAATTTTAAAATTTTTTGTGGTGATCTACAAAAAAATGATAAAAGTCTTATAAAGAAAAATTTTGATTATTATGTAACGGGAAATGCAGATTATTTCCATTTAGATGAGATAAAAGAATTAGAGATTGAAAAAGTAAAAATTCTTTTGACTCATGGACATTTATTTGAAAGCTTTTGAGAAAAGATAGATTTTAAAAAATTATATAAATTGGGTGAACTTTTAAAAGTAAAATTAATTATTCATGGTCACGATCATATTGCTATAATTGAGGAAAAAAATCGAATAATTAGATTCAACCCCGGATCAATAACTTATCCTCGTGGTAATAATAAAGCAAGCTATGGAATCATTGAAATTAAGGATGGCAGAATTCTAAATTTAGAGCATATTTATATTTAATTTTTTAAAAAATTAAAATTTAGGTTCTATTTTTCTTATTATAAATAATGTATAATTTTTTTGTGTATTGCCCACATAGCTCAGCAGGATAGAGCACGTGCCTTCTAAGCATGGGGTCGGAGGTTCGAATCCTCTTGTGGGCGCCATAATTTGTTTTTTATTAATAAAGTTTTGGATTTTAATAAAATGGAGAAAAATAATTATTATAATCATTTAATTTTCAAAATTGAAAATTTTATTAATAAAAAAGAATATAGCAAAGCTTCTAAATTAATTGTTGATGAATTAAAAATGCCTTATGTTCCTCTTGATGTAGAAGCTAAGCTTTTTGATTTTGAAAAAATTATTTTTGCTAATTTAAAAAATAATAAAGAATATAATTCCTTTTCAATTTATTGGTATTTAAATTTTTTAAATAATGATAAAATTGATTTTTTTGAAAAATTTGAAATTATAGAAAATTTTGATAATTTCAATTTGAAAAAATATCTTTCTGACTTTAAAAATTTTTTTTTAAATGATAAAGTATCAGATCTTTTAAAATTAAAATTATTATTAATATTTAAAAGACAAGAAATTAAAGAAAATATAGATATATTATTTAATGATGGTAAAAAGGAACTTTTTGATTTAAGTAAAGTTACAAACTTTTATTTTAGTAAGGAATTTGCAAAAGATTCAAAATTAATTGAAGATTTTTTATTTAAAGATCCAGTAATAAAGAATTTTAGTTTTTTAATTCTTGAAATGTTTTATTTTTTAAAATTAAGAGAGAAAGAAAATAATAAAGATTTATTTTATTTAAAAGCTTTATATATTTCTGCAATTTTTTTCAAAAATAATGAATTACAAAAATCAATTAAGAATAAAATTTCAAATTATGATTCTTTTATTTCTGAGATAGATATTTTTTTAATAAAGACAAGTTTAAAAAAATAGTATAAATATTCCGATATTGTATAATATAAAAAGTAAAAGAATTTTTAATGTTTTTTAAATATTAAGGAGAAAAATGAAAAAAATAGACATAAATATAGAAAATAATAATATAAACATAAAATTAATCTTAAAAGAAGAAGACTGAACTAATATTTTAAAAAAGGTTAATAATGATCTAATTAATAAATTGGAATTAAAAGGTTTTCGTAAAGGAAAAATCCCGATTGAAATTGCAAAAAAACATATTAGTCAAGAACAAATATGAAATAAAGGTGTTGATGAAATTATTAACAGCAACTATGATAAGATCATTGAGGAATTTAAGAAACATAATGTAATTTCCGGACCTAAATTAGAAGTTAGAAAAATAACAAATGATGAAGTTGAAATAAATTTTAGTGGAGTTTTATTTCCTAATATTAAATTAGGTAATTTCGATGACTTAAAAATAAAATATCAAAATGAAAAGGTAACTTCTGATGATATTAAAAAAGAACTTAAAAAAATGGATAATTTTTTAATTGATAAAAAGGAAATATTAGACAAAAATTATCAAATTAAAAAAGATGATATCGTTATTATTGATTTTAATGGAAAGGTTGATGGAAAAGAATTTGAAGGTGGTTCAGCTAAGGATCATGAATTAAAAATTGGTTCAAATTCTTTTATTGGAGATTTTGAAAATCAGTTGATTAATCTTAAAGTTGGAGACAGCAAAAATATAAATGTTAAATTCCCCGAAACATATCCTGTAAAAAATTTATCTAACAAAAATGCTGTTTTTGGTGTTAAAATTAATAAAGTATTCCAAGAAGAAAAATTATCAGATAAAAAATTGACTGAAAAATTAGAGAAAATTGGAATAAAATCAATAGAAGAATTTCATAAAAAAATTGAAAAAATGTTAAGCGAAAGAAATATTCAAGAAGCAAATGATAATTTTTTTAGTAAATTTTTAGATGAAGTTAAAAAATTAGAAAAAACAAATATAGAAATACCTATCGAATTAATTGAGCAAGAGTTAGAAAAGGAATTTGAAAACTTTAAAGATCGTTTAAAACAACAGGGAATGCAAGTAAAAGATTATTTTGCAATGCTTGGGACAGATGAAGATAATTTCAAAAAAACAAATTTAAAATCAAATGTAAAAAATAAAATTGAAAATAGTTTAATTTATTCAAAATTACTTAAAGATTTTAAAATTGAAATTTCAAAAGATGATTTAGAAAAGGAATATAATAAAATTTCTAAAGATCAAAATATTAAAGTAGAAGATGTTAAAAAGGAAATTCCTGAAGAAACAATTAGAAATTCTTTAGTATATCAAAAATTAATAAATACATTGATAAACAAATTGAAATAAGGATTTTAAATAAAAAAATTATGTCTTTAAATAAAAAATTACCGTTAATAATTACAAAGGGAAATATTTTATTTCCTAATTTTGTTACAAGTCTAGGATTTAAAAAAGAGTATTTATCAGAAGATTTCATTAAAAATTTTCAGAAAAGTGATTTAAATGTTATTATCACATCTTCTTATGAAATTGATAATTTTGCTGATAATAAAAGTACAAAGAAAAATTCTAAGAAATTAAAAATTTTAGAATATGGAACTTTTGCTTCTGTTGGTAATATTGTTGAAAAAGAAGATACAATAAATATCTTTTTTAGCGGTCTTAAACGTGTAAAAATTATCGATTTTGTTGAAAAATCTCCTGGTAATTTTTTAGCTGAATTTACTGATTTAAAAGATGTAAATATAGATTCATCAAAATCACTTGATTTAAAAAATAAAATTCGTAATTTAATTTTGCAAAGAATGAATCAACTTAAATTAAAAGCCGATAATATGGAACCATTATTTCAAGCACCTGCTGGAGCTTTTTCTGATTCAATTGCAAATATTTTACATCTTACAAATGAAGAAAAATTTGAATTAATAAGTGAAAATAATGTTGAAAAAAGATTAGAAATATTATTAGATAATTTACAGACTTCTTTACAAGTAAATGAAGATATCGCTCGTGATATTAATACAAGAGTAAGAGAAAAATTTACTAAACAGCAAAAAGAATTTTATTTAAGAGAGCAATTAAAAGCGATAAGAGAAGAACTTGATGAAATGTCAGGAGAAGAAAACGATATTAAAACGCTTAAGAAAAGAGCCGAACAAAATCCTTATCCTGAAAATATTAAGACTAAAATCATAAAGGAAATTGGTAGACTTGAAAATACACCAAGTTCTGCTCCTGAAGCCGGAATTATTCGTACATATTTAGATTGAATAATGAATGTTCCATGATGACAAAAGGATAATGAAAAAATTGATATTGTAAAAGCAAAAAAAATTCTTGATGAAGATCATTATGGTCTTGAGGAACCAAAGAAGAGAATTATTGAATATCTTGCTGTAAAACAAAGTAATCCTGATTCAAAAGGTGCTATTATATCTTTAATAGGTCCTCCCGGAACAGGAAAAACTTCACTTTCAAAATCAATTGCTAGAGCGCTTGATCGTAAATTTATTAAAATTTCTTTAGGTGGTATAAAAGATGAATCAGAAATAAGAGGTCATCGTCGTACCTATATTGCATCAATGCCCGGGAAAATTGTTCAAGCAATGCGTAAAGCCGGAACAACAAATCCGGTTATTTTATTAGATGAAATTGATAAAATGTCTTCTGATTTTAGAGGAGATCCAGCATCAGCGATGCTTGAAGTTTTAGATTATGAGCAAAATAATAAATTTCAAGATCATTACCTAGAAGAAGAATATGATTTATCTAATGTCTTTTTTATTGCAACAGCAAATTACGTAAAAGATATTCCTGAACCTTTATATGATCGTTTAGAAAAAATTGAAATAACTTCTTATACAGAACTTGAAAAAGTTGAGATAGCAAAGAAATTCTTAATTCCTCGTGTAGTTAGTGAAACAAATTTAAAAGTAAGAAATTTTAAAATTGATGATGATGCCTTAAAATTTATTATTCGCCATTATACAATGGAAGCCGGGGTAAGACAACTTCAACGTACGCTTGAGAAACTTGCTCGTGGAATTTTAGTAATGAGTTTGGATGGGGAATTAAAAAGTAACGGTGTTTATAGAATTAATAAAAAGCATATTACTAAATTATTAGGAAAGATAATATTTAATTTTACAAGAAAAGAAGATGTACCACAGATTGGAACTGTAAATGGGCTTGCATGAACAGCCTATGGTGGTGATATTTTACCAATCGAAGTTACTCTTTTTCCGGGAAAAGGGAATTTAATTTTAACAGGACAAATCAGAGATGTAATGAAAGAATCAGCATCAATTGCTTATTCTTATATCAAATCAAATTATAAAAAATTTGATATAAAGACAGATTTTAAAGATAATAAAAACCTTTTCAAAGATTTTGATATTCATGTTCATTCTCCAGATGGAGCGACACCAAAAGATGGTCCTTCAGCCGGTGTAACATTTACTACTTCTTTAATTTCTGCTTTAAGAAAGATTCCTGTTTCTGAAAAAATAGGTATGACAGGAGAGATTACTTTGAGAGGTAAAATTTTACCAATTGGTGGATTAAGAGAAAAATCTATTTCAGCTTATAGATCAGGTTTAGAAGCGATTTATATTCCAAAGGAAAATTTACGAGACGTTGATACTTTGCCAAAAGAAGTTACAAAGAATTTAAAAATTATTCCTGTTGCGACATTTGATGAACTTTATAGTCGTTTAAAAAAAGACCACCGCATATAAAAATTTTAATTTAAAATATGGAAGAAAAAAAATCAATAAAAAAGATATATAATCCATTAGAATTTGAAGAGAGAATTTATTCTTTTTGAAAGAAAAATAATTTTTTTATTGATAAAAATAAAAATAATAAAACTTTTACGATAATTCTCCCTCCACCTAATGTTACGGGGGAATTACATTTAGGTCATGCTTGAGATCTTTATTTTCCCGATCTTTTAATAAGATATAAAAGATTAAAAGGATACAATGCAATTTGATATCCTGGTACAGATCATGCTGGAATTGCAACGCAAGCTAAAATAGAAAAAATAGTTTTTGAAGAAACAGGCAAAAATCGTTTCCAGATTGGAAAAGAGGACTTTTTAAAAAAAATCTGAAACTGAAAAAATTTTTATGAAAAAAACATTTTTAAACAATGATATAAAATTGGTGTTTGTTTAAATTTTGATAAATATAAATTTACTCTTGATGGTGATGTAAATGATTTAATTAATGAAGTTTTTATAGATTATTATCATAAAAATTTAATATATCAAGATACTAAGATTATAAATTGAGATATAAAATTACAAACAGCTATTTCAAATATTGAAATTGAAAGAAAAGAAACAAAATCGAAATTATATTATATTCGTTATCCATTATTAGAAGATCCAAAGAAATATTTAATAATTTCAACAACAAGACCTGAAACAATTTTTGGTGATACCGCTATATTTATAAATCCTAAAGATAAGAGATATCAAAATTTTATTGATAAATATTTGGTAAATCCTTTAAATCAAGAAAAATTAAAAATATTTAGTGATAAATATGTTGATATTAATTTTGGAACAGGAATCATGAAAGTTACGCCTGCTCATGATTTTAATGATTATGATTTAGGAAAAAAATATAATTTAAATTTTATTAATATTTTAAATAAAAATGGCACATTGAATGATAAATGCTTAAAATACGTAAATATGGATCGATATGAAGCGAGAAAAAAAATTATTGAGGATCTATCTAAAAGAGATTTAATTGAAAAAATTGATGATAATTATATAAATTATGTCTCTTATTCTCAAAGATCAGGGACAATTATTGAACCTCTAATTTCAAAACAATGATTTTTAAGATCATCTAAATTATCAACTAATATTTTAAAAAAAGATTTAATAGGACTTAATTTTTATCCAAAGAGATTTTTAAAAGAATATCAAAAAGGACTAAAAAACATGGAAGACTGATGTATTTCACGTCAATTATGATGAGGTCATCAAATTCCTGTTTGATATTTTAAAGATAAAATTAAAGTTCAAAAAGATTCACCTGGAAAAAATTGAATTCAAGATCAAGATGTTTTAGATACTTGATTTTCTTCATCTCTTTGACCGATTATTTTTAAAAATAATAAAATAATTGAAAAATCTAAAAATAATGAATATTTATCTGATTTACTATTTACAGGTAGTGATATTCTTTTCTTCTGAGTTATAAAAATGGTTTTGCAAGCAATTGAAATTGAAAACAAATACCCTTTTAAGAATGTTATAATTCATGGTTTAATTCGTGATAAAAATGGCAAAAAAATGTCTAAATCTTTAAATAATGGAATAAATCCAATTGATGTTATTAATAAATGAGGATCAGATTCATTGCGCTTTTTTTTATTAGCAAATTCAACTGCTGGTAATGATCTTAATTTTAATGAAAATAAAATAAATTTTTCTTGAGATCTTAATAATAAGTTATTTAACATTAATAATTTATTATTAAGATTATTGAAAGATAAAAAAGTTGAACGTCTTGAGTTTTCTAATTTAAAATTAAATTTTTTGGATAATTATTTAATTTACAAATTAAGAAAACTTATTCTTTTAATTGAAAATAATCTTGAAAAATATAATTTAACTATTATATTTAATAATATTTCTACCTTCTTACTAGAAGATTTTTCTAGTAATTATCTTGAACTTTTAAAAAATGATGTAAATGAAAATAAATATCAGAATGCCTTAAATATTTATTTACAAATTTTAATTGTTTTACACCCATTTATTCCATTTCTTACAGAGAAAAATTATCAATCTTTAAAAAATAATATCAAAGTTAAGAAATCAATTTTATTAGAAGATTACTTAAATTCAAATACTATTAGTAATTTAAAAATTAATTTTAATATAATTAAAAAAGTAATCGTTATTTTAAAGGTTTTGCGAAAAATAAATTCAGATTCAAATTATAAAAAAAATTATCAAATATTGATATTGAGTAAAAATTTAAATTTAAATCAAAAAAAATATATTATTCAATTTTTAAAAAATAATTATAATTTTAAATTTGTAAATGAAAATAGGGAAATGAAATTTAATGATATTTATATTTCAAAAAATATCGGGGCAATTTTTTATAAGTTTTATGAGAAAGATTTAAAGTCAACTTCGAATTTAAAAGCAAAAGCAATACAACATTTTCGATTTGAATATGATCGTTCTAATGATTTATTGAAAAATAATGGATTTATTAAAAATGCAAGAAAAGAATTAATTGAAAAAGAAAAAATTAAACGGGAAAAATATAAAAAACTTTTGACTTTAATTGATTTTTAAAATATGGAATTTAATTTTACAAATTTAAAATCGATCCGGATTGATAAATATTTAATTGAGATATTAAAAGATCAACAAATACAATTAACAAGAAGTAAAATTAGTGATTTAATTAAGAAAAAAGGAATATTTGTTAACGGAAAATTAATAACAAAATCCGGATATCTTTTAAAAGGGAACGGAATTATAAAAATTAGCGATCTTTTTTTAGATCAAGAAGATAATCAAAATTTAAATAAATGATACAATTCGGAATTAATTGATATAATTTTTGAAACAGATGATTATATTGTAATTAATAAACCATCTAACTTATCTGTTTACCCTGGATCTGGAAGTAGAGATGATACTTTAGTTAATATTCTTATTTCATTAAGGAGTGATTTAGCTAATATTGAAACTAAAAGACCGGGAATTGTTCATAGAATTGACAAAAATACTTCTGGCGTGCTAATAATAGCCAAAAATGATAATTTTGCTAATTATTTGCAAAAACAATTTAAAGAGCGAAAAATATATAAAGAATATTTAGCAATAACCAACGGGAATCTTCCATCTAAAAAGGGAATAATAGATGCTCCAATTGGAAGAAATGTTAATAATAGAAAATTGATGACGGTAACTAATAAAAATAGTAAATATGCGATTACTGAGTATGAAGTTATTAAAAGATTTACAAATTATGATTATTTAAAATTAATTTTAAAAACAGGAAGAACACATCAAATTCGTGTTCATTTGAAATTTTTAAATACTCCTATTTTAAATGATTTTGATTATGGTAGAAAAATAAAAAGTAATAATATTTATGGTCAGTTCTTACATGCTTATAAAATTTGTTTTTATGATTATGAAAGTAATAAAAAATGTTATACAGCAAAATTACCTTCTTATTTTAGAAAGCAATTAGATATTTTAAAAAGGAATAAAAATGGCGAAAATTAGATTATTAGGTCTAGGAGGCCTGGATGAAAAAGCAAAAGATTTATATGTTTTAGAAATCGATTCTAAAATATTTATTTTAGATGCCGGTGTATCCGAACCTTTTTATCCATTATTAGGAATAAATTATTATATTCCTAAAATTGATTATTTAAAGGAAAATGCAGATAAAATAAAAGGGATTTTTTTATCTTCTCCAAATCGTAGCATGATAGGTGCAATTTTACAAATATTAAATTTATTTCCTAAAATTCCTATTTACGGATCAGATATTACAATTAAATCTTTGGATGTATTTTTTAAAAATAATTTTCAGATAAAAAAAGCAAATAAAAATATAATATCTGAAAATAAATCAGTAAAAATAGATGATATTTTAATAAGGGTTGTGGACTTAAATGCCTCTTGCCCAGGGACTTTGGGATATGTTTTTAATACAACTGATGGAAATATTTTTTATTTTTCATCATATATTTTTGATTACATTGAAGAATACAATATATCAATTTTTGATCATATAAAAAAATATACAATCGAAAAAAATCTTTTATTTATATCTGATTCATTAAATATGAATCGTAATTCTTCGATATATCCTCTTTACAAAATAAGCAATCATATAGAAAAATATTTTGATGAAAAGAAAAGAATTTTTATAACTATTTATGAAGATAATATTATTAATATAGTTGAGATTATTAATTTAGCAAAAGAATATAAAAGAGATATTTATATATTTGATGTTGAGTTTTTAGAATTAATTAAATTAATGATGCAAGCAAAAAGAATTCCTTATTTTGATCTTAAGAAAGCATCAGAATTAAAAAGTTCAATCCCAGCAGAAAAAATAATTATTATAATGTCGGGAACAAGATCTAATCTTTATCATCGTGTAAAAGCAAGTCTAATTGAAGATAATATTTATAATTTAGAAATTGAAAAAAGAGATATTTTTATTTTTGCATCAGAACCACAACCAGGTAACGAAGCTATATTTCAAAATATCACAAGTGAGGTTTCAAAAATTGATCCTAAAACATTAATTTTGAGTGAAAATGATAAAATTTGGATTCATCCGACTCAATATGATTTAAAAAATTATATTGGTTTATTAAAGCCAAAATTTTTCATGCCAGTAAAAGGATTTTTTAAAGAATTTATTGAAGCCAAGAAAATTTTAAAATCAATCGGCTATAAGGATAATCAGATTATTATTTGTGAAAATGGGGAGATTTTTGAGATAAATGATGGGAATAATTTAGGTATTGTTCGCAAAATAAAAGAAGTTGGAGAACAAATAATAGAAGGAATGAATGATGAACTTATAGATAGTGAAATAATTACACAAAGACAAGCTCTAGGAAAAGATGGATTACTTACAATAGGATGTGTTGTCAGTAAAGAAGAAAATTTTAAGATAATTTCAAATATAGATATTCAAATGAGGGGATTAATTTATATTAAAAATCAAGAGAAATTAATGCAAAATTTAGAGAATGAGATTAAATTGATAATTGAAGAAAATCGTGATGATTTTATCTTAAATCGAGTTCAATCGATCATAATAAAAAGAATTAATAAAATATTACGTTTGTCAATTAAGAAAATTCCGACTATAATAATAAAGATTAAGCAAATATAATTTAATTATTGGGGGTTAAATTAAGTAAAATGGTTAATAAAAATAATAAAAATAAAAAAAATTTTTTTTCATCAAGTCTAAATACGATTTCAAATTATTTTAAAAATACTTTTAAAAGGGATAAAAAAAATGAGATTTCTTTACAAAGTGAAAGTTTTGAAAATAGTGAGATTTTAAATAAAAAATCAGATAATTTTGATCTTTTAGAAGAAAATACTCGTCTTTCAAAAATTAAAAATAAAATTTTATCTGAAAAAAAAGGAGAAGATTTTTTAGATGAAAATTTAGATCTTCAAACAAATACAGCGCAATTTTTATTTGAAAATATTTTTGAAACAGAAAAATTAAAACAAAAATTAGAAGAATTAAATTTAGAGAAAAAAATTGATATTGATATTAATGATAAAAATAAAAAATCTTATTCATTAAAATTTGATAATAATGATTTAAATGATGATTTAAAGCAAAATAATAATTCTAATGATTCTGATGAATTGTTTTCTGATTTTGAATACGAAAATGAAATTAGTGAAGAATTAGATGAAGATAATTTAAAAAAAAACGAGATAAATAATTTAGAGGAAATTGAAGATAAAAAGGAAATAGAGGAAGTTGATATTCAAAAAAAAAACGAGATAAATACTAAATTTCCTTTTTTTTTATTGCAAAATCAAAAAGAAAAGATAGATAATGATGATTCAAGTGAAAAATATCAGCGAAAAATTAATTATATTTTGAGAAATGTTGATTTTCCAGGAAAAATTAGTGAAGTAAATAGTTGCTCGACATTTTCTACTTTTGTAATTACTCTTTTTAAAAATTTTAATATAAAAGATTTATATAAATTTAAAAGTCATTTTAGTAAATTTTTTTATAAAATAGATTATCGGTTTGATATTAATAAAATTAATCAAAAAAAATTAATTTTAGAGATAAAAAATCCCTATTTTAATATTTCAAATTTTAAATATTTTTATCAAAAAATGAATAATGATTTTATTGAAGAAAAATTGATATTAGGACAAGATTATCAAAATAAACCAATTTATAAGTCTTTATCAAAATTATTTATATTAGCAAAAGCAAAAGATAAAACTAATTTTATTAATAATCTAATTACATCTATTGTTTTAAAAAAAAATTCTGATGAGATAAAATTTAAAATTTTTTTAGAAAAAGATATTGATTTAAAATATGATTTAAATTTTCCATTTTTTTTTGAAAATAACTTATCTAAAAATTATTCATTAAACGAAATGATTGATATTTATAATCAAAGAAAAGAAATTTTTAAACAAAAAAAAGCTAATAATTTTGATCATTATAATAATCTACTAATTGATGAAAATGAAAGAATTCCTAAAATAATTTTGGTAATTTCTGAATTAAAAAATGTATTAGAAAATAATGATAATTCTATTATTAATAAATTTATAAAAATAATTGCAAAAGGTGAGAAATATGGAATTTATCCAATTTTGTTGGCAGAAAAAATATCTAATAATATTAGAGAAAAGATTGATATAAATTTATTTAAAAACGAACAACGAATTTTATTTTTTCAAGATACTAATTTATCAAATTTTCAATTTTTCAAAAATAAAGAAATTGATAAATTATTTTCAATTGGAGATTTTGTCATTTTAAATCAAAATGAATTAATTCATTGTCAACAGATAGTTATTTCAGATCAGGAATTAAAATTAATAAATATTTATTTAAAAAATTTTTATAATTTAAGAAATAAACAAAGGTTAATTGAAAATAATATGAATGATAAAATGAATCAAGAAGATATAAATGAGGAAATTTTAGATAAAGATGATTTTTTACTAAAGACAGCAAAAATGATTTTATCTGAAAAAAAAGAGATAAATTTGCAAATAATTCAATCTTATATGGGGATTGATTATAATCAAGCATATTTAATATTAAGAAGTTTAATTAAATATAAGATAATCTCTGATCAAAAAAATAATAATAATCGCTATAAATTAATTGATGAAGAGGTTTATAATGAAGTCGAATATTTCTAATAACTTAATTTTTGAATTAAAGCAATTAATTGAAAAAGAAGAGATAGTCTTTGCTTATTTTTCAGCAAATTGATGTGGGGAATGCAAGATGTCAAATTTAGTTTTTGATAAATTAAAATTAAATTACGCTGATAAAATCTCTTTTTTAAAAATTGATGTCGATGAAGAAAAATTATGAGATGATGATGAAAATAAATTTTTTAAAGTTGAAAAAGTACCAACTTTTTTGATATATAAAAATAAAAAGGAGAACAATAGATATTTTAATTTTAAGACAATTGATTTTCATCAAAATCAAATTAGAAAATTATTAAATATTTAATTGAAATAAATTAGGAAATTGTAAGTGAAAATAAAGGGAATAGAATTAACATCAGAGGAAAAATATCTAATCTTAAATATTGATAGGAATTTAAATAATAATCCATTTCAATACAATATTTTAGTAGAAAATTTAAATCAATCTTTTAAAAATATTTTTTTTGAAAATGAACAAAAAATATTTTTTGATTTTAAAAAAAATTTAAATTATTTTAGATTTATTAATCAAAATTATATTAAGGAAGAAACAAAAAATCTAAAAAACAAGATTTTATTTAAAAGAAGTGAATATCATAATATGAAAATCAATGAAGATTTAAACCTTAAATTAAAAAATATTAGTAAGTTATTTGTTGAAAAAGAAAAGGCGGAATCTTTAAATTTTTTAGGAAATTTGAGATTGGAAAATAATAAAGATTTAGAAGAAAAATATATTAATTTGTATAATAAAAACTTAAATAAATTAGTTTTTTTATTAAAAGATCAAGATGTTTTAAAAATAAAATCTTTAGTTTATGATTATGAGTTAATCAATAAAATAAAAAAATTAAATTTTAATATTAAAATTTCACAAAAAAAACATAATTGATTTTTTTTGATGATTATTTTTTTAAATATAATTTTACTAGGTGTTTTTATATGAATTTTAATAATTATAATATAGCAATAGATGGTTATGCAGCTACAGGAAAATCAACTTTAGCTTTAGCACTTTCTTTAGATTTAAAAATGAAATTTTTAAATACGGGTAAAATGTATCGCTTAGTTGCATTATTTTCGAATAGAAATAATTATGACCAAGAAAGCTTAAAAAGAAATTTAAGGAAATTAAAATTTAGATATCAAAATAATAAAATTGATATTAAAAATTTTTCTTATGATCCTTTAGAATTAGAATTGCAAGAAATTTCAGATTTATCTTCAAAATTATCACAATTACAATTTGTAAGAGATTATTTAACAAAGATTCAAAAAAAAATCTTACGAAGAAAAGGATTTGTCGTTGAAGGAAGAGATATTGGTACAGTTGTTATTCCTGATGCAAAAATTAAATTTTTTCTTACTGTAAGCGATGAAGAGGGAGCGAAAAGACGATTTTTAGAAATTAAAAATAAATTTAAAAATTTAAAGTATGATGAGATTTTATTAAAAATAAAAGAACGTAATGAAAATGACAAAAATAGAAAATTAGCTCCATTAATTCCAGCAAAAGATGCAATAAAAATAGATACTACAAATAAAAGTTATGACCAAGTTTTTAATTTAATTAAAGCAAAAATTTTGGAGATTGATAAAAATGATGAATCTGCCTAAAGTTTTGATTATTGGAAGACCAAATGTTGGGAAATCAACTCTTTTTAATCGATTACTAAGTAAAAAAATTTCAATTACATTTGATCAAGAAGGAGTAACAAGAGATAGAATTTATCAAAAATGTAATTGATTAAATAAAGAATTTCTTTTGATTGATACGGGTGGATATTCAAAAAAGAATAAAATTTCTTTTCAAAATGATATTAATTCACAGATAAAGATTGCTTTAAAAGAAGCAGATCTTATTTTAATGGTTGTATCAAAAAAAGAAAATTTATTAAATGAAGATAGAATAATCGCAAAAGAAATTTTAAAATATAAAAAACCTATAATATTGGTCATTAATAAATCAGATAACTTAAATGAAATAAATTTAAATATAGATCAGTTTTATCAGCTTGGAATTAAGGATTTTTTTCCTATATCATCTATTCATGGAATTAATGTAAATAATTTATTAGATAAAATAATTCAAAAATTAAATTTTATAAATTTAGATGAGAAAGATGATTTTTTAAAAGTAGGAATAATAGGAAAACCAAATGTTGGAAAATCAACTTTATTAAATAAAATTTTAAATGATAAAAGAGTGATTGTTTCAGATAAACCTGGGACAACAAGAGATTTTATTGATACTTTTATAAGTATAAATGAAAAAAAATATCAAATTACTGATACAGCAGGGATTAAAAAAAATAAAAAAACACTTGATGATATTGAATGATTATCGGAATTAAGATCAAATTTTGTAATTATAAATTCCCAGATAACTTTATTAATTATTGATTATAGCCAAGATATTTCATTTATTGATCAAAAACTTTTATCGATTTTAAAATCTGAATATAAATCAACAATTTTACTAGTTAATAAAATTGATTTATATTCCGGAGATGATTATAAAAAAATTAAAGATGAAATTAAACGTAAATTTAAATTTGCTCCATGAGTGGCAATAGAATTTATTTCTGCAAAAACAGGAAAGAATTTAGATAATATTTTTAATCTAATTGAAAAAGTGTGAGAAAATAGACATAAAGAAATTAAAAAATCAACTTTGAATCAATTTTTAAATGATTTGCAAATTTTAAAAATTCCACCTAGACATAATGGAATATTAATAAAGTTAAATTACATCACATATTCTAATAAACAATATCCTAATTTTGTTATTTTTGCAAATTATCCTCAATATATTCATTTTTCATATAAAAGGTTTATCGAAAATCAAATAAGAGAAATTTTTGATTTTGAAGGTGTTCCTATTAAATTGACATTTAGAAAGAATTTAAAATAATGAAAAATATTAATTATAATTTTACGATTATTGGATCTGGCGCGTTTGGAACAGCGGTTGCTAATTTTCTAGCTACTAAAAATAATAATGTTACAATCTATGGAATTGATGAAAAAGAGATAAAAGATATTAATGATAATCATCAAAATGTAAAATACTTTGGGTCGATAAAATTAAATCCAAAATTACAAGCAACAACTAATATTGCAAAAGCCTTAGAGAATTGTGATGTTATTTTACTTGCAATCCCCTCACATACTTTTCGAAATGTACTTAGAAAAGATATATTACCAAATATTAAAAAACCAGCATATTTTGTTAATTTAGCAAAAGGTTTAGATTATTCTGAATTAAAATTTTTAAATCAGATAATAGAAGAAGAAATTCCAAAAAAGTTAAATTTAGCTGTATTAAAATTATCAGGACCTTCCTTTGCAATTGAAATTTTGAAAAAAGAAGTGACACAGTTTGTTTTAGCATCTAAAAATCTTAAAATTGCTAAAAAATTAAAAAATTATTTTGAGAATGATTATGTAAAAATAATCACATCTAATGATATATTAGGGGTCGAAGCGCTATCTGTTATTAAAAATTCTCTAGCAATTTTATTAGGAATTGTATCTGGATTAGGATATGAAATGAATTCTAAAGCATATTTTTTTACGGAAGCTTTAAATGAAATGCGAAAAATTGTTAAATTATATGGATCAAATGATGATATTGTTTTTCTTCCTGCTGGAATTGGCGATTTATATCTTACTGGTAATTCCAAAAAATCGCGAAATTTTTCTATAGGATATGAAATTGGCAAATTAAATAAGATCAGCGATGAAATTTTATCTACTTTTTCAACGATTGAAGGATTAAGATCAATAAAAATTATTTTTGAATTATCTGTCAAAAAGGGGATTGAATTAAAATTATTTAATTTGTTATATAATATAACATGTAAAAAGGTTCAACCAAGTAAGGCCATGAATCAATTTTTAAAGGAATAAACGAATAGTATGAATAATAAAAAAGATTTATTTGAAGATATTTCAAAAAACACAAGCATAGCAAAAAAAGATGTTCAAGAAATTTTTAATTTGATTTTTATAAATGTAGAAAAATCTTTAAAATCAAATGAAGAATTTGCAATTCCGCAATTTGGTAAATTTAAATTAGTTTCTCGACAAGCAAGGGAAGCAAGAAATCCAAGAACAGGGGAAAAAATAAAAATTCCTGCTCAAAAAGCTGTTGTTTTTAGACCTTCAAAAACCTTAAAAATGAAATTTAATAATTAAAATTTATCTAATTTAGCAAAATAAATAAAATGTAAAAATTATAAAATTTTTTCATTTTTTGTTTTTATATCAATATAATTAGTATATATATAAAATATAGAAGTTGGAGGAAGAATGGAATTTTATATGTGATATTGAATATTATTTATTTTAATAATATTTTTAATTATAATGCAAGTTGTTGTTGCAAATAGATTTAAGAAAACTCTAATTCATTATAGTTCTGTTCCTAATAAATCTAATATAACTGGGGCGCAGGTTGCAAGAGATATACTATCTAAAAATGGTATTTCAAATGTTACTGTTATACGTGCAGGAAAAGAAGGTATTGATCATTATGATCCGAGAAAAAATCATATTATGCTTTCTCCAAGTATTTATGATTCAAGTTCGATTGCCGCTGCATCAGTAGCAGCTCATGAAGTTGGACATGCTATTCAATGAGGTAAAAAAGAATTTGGAATTAAATTTCGTGATACATTAGCACCACCGGTTGGAATAATTTCAAATATCGGTTCTGTAATGATGAATATTGGATTTACATTATTAATTTTTGGATTAATTTTTGGATCAAATTCAACATTTGGAACATTTGTATTTTGAATCTTAGTTCCTGGAATTGCTGTTTATGGGGCAACTGCTTTATTTCAATTAGTAACATTACCAGTTGAATATAATGCTTCATATAAAGCAAGAAAACAATTACAAACAATGGGATTTATAACTACTGAAGAAGATAAAAAAGCTACTAAAAAAGTTCTTAATGCAGCTGCTTTAACTTATGTGATGGCGCTTCTTGCAACTCTTGCAATATTTGCTTTATTTCTATTAAGATTACTAGCTATTTTGGGAAGTAGACGTTAATTATTTGTAAAGAGTGTTGATAATTATGATAGATGTTGGGAGTTTATTACATGATAATTTAATAAATAAAGAAAGATTATTATTAAAGAAATATAAATTATTAGGTTTAAAAGAACAAGAAGTTTTATTGATAATTTCAATCATAAATTTTGATTCAAGTGAAAATATATCACTTAATAAAATTGCAAAAGGACTTGATATTTCAAAATCTGATGTCGACAAAATTTTGACATCATTGGTACAACAAAAATTAATTAAAATTGATTTGCGTGGAAAAGAAATATCTTTTAATTTAAATAATTTGTGAGAAAGATTATTAAATCTTTATTATATTCCCAATAATGATTCATCTAAAGAAGATCGATATTATTGATTTATTAAAAGAATGAATTTTAATAATGATACGGTAGTTAAAATTAAATTTGAAAATTGATTAGAGCAAAATCTCTGATCAAAAATTATTGAATTAATAGATAAATTGGAAAAATTTAATTTTAATTTTTCGATCTCTTGAACTGAATTTGAAAAAATAATTGATGCAAATATCAAACCATACAAGAAAGATATAAATCAAATTTTGCATACTAATTGATTAATTGAATAAAAAAGGAAGCAAATTCATTTATATTTGTTTTATAACCAATTTTCTTAATTTTTTGAATACTGATGCTTTTTTTATTATTAAATTCTGTGAAATTTAAATAATCAAAGATTTTAACAATTATTATTAAGTTATTTTCTTTTTTCAATCTAAATAAAATAAATGATTTTCCGCCCAATTTATTAATCTTTATAAGTTGATTTATTTGATGTTCTTTTAATCTTCTTATTTCAAAACTATTACCAGAAATATCTTTTAATTCTAATAATATAAATTTTTTATTAAATATTCCAATAAAATCACAAAGTGCCTTTTGATAATAAATATATTTTTCCTCTTTTTTCTTAATAACTTTTTTTATTGGTGTGGGTGATTTAATAAAAAACCCTATTTCTTTTTTATTTATTTCTCTCAATTCTTTTTCAATTGATAGTTCAAATTTTACATATTTATTATCTTTTTTGTTCATATAATTAAATTAAAATAAATTGTTTTTGTTTTCTTATTTTTGTTTATTTTGTATAATTATAATGTTATCAACTGGTCGCAAAATATTAAAATGTTTTGAGGAAAGTCCATGCTAGCACTTGCTGAGATGCAAGTAATGTTTGTGGAGTAGGAAAAGATAACTACTCAAGTAAGAGTAAACTTACTATGGCAAATTTTAATCTAAGGTTTTATAACTATGATTTAAATTGTGGTGCCACAGAGACGAGTTTGAAAGAAATTTCAAAGTGAAACGCGGTAAACCCCACAAGCTAGAAACCTAAATTATGGTAAGGGAATCAAAATAGGGAATTCAACCGATTTTTGAAATTAAGAATATATTCTTAATTAGATAAATGATCAGATAAACAAAACATGGCTTATGGTAACATAAATCAAAATGCTAAAAGCAGTTCTTAAACTGCTTTTTTTGTTTATTAAATTTTTAAAAATTTAATATAATAATCGTGATATGTTTGCAATAATTTTTATAACTTTATTTTTTCTAGTGATAATAATTTTGGTAGTTGTTGCTGTCTTTGGTTCAAAAAAAGATAAGCAAAAGCAGCAAATTGATCTTATGAAAAAAAAGAAAGACGATAAACTTTCAAAAGATAATTCAATTAGAATTATTTTTACGCTTTATATTTTATTAGAAGATGTTACAAAAGATGTTAAAAATTTCAAACCATCAATCGGTACAAAATCTATCGGTGATATTAATAGTTCAGCTTTAAAAATAATTAAAAATTTAAATAATTCAAAAGAAGTAAAAGAAATTTATCTTATTACAGAAAGAGAAAATGAAATAAGACCGATACTAGAAGAATTAAAAAAAGTAAAACCGATAAAATGAGAAGACCAAGCTTTTTTTGCTGTTAATGTTATTAGAAATAAAGCTCAATCTTTATTAATTAATAATAAGCAAAATCAGAAATTACTTGAGGAAATAAGAAGTGAATTTAAATACACCAAATAAATTAATAATTTTAAGATTTATTTTAACGTTGGCAATTATATTAGTTTTATCATTTGTTCCGCTTTCTTTGCGTAATGATTTTTCTTTTACAATTGGTGATGGAATATATGTAAGTTGATTAAATGTAATTGCTCTTTTATTATTTATTATTGCATCATCTACTGATTATTTTGACGGTTATCTTGCAAGAAAAAATGATCAAATTACTGATTTTGGAAAATTTTTTGATCCGCTTGTTGATAAAATAATGATCAATTCTGTTTTAATCTTTTTTGCAGCTTTTGAATATATTCCAATTTGGATTGTCGTATTTTTTATAATAAGAGATATTATGGTTGATGGATTAAGAATGAATTTATCAACTAAAGGTAAGGTTTTATCGGCACAAAAATCAGGAAAATGAAAAACTTTTTTTCAAATCATTGGGATAATTGTTTTATTTTTAATTCATTCTCAACCAAATTTAGATAATTATTGAGGTTATAATTATAATAGTTATTACGCACTATCTTTAATTCCGATCTTTATTGCTTTATTTTTTTCTTTGTATTCGGGATTTAGTTATTATTACAATAATTTTAAGGAGATTTTATAATGAATAAAGATAAAAATAATAAGCAAGATGTAAATATTAAAATTGATAAAAATGCTAAACAAAAGACAAAAAATCGTGAATTAACGGAAAATGAAAAACAAGAGCGAAAAAAATTTATTTTATGAGGATTATTATTAATTATCATTATCATTATTTTTTTAACAGTAATTAGTGAGTTGATTTATTTAATTTAATATGAAATTAGATCAAGATTTGATAAAAAAAATTATTGAAAAATTGCAAAAAAACAAAATTAAGATATCTTTTGCAGAATCTATTACAGGGGGCAATGCCGCTGCAAGTCTTGTTTTTTCACCCGGTGCAAGCAATTACTTTAATTCTTCAATTGTTGCATATAGTAATGAACAAAAAATCAGATTATTAAATGTAAAAAAAGAAACATTATCTAAATATGGAGCTATATCAAAGCAAACAGCAAAAGAAATGGCCTTTAATTTAAAAGATAAAACAAATTCCGATATTTGCATTTCGTTTACCGGAAATGCAGGACCTATCGTAAGCGAAAATAAAAAAGTTGGATTAACTTATATTACTTTAATTATTTTTGATAAATCCTATAATTTTAAATTTATTTCAGATAAAGCAAAAAGATTAGAGATAATAATTGACACTTTAAATTTTGCATTTTTAAAATTAGATAATTTAATTTCTTAAGTAAGAAAAATTTATTTTTAATAATAAATTATAAAAGAGAAAAATATGAAACAAAATGAATTAAATTCTTTATTTAAAGAAATTGAAAGAGAATTTGGTAAGGGTTCTATTTTAAATTTAGACAAATCACAAAACTATGATATTTCTAAAATTTCAACAGGATCATACTTATTAGATGAGGCGATTGGAATAGGTGGTTATCCAAAAGGAAGAATTATAGAGATATTTGGTCCCGAATCATCGGGAAAAACAACATTAGCTCTCCTTGCGATTGTTGAAGCACAAAAAGAAAATGATAAATTTGCTGCTTTTATCGATGCTGAGCATTCTCTTGATGTAAATTATGCCTTAAAGTTAGGTGTTAATCTTGAAAGAATTGTGATATCACAACCTGATTCAGGTGAACAGGGAATGGAAATAGCAGAAAAATTAATCGCTTCAAATTTAATAAATATTTTAATAATTGATAGTGTGGCAGCACTTACACCGATTGCAGAAATTGAGGGATCAATGGAAGAGATTACGATTGGTGCACAAGCAAGATTAATGTCTAAATCTTTACGTAAATTATCATCACTTATAAGTAAAAGTGAAACAATTGTTATATTTATAAATCAAGTCCGGGAAAAGGTTGGAAATTTTTATGGAAATAAAGAAGTTACACCTGGCGGGAAAGCACTTAAATTTTTTTCTACAATCAGATTTAATATCAAAATGATTGAAAGAATAAAAAATAAAACCGATTTTATCGGTCAGATAATAAAGGTTAAAGTAATTAAAAATAAAGTTTCTTCTCCTTATAAAGAGGCAAATATTACATTTTATTATAATCAAGGGATTAATAAAAATAAAGAAATTTTTGATCTTTCCTTAAAAAGAGGAATTTTAAGTATTAAAGGATCTTGAATTTATTACAAAGATCAAAAAATTGCACAAGGAAAGGATTCTGCTTTAAATTTTTTGATTGAAAGTGGACAAATTGAAAAATTAAAAACAGAAATTTTTAATTAGCAAAGGATAGAAGATTATTTTATTTAATATAATGTTATTACTATGAAAATATTAATAATAGGTGATATATTTGGTGTATCTGGAAAATCAATAATTGAAAAGTATCTAATTAAATATAAAAATTTTTTCAAACCAGATTTAATAATAGCAAATGGCGAAAATGTCTCAAAGGGTGGTAAATCTTTAATTAAAAAAGATTATGATTTTTTAATGAATTGTGGAATCGATTATTTTACAATGGGAAATCATACTTTTCATAATAAAGAGATTAATAATTACATAAATGATGTTAATAATATGGTAAGACCATCAAATTATAAAAATAAAGTTAAAGGTCAAGGATTTTTGATATTCAATGTAGATGGGAAAAAAATATTATTGATGAATTTATTAGGGGCTAGTTTTATGAATATCTCTGTTAAAAATCCTTTTTTAACCGCTGATCAAATTTTAAAGAATAATAAATATGATATTGCAATATTGGATTTTCACGCTGAGACAACATCAGAAAAAAAGGTTTTGGCAAATTATTTGAAAGATCAGGTAACGATTTTTTATGGGACTCATACCCACATCCAAACTTCTGATCTTTATATTTGAGATCAAAAAATGGCTTATATTACGGATATAGGAATGACAGGAATAAGAGATTCTGCGATTGGAATTAGATTTAAAGAAGTAACAAATTTTTTAAAAAATGGTGTAAAAGAAAGATTTTATGAGGCTAATGAAGGAGTTGAAATTTTTAATGCCATTTTAGTTGAAATTGATGAAAAAACAAATCTACCAAATAAGGTTACAAGAATTTCTGATATATATTAAAAATATTTATTTAATTATCTTTTTTAATATATAATAAGGGTGTGAATTTTTAAGTATTAATTTATATAAATTTTAATATTTTATTTATAAATAAAATAGATTAGAAAGATTTTAAAATAAATTATTTTTTCATAATAAATTTGCTATAATAATATTTGTCGTTTGGTCGACAAAACTTATAAAATAATTCTTTGAAAACTAAATAGAACCAGCAATTTTTTTGAGAGTTTGATCCTGGCTCAGGATTAACGCTGGCGGCATGCCTAATACATGCAAGTCGAACGAAATTCCTTTTAGGAATTTAGTGGCGAACGGGTGAGTAATGTATGTTTAATCTGCCTTAAAGTGAAGAATAACTATTGGAAACGATAGCTAATACTTCATAGGGTAATATAAGACATCTTGTATTGCTTAAAGGTGCGTTTGCACCGCTTTAAGATGAGAACATATCACATTAGCTTGTTGGTGGGGTAAAAGCCTACCAAGGCAATGATGTGTAGCCGGACTGAGAGGTTGAACGGCCACAATGGGACTGAGACACGGCCCATACTCCTACGGGAGGCAGCAGTAGGGAATTTTTCACAATGGACGAAAGTCTGATGAAGCAATGCCGCGTGAAGGAAGACAGTTTTCGAATTGTAAACTTCTGTTATAGGGGAAGAAAACTTAAAATAGGAAATGATTTTAATTTGACGGTACCTTATTAGAAAGTCACGGCAAACTATGTGCCAGCAGCCGCGGTAATACATAGGTGGCGAGCGTTATCCGGATTTATTGGGCGTAAAGAGTGCACAGGTGGTTTATTAAGTCAGTTGTTAAATGCCGAAGCTTAACTTCGGTCTGCAGTTGAAACTATTAAACTAGAATACAGGTGGGGGCAGTGGAATTCCATGTGTAGCGGTGGAATGCATAAATATGTGGAGGAACACCAGTGGCGAAGGCGGCTGCCTGAACTGTAATTGACACTTAAGCACGAAAGCGTGGGGAGCAAATAGGATTAGATACCCTAGTAGTCCACGCCGTAAACGATCTAAACTAGTTGTTGCTAAATAAAGCAGTAACGCAGCTAACGCATTAAGTTTAGCGCCTGGGTAGTATGCACGCAAGTGTGAAACTCAAAGGAATTGACGGGGACCCGCACAAGTGGTGGAGCATGTGGTTTAATTCGATGATACGCGAAGAACCTTACCTAAGTTTGACATACTCGGCAAAGCTATAGAAATATAGTCGAGGTTAACCGATGTACAGGTGGTGCATGGTTGTCGTCAGCTCGTGTCGTGAGATGTTCGGTTAAGTCCGGTAACGAGCGCAACCCCTTTCTTATGTTACTAACAAGTCATGTTGAGGACTCATGAGATACTGCCTGGGTAACCAGGAGGAAGGTGGGGATGACGTCAAATCATCATGCCCCTTATACTTAGGGCTACACACGTGCTACAATGGTTGTTACAAAGGGTTGCCAAATCGCAAGATGGAGCTAATCCCAAAAAAACAATCTCAGTTCGGATTGAAGTCTGCAATTTGACTTCATGAAGTTGGAATCACTAGTAATCGCAGGTCAGCAATACTGCGGTGAATACGTTCTCGGGTCTTGTACACACCGCCCGTCAAACCACGAAAGCCGGTAATGCCTAAAACCGTTATTCTAACCCTTTTTGGGAGGAAGACGTCTAGGGTAGGATTGGTGATTGGGGTTAAGTCGTAACAAGGTACCCCTACCGGAAGGTGGGGGTGGATCACCTCCTTTCTATGGAAATTAGAAATTTATAACTTTTAATTATTAGGTTCTATTTAGTTTTGAGAGAGTTATTTCGTTTAACTTTAACTTTCTCAATATTAGCTCTTTGAAAACTATATATTTGTCAAATATTAATTAAAATAAGATTTTAATTAGGATATTCCAATAAAAAATTAAGCGCAAAAAGCATTTATGTTAATTCGATATAATTAAGTTATTAAGGGCATCTGGTGGATGACTTGGGAATAGGAGCCGATGAAGGACGTGGTTACCTGCGATAAGCCTTGGGGAGTTGGAAATTAACGTTGATCCAAGGATTTCCGAATGGGGAAACCTGCCAAGATAATTGGCATCTTAAAAGTGAATTCATAACTTTTAAGAAGGGAACCTAGGGAATTGAAACATCTTAGTACCTAGAGGAAAAAAAAGAGAATTCGATTTTGTCAGTAGCGGCGAGCGAAAGCAAAAAAGCCCAAACCATTTTTACTTTATGTTTAAATGGGGTTGTAGGACTAGTTTTATAGAAGTTACAAATTGTTTTTATAGAGGAAGTAGTTGGGAAACTACATCATAGAGGGTTAAAATCCCGTACTCGAAATGAAAACAACTTCTTACTTGATCCTGAGTAGGACGGAGCACGTGAAATTCTGTCTGAATCTACCCAGACCACTGGGTAAGGCTAAATACTACCTATTCACCGATAGTGAACCAGTACCGTGAGGGAAAGTTGAAAAGAACCCCGGGAGGGGAGTGAAATAGATCCTGAAACCATATTGCCTACAAAAAGTCAGAGCAGGTTAATCTGTTATGGCGTGCCTTTTGCAGAATGAGCCGGCGAGTTACGATTACATGCAAGGTTAAGATAAGCGGAGCCGTAGGGAAACCGAGTCTGAACAGGGCGATTTAGTATGTAGTTGTAGACCCGAAACCAGGTGATCTATCCATGAGCAGGATGAAGTAAAGGTAAAACTTTATGGAGGTCCGAACCAGTAAACGTTGTAAAGTTTTTGGATGACTTGTGGATAGCGGTGAAATTCCAAACGAACCTGGATATAGCTGGTTCTCTCCGAAATAGCTTTAGGGCTAGCGTCGTGATTAAGCATAATGAGGGTAGAGCACTAATTATATGATGGCTTCATCTCGAAGTACTGAATATAGATAAACTCCGAATATCATTATTGTATGCACGGCAGTCAGTCTATGGGTGATAACGTTCATAGGCGCGAGGGAAACAACCCAGACCATCAATTAAGGTCCCAAAATTTATGCTAAGTGGGAAAGGAAGTGTAAATCCTATAACAGCTTGTATGTTGGCTTAGAAGCAGCCATCATTTAAAGAGTGCGTAACAGCTCACAAGTCAAGGATTTATGTGCCGAAGATTTAACGGGGCTAAAGCATAATACCGAAATTATGGATTTTCTTTATTTTTAAAGAAAGTGGTAGGAGAGCGTTCTATACGAAGTGAAGTTAAACCGTGAGGATTAATGGATTGTATAGAAGTGAGAATGCCGGCGTGAGTATCGATTGAAGGTGAGAATCCTTCACGCCGAATGCGCAAGGTTTCCTGGGGAAGGTTCGTCCACCCAGGGTTAGTCGGGATCTAAGGTGAGGCCGAAAGGCGTAACCGATGACCAACAGGTTGATATTCCTGTACCGCAATATAAAGGGATGGAGTGACGGAGAAGGTTAGGTAATGCAAGCGACTGGTTGTGCTTGTTTAAGCAATTAGGTGATTGAATAGGTAAATCCGTTCAATTTATAACACTGAGTTGTGACGAGGAGTGAAATCATTTATGAGATTAGCGAAGTTACTGATATCATGCTTCCAAGAAAAGCTTCTACTGTTAATTTATATTGCGCCCGTACCCATAACCAACACAGGTGCGCAAGGAGAATATCCTAAGGCGAGCGAGAGAATCGGAGCTAAGGAACTCGGCAAAATAATCCCGTAAGTTAGCAATAAGGGATACCAATTTATTTGGTCGCAGTTAAGAGGTCCAGCCAACTGTTTATCAAAAACACAGCTCTCTGCTAAAGTGTAAACTGAAGTATAGGGGGTGACGCCTGCCCGGTGCTGGAAGGTTAAGTGAATATGTTAGTTTCTTTTTGAAACGAAGCATTGAAATGAAGCCCCAGTGAACGGCGGCTGTAACTATAACGGTCCTAAGGTAGCGAAATTCCTTGTCAGGTAAGTTCTGACCCGCACGAATGGTGTAATGATCTGGACGCTGTCTCGGCTTCGAGCTCGGTGAAATCTTAGTCCCTGTGAAAATGCAGGGTAGACGCAGTAAGACAATAAGACCCCGTGAAGCTTTACTACAACTTCGTATTGAATTTTGGTATAAAATGTACAGGATAGGTGGGAGTTACTGATTTAATGACGCTAGTTATTAATGAAACACCCTTGGGATACCACCCTTTTTATATTGAGGTTCTAACTTTCAATCATTATCAGGTTGAAGGACAGTGCGTGGCGGGTAGTTTGACTGGGGCGGTCGCCTCCCAAAAAGTAACGGAGGCGCACAAAGTTACACTCAATACGGTCGGAAATCGTATTTAGAGCGCAAAAGTATAAGTGTGATTGACTGTGAGACTTACAAGTCGAGCAGGGTCGAAAGACGGTTTTAGTGATCCGCTGGTTCTGTGTGGAAAGGCCAGCGCTCAACGGATAAAAGTTACTCCGGGGATAACAGGCTTATCTCCCCCAAGAGTTCACATCGACGGGGAGGTTTGGCACCTCGATGTCGGCTCGTCTCATCCTGGAGCTGTAGTTGGTTCCAAGGGTTGGGCTGTTCGCCCATTAAAGAGGCACGCGAGCTGGGTTCAGAACGTCGTGAGACAGTTTGGTCCATATCTACTGTGTCCGTAGGATATTTGCGGAGAGCTTCCCCTAGTACGAGAGGACCGGGGTGGACATACCACTGGTGTTCCAGTTGTCTTGCCAAAGGCATCGCTGGGTAGCTATGTATGGAATCGATAAATACTGAAAGCATCTAAGTATGAAGCGAACTCCAAGATAAGATATCCCACTCATTTATGAGGTAAGTTCCCTTATAGACCATGAGGTTGATAGGTTGGGGGTGTAAGTGCAGTAATGTATTTAGCTGACCAATACTAATAGAACGAGGACTTAATATTATTTTTAGCTTGAATTTTTATTTTCCTGATAAACTTATTTTAATTTCATATCAACAAGTATATAGTTTTGAGAGAGTTAGTAACTTTTTCGATCATCATCGAGAATTATGATTGTAAATATTAATTTATAATTATAATTGTCGGTGGCGATAATACTAAGGAAACACCTGACCCCATTCCGAACTCAGAAGTTAAGCTTAGAGATGCCGAAGGTAGTCGCAAGGCAAGAATAGGAAACTGCCGACTTTTAATCAAGAAATTGACCAATAAAAACACCTAAAAAGGTGTTTTTTTACTTTTAGATTTATTTTTGAAAAATTAAATAAATAATTATGGTAAATTATATTTATTTAGAAATTCTTCTTCGATCTTTTTATGATGCAATCTTAAATCTCATTTAAATCCTTCTTTTTTCAAGTAAATATTTCTTTTTCTTATTGAGTTATCTCTTGTAACATTAATTAACAAATGATGCAAATCAAAAATTATTGGATATATTATTCTTTCTTTTTTATTAATAATAGTTATTAATCTATCTTTTGCTTTTATTTTATATTGATATCATGAAATATTATCATTATTCTCATCAATAAATTGTTCAATTTTTTCTCAAATAGAATTATATTTCCTTTCTAATAATTGTCTAATTACTTTTTCATCATTTTTATTTATTTCATGATTACTATTACGTATAATTAAATTGTTTTTTTCTTTCTGTTGCTTAAAAATTTCTAAAATTTTATCTAAATATGCTTTTGTTAATTCACAATATTCATTATTTTTTTTATTAAATGTTTTATTATGTGCTTTCAATCTATGATCATCAAAATATTTAAGACAAATTAACCTAAAATTAATTTCTCAATTTCTTTTGTCTCTAATTTTCCCTTGTCTCATTCTTCTATATATTTTTCATCTATTTTCTTTTTAGATATTTCATCTTCATCTAAATTTTTTCTTGCTTCTATTCATGCTTTATTTGCATGTGTTATATCAACCAATTTTCATTGATTGAAAGAAATATATTTTTCTATATATTTATCATATATTTTAAATTCCTCTTTACTTTCTTTAGATGGTAAAAAAGGTTCTAATTCATCATCATTATAAAAATATGGTCGAAAATAAGAATATGAATTTACATGTACAGGACCATTTATTCATGCTTCAAAATTAAAATTTTCATCAAAGATGCTTTTTTCAAAATTATTTTTCTTTTCTTCATATCTAATTAGAAATAAAATTTTTTGTAATTTTATTGGTGATTCAATTTGATATTCTCTTACTATATATTTTGCAAATTCAATTATTTTATCTTTATTCACTTAATTTATCCCCTTTAATTCGTTTCATTATAAATATATTCTTTTTTTCTTTTCTTTTCATATATTTTATATTAAATTTAATATTAAAAATTTCTCATGTTTTAGAAATAAATTTTATTCAAAACTATATAATTTTAAAATAAAATTAAAAAGAGATAAAAAAAGTTTATTATGAAAAATAAAATAATCACAGATGAAAAAAATAATATTTTAAATAATAGTGAAAAAAACTTTAATCAAAATGAAGAAAAAAATAATTGAAATAAAATTTTTAAGAAAAAATTTTTAATTATTTTATCTTTAGTTTTTATTGCAATAATCATTATTATTTCTTTATCATTAACACTTACAAATAAAAATAAAGATAAATCAAATGTATTCTATGCTTATGGATCAGATTGTCCATATATAATTAATTATTCAGAAGAATATGTCGGTTATGGAAGAATAGGATTAGAAATATGTTTTGAACTTGATCCTAAATATGTTGCCGATGATCATATTTCTGTATATGAAATACCAAATGATGCTAATCAAGAACCGATTTTTATAAAAGAATATCCATTAGAATATACTACCTATGATGATGGATTATATCCAAATGGTTTATATAATACTTATCAATATGTTCCATATAATTTAAGCGATCATAATGAAAATTATTCTGTACAAGTTGACATTATGGATAAATCAAGTAGTGACTATATCGGAACAGCAGAGATTGAAAAATTAACTTTATATAATAATCGAAAACCGAATGGATTTACAATTAAAAATGTAAAAGATTATGGTGATTGTTATATGGAATATGATATCTTTTATCCCGAAGGAAGCGGGAGAATAGAAGAAGTCTATCTTGAAGATCAATTTGGTAATGTTTTAAGTACAAGTAAACCGATTACATCACCATATTTTCATTATGATTATCGTGGATTTTTATATTTACCACCAAATTATACTTCTGAACCACAAACTTATCGAATATATGCAAAATATTCTCATAATATTACTTCGTATGGAAGAATAACACAAGAATATCAAATTTTACTTGATGATGAGATTATTGTTCTTCCGTTTGATCCTAATTAAATTTTTTAAAATTAATCATTTTTATTACTTTTATATTTAATTGATATTTATTAAAATTGTATAATTTATTTGTTATGAATATTTCTGCTGAAATAAAAAAATTAGAGCAAATTGCGATGGTAAACTTATCTAAACGAGAAAAAGAAAGATTTATTAAAGATTTAGCCGTTTTTAAAAAATCTCTGATGGCATTTGAAGAAATTATTGATTTTAATAAAAAATTTGAAAATAGAGAATTTATCAATGAAATAGATTTAAATGATTTGCGTGATGATATTGAAGAAAATTTATCTGAAGATGATTTAAAAATTTTATATAATAACTCAAAAAATTTCAAGAATAATTTATTTGTAATTAAAAAGAAAGATTAAAATGAGTACTGTTTTTAATAAATTAAATTGAAAAAAGATAGATTTTTTAGATTATGCAAAAAATATTAATCAGAAATTTTCAGAAGAAGGACCCATTTTATCAATTTTTGATTTTAATGATTTTAAAATAGCAAAAGAGGGTAAATTAAGTAATATTCCATTTGCAATTAAAGATAATTATTCAATTAAAAATTACAATACAACAGCTGGAACAACTTTGCTTTCTGATTTTAAGCCGCTTACCTTTTCGACTGTTTTTGAAAAATTATTATCAGAAGGAGCCATTCCTTTATTTAAAGCGAATCTTGATGAACTTGCAATGGGTTGATCGGGGATGACGTCACATTATAAAATTGTCAACAACCCCTTTTATAAAAATTTAATTATCGGTGGATCTTCTTCGGGATCGGTTTATTTAGTGGCAAGAGATATCGTTCCGTTTTCATTAGGTTCAGATACCGGTGATTCTGTAAGAAAACCAGCTGTTTATGGAAATGTAATTGGATTTAAACCAACATGAGGACTTGTTTCTAGATACGGTCTATTTGATTTTGCTCCTAGTTGAGATACTGTTGGATGATTTACAAAAACAATCGATCAATCAGTATTACTTTTAGATATTTTAAAAGGTTATGATTTTAGAGATCAAACAAGCAAAAAGATAGAGCAAAATTTTTCTTATTTAGATAACTTATATAAAGATAAAAAAAATCTTGTTGTTGGCTATTTTTCAGAAATATTAGATGAAATTAAAAATGATAAAATAAAAAAAACTTATCTTAAGTTTTTAAATAAATATCAACAAAAAGGTTATAAACTTAAAAAATTAAAAGCAAATTTGGAATTATTATCATTAATTTCAATTGTTTATGATGTTATATCATCAACAGAATCTCTTTCTTGTAATTCTAATTTACAAGGATTTTTATTCGGTAATGGATATGATCAAGATAAAAGTTATCTAGAAGCAATTAAAGCAGCTCGTGGTGATAATTTTGTTTATGAGGTTAAAAAAAGATTTTTATTTGCTGCTTATTCAATTTCAAAGCATGAAAAAATTTATAATCAAGCGAGAAGAATAAGACATTTAATAAATAAAGAGTTAGATAAAATTTTTACCCAAGCCGATGCCTTAGTTCTTCCAGCTGTAATGGATTTTGCACCTGAAAAAAAAATAGCACAGCAAAATAAAACAAGAAATTCACGAACATTAGCAGATAATTTTTTAACTTTATTTAATAGTAATGGTTCGCCATCTTTAAGTCTTCCAATTACAAATGAGAAAGCTGAATCTGTTTTTATAAATATCGCTACAAAACCTAATGATGATTTAAGTTGCTTTAGAATTGCAAAAATTTTTGAAGGGTTAAAAGATGAAAATTAATTCTAATATTGAAGATAATTATATTCCAACTTTTGGGATTGAAATCCATGCACAATTAAAGACCAAAACAAAAGCATTTTCACCGGCTAAAAATGATTTAACGGCAAAAGAAAATACAAATATTAATCCGATAGATTTAGGTTATCCGGGTGAAAAACCACTAGTAAATAAAAAAATGATTGAGTTTGGCTATCGGATTGCAAAGGCATTAAATACAAAATTAGCAAAGCAAATTTGTTTTGATCGAAAAAATTATCACTATCCAGATCTTGCAAAAGGTTTTCAAATTACACAATATTATCAACCGCTTGGTTTAAAAGGAAAATTTACAATTATCGATCAAAAGGGACAACAAAAAGATATTTTTATATCAGATATCCATTTAGAGGAAGATACAGCAAAAAAAATCAGATTAAATGATTATCTTATTGGATATGATTTTAATCGCGCTGGGATTCCACTTATTGAAATTGTCAGTGATCATAGAAATTTAAATACAATTGATGATGTTTTAAATTATGTAAAACAAATTGCAAATCAATTAATTTTTTTAGAGGTTAACGATGGTAAATTATATAAAGGTTCATTTAGAGTTGATGTAAATGTATCTGTTCGTAATAAAAACGATAAAAAATTAGGAACAAGAGTTGAATTAAAAAATCTAAATTCTTTTAATAATATTAAATTAGCATTAGAAGCTGAGATCAAAGATCAAATAGTAAAAATTGAAAACGGAGAAAAAATTTTAAAGGTTACGAAAAAGTTCGATGAAAAAAGGGGAAAAACAGTTTTTATTAGAGAAAAGACATCATTAAAAGAATACAATTATATTCCTGAATATAATATTCCGATTATTAATTGAGATAAAAAGACATTAGATCAATTTGATAATTTTAAAATTATCGATACACAGAGATTAAGAAAAATATTTATTGATAAAAAATATTTAGAAAACGAAATAGATTTTATATTATCTTCACCAAAGATATATAATCTTTATCAAGATTTATTAGAATTTAAAATTAATGAAAAAAAAGTTGTTTCATTTTTAACAACAAATTTACAAGGGCAATTTAATTTATTGAAAATAGATCCTTTAGAATTTAATTTAGAGACAAAGATGATTTCACAAATTTTAAAATTACATATTGAAAATAAAATTACGACAACAAAATTAAATCAATTTATCAATAATTTACTTTTAAATAGAGATATTGTAAAGGAATTAAAATTATTTCAGAATCAAATTCAATTTTCTGAACAGAAATTACAGCAAATTATTACTGATATTATCAATAAAAATCGAGAGTTGGCTGATCAATATCATAATCGACCAGAAAGAGTTGAAAAATTTATAATCGGTAAATTGATGAAAATATCAAAAGGAAAGGCAAATCCTAAATTAGCAATCAAATTAATTAAGGAATATTTTATTAAAAATGAGTAGCTTAAAATATAAAATAATCGGCTTATTATTATTTATAATTATCATATTTGTTTTTGTTTGAGAATGAGGATGAATAATTTCAGTTTTTTTTGCTTTAATTTTAATTTACGTACTCTTTTCTAAAAAAGGGGGAACGATTTTTGATGCGATTAAAATGTTTAAATCAGAGCAAAAAGAATTAAAGGAGGAACAAATGGAAGAAGATAAAGAAAATATTATTCAAATTTCATTAAATGATTTTAAACCAAAAAAAGGAGCAAAAATAGCAATTGCTCTTTCTGGTGGAGTTGATTCTGCTACCTCTGCTTACCTTTTAAAAAAAGCAGGATATCAATTAAAAGCTTTTTTTATGGTTAATTGAGATTCAACGATAAATTCGGAATTAAATTATATTCTGACTGATGATGAAGTTTGTCAACAAACAAAAGATTATATTGATGCTAAAAAGGTTGCTGATTTTTTAGGAATAGAACTTATAAGGATTAATTTTATCAAACAATATTGAGATTTGGTTTTTCAAAAATTTCTAAGAGAAATTAAAATGGGGATAACACCAAATCCAGATATTTTTTGTAATAAATATATAAAATTTAAGGAATTTACCGATTATATCTTTAAAAATTATCCAGAAATAGAATATGTTGCTACGGGTCATTACGCCGCAATCAAAGAAAAAAATAATCAATTCTTTCTTGCGCAAGCGATAGATAATTTCAAAGATCAAACTTATTTTTTATCGGAAATCGATCAAAATATTTTAAGTAAGATTTATTTTCCGCTTGCTAATTTTAAAAAAAGTGAAGTTAGAAAAATGGCATTAAAAGCAAATCTTCCTACAGCAACAAAGAAAGATTCAACCGGAATATGCTTTATCGGTAAGAGAAATTTTCCTGATTTTATCGCTAATTATTTAAAGGAAAAGGAAGGAGATATTGTCGATCAAAAGACAAATAAAGTTCTAGGAAGACATCGAGGAGTCTTATTTTACACATTAGGACAAAGAAAAGGGCTTAATTTAGGTGGACAAGAATATCCGTATTTTGTTAGTAAAAAAGATATCAAAAAAAATATTTTATATGTTGCAACCGAAAAAAATCCAGAATATTTATATTCAAATTATATTGAAACAGAAAATTTTAATTTATTAGCTTCGCTTGAATTATTAAAAGATGATGTTTGAATAAAAACAAGACATTCAGAGATTATTTATGAAGCAACAATATTAGATGTGACTAAGAAAAATGATAAAATTAAAGTAATTTTAAAAACGAAAGAAGATATAAAAGCCGTTACCCCGGGACAAGAGGTTGTCATTTATAAACATAAATTATGTCTTGGTGGCGGGCAAATAAGTAAAAATGAACTTAAAATTTAAAAATATTTTTTATCCATTTATCTTTTGGTTTATAACTTTTATTTTCTTCTTCTTTTTTATTTTGTTTATTGCCTTGCCTTTTACAAGTAAAACAATATTAGAATTTAATAACTCAGATTCATGGATTTTTTGGCTTTTTTTCTTTGTTCTTTATTCTTTTCTAATTTACTTTTTTTTATATTTTGATACACGAAAAAATCAATTTGATTTTTCAAAGCATCTACAGTTATTTTTTATTTTTCTTTTTGTAAATGCGCTTATAAGTTTAATTCCGATGTTTATTTTTATAACTCTCTCTAATTTTATTAAAGGCGATGTTGTCGGCACGGTTTGGGATTTTTTTATAATTTTAATTTTTTTAATCGTTCTTTGATTTTGCTTCGTTTTTTACTTTAATTTATTAATTTCAATTTCTTTAAAAAATAATAAAATGTTGCAAATTATAAATCATAATATTTGATTTTTTATTTTTCATTTGATTGAAATTAAAAGATTAGATGATACTTTATATGAGTTTAAAATTAAAAAGAATAAAAAAGTATTTGGATGTTATTTTATTGATGAGAAATTACAAATTCAAGAGATTCAATTTGAAAATCAAATTATAGTTGATGCTAAATTAGAACAAAAAGAAAAAGTAATTGATTTTTTTAATGATGTAATGGGAAAAGAACAACAACAACAACAAATTTTAAAAAAAATTGAGCCAGACAAAATTGCTAAAATAAGTTTGGATTATTTAGCAAAAAATCCTAATAATTACTTTATTTATCTTAATAATAATTTTGAAAATTTATTATTAAGGGGAACAATTCCAGAAAAAGTTATAATTATGAAAGAAAAAAATTTTGCTCATCAATTTAAAAAAATGTTGAAAAAATATAATCGAAAGTAGGAAGTTAAATGTTTAATAATATCGAAGCGGTTTTTATTGATCTTGATAGAACATTAACAACAAGAAAGAATAAATTTGATGTTTCGCTTGATAATAGATTGCAAATTAAAAATTTACAAAAAAGAAAAGTTTGAACAATTATAACTACTGGAAGAGCAAGAGAAGATATTGTAAGAGTTTGAAATCAGATTCATTTAAACAAATACTGTGATTTTGTTATTTATGCAAATGGGGCGATTATTGAAAATTTCCACAAAAAGGAAATAATTCATCAAAAAAAGATTAATTTTAATCAAGCTTTAAATTTTTTAAAGTATATAAAAAAAGATCATCCAGATTGAATTTTTCGCTTTGCTAATTCATCGATTTTTTATACTTTTTCTGATATCAAATTAAAATATAAATTTTTTAATTGATTATTAAAAGATTTTACTGTTAAAAAATTTTCATTAGATGAATTTAATAAATTAAAAGTTTTTGAGACACCAAAGATCGGTATTATTGGATCTTTTAGAAAGAAAAAAAGTAAAAATATTTTAAAGCAGATTCAAGATAAATTTCCTGATTTTAAAATAGTTAGTTCTGGTCTTGAGATATATTTAGAAATAACAGCAGTTGGAGTTACAAAAGGTTCGGCCGCAATTATTCTTGCTGATTATCTAAATTTAAATTTAGATAATACAATTGCACTCGGTGATTCAAATAATGATAAAGCTTTATTTGAAATAGTCGGTTATCCGATTGCGATGAAAAATTCTGAAAAAGATCTTTTAAAGATCGCAAAATTTAAGACACAATCAGCGAAAAAAAATGGTGTTGCAAAGGCAATAAAAAATATAAATATTTAACTATAAAAATTTACTGAGGTAAAAAATGTTTGAAAAATTAAAACAGTTATTAAAAAATTCATCTGCTCCATATTCTCATTTTAAAGTTGCAGCAATTATAAAAACAAATGATCAAAAAGAATATAAGGGTGTAAATATCGAATCTGCTGCTTTTTCAAATACAATTTGCGCAGAGAGAAATGCTATCTTTAGTGCGATTAGCAACGGCGTTAAATGAGGAGATATCAAAGAAGTTTATTTACTTTCATTTTCGGAAAATAAAAATAATTTAAAAGAATTTGCTACTCCCTGTGGAAATTGTAGACAGGTAATTAGTGAGTCCTCAAATAATAAAGCTTTAATTTATATTTATAATATGGAAGGCGATCTCAAAAAAACTACAATTAAGCAATTATTGCCTAGTAGTTTTAGAGCAAACGACTTTTAATTAATAATTAGTATCTTGTCTTATAAAATTTATCTTATTTTTTATCTGATATGATTCTAATATTTCTGTAATTTTAAAATCATAATAAAGACTTATTTTTAATAAATTAATGAAAATATCTTTTAAGATATTTTTTTCTTTTTTCTTCTGTAAATTTAAAATTAAATCAATTATTTTTAAAAACAAAATTTCAATATTTTCTTCTCTTTGATTAAATTCAAACTTTCATTGATCATATTGTAAATCGTTTGCAATTGAGATCAAAAAATGCATAATATCAACAAATTCATCGAGAATAATCTTTTTATCACTTGCTTTTTTCTTGGATCAATATTTAAAAAATCTTAATTCATTTGCAAATTCTGCTAATTCTACAAAAAGAGCGATGATTTTTTTGTTAAATATTTGCTCATTATCTTTTAAATTATTTCTTTTTAATATATATTGATCGAGGATTTTTTGTTGATCTGAAATATTTTTAAGATTTATTTTAATTATCATAATTAAATCTTACATTAATAATTTATAAATTATTAAAGATTGATTTTTTTGATTTAAAATTGATAAAATCTATTTATTACTAATATAGTTGTAATAAGAATTAAAGGAAATATTTATAAAATTGAAATCAAATTCTAATTTATATCTTTATTATGGTCCTATGTTTTCGGGAAAATCAAAAAAATTAATTGAAGTTTATAATTCTTTAAAATTGCAAAAGATCATTTTTAAACCAAAAATTGATACTCGTAGCAAAAATTTTGTAATTTCTCGTGAAGGTGGAAAAATTGAGGCAATTCCAGTTGATAAAATTGAGGAGATATATAGTTATCTTGAAAATATCGATATAAGAGATATTTTTTTTGATGAAATGTTTATGTTAGAAGGAAATTTAAATGCTGTAATCGATGATTTACTTTTAAAAAATTATCGAGTTCATATCGCTTCCTTAGATAAAAATTATTTAGGAAATGAATTTATCGAGATTAAAAAATTAATCAAAAAAACGCCAGAATTTAATAGACATAAATTGTTTGCAAGATGCCATATTTGTAATATGCCCTCTTCATGAACGGTTCGATTAACAGATGGTTATCTTGATAATGATAAATCTCCAGAAATTATTATCGATGATGATAGTAGAAAGGTAATTTATGAGACACGATGTGATGAACATAGATTTACAGAAAAAATTTTAGAACATAAAGAAATTTATAAAGATTCGGAACATATTTATAAATAATGGAAAAATATTTAAATTTACTACAAGATGTTTTACAAAATGGAACTTTTAAGGATGATCGAACAAAGGTAGGAACGATCTCATCATTTGGGTTGCAAACAAAATATAATCTAGAGAATGGATTACCGATCGTTACGACAAAACAGATCAATTTTGCAGCAATTTTGCATGAATTATTGTGATTTATTAAAGGAGATACAAATATCAGATATTTAGTTTTAAATGGGGTAAATATTTGAAATGAATGACCCTATCAAAATTTTAAAAAAAGTGAAGATTATAAAAATGAGACAATTGAAGAATTTATCGCTTTAATTAAAAAAGATGTCGCTTTTGCAAATAAATATGGTGATTTAGGTCCAGTTTATGGAAAACAGTGACGAAATTTTAATGGAAAGGATCAATTGCAAGAGGCTTTAAAATTATTGCAAAATGATCCTAATTCACGTCGAATAATTATTTCGGCATGAAACCCAAATGAAATCTCACAAATGCTTTTACCACCATGTCATGCTTTTTTTCAATTTTATGTCTCAGATCGAAAATTAAGTTGTCAGTTATATCAAAGATCAGCTGATCTTTTTTTAGGTGTCCCTTTTAATATCACCTCTTATTCGATTCTTACAATCTTAATTGCTCATCATCTTGGTTTAAAAGCAAAAGAATTTGTCCATACATTGGGTGATGCTCATATTTATCAAAATCATTTTGAACAGGTTAAATTACAGATAACAAGAAAACCATATAATTTACCGAAACTTAAGATCAAAAATAGATATAAAAATATTGAGGATTATAATTTTTCTGATTTTGAGTTAATAGATTATAAACATCATCAAAAAATAGTTGGTAAGGTTGCGGTGTAAATAAATGTTAAAAATAATCGTTGCACATGATAGTGCGTTTTTAATCGGAAACAAAAATAAATTACCTTGAAAAATTGAAGAGGATACAAAGCATTTCCGTAAAGAAATCTTTGAGCAAGAAATTTTGATGGGGCGAATTACATATGAAAGCATTAAGGATTTTAAAGATAGTTTTAATGTTAAAAAAATAATTGTGATGACCAAAAATTTAGATTATGATTCAAAAGATCAAAATGTTTTGGTTTTTCATAAGGTTATCGATGTCTTAAAATATGCTCAAGATAAAGACATTTACATCTGTGGTGGAAGTAAAATTTATCAATTATTTTTACCATATGTAAAGGAAATGATTATTACAGAAATTAAAGGAAGATATGAAGGTGATAGTTATTTTCCGCTTTATAATAATAAGGAATTTAAATTAATAAAAACAGAAAAATTATCAGATAGAGCTTCTGTAAAATATTTAGTACGTATCGATAAAAAAGATTCTTTATTTACATAAGAGAAATTTTTAACCTTTCTTTTTTTATTAAAATTTATAATTAATGATATGGAAAAACAAATTATTGAAAAATTAGAAAAAATAAAGGCAAAGTATTTAGAAATAGAAAAAACTTTTTTTGAAAAAATTAAAGATAATGATTTTAATGAGATAAAAAAACTTACAACCGAGCAAAAAAAATATCAATTGACTTATGATCTTTACAAAAAATATCTTAATCTGGTCGATGAAATAAGAGACTCAGAAAATATTTTGCAAACCGAGAGTGATAAAAAATTATCAGAACAGTTAAAAAAACTAATTAATTCTAATAAAAAAGAAATCTTAAATCTAGAAGAAAAACTTTTAGATTCTTTAATTGAAAAAGATCCAATTGATGATTATAATGCTTTTATCGAGATAAAAGGGGCGGCAGGTGGATTAGAGGCCAACATCTTCGCAAATGATCTTTTAAATATGTATTTAAAATACGCACAAAGATTGAATTTTAAGACAAAAATTATCGATTTGCAAGAATCGGAAAAAAAAGGTATTTCTTATGTCAATTTTAAAATAAGTGGTGAAGGTGCTTATGGGAAATTTAAATACGAAGCAGGTGTTCATCGTGTTCAAAGAATTCCGGAAACAGAAAGTAATGGAAGAGTTCATACCTCAACTGCAACCGTTTCTGTAATTCCAGAATTAGATGATTTAGAATTGAAAATTAATAAAAGTGATTTAAGAATTGATACATATAGATCATCAGGAGCCGGTGGTCAACATGTAAATAAGACTGATTCTGCGGTAAGAATTTTACATATTCCAACAGGAATTGTTGTTTCTTCACAAAACGGAAGAAGTCAACATGATAATAAAGATCGTGCGATGCAAACTTTGCGAAATAAGATTTATCAACAAAAAATAGCACAAGAGCAAGAAGATTTAAATAAAGTTAAAAAAGAGGCTGTTGGAACAGGTGATAGATCAGAAAAAATCAGAACTTATAACTATCAGCAAAATCGTGTTACCGATCATCGAGCAAATATCACTTTAAAGAAATTAGATTTAATTATCAATGGTGATCTAGATGAACTTTTAAATTTATTGCATTCTAGTTTGCAAAAGAAAAATAATAATAATGATTTTTAATAAAAAAAAGTATTCATGAAATGATTTAGTTCTCAATAAAGATTTAAGTTATCAAAATAAACTTAATCTTTTACTTATTACTTATTTTGAAAAAGATCATTTTTTTTATTTTGATAAAAAAGAGCAAAAATTATTTTCAATCATTGATTATTTAATAATTAAACAAAAATTACAAAAATTAAATAAGCAACGAGATCTAAATTTAATTTGTCATAAAAAGAATTTCTATAATTTAAGTTTAAAGATAAAAAAAGGAGTTTTCATCCCGCAATATGATACGGAAGGATTAATCGATCTTGTCCTTGAAAATGAAGATAATAAAAAAGGACTTGAAATCGGAGTTGGAACAGGAGCGATAACTCTTGCGATTATTAAAAATAGTAATAATATAATGGATGGAATAGATATAAGTAAAAAAGCGATCAAATTAACAAAATTAAATCAAAACAAAAATAATTTAACAAAAGCAAGAATAAATTTTTTTAAAAAAGACTTATTCAAATTAAAAATTAATCAAAAATATGACTTTATCGTTGCAAATCCTCCCTATGTTGCTTTTAATGATCTTTTTCTTACAACAGAAGTTAAAAAAATTCAACCAAAGAAAGCCTTATTTGCAGCAGAAAATGGATTTTTATTTTATAAATATTTGATCAAAAATTTTGATAAATTTTTAAATGAAGATGGAACTTTTTATTTTGAAATAGGAATTAAACAAGAGTTATATTTAAAAAAATATCTCCTGCAATTTAAAAATCTAACTTTTTATTTTGCAAAAGATTTAAATAATATCGTTCGCTTTCTTATAATTAAAAAAAGCAAGGAAAAATAAATGGATCTTTTTAAAATTAACAAACTTATAAATGATTTAAATCAAAATAAAATTGTTTCGATGCCAACGGAAACGGTATATGGTCTTTTTGCAAAAATTTCCCGTTTAAATTTAAGAAATCTTAATAAGATCAAAAAAAGAGAAGCGACAAAACCACTTCAAATTTTCTTTTTTGATTTTAAACAGATTGAAAAATTTACAGAATTATCAAAATTTCAAAGACAAATATTAATACAAGAATTACCTGGTGATAAATCTTTTATCGTTCCAAGTTCGCCTTATTTTAAAAAAATAATCAAAGAAAATACGATTCTTGTTCGTTTTCCGATTTGAGAACAAAAAGAATTAAAATTAACAAAAAAAGTTTTTGCAAAAATTGATAAACCATTATTAGCAACCTCTGCTAATCTTAGTAAAGAAAAAGAGATAAATGATGGAAAAGAGATTCAAAAAAAATTTCAAATCAATGGTTTTAATAAAAAAATCAAACCTAAAAAAGCTTCTACAATCATCTCTTTGTTAAATAATGAGATTGAGATTATTAGAAAATAATTATTAAAAGATTTAAAATAAAAAAGAAGGTAATGATATGAGAGATCGAGAAATTGAAAAATTAATTTTATTAGAAAAGAAAAGACAAGATAAAGAAATTGAACTAATTGCATCAGAAAATTTTGTCTCAAATGATATATTAGAAGCAACGGGATCAATTCTTACAAATAAATATGCAGAAGGATATCCGAACGCAAGATATTATGAGGGTTGTGAAAATGTCGACAAGATTGAAACACTTGCGATCGAGAGACTTAAAAAATTATTTAATGCAAAATATGCAAATGTGCAACCACATTCAGGAACACAGGCAAATCTTGCCGCTTATAATGCTTTATTAAAACCAGGAGCAAAAATCTTAGGATTATCACTTAGTTCCGGTGGTCATTTAAGCCACGGCTTTAAAATCACAATCAGTGGAACTTTTTATAAATCTTATACTTATGAAGTTGATCCAAAAACAAATCTTTTAGATTATGATAATATCTTGCAAATTGCTAAAAAAGTAAAACCTGATCTGATAATTTGTGGATATTCAGCTTATCCAAGAATTATTGATTTTAAAAAATTTAGAGCGATAGCCGATACTGTCGGCGCTTATCTGCTTGCAGATATCGCCCATATCGCTGGACTTGTTGCTGCTAAATTACATCCTAATCCGCTTGATTTTGGTGTTGATATTGTCACTTCTACAACTCATAAAACTTTAAGAGGACCAAGAGGAGGAATTATTCTTACAAATAAGGAAGAGATATTTAAAAAAATTAATAGTTCTGTTTTCCCAGCTAGTCAAGGAGGCCCTTTAATGCATGTGATCGCTGCAAAAGCAGTTGCTTTTTATGAAGCCTTAGATAAATCTTTTATTTCCTATCAAAAACAGGTTATTGAAAACGCAAAGGTTTTAGCGAATAGACTTATTGAGCATAATGTAAAAATCACAACAAATGGAACCGATAATCATCTATTATTAGTTGATGTAAAAAAAAGTTTTAATCTAACCGGAGCTGAAGCAGAAAAAATTTTAAAAAAACATCATATTACAGTTAATAAAAATGCGATCCCTTTTGATAAATTAAGTCCTAAAATTGCTTCTGGAATTAGATTAGGAACGGCAGCGATGACAACAAAAGGATGAAAGGAAGCTGATTTTATTAAATTAGCTGATAAGATCTATCAATTATTACAAAAATAAGAGGAATCTAATATGAAGATAAAAATTATTAATCATTCTTTAATTCAACATAAATTAACATTATTACGGAATAAAAATACAAATGCAAAAGATTTTCGTGAATATCTTAATGAAATCTCAAGATTATTAGCATTTGAGGTATTACGTGATATTAAATTAAAACAGATTGAGATTGAGACACCGATTCAAAAGACAAAGGCAAAAGTTTTAAATGAAAAAATCAATTTATTCCCCATCTTAAGAGCGGGACAAGGAATGGTAGAGGGATTTTTAGGAGTCGTTCCAAATGCCAAAATCGGTCATATCGGTCTTTATCGTGATGAAAAAACATTTAAAGCGAAAAAATATCTTTTTAAATTTCCAAAAGATGCAAAAGAAGAAAGTTTAAATATTATTTTAGATCCGATGATTGCAACAGGCGGAAGTGCAATTGAGGCGATTAAATTTTTAAAAAAAGAAAACATCAAAAATATTAAATTCGTCTCAATTGTTACCGTCGAGGAAGCAATTAATAAAATAAATCAAAAATTTCCCGATGTCGAACTTATTACCTGTGCTGTCGATCAAAAACTTAATCAAAAAGGATATATTATCCCTGGTCTTGGTGATGCTGGTGATCGAATTTACGGGACTAAATAATTTAATAATTAATAGTTAAAAAATCTAATTGCTTTATTTTGATCTTTTATATCATATTTATCAGAAAAATCTTTAATTATGATCTCTTGAATTTTATTTCTTGTTAATTTACTTCTTGGATGTCTTTTTACTTGTTGATCATCCAATTCTTTAATTGATAGAATATTTTCTATTTTTTTTGTTAATTCAATTTCACTCATGTTATAATTTATTATTTTATTTTTCAAATATAAATTAAATATTACATAAAAATATAATGGCGATTCCATTCTTTTATTATCTAAGTTTTTCAATGCAATATTATATGAATTTATTAATATATTTAATTTTTGAATAAATTCATTTCTTAATTTTAAATTATTTAATTTATTAAAATTAATAGTTTCATCTGAAAATCTTTTATAATAATTTCTTAGATTAGTGGCTGAGCCATCTTCCATTTTAAATTCTTTGCTTTCGAACATCATTATTAAATATGTCAAAAATTCTAAGACACCCATTCTCTTTTCTTGATTTAAACTAAATAATTTGTGTTTTTCCCCATACATTTTTTTGTAAAATATTTCATTTTGAGTACTTCTTAAAAATTTACATAATTCACTTGGATAAATTGACATTCTTACTTCTTGTGCATTTAAATTAATTCCACCTGTGTTTAATCTTTCGAAAATATTATATAAATTTTGATCTTCTTCAACATTATTATCATTTTTATATAAATAACAAACACTAATTCTTAATTCTTTAAATTCATTTTGTTCTTTTTGGTCTAATTCATTAAATTTTAATCCCTCATATTTATTAACAGCAGGAATTTTTCCTGAATTTTTAAAATCTATTTTTCCATTAATATAATTTAAAATTGTTGTCAATCTTTGTCTTCCATCTAAAACTTTTAATTCTTTAAATCTTAAATCTTTTTCTCCGTCTTTAAATTCTTTTTCAAATCAATGATTTGAAAAAATGACAACAGAAGGCATTGGAAGATTTTCTCATAATGTGGATATTAAAAGATCCTGCTTTTTCGTATTTCAAATAAAATTTCTTTGAATTTCATGTTCGAAAAAATCTGAATATAACTTGCTAAATTTTTCGATATCCTTTATTTTAACATTTCTATAAATATATTTCATTTTTGCTAATTTTAAATTCCCCTTAGTTTAATAATATTTTAACAATTTATATATAACAAATATTTATATATAATTAATATATATTAATTATAAATTTATTTAAGAGATTAAAAATGAAATTAAATAGTATTTTGATGGATTTGAATAATAATAAAAAATTAGGTTTTTTAAATGCAAAAAAAGGCAAAGATTTTGAAGATAGAATTGTATCTTTATTAATAAGTAAAGAGTATACTAGATTACCAAATGATGAATTTAAAAACTTAAAATATTTCAAGGAAATAAAAAAAGCAATTATTAATTTTAATAAAGAAGGAATTGTTAAAATTAATAATCCAGAACTTATTGAAATTTCGAATTCGCCTAGATTAGTTTATCAACCATTTGGAAAGCAATATTCGCCTGATTTGTTATTAATTAAAAAAGGAAGCATAGTTCCAATTGAATTAAAATTTACAGCAAAAAAAGTAAAAAATCCAGTTTGAAATTCAGGATTACCTAGACAAAATTATCTATATGTTTTTGGTTCATATGAATTAAAGGATATTTCTTTTTTTTCTGGGAGTGATTTATTAACTTTTGAAGAGGAATTTGAAATTAAAAAATTAGTTAATAGTGAACGTGAAAAATTAAAAAATAACGGATTAAAAATTCTTGATACTTTTGAAATATATTTAAGACCTATGTATAATCAAAAGAGTAATATTTGAAAAAATCCTAAAAGAGAAAATTTTCAACTTCATGCTATTAATTTATTTAAAGATTTTTAAATCAAATGGAATTAGATAAATTTTATACAAATCCAAAAATAATTAAAGGATTAATTGAAAAAATTGATAAAAGATTAAAAGGTGTTGGTTTAAATTTTTCTGATTTTATTTGAATAGAACCATCTGCTGGTAGTGGTAATTTTATTGACGCTTTAAAAAAATATTCTAAAAAAATAAATCCTAAAATAAAAATAAAAGCATATGACATTGAACCTCATGGAAACATTAAATTTATAGAAAAAATAAATTTTTTGGAATTAAAATCTGAATATTCAAGTAAAAATATTATTTTTGGTAATCCTCCTTTTGGGAAAAGATCTAAATTAGCAATTGATTTTATAAATAAATCTTCTGAATTTGCTGATATAATAGCTTTTATTTTGCCTAATCAATTTAAAAGATATTTAACACAAAATAAAATTAATCCAAATTTAAAATTAATATCTCAATTTAAAATTACAGAAGATTCTTTTTTAGTTAATGATAGAGCATATAATGTAAATTGTGTTTTTCAAATTTGGGTTTCAAAAAACAGAATCGAATTTGAAAAAATAAAAGATAAAAGAATATATAAATCATCTAAAATAAGAATTTCTGATTTAGATACATTTATTTATAATAATACTAAAGAAACCCGAAAGTATTTTAATAAAAATATTTATAAATGAGATTTTGCAGTTCATAGACAAGGATATTATGATTATTCTGAGTTAATTGAAGATGAAAAAAAATTAAACAAAAAAAGACAATATTTTTTTATAAAGTGTAAAAATGAAAATTGTAAAAATATTGTTAGAAAAATTGATTTTAAGAGTATTTCAAAATCAAATACATCTATTCCTGGTTATTCAACAAGTGATTTTATAAAAATTTATAAAAAAACAAAAAAAGATAATAATAAGAATAATAATGATTTTAAGTAAATTAATAAATATAGATTATAATTTAAAAATTTTAATTAATTTTACAATAATTGCTTTTTTCACATTGATTATAAGTTTAATTATATATCATTGGTATGATTTTGTTTTTTATAGTTTTGCCTATAGTTTTTTGGTGATCTATTTTATGATTATGATTACTTTTTTGGTTGATAAACTTTTTAAAAATAAAATTTCTGTTTTGATTTCTTTATTTTTATTTTTAATAAGAATTATCATTTTTTTATTTTTTTTATTTTTGGCAATATATGTAATTAATTTAATGATTTTGGATACAAAAGGGGTAGAATTAATAATGAAACCAATAAATATTTTTATATATTTATTATCTTATACTTTGTATTATCTGGCTCTTTTTTTAGTTCCGTTTTATGATTGAATACTTTTTTTGTTTTTAAAGCGAAAAAATGATAAAAATATTAAAAATGATTAATAAATATGAATACTTATCTTAATTACTTACAAGCCGAAGAAGGTGATACACCATTAGATTTAGTTTTAAATTTAGGTGCTTTTATTTTTACGCTAATTGTTACGCTTGTAATTACAATTTCAATCGTTATTTATATTAATAGAAAACTTAAAAAATTTGATCCAGAAAAACCGGCAACAGGAATTGTTTTATTTACACAAAATTATGTAAATGGATTTAATAATTTATTTGATTCAATTACTGGCAATAGATTAAGAAAAGCATATCCTTATTTTTTTACTTTATTTAATTTTATTTTAGTTGCCGATCTTTTATCATTATTTAATTTATTACCGGCTGCTACAAGTATCGCTTTTACATTTACATTAGGAATTATTACTTTTATTGGAATTTATGTTGTCGGGATTTGTACAAATGGATTAATTCATTTTATTAGACACAAATATGCAAATCCAATTGAAATTTTAGGACAATTTAGTCCACTACTTTCAATTTCGATTCGTCTTTTTGGGGCAACACTTGCTGGATATGTCGTTGATGAAATTATCGTTATTATGGTAGGTGGAGTAACAGATAATAATGAACAAGCGATGTTATTTACAGAATTAGGAATTTCTCCAGGAATATGAGTATGGGAGATTATTGATTCGGGATTAACAATTATTCAAGCTTTTGTTTTTGCCGTTTTAACATGTTTATATTGAAGTTTAGATCATGGTCCTTCTTGAAAAAGAAGCGAGAGAAAAAAACATTTTAAAGCTGAAAAAGAACTTAAGAAACAATTAAGAACAGAGAAAAAACAGACGAAAAGTAGTGGATAATTTTATTATTTTTCGTTATCTAAATACAAGCAATTTAAGGAGAAACAATGAATAAAAATTTAAATACAAATGTAAAAATAAATAATGAATATAAAAATTTAAAATTATTTGTAAAATGATCAACATTAATTTTGGCAATTATTACATTTATTTTAGTTATTTTGGCTTTTTTAATTCATTATGATGTAATTTTTGCAGATACATCAAATGTATTATTATCAACACAGGATCAAATGGTCGGAGAAACAAATATTTCAGATAAAGGACTTGCTTATCTTGGGGCAGGGGTTGCTTCAATCGGATTTTTAGGAGCAGGAGCAGGACAAGGTTATGCTGCTGGAAAAGCTTCTGAAGCGGTAGGACGAAATCCTGAAGCTGAAGGTAAAATTAGAAATATGATGATTATTGGGGCAGCGATCGCTGAATCAAGTTCTCTTTATGCATTGGTTGTTGCTATTTTATTAATTTTTGTTGTCTAGAGTTAAAGGATATAAGAATGGATTTTGGTTTAAAAGTCTTAATTGAATCATTAGCAACAATTATTAGCTTAGGAATTTTATTTGTCTTGCTTTCTTATTTACTTTACTTTCCGATTAAGGATAGTATTAAAAAAAGAGAAAAATTTTTAAGTGATCGATACAGCGATGCAAATAAAATTAATGCCGATGCTTTAAAGACACAGAATGCCATTGATAAAAGCCTAAAAGATTCTAAAAATGAAGCAAAAGAAATCGTTGATTCATCAAAAAAAGAAGCTTTAGAACTAAAGAATCAAATTATTGAAGAGGCAAATACGAAGGCAAAAAATACGATTGTACAAGCAAGAGAACAGCTCAAAAAAGAAGAAATTGATATGTATGAGAAGATAAAAGAAGATATTTCCTCAATTTCAATTTTAGTTGCAGAAAAAATCCTTGAGAAAAAGGTTAATACAAAAGTCGATCAAAAAATGATCGATGATTTGGTAAAAATAATTCAAAATGAAAAATAATCAAACTCTTTTGCCTTTTGTTGATGCCTTTTATCAATTAGCAAAGGAACAAAAAAAATTAAAAAAATCATTAATATTAGTTAAACAAACTTTGGAAAGTCTAGATCAAACTAATTTTGTTAATTTTCTTGCAAATTATAATATTGAATTGGAAACTAAAAAAAAGGTTTTGCAAAAAATTTATCATAAAGATCTTTTATTTATAAATTGAATTCTTGTTTTAATTGAAGATAAAGTTGTCAGAAGTTTAGATTTTATCTTACGTAAATTTATTCAGATTTATAATTTTGAATATAAGATTGTTGAAGGTCAAATTTTTTCAGCAAGAAAACTTAATAATAATCAAATTAAAAAAATTACCGATGCGATTAAAAATAAATGACAGAAAAAGATTTATTTAGAAGCAAAAATAGATGCAGAATTAATCGGTGGCGCAAAAATTATTGTCGGTGATAATGTTTGAGATAATTCAATTTTAAAAAAATTAAATGATTTAACTGAAGAATTGGTAAATAAGAAAGGTCTGATTACATTAGATGGCAAATATTAATATAACTAGTATAATTAAAAATCAGATTAAAAATTATAATCTTGAAGCGAAAAAAATTTCAGAAGGAAGAGTAATTGCAATTTCAGATGGGATAGCTACCGTTTCTGGTCTTTATGATACACAATTAGGGGAATTATTAAGATTTCCCAAAGATACCTTTGGGATGACATTAAATTTGGAAGAAGATTTAATCGGTGTAATTCTTTTGGGTGAGTATTCTCATATAAATGAGGGAGATAAGGTTTTACGAACAAAAGAAATTGTTCGTGTTCCAGTCGGTAATAATCTTTTAGGAAGAATTGTTAACTCATTAGGACAAGCTGTCGATGGGAAATCAATAATTAAATCTGATAAGGCCCGTGAAATTGAACGGGTTGCTTTAGGAATAATGACAAGACAATCTGTTAATCAACCGTTAGAAACGGGAATTTTAGCGATTGATGCGATGATTCCGATCGGAAAAGGGCAACGGGAATTAATTATCGGCGATCGGAAGACAGGAAAAACAGCGATTGCTGTTGATACGATTATTAATCAAAGAGGTAAGAATGTTAAATGTGTTTATGTCTCAATTGGTCAAAAAAATTCTTCACTTGCAATCATTACGCAAAAATTAATCGATGCTGATGCTTTAAAATATACGACAATTATCGCAGCTAATTCTTCTGAATCTGATGCTATGCAATATATCGCTCCTTATTCAGGAATTGCCATTGCGGAAGAATGAATGGAAAATGGCGAAGATGTTTTAATAATCTTTGATGATTTAAGTAAACACGCTGTTGCTTATCGTTCTCTTTCCTTGCTTTTAAGAAGACCACCGGGAAGGGAAGCTTATCCTGGTGATGTTTTCTATATTCATTCTCGTTTACTAGAAAGAGCAGCTAAACTTAATCAAAAATATGGAAATGGTTCAATTACAGCCCTTCCAATTATTGAAACACAGGCCGGTGATATCTCTGCTTATATTCCAACAAATGTAATTTCCATTACAGATGGACAGATTTTCCTAATGACCGACGCTTTTAATTCTGGACAAAGACCGGCTGTTGATTCAGGGCTCTCTGTTTCTCGTGTTGGATCAGCAGCACAGACAAAACTTATCAAAAAAGTCGCTTCTTCTTTAAAATTACAATTAGCAAATTACGGGGAAATAAAATCGTTCTCTGAATTTTCTTCTGATCTTGATCAAGAGACAAAAACAATTCTTGAAAATGGCGAAAAGATAATGGCTTTTTTAAAGCAAAAACAATATTCTCCTTATGATCAAGGATATCAAGCAATCATTCTTTATATTATTGATCGAAAAATGATCGATCTTTTAAATGTAGAAGATATTTCTGATTTTAAGGAATTTTTAGCAAAAGAAATTAAAAATAGACAAGAATATCAAAAAATTTTAAAGGAAATGAATCAAAAACTTGATTTTGAAAAAGAAATTGAAGATAAATTAGATTCTTTACTTAAAAAAGCAATTAATAAATTTAATCAGGAACATAATTAAATTTAAACTTAATTTTAATTTTTAAAATTAGGAGATAATATGGCACAATTAAAGAAATTAAAGGAACAACAAAATTCAATTCGCTCGATTAATAAAATTACGAAGGCGATGAAATTGGTTTCAACAGCAAAATCGCAAAAAGCTTTGAAAAGATTAAAGAATTATAAAAATTATTATTTACAGATTGAAAAAATAGTAGATGATATTGCAAAAGATGTTACGCAAAAAAAAGAATTTAAAGGTACAAGTTTTGTCATTTTTACCTCTGATCTTGGTCTTGTTGGTGGTTATAATTCAAATATTATTAAAATTATTCGTAGTCAATTTAATCTTCGTACAGACAAAATTATTATCGTTGGGACAAAAGGAAATTCTTTTGCAAAAGAATTAGCTGCAAAAAATATTGCAAAGGATCGAATTTTAACTGTAGCTTCAGATGAATTTTCCTTTGCAAAAGGACTTTCAAATGGCGTAAGAATCTTACTTGGTGATTATTTTGAGAAGGATTTAAAAATTGTTTGTATTTATACGAAGTATTTTTCACAAATATCATTTGAAGCAACAGCAAAGACTTTACTGCCAATTGAAATTGATAAAAATAATCTTGATAGTAAAGAAAATATCTCAGCCGTAACAGAATATGAACCAGAAAAAGAGATTTTATTAAATGAGATTTTATCGATTTATTTAGAATCACTTTTATTTGGATATTATCTTGAATCAATCACTTCTGAATATACATCAAGGCGGGTGGCGATGGAAAATGCCGCAAAAAATGGTGACGATATGTTAAAAAAATTAAGTATTGCTTTCAATCGTGAACGACAAGCAAAAATAACACAAGAAATTTCAGAAGTTATTGGTGGAGCAGAAGCTTTAAAATAATAAAGGAGAATTAAGGATATGAAAAATATTGGAAAAATTTCACAGATATTAGGACCGGTTGTCGATGTTAAATTTAAAAATGTAAAATTACCAGATATCTTAAATGCATTAGAAATTAAAATTAATAAAAATAAAAAGATTGTTTTAGAGGTTGCGGCAATTTTAGGAGATGATGTTGTAAGATGTATTTCAATGTCAGCGACAGAAGGACTTAAAAGAGGTCTTGATGTAATAGATACCGGAGCACCGATTAGTGTTCCGGTTGGAAAAGAGACATTGGGAAGGATTTTTAATGTTTTAGGTGAACCGATTGATGAAAAACCTTTATCTAATAAAGTTTTACGTATGCCAATTCATCGTCTTTCTCCTTTATACTCTGAGCAATCAACAACGACGGAACTTTTTGAAACAGGGATAAAAGTTATTGATTTATTGTTGCCTTTTGCAAAAGGATCGAAAGTTGGATTATTAGGAGGAGCAGGAGTAGGGAAGACAGTCTTAATTCAAGAATTAATTAATAATGTGGCCCAAGAACATGGAGGAATTTCTGTTTTTACTGGCGTTGGGGAAAGAACTAGAGAGGGTAATGATCTTTATTTTGAGATGAAAGAATCAGGTGTTCTTTCTAAAACAGCACTAGCCTTTGGACAGATGAATGAACCACCCGGGGCAAGAATGCGTGTCGCACTTACGGGGTTAACGATGGCTGAATATTTCCGTGATCAAAAAAAACAAGATGTTTTACTTTTTATCGATAATATTTTTCGGTTTTCACAGGCAGGAGCAGAGGTTTCAGCTTTGCTTGGAAGAATGCCATCTGCCGTTGGTTATCAACCAACACTTTCAATTGATATGGGTAAATTACAAGAACGAATCACCTCTACCAAAGATGGCTCAATTACATCGGTTCAAGCGATATTTGTTCCAGCCGATGATTTAACAGATCCGGCACCAGCAACAACTTTTAGTCACCTTGATGCTTCAATCGTTCTTTCTCGTCAAATTGCTTCATTAGGTTTATATCCAGCACTTGATCCGCTTGAATCAAATTCAAGCTTACTTGATCCTGATATTGTTGGCCAAAATCATTATGATGTTGCAAGTAAAGTTTTACAAATTTTACAAAGATATAAAGAATTGCAAGATATTATTGCGATTTTAGGTCTTGATGAATTATCTGATGATGATAAATTAATCGTAAATAGAGCAAGAAAGATTAGAAATTTTTTAACGCAACCATTTCATGTAGCTGAACAATTTTCTGGTAAAAAAGGAGTTTTTGTTAAATTAGCCGATACGGTAGAAGGATTTAAAGAAATAATTGAAGGAAAACACGATGATAAAAATGAATCATTATTTCTTTATAAAGGAACAATCAGTGAGGTTAAATAGTATTTAAGATGGCTAGTACTTTTAAATTATCAATTTTAACACCACGAGAGACCTTTTTTATTAGTGAAGTCCAATTGCTAGATATTGAGATATATAATGGTTATGTTGGAATTTTAAAAGGACATATTCCGCTTGTTTCTTCTATCAAAACAAACTATTTTTGAATCTTAGATGAAAAAGGTGATAAGAAAAAAGGCGTAATTTTAGATGGAATTTTAAGTGTTTCACAATCTGAAGTTACAGTTATTACTTCACGAGTTAATTGATTGGCCGATAAAGAATTAAAAGTAATAAATGCTAAGATTAAGGAAAAAAGTGATCTTTTAAAAAATGATAAATTGAGTTCTTTTGAACGAAAAGAACTAGAAAAAAAACTTCTTTTTTATCAAAAAAGATTAGAAGGAAGCGAGAATTAATCTTTAGATATTTTTTATATTTAGAAATAAAAATAAAAATAGATCCTTTTGGATCTTTTTATTTTTAAAAAAGAGCGATTTAAAATTATTAAAGGATATAAAAATTAAATATAATGTAATTAAATGGAGGAGAAATTTATGCAAAAAGAAATAAAAATTAAATTAATTGATGAAAAAAATTTGAAATTTACTTTACTTGAAAGAGGAGATATCGGTGATATTATTAATTTAAAAACTTTAAATAATATCGATCTTTCAGAAATTAAAGATAAATTTAAAATTATAAAAGAAAAAGAGACTAAAGAAATTATTGAAGATAAATTAAATCAACAAAAAAAAGAAATTAATTTAGATTATCAAAATAAAATAATTAATTTAGAGCAAAAATATCATGATCAAATAGCAAAAATAAAGACAGAAAAAAGGGAAATAGAATTAAATTTTGATGCAAAAGTAATTGAAAAAGTTAGTACAATTGAACAAAATTTAAAGGAAAAAATAAATTTACGAGAAGATCAAATTAGATCAGAAAAAAATAAGCAGATTGAAAAATTAAATCAAGAAAAACTAGAAAAAGATCGATTACTAAATGATCTTTCAATTGAGTTAAATAATTATAGTAAAGAATCTGAATTTAAATTAAATAAAGCTTTATATGAAAAAGATCAAGAGATATCAAAAATGGAGATGAAAAGCTTTGATTTAATTAAAGAATTAGAAATTGAAAATAAACAATTAAAAGAAGAAGTTGATAATTTAAAAAGAGTAAAACCACAAAATATTAAATTAATTGGGAATGATCTTGAAAATTGAATTGATCAAAGATTACAAGAAGAATTTTCTTGAAATGATAAGATTCTTATTAAAAAAGAACCAGATCCGATTAATGGACAAAAACCAGATTTTATGATTACGATAAAAAATGGGATAACAGAAGCAAAAATTGTAATTGAAGCTAAAACAGAATTATTAACAAGCGAAAATAAAAAAACAAATCGTAGTCATTTAGAAAAATTAGAAAATTACCGTACTAGATCATCTAGTGATTATGCTATCTTAGTTTCAGAATTAGAGAGCAATCATGATTTTATCGTATATAAAGATAGTAAATATAAAAATATCTTTATTGTTCGCCCATATGCCCTTGTTTCCTTGCTTCAATTTATGATTAATTTATTAATTGTAAATGATAAAATTCTTGCTTTAAATTTAGAATTTGAAGATAAGCAAAAAATTATGCAAGAATGAGAATCATTTTTAAATAACATCGATAAAACATTTGTAAATATAAAAAGCAATCTTGAAAAAATCTTAAAGGAAAAAAATAAATTATTAGATGTGGCTCAAAAAATTGATGAAAGCGCTAATAAAATTTTAAATTCTCATCTATCAGCACTTGAAAATAAATTAAAAAGTTTTTCACTTGAAAAGAAGATCGTAAATAAAATTGAAGAATTAGATAAAATAGAAAATTTAAAAAATAATTTTAAACAGCAAAAAGAAATTCAACTTTAAAATTTAATTTGTCGGATTAGCAACAAGCATTTCGAAATTACCCTCTAGGGTAATTTTTTCTAATTCATCGTAAGTAATGATAAAAGTTTGAAAAGGTTTAACTTCAATTTGATTGATTTTACCTTTTCCTTTAATTATTGTAACGACTAAAAAATTTCTTTCATCTTTATTTAATTTAATTACACTATTTCCAAAAATATGTCATTTTTGTAAATTAAAGATTTTATTATTAATTAATTGTAAAATCTTTAAATTTAAAAAATTGACTTCACTTTTATAATTTAAATTTTCTAAATTATTGTTTTTTATTACTTTGATGCTTTTTTCAAGATCTAATTTCCGATTTTTTCCATCTTGATCGAAACGGTCATAATCATAGATTCTATAGGTGATATCAGAAGGTTGTTGAATTTCATAAACAAATGTTCCTTTTCTAATTGCATGAACGGTACCAGGTTTAATATCAAAAACATTACCAATTTTAACTTTTTTAATATTAATTATTTTTTCTCAATTATCTTTATTTATTTTTTTTAATTGACTTAAATTATTATCTTTTAATCCGATAATAATTTCATGATTATTCTTTAAATCTAAGATATATCAAGCTTCACTTTTTCCATAGGGATAATTTTCTAATTGTTGTGCTTCCTTATTATTAGGATGAACCTGAATTGAAAGATCATCATTTGCATCTAAAAATTTAATTAAAAGCGGAAATTCTTCCTCTTTATAATTATTGAATAATTTTTTATTTTGCTTATAAAAAGAATTAAGATCAATTTTTTGATTTTGTTTCAAAACAATTGCTTCGTTATCTTTAATTCCTGATGCAATTCAAGCTTCTCCGATTTTTTTATCTGTTTTAAGATCAAAAATTTCCTTAATTTTTTCTCCTCCCCAAATTTTTTCAACAAAATGGGGTTTTAATTTTAAAATCATATAAATTCCTACTTTTTAAAAAATTATAAATATTTTTAAATATATATTTAAAATAATTTATCATAAATATAAGTAATACTTGGCAAGTATTTAAATTTGAAAGGTAAAATGCTATTTTATGAGTGAAAATAAGATTGCCTTTGAAAAGTTAATTGTTGATAGTGATTTTGATTCTAGAGAAGAAATTCTAAAAGAAATTGCAAGTCTTTTAAAAACAAATAATTTTATTAAGGATGATCAAAACGCTTACCAAAATCTTTTAGCAAGAGAAGAGCAAATTTCAACCGGAGTAGGAAATGGGATTGCGATTCCTCATGCTGAATTAAAAGATCTTTTAGAACCTAAAATTGTTGTAATTAGAACAAAAAAAAGTATTGATTGAAAAGCAATCGATAATAAAGCTGTAAATTTAATTATTTCAATTTTAGTTCCTACAAAAGATCGAGAGAAACATTTTGAAATATTAACAAAATTATCAAGTTCGCTTGTCGAAGCAAAAAATATTGAAAAATTTAAAAAAGCACCAGCAAAAGAACTGGTTGATTATATAGAAAATAATATTTTAAAAGAAGAAGAGTCTCAATCAAAATTAGATAAAGAAGATAAAACAGTAAACAGTGGGAATAATAAAGAAATATTTATCGTAGGAATTACAACTTGTCCTACAGGGGTTGCTCATACTTTCATGGCTGCTAAGGCCTTAGAAGAAGAAGCGCCTAAACATAATATTAGATTGAGAATTGAAAAACAAGGTCAAATGACCAAGGATCAACTTAAAGCAAATGAGATTGCAGAAGCTGATTATGTTTTACTCGCAATTGGAAAAGGTATCGACGAACCAGAAAGATTTAATGGTAAAAAGATATATCAAGTTCCGATTGGGAAAGCTTTAATTGAACCTGGTAAGGTATTAGAAGATACAATCAAAAATGCACGGATAAAAGTTCAAGATGGGGGAGGTAAAAATAACTCTGATGAGCAAACAGAAGTAAGAGCATTAGGAGAGAAAAAAAGTTTTAATGAAGGACCGATTCGACATTTACTTTCAGGAATCTCATATATGATTCCTTTTATCGCCTTCGCAGGAATTTTATTAGGATTAACAACCGCTTTTGGATATTCGACAGGATATGTGGATGCTGATGGAATAATTGATCCTAACTATATTCCCGGACCTGATGATGTAGAACAGTTTGCTCCTAAAGGTTACGCTGCCCTTGCGATAAGTAATCTGGCATCGATGGGATTTACGTTATTTGTACCAATTTTAGGAGGATTTATTGGGGTCTCGATTGCGGGAAGAAAAGCACTTGCGCCTTCAATGATGCTTTCACTTGTTTTAAATGATGCTAGTGGAACTAGTGTATTTAATTATCAAGAAGGAAGATTTGGTGGATTTGATCCAAATGAAAATCCTGTTGCTTTAGGATTTTTTGGAGCGATTGCCGCCGGATATCTTGTTGGTTATGCCATTTTATGATTTACAAAATATACTGATAAAGTCCAAAATCAAGCATTTCAAACGATTCTTCCACTTATAATAATTCCTTTAGTATTTACGTTTGTTCCTTGGTTATTTTTTGCTTTTATCGGTTATTTACCACTTTATTGATTAAGTGTCGGCCTTAATGATCTTATAAATGTCTTGATTGATGTCAACTTATTGTGGCTGGTAGGAGCGATTTTAGGAATGATGATCTGTTTTGATCTGGGAGGACCTGTTAATAAAATGGCGATGGTAACTGCTGCTTTATTTTTAGCTCCAGGAGCAAATTATCTTCCATTATTAAATGGAGCGGCAGCAGTCTGTGTTTCAATTCCGCCGATGATTCTTGTTTGGTGTGCTTATGCTGGTCCAATTCTTGGATTTAGAATGGATGAAGATGATAAAGTTAATGCTACTAGTGCCGGAGTAATGGGATTTTTTGGAATTACAGAGGGTTCAATTCCGTTTGCCGCCAAAAATCCTAAGGTTTATATTCCTTCATTTATGGTAGCGGGATTTTTTGCAGGAATGATTGCAATTTTTACCGGAGTAGGTAATTCAGTCTCACTATTTGGCGGACCGATAATTTATCTTGCCGGTGGAATGGGACAATCTCCCGATATCGGTGGAACTGTAATGCAAACTGATTATCTTTATGCTTTGCTTTACTTTATTCCACTTATTGTCGGTTCATTTATCGGTTTCTTAATGGTTGGTTTATTAAATAAAATTTATTCAAGCAAAAAAAATAAATTAAGTTATGAATTAATTAACGATCTTAAAAAAGAAAAAAATAAACAAAAAAGAATTATAAAACTTAAACTTAAAGACAATAGTAAATTGCTTAAAAAAGGTAAATTAAGTAATGATCAATATCAAAATGATTTGCAAAAATTAAATAATAATTTAGCGACAATTGATCAGACTTATCAAAAAAATATTGAGCATTTGAAAAAATATGATAAAGACTACAAAAAATATGTTGATGATCATATTGAAGAAGCAAAAAAAGATTTTCTAGCACAGAAAGCGATTCTTAAAAAAGAAATTGCAGATTATAAATTAGAGATTAAAAAAGTAAAAGGAACAAAAAAAGAAACGGCAAAAGAAAATACGACCGAATATCAAAATTTAAAAGATAAGATTAAAGATTTAAAATTAGAAAAAAGAAAACGAAAAGCTAAGATCAATGATTTACATTATCATTTACTAAATCATGATTTTGCAAGTAAGCAAAAATTAGAGTATCATAATAAATTAAAACCTTATCTTACAATTTAAAGTCTTTTTTAAAAACAAATCCTAGGATTTGTTTTTTTATTTAATTTAATAAAAGAGTAATTAAATAGGATATTTAGATAACAATTTCAAAAAGATTAAATTAAAAGACGGTTTAAAAATAAGTTATAATTTCAATTGGTACTTATATTACAGGAAAAAAATATGCAAAACAGAACAGAAAATTTTTTAAAAATAAAAAACGTAATTAATAATTACAATTTTAAAAATCCAGAAAATAAGAAAATCGCACAAGAAACTTTTGAAAAGATTTTTGATAATTTAGAAAAATTTGCTCATCAAAAAGAAGAAAAACAAGAAATTAATTTTGATAATGCAAAAAACATGATTTTAAAATTTGTTAATGGTTTTTTAAACAATTTTGTTGAAGAAAAATTAAAATCTGAACATATAAATGATTATAGAAATTTAAAATCTATTCCAGATAAGATTAATTTTTTAGCACAAAATCAATATATTTCATATAATAGTGAAATTAATGAAGGATTATATTATTTATTTGTAAAAGGAAGTTCACAAAATAAAGATACTATTAAGAAATTAATTTTAGTGACTTCAATTTATCATATATTTAATCTTCTTTGTTGATTCTTTAATATTGATCCTAAAAAAGCAAAAAAAGAATTAAATATCAAAAGATATTTTATAGACGAAAATTAATTATTAATTTAATTTATAAAAATATTTTTTTAATAAGAACATCTTACAAGATGTTCTTTTTTTAATCTTAATTTAAATAGATAATAAAAAAAGATATAATTTATCCAATGTAATTTTAAGTTATTTTTAGTGATAGGAAAAGAAAATGTTTGGATTTAGCGGACCTGAATGATTTATCGCATTAATATTGGTGGTGGCATTTGCCCTATCTTTTTCTATCTCATTATTATTCGATTGATCAAAGATTTTAAGATTTGAAAAGAAAGAAACAAGTATTGGGATTTTAGTTTCTGTTATTTTTTCAATTGCTCTTTCTGTTTTACTTACACTTTTTATCTTAATTTTAACAGAACCAATTTTTAATACTTTTTACAGTAATTAAAGTTAATAAATTATTTATTAAATATTAGGAAGTAATATGGCATTAAGAAAAAAGAAAACAAACAACAAAAGACAAAAACAATCAATAAAATATTATAAGATTTTACGAAAAGCGGAGACAATCGCAGAGGAAGTTATCGCAAAAGCGAATACTCTTGTTGATGATTTAAAAGCAGCTGGTTTTAAAAGAAAAACGGAACAATTTTTAAATTTGCTTGAAAATGAAAAGAAAAGCTTAGAAAGTATTTTAATTGATGTTTTTGCTGTTGGTTATCTTGCAATTAAAGAAGTATATGGGATTACCTTACATAAAGTTCAAATTATGGGAGCCTATGCATTACATCGTGGTGATGTCGCTGAAATGAGAACAGGAGAAGGTAAAACACTTACAGCTGTTCTTCCGGCTTATTTAAATGCATTATTAAAAAAAGGGGTTCATATTGTTACCGTAAATGAATATCTATCAACTCGTGATGCTTATAATATCGGTAAAATATTTCATCTATTAGGTCTTTCAGTTGGTTCGGTCGTAAAGACACAAACACCTAGCGAAAAGCAAAAAGAATATTTAAAAGATATCACTTATATTACAAATTCAGAATTAGGATTTGATTATCTAAGAGATAATATGGTGATTGATTTAAGAGATAAGATGCAAAGATCATTTCATTATGCGATTGTCGATGAGGTAGATTCAATTCTTATCGATGAGGCAAGAACTCCACTTATTATTTCAGGAGGAGTAAATGTAACTGAAAAAAATTATCATGATGTTAATAATTTTATTTCCTCATTAAAGAAAGAGGATTACATTATTGATCGGGAGACAAGACAGGCTTTTCTTACCGAATCCGGTGTTTTAAAAGCAGAAGAAAACTTTAAGATTAGAAATCTTTATTCTTATCAAAATTCATTATTGGTACATTTAATCTTTAATTCTCTACAAGCTAATTATATTTATAAATTAGATGTTGATTATACGGTAAAAGATGATCAGATTATTTTAATCGATGTTTTTACGGGAAGATTATTGGAAGGAAGACAATTTTCAGAAGGATTAAATCAAGCGATTGAAGCAAAAGAAGATGTTACGATAAATCCTGAAACAAAAACTTTGGCTTCAATTACTTACCAAAATTTATTTCGAATGTATAAAAAATTAGCAGGAATGTCAGGAACAGCAATTACCGAAGAAGAAGAATTTTTAGATGTTTATAATATGCGTGTTTTACAGATTCCAACCGATTTACCAATTATTAGAATAGATAAGGCTGATGTAATTTATGCGACAAAAGAGGCTAAATTTAATGGAATAGTCGATAAAATTTTAAAAATTCATCAGACTGGACAGCCAATTTTAGTTGGAACAAGAGCTGTTAGCGAATCAGAAGAATTAGGAAAATTATTGACAGCAAAAAAATTACAATTTGAAATTTTAAATGCTAAAAATCATGCACGAGAGGCCGATATTATCGCAAAAGCCGGACAAAAAGATGCGATTACGATCTCTACCAATATGGCCGGTCGAGGAACTGATATTAAATTAGGAAAAGGGGTAAAAGAGATTGGTGGACTTTTTGTTTTAGGAACAGAAAGAAATGAAGCAAGAAGAATCGATGATCAATTACGAGGAAGATCGGGACGACAAGGAGATATCGGTTCATCACAATTTTATCTTTCTTTAGATGATGAAGTAATGCAAAGATCGGGTCTTAAAAAATTTCAAAAATTTTTAAAATCAATCGATAAAGATCCATTGGAAAGTAAATCAATCGCAAGATCAATTAAAGCGGCGCAAAAGAAATTAGAAGGTTTAAATTATGACTATCGAAAATCAATTGTCGAATACGATGCTGTTTTAAATTATCAACGAATAATCACTTATAATCAGCGTAATATCGTTTTAAAAACAACTGATTTTAAAAATACTATCGAACAGGTATTGGATAATTTTTTAAAAAATTTAGTAAAAACTGATGTTGTCTTTGAAAAAAATACCTTTAGTTCAAATTTATATTTTGCAAAATTAAATCATGATTTTAATTTAAATTTAAAAGAAGAAAAAGGATTAGGAATAGAAGAGGCACAATTGATTGCTCGTAAAATTTTATGAGAAAAATTGATTGCAAAAATTGATAATTTTAAGGAATTAAATAAATTTGATGTTAGCGATTACATAAGAAAGATTTTTTTATTTTCAATTGATATGAATTGACAGAAACAATTAGATCAATTAGATAAATTAAAATCAGGAATTAGATATCGTCAATATGCACAAAAAAATCCGGTGCAGATTTATATTCAAGAGGCAGATAAATTATTTAATCTTTATCGAGCAGAAATAAATGAACAAATTATTACGATGTTATTAAGTGTAAATCCATTAAATAATAATTTAAAAAATAATCAAAAGGAGACGACAAAAGATTTATTTGTTAATTAAAAAAAAGGAGTAAAGAAGATGACAGAAAAAAAAGAACTAAAAAAAGCTAATAGCCATCAATATGGATTATTATCGATGCTTGCGATGATAGTCGGGGTTGTTGTTGGTTCTGGTGTTTATGTTGTAAATGATGGATTATATCAGATAAGTGCAAGTGTCGGTCTTATTATAATTACTTGAATTATCATAAGTTTAGTTGTTCTTTTTATGTTAATTGCCTTTATTGAAGTCGCTTCAATTACGGCAAGAACAAAAGAAGCGGGGACGATTAATAATTGATTTCGACATCTCTGGGGAGAAAAAGGATCAAAATATATCGGTGCTTTCTTTCCGATTATTTATTTTCCAATTTTAATTTCGGTTCTTACCGTGATTGGATCTGAACAGTTATTTAATACGATTTGAATCGATGGTGATCATCAAAAACCTTATTTGATGTTTTTGTTTGTAACGATATTTGCATATCTTTTTGCCTGTCTTTTTTATGGATTAAATGCCTTTACGCAAAAACCAGGAAAAATTTTTCAAAATACGGGAACAATTATTAAATTAATTCCGTTATTTTTGCTAATTTTTCTAGGAATTTTAGTATCTGCAAATGCCTTTGCTCCTGCAAATGAGGCTTTTGATAGCGGTGGTAATTTTAATTTTTTCGATCCAAATGCTCCTTTTAATACCGGATGAGAAAACGGTCCTAGTGGATGGGATAGTGGACTTAGTAATTTAAAAATTATTCTTCTGATGGCACCGACAATCATGTTTTCGTTTGATGGATTTTTATTTGCGGCTTCTTTACAAAATGAATCAAAAAAACCTTCTACTTATAAAGTAGCGGCGATTTCAGGGATCGTTTTTATCGTTTGTATTTATATCATATTGTCTCTTTTTGTCTTTGCTTTTGGTGATTCGGGCGAAAATCATGATTTTAGTGTAATTAATTGTGTATTTAATATTACCGGACAAAGATGATTATCAATTATTATCGGTGTGATGATCGTAATTTCAGTTTATACTGGATTTTCAGCCTGTACAATCGCCCAGAACCGGATGATTGCTGATTTATCTGTAAATAACCAAATTCGTGATCAAAATGGTGATTTGATTGCTAGAAATAAAGCAAAAGTTCCGCAAAAGGCGGCGCTTTGGTCTTGGGCTTTAACAATTTTTTGATTAACTGTCCTAAGGATTTTAGATCTGGGAATTTTGATTAGTTATGTAAATGAAGGTGATAATGTTATAAGTTCAACTTTATTTATTTCTGGATGGTCGCTTAATTTTATAACCTTACTTTCTTATAGTGTTTATGCCTTAATTATTACCGGGGCATTTAAGAATCGTTTTGATCATAAGGTTGAGGTTGAAAAAAATAAATTATTTTATCCGGCTGCAATTATTTCAATTCTAGCAATGGGAATTGTTTTAATTGTCTTTATGATTAATTTATTTGATTATCGTACGATTTTTGATGCGAATGATAAATTAACGGTTTCGGGACTATTATCTTATCTTATTCATATTTTGATGGTTATTTTAATTATTTCGCTTGCGATTTTAATTCCTCTTTATTTTGCAAAAGATGCTAAAAAAGCAAGTAAAGAAGAAGCAAAAAGAAAACAGAAATTAATTAAGCAATATCAACAAAATAAAGTAGATCCACGATTTTTATAATTATTATGTAATTAAATAAAAAATAAGGAATAATGAATAATTCATTATTCTTATCGCTTAATACTTAATATGAAAACAAAACAAAATCTTATTAATAATAAACAAAATCAATATGGACTTTTATCAATGCTAGCATTGATCGTTGGAGTTGTGATTGGATCTGGTGTTTATGTTGTAAATGATAGTTTATATCAATTAAGTAATAGTGTCGCCTTAATTATTATTACCTGGATTTTGATTGCATTAGTTGTTCTTTTTATGTTAATTGCCTTCATTGAAGTTTCTTCGATTACGGCAAAAACAAAAGAGGCCGGTACAATCAATAATTGATTTAGGCACCTTTGAGGAGAGAAATATTCAAAATATGTTGGCGTATTTTTTGCTTTAATTTATTTTCCAATTTTAATTGCGGTGCTTGCGATTATTTCGGGAGAGGAATTATTTAAAACAATCTGACCACTTAATAGTGGTGGTTATGATTCGCCTTATTTGATGTTTTTATTTGTTACGATAATTGCTTTCATCGTAATAAATATTATCTTTTCGATAAATACTTATACCTTTAAACCGGGAAAGCAATTTCAAGAAGTTGGAACTATTATTAAATTAATTCCATTGTTACTTTTAATTTTTTTAGGGTTATTAATTTTAATGAATGCCTTTACGGGAAGTAATACTGAAATTAATAATGGAGAGGGTAATTTTGCTTTTTTTAATCTTGATGCCGATTTTAATAAGGGATGAGAAGATAATGGTGCAAAAAATTTTAAGATTATTCTTTTAATGGCACCGACAATTATGTTTTCTTTTGATGGTTTTTTATTTGCTGCTTCTTTACAAAATGAATCAAAAAAAACTTCTACTTATAAAGTTGCAGCCTTAAGTGGAGTTGTTTTTATTATTTTGATTTATCTCTTACTTTCATTATTTGTCTTTGCTTTTGGTGATGAAAGTGGCGGATTTACAGTTTCAAATGCTATTTATAATATTAGCGGTCAGAAATGATTATCAACGATTATTGGAATTATGATTGTTATCTCTGTTCTTACCGGAATATCAGGAAATTCAATTGCTCAGAATCGGATGATTGCTGATCTTTCTATAAATAATGAAATAAAAGATTTAAAAGGTAATCTAATTGCTAGAAATGAAGCAAAAGTTCCACAAAATTCAGCTAAATTAGCTTGAATTATTGCTCTTATTTGCTTATTTTTTCTTCGCTTCTTTGATTTACTGATCTTAATTAGTTATCTAAATGAAGACGGATATATTATAAATTCAACGTTATTTATATCGGGATGATCGTTAAATTTTATTACCTTAATTTCCTATACTTTTTATATTTTGATAATAATAGGTGCTTTTAAAAATCGTTTTGATCATAAAGTTGAAGTTGATAAAAATAAATTATTTTATCCGGCTGCTACGATCTCAATTGTAATTATTACGATTGTTCTTTTGGTATTTATAGTTGATTTATTTGATTATCGGGCTATTATTGATAAGGAAATAGTTATCTCAGAATTACTTTCGTATATCTTTCATATTTTAATTGCAATAATAATAATTTTGCTGATTATTTTTTTACCAATTATTTTTACAAAGGGTGTTAAAAAAGCAAAAAAGGAACAATTAGAGGAAAAAAAACGATTAATTAAAGCATATAAAATGCAAAAAACAGATCCTAGATATATAAAAAAGCAAAAATAATTTATAATTAGTTTGCAGTTAAATTAATACAACTCAATGTTAAGGTTTAACCTACTTATATTTATTTTTTTCAACAAATTTCTAATTTTACTAATTTAATAAGTAGTATCATTTTTATTTTTTATTTTTATTTACTAATTTACTTTTTAAGGATTATTTTTTATTTTTTATATGGATGGAATAATACAAATTTTAATTGATTCAACCGATACGACAATTGTTGATATAATGGTCTGGGTTTCTCTTTCACTTATTTTGTTTGAGATGATCAATATATTTACAAAAGATAAGTTTTATAGTTCGATCGAGCACACAAGAATTTTTCAACCTTTTTTAGGAGCTTTGATGGGATCGATTCCTGGATGTTCAGGACCGATCATTGTGACAAATCTTTACAACAAGAAGAAAGTGACATTCGGAACATTATGTGCAGCATTTATCTCTACTTTTGGTGATGCTGCATTTGTTTATCTTGCAAATGATTGATTATTTTTTATGCAATTATTAGTTATTTCGTTTATTGTAGGAGTTGCTATTGGTTATCTTTTAGATTTTACGCCTTGAGGAAAAAGAATGCAGATTTGATTACGTAAAGATGAAAAAATTCCTCCTGTTTATGGTGTCGATAATCAAAAAATGAAAGAGATTACTCCACAATATTTTTTAGTAATTGATCGATATATTATGCCATTAGTTTTCTTTTCGCTTATTTTGTTTATTTTTCCAGAAACAATTTATGCTGTTAGCGGTCATACGAATGAAGCGGGAGAGATTGTTCCAACTTTTTGAGGTGATGGTTTTGCAAAATATATTGAAATTTCTCAATATATTGTTTTTTCAATGGTTATTTTCTTTATCATTTATTATTTTGGGAGAAAATATTATTTTAGAAGATATTCTGATTATCGTTTGCGTGAGGATCAAGCAAAGGAAAGATATTGTGGAAAAGGACAAGTTTGTGTAATTGCAAAACATCGCTACAAATCTTTAGGAAATGAAATGTATGAGGTCTATTATGATTCGTTTGTTGATTCAATTTTTATCATGGTCTGAGTTTTTGTTGGAGTCTCAATTTTTACATTTATTTATAATCCATTCGAAGAAGGATGAAATAAATTCTTTATGCTTGGAGGAGGAAGCGTTAGTGTCTTGATCGGTGTTTTTGTCGGAATGATTCCTGGTTGTGGTCCGCAAATTGCCTTTGCAAATATCTTTTTTCAATCAAATGGTTCAATCAGTAGGTCGGCTGTTGTCGCTAATTCGATAAATCAAGATGGTGATGCTGAATTTCTTCTGATGACAACAAATAAAAAAACATTTTTTGTAATGGGATTATTTAATTCAATTTCGGCTTTGATTGTTGGATTTGCCTTTTTACCATGGTATGGTTAGAATTTACAATATAATTATTTCTTTTTCTTTTTTACATAGTGTTCTTTACTGTATTTTTTCTTATGATTTATATCTTCGTTTGTAGTTGGGTTTCAATATACAATTTTAGTTGTCTTAACACGAGCAACCTCTGTTGCATAAATAAAGCAATTATAATCAACTGATTCGGCTATATTTATAACATCATCAATTTCTTCGATATTTACGATAATTTTTAATATTCCTCTTGTTCTTTGCGAAAAACCACCGATTACTGTTTCAATTGTATGACCACGATGATAATTAATGTTATTTAATTTGTCCGAGATTTTTTTATATTTTTCAGAATTTATCTCTAGTAAAAACAATTTTTGTGTTGAGTAAATTTTGGAAACAATAAAAGAATAAAGCAAGATAAAGATAACAGAACCGATGATATAAGGGCCAAATAAAACATCAGTAAGGTAATTAATACTTTCATCATTTTGATTTGCTATGATATAAGATTGGACAGATAATCAGATGATTGAATTAATGATTGAGATAAAAAATAAAACCTTTGCGATGTTTAATCTTTTTTCGCGATTTAAATATCTTACGATTGGATCAAGTCCTAATGATGTCGCTCCTTTTGTAAAGATAATTCCTAAAGATACTCCATATACAATTCCAGCCATAAAAGCAAGAATAAAAATTCTAAATGTATTTAATAAATCATAATTAGGATTTGCTTCATCAATTTGTGGAATAATTTCGATTTCATTTACAACTGGAATATAGGTAATGGCAAGTGATATTATCAATGTAAGACAAAATACATAAAGCGAATAGCCTAATAATTTTTTTCCGTAGACACGATATGTAAAAAAGATAATTGGAATGTTAATTGCTAAATTAATAATTCAATAATAAATAATCGTATATTCTTTATCTTGTCCGGTTATCGCTGTAATTGTATAGGAGATTCCTTGAGCAATTCCTGCTGCTCCTGCTGAGATGATTCCAGCTTCAATTACAAGTAAATTTACAGCAAAGGCAAGAGCGATTGCCGCTAGCGTAATAATAAAAATTCCTTTGATTTTTTTATTTTTTGTTACTTTATTAATATTTTTTTTTGTTGCAACAAATAACTCATTCATTAAATCTTTATTTTCCTAAATAAATATATATCTAATACTATCACTAAATTAAATTAATTAAATAATTATATCGACTTCTATAATAATTTGATTTCTGTTTTTGATATTATTTTTATCTTCTTTGATTCAAATTACGGTATTTTTAAAATAATACTTATCGCCAATTTTTAGTTTTTTAATTTTAAAGTTTTCTTTGATTCAATCTTCAATTGTTCGATCATCATTTTCGCTAATTTCATCAAATGGATCAAGGTTGCGATTTTTACTTAAATGTTTTGTATAAAAATTAGTCATTTTTACATTTGGATTAACTAAAAAATTATTTTCACTAAGAATATATATTCCCTCTTTTGTTACATCTTCATCATCATATAATTTACCAACGATTGTCTCTAAGATATCCTCGATTGTTATTAATCCGACAAATTTATTATTTTTATTTATGATAATTCCGATTTTTTGTCTTTTACTTTTTAAATCATAGAAAATTTCTCTTAAAAATTCATTTTCTTTGAAAGTTTGAAAAGCTAAAGTGAAATTTTTGATATTAGTTTCTTCAGGATTTTTAAGATAATTTATCAACATTTTTTGCGTATTTAAAATGCCGATAATTTTATTTTTTTTATTATCAATTAATGGGACTCTTGTTACATTGATATTTTCAATTTTTTCCGCAAATTCTTGATTTGTTAAATTTTTATCAAAAAAGATTGCATCTTTGCGTGCGATCATCACTTCTTTTGCTGTTTTTTCATCTCAATCTAAAACTGATGTTATTATTGCTTGATCTCTTGCGGTTGTAATTCCTGTTTTTCCTGCTTCATTAATTGCATATCTTAATTCACTTTCATCTTGAAAGATTTTTTCATTTTCATTTTGCTTTACAAGTTTTTTAAGAGCGATTGAGATCGGTCTTATCGTTCAATTTAAAATATATATAAAAGATGAAAAAAGCATCGCTCCTCTTTCCGGATACTTTTTTCCAAGCATTTTTGGAATTAATTCACCAAAAATAATGATTAAAACAGTCATCACAATAAATGAAAAAAAGGCACTTAAATAGACCATATCTGAGAATAAAAAAGCAAATCAAACTGTTGAAATCGTTGTAATAAGAACATTAATAATATTATTATAAATTACAAGTGATGTTATAACTTCATTATAATTATTAATAAAATTTAAGACTCTGTTAGCACTTTTTTTATGCTTTCCTTCTCTTAATTGTGTTTCTAAGCGAATTTTATTTATTGAAGCGATTGCCATTTCGACAAAAGCAATAATTGCTGATAATATTAATAAAAAAAATATTAAAAATGGTGGTAGAATATATTGAACAAATATCATTTATTCCTCTATTTTTATTGTAATTAAATATTTTCTAATTCAATAATAAATAACTAATTTATTATATAATAAAAGAGTTAAAAAGATTTAATTAATTTTATATTAAATTACCAAGAAATATAACTTTTTGATAAATAATGAATGATAAAATAGAGGAAAAGAAAAAGAAATCTCGTCTTATAAGATTAAATAAAAAGGGAATTATTATAATATCAATAATTCTTATATTATTAGCAGTTATAATATCTCTTTCTGTTTATTATGGTACAAAAGATTATCGTCCTTATCCACCTAATATTACAATTTATAAAAATACAAAAAAATTTGATAAAGATATAAAAAATGTACAAAAAAGAATAGATGATCAAAATAATACAGAACAAGAAGTTACAGGTATTGTTTTTTTTGCTCGCAATGGACAAAATAGTAATTATGCATTTTATAATGATGATGGAAAAAAAGATAAAGATTATTCAACAAAAAATGGTCCCTTTTCAAAATATTTAATCAATTTTAATTCTACTTCTGATTTTAAATGATATGGTTTTATGGTCTCTGAGGATGAGGATATAAGGGGTGTAATTGAAGATTTTATTGTTGATAAAAATATGGATCTAGATGAAGATAATTCCGATCTTAATGATAAATTAAATTATCAGAAAGTTTATTTTATAAATGATTCTAATCAAGATTCTCAATCAATCAGTGATGATGAATATACTCCATATTATTTTGATGTAAACTATGATGATAGCTTATCTTTAAGAAATGGAACTCCTGATGTTGGGCTTCAAAATACAATTACCTGAATGTGATTTGTAAATAATCCTAGTTCCAGTGATTTTGAAGATTATATTATCGCTGTGAATGGCGATCAATTTGTTTATACAGAAACAGATGATGATGGAAATGAAACGATTGAAATTCGTGATTTTAGCGAAGAGTTTTTTGAAAATATTGAAAATGCAATACAAAGCAATGATTTTAATTTTACCGATAAGGTATAAATTTATAATAAGGAGAGTAAAAAATGGTATTTAATTTTATGCAGAAACGTTTAGAAAAAACTATTCGTAAAGTTCAATCTAAAGGATTATTAAGTAAAGAAAATATTGAAGATATTTTAAAAGAAGTAAGACTTATTTTATTAGAATCAGATGTTAATTTAAAAGTAACAGATGATTTTATTTCTTTTATTGAAAAAAAAGCAATTGGAAAAGTTATCGACACAGATCGTACTTCTTCGCAAGAAATTCTTAGAATTATTTATGATGAGCTTGTTAATATTTTAGGAAAAGAAGCAAAGAAGTGAAATTTTCAATCAAGATCAATTGTGATGATGGTTGGGCTTCAAGGTTCAGGGAAAACAACCACTGTTGCAAAATTAGTAAATAACTTATTTAAAAAAGAAAAAAGATATAAAAATCCTTTAATTGTGGCGTTAGATATATATCGACCAGCAGCGATTGATCAATTAGAAACATTGGCTAAAAAAATAAATGTTGCCTTTTATGCAGAAAGAGCAGAAAAAGATGTTCTTAAAATTGCCAAAAATGCTTTAGAATTTGCTAATAAAAATAATCATGATTTAATTATTTTAGATACAGCAGGGCGTTTACAGACTGATCAAAAATTGATGACAGAATTGCAAATGATTAAAAAGATTTTTATTCCTACTGATATTATTTTTGTTGCTGATGGATTTTCGGGACAAGAGATTTTAAATGTAGCGGAAGAATTTAATAATAAACTTAAATTATCTTCAATTATCGTTACAAAGATGGATTCAAATGCAAAGGGTGGAGCTATTTTTTCTCTTGCTTATTGATTAAAAATTCCTATTTCTTATCTTGGAATGGGTGAAAAGATCGCAAATCTTGAGATTTTTTATCCTAATCGAATTGCTTCAAGAATTCTTGGCCTTGGTGATATTGAAACGCTTACCGAAAAGGCACAAGAATTAGGAAACGAAAAAGCACAAGAAAAGATGTTTCGCAAGATGATGGCCGGAAAATTTGATCTTGATGATTTACTTGTATCGATGGAACAATTAAGCAAAATGGGTAATTTAGGAGCAATTACAAGATTACTACCAAGTTTTGGAAAACTACGCAATTTATCTGAAGATAAAATTAATTCAGCACAGACAAAACTTGAAGTTTATAAGATATTAATAAATTCGATGACAAATAAAGAACGTAAAAATCCTCGTTTATTAAAACATCAAAAACGTAAAGAACGAATTCTAAAAGGTTCAGGTCGAACCGCCCAAGAATATAATGATTTATTGAGACAGTTTGAAAAAATGCAAAAACAAATTATGCAATTATCAAAAGTTTTAAAAGCAGGAAAAATTCCTGATTTAAGTAAAATCGGAAATGGATTTTTTTAAATAATTGATAATAAAATAATTAGCTGTTAGGTTAAAAAACCTAACAGTTCTTATATTTTAATTTATAATATAAATGGAGGTTAGAAGTGTGGCAGTAAGTTTAAGATTAACCAGAATGGGTTCAAAGAAAAAACCATTTTTTCGAATTGTTGCAATAGATTCACGAAAAAAAAGAGATGGTTCCTATATTGAATTAATAGGAACATATAATCCTCTTACAAATGAGAATAAAATCAAAAGAGAAGTTGCGTTGAAGTGATTAAATAATGGTGCAAAACCTTCTGATACTGTACGAGAATTACTATCAAAAGAAGGAATTCTAAAAGAATTTCATGATGCAAAAAATAAAAAAACAAAATCAGAGTAATTTAATTTGATTGGGTACAATTGTAAATACACATGGATTAAAAGGTGAAGTTAGAATTCTTAGTAATTCTGATGATCTAAATGAAGCTTTTAAAGAAGGCGAAGAGTTTTTTTTACAAGATCAACAAAAATTAATCGTTGAAAGTTATCGTTTACATCGTAATTTTGTTTTAGTGATGTTTAAGGATATCGATACGATTGAAAAAGCACAGAAGTTAAAAAATAAAGAGATATACAAAGTTTCAAACTTAAATATTAAAGAGGAATTTTATTTAAAAGATTTAATCGGTGCAAAAGTAATAAATGATGATCAAAAAGAATTAGGAATTATTATTGATTTATTGCATCAAGTTGCTTATGATAGTATTGTTGTCAAATTATTAATTGATGATAATATAATTAATATTCCTCTTATTGATGAGTTTTTTATTGATTTTGATGCAAAAAAATCTGTTGTATATGTTAAATTAAGCGAAGAATTCATAAACGCCAATATTAATAGCTAATTATGAAAATAACATTTATTACTTTATTTCCTGAATATTTTACCTTTTTTAAGAATCATAGTATTATTAAAAGAGCGATTGAAAATAAAAAAATTAAAATCGAACTTTTAAATCCAAGAGATTTTACAAAAGATAAAAATAGACAGGTTGATGATTATATTTATGGAGGCGGAGCAGGAATGCTCATGCTTATCGAACCGATTGTAAAAGCGATCGAAAAAGTAAAAAATGAAAATAGTTTTGTAATTCTTACATCACCAAGAGGAAGAAAATTTTCGCAAGAATTAGCAAAAAAAATAGCAATAACAAAAAAAGAATTAATCATTATTTGTGGGCATTATGAAGGAATTGATGCCAGAATTAAACATTTTATCGATCTTGAAATTTCCTTGGGTGAATTTATCTTAACAGGAGGAGAGATCGTGGCGATGGCTATTTCTGATGCAATTATCCGTTTAATTCCTGATGTTATTAATAAAGATTCTTTAATTGAAGAGTCATTTGAAAATAATCTAATCGAAACAGATCATTATACAAAACCTCAGGTTTTTCGTAATTATTCTGTTCCAGATGTTTTACTATCAGGTGATCATAAAAAAATTTTAGCTTGGCGAAAAGAAAGTGCGATTAAAAATACAAAATTATTTAAAAAAAATAATCAAAAATGATAGGAGAAATTTATATTGGAAAGCTTATGGGAGCAAATAATAACCTAATTAAAGAGATTACAAAAAATCAATTAAAAACAGATATTCCTAATTTTAAAACAGGAGATACATTGCGTTTGCATATTAAAATTAAAGAAGGAGCAAAAGAAAGAATTCAAATTTTTGAAGGTTTTGTCCTTAAAAGATCAAAGAATAATTCTATTGATGCGACTTTTACCGTAAGAAAAGAATCTTATGGAATCGGTGTTGAAAAAACCTTTGCAATAAATTCTCCTGTCCTTTCAAAAATAGAGGTAATTAAAAGAGGGAAAGTACGAAGAGCAAGAATCTATTACATGCGTGATCGTAAGGGAAAATCAGCAAGAATTAAGACAATAGATCATAAAAAAAAATAAATTATTTATAAATAAATAATTTATTTTGTTTTTTTTAAATAAAATAATATCATATATATGACGGTTAGGGGAATTCCGTAAAAGGGGGGTTTTTCTAGGCGTCGATACATAATAATAATAAATTACATCCCATTGTTATTTACAAATTATTAAGCCTCAATTAACTCTATATTGTTATTTCACTAAATAACTAATTTTACTAATTAAGACCGCCATTTTATTGGCGGTCTTTTCTTTTTGATCATAAAATTAATTTATTGAACTATAATAAAAACATTATGAAGGAAAACAAGCGCAAGGAAATCTTTCCTTTTTTTAAAAATAATCCTGATGTCATATATTTAGATTCAAGTCTTACTACGATCAAGCCAAAAGTTGTAATTGATGAAATAAGTAATTTTTATCAAAAATATCTTTCAACAATAGAACGAAGTAATAATTTACTTACAGAAAAAAGTAAAGAATATTTTTTAAGATCATTACTTAAAGTTTCTCGTTTTATCAATGCTCGTACAACTAATGAGATAATTCCGACTTCCGGAACAACAAATGGTTTAAATTTATTGGCTAATTCGCTTTTAGATAATCTAAAATCAGGAGATCAGATAATATTGGGAGAGTTTGAACATGCTTCAAATTATCTTCCTTGGCTTGTCGCTGCAAAAAAGAAAAATATCGAAATAAAACATTATAAAATAAATGATAATTTGCAATTTGATTATAAATATTTGCAAAATATTGTAAATGAAAAGACAAAATTAATTTCACTTTCGTATATTTTTAATTCAATTGGCACAATTAATGATCTTAAAAAAATAAAAGAAATAGTAGGAGAAAAAGTTTTAGTTGTTGTTGACGCTGCGCAGGCTGTTGGTCATATAAAAATTGATGTCCAAGCTTTAAATTGTGATTTTTTAGTTTTTGGGGGACATAAAATGTTTGCGCCAAATGGAATTGGAATTATTTATGGAAAAGAGAAATTATTAAATAATTTAAATTTGTTTAATTATGGTGGAGGAATGTTTGAATATTATAATTTAGAAAAATTTTCTTACCGAAAACTTCCAAATAAATTTTATGCCGGAACACCAAATATTACAGGAATTATTGGCCTTGCAAAAGCAATAGATTTTATTGATCAGATTGGAATTGAAAAAATCCAAAGACATTGTGAGAATTTAAAATTCTTACTAGAAGAAAAGTTAAATAAAATCGAAGATATAATAGTTTTAAATCCAAAAATAAGATCTTCAATTCTTTTATTTAAGAAAAAAAATATTCATGCTGAAGATATTAGTTATGAATTACAGTTGCATAATATTTTTACAAGAAGTGGATTTTATTGTGTGAATCATGATAATAAATTATTAAATACAAAAGAACAATCAATTCGTGTTTCCTTTCATTATTATAATAATGAAAATGATATTCAAAAATTTATTGATACTTTAAAAAATGGGGGTGATTTTTTAAATGGACTCTTCAACACAAATAAAAGTAAGAAATGTGCTTAGTAATCTTAAATTTAAAAAATTAGCAGAAGCAGATTTTAAAAATGCATCATTTTATCAACTCACAAATTGTGCTGATAAAATTTATGTAAGTGCTAAGGTAAAGAATAATAAAATAATAGATATTAGTTGAAATGGCGATGGATGTTCAATTGCTTATTTATCGGCAGAATTGATTGCTCGTTTAGTTTATCAAAGAAAAATAGACGAGGCAAAAGAATTATTAGAAAATCTAAAATCTTTTGCTTTAAATAAAAAAAATTTAATAAATAAAAAGGAATTTTCACTCTTTCTTTTTTTAAAAGATCATCCAATTAGAAAACGTTGTTTACTTGTTGTTGTATCTTCTTATTTATTAGAATTAAATAAATTTTAAAAATGATTACAAAGGAAAAATTAAAAAATATTCCCAATACACCAGGATGTTATCTTTGAAAAGATGATAAAGGATTCATAATATATGTTGGAAAAGCAAAGAGATTAAAAAGTCGAATGCTACAATATTTTGATCCAAAAGATACGCAATTAAAAACTAAATTATTGGTAAAACAGATAGCTGATTTTGATTATATGCTTGTTAAAAATGAAATAGAAGCGTTAATTTTAGAATTAGAATTAATCAAAAAATATAATCCAAAATATAATATTCGTTTAAAAAATCAAAAATCTTATCCTTATATTTTATTTATTAAAGAGCCAATGCTTAAATTAGAATTAACAAATAGCATTAGTAAGAAAAAACAAAATTTAAAATATTTTGGTCCCTTTCCTGATGGTTACTCTGCTAATAAAATTAAAAAAATTATCGAATCAATCTATCCTATTAGTAAATGTTTAAATCCCAACTCTGGAAAACCTTGTTTAAATTATCAAATGGGAATTTGTCCGGGATATTGTTTTAAAAAGAAAGAAGAAATCGATACTAATAAAATAACAAAAGAAGTTGAAACATTTTTTAAAGGTAACGACCATCAATTAAAAAATATAATTCTTGCAAAAATTAAAATTTATACCGAAAAAGAAATGTATGAACAGGCAAAAGATTTATATAATTTATTGCCAATTTTAGAAAAATATCATCAAAAACAAAAAATTCTTTTTAATGATAATATTTCTCGTGATGTTTTAAATTTTTATTTTGAAACAGATATTTTAGTAATTGTAATTTTACATATTAGATATGGAAAATTGATCACAAAAACGACAGAAACAATTTCTGTTAAAAAGGTAAATTATCAAAATATTGAAAGTTTAATTGAGCATTTCTTATATCATTATTATCAAAAAAATCTAATTCCTAGTGTATTAATTATTCCTTTTAAAACAGGACTTAAAAAATTAATCAATTTTAAAAAATTAATTATTCCAAAACAGGGTCGTTTAAAAGATATTTTAAATCTAGCAAAAAAAGAAGCAAAAGAATTATACAAACAATCAAAATTAAAAGTTATTCAAAGTGAAAATTATCTTATTAAAGCGGAAAAAGAATTAGAAGAAGTTTTAAGAATTGATAATTTTACAGTTATTGAAAGTTGTGATATATCAAATCTTGGCGGACAAAATCAAGTTGGAGTTGTTGTCAGTTTTTTAAATTATCAAAAAAATTCAAGTATGTATCGAAAATATCATTTAGAAGAATTTCAAAATGATTATCAAGCAATATATGAGGTTACTTATCGTCATTTTAGACAAAAATTAATCAAAAAAGAACCGTTGCCAAATTTATTTATTGTTGATGGAAAATATCAATTAGAAAGTGCAAAAAAAGCCCTAAATGAATTAAATTTGTCTTTAAAAATTAAGGCTATCGGATTAATAAAAGATAAAAAACATGATACAGCAAAAATCATTACAGATCAAAAAGAAGAGTTTATTATCAAAAAAAATTCTCCAATCTATCTTTTATTAGGAAGAATGCAGGATGAAGTACATCGTTTTGCAATTACTTTTTATCGTAAGAAACAACAAAAGAGTTTATTTAATGATAAGAAATCGAAATAATTTATAATATTTTCTAGATAATATGAAGATAAAAATAACAAATCTTACGTTTATTCATAAAGATAATTTAATTTTAAAAGATATATCATTTTCATTTACAGATAAAAATTTTATTACTCTAATCGGACGTAATGGATCAGGAAAATCAACGCTAATTAAAATATTAAGTGGACTTTTAATTCCGACAAATGGTTTTATCGGTGAGGAAGTTAAAATTTCAAATCGATTATATTACTATCGTAAATTGCAAAAAAAAGAGCAAAAATTAAATTTGATTGGAATTATTTTTCAAAAACCAGACAATCAAATTATAAATTCAATCGTTGAAAATGATATTGCTTTTGGTTTGGAAAATAATCGTATTGAAAGAAAAAAAATGTATCAAATTGTCGATGATGTATTGAATTTTTTAAATATAAAAAGATTAAAAAAACGAGATATAAATACACTATCGGGAGGGGAGAAGCAACTTGTTGCTCTTGCCTCAATTCTTGTTTTAAAATATAAATTTCTTTTATTCGATGAAGTTACATCGATGCTTGATATTGCAAATACTAATTTTGTGATTGAGAGAATTAAAAATTTACATAATCAGAAAAAATGCGGAATAATTTTTGTAACACATAAATTAAATTTGCTTAAATACGGAGAAAAAACGTTAATTTTAAATAAAGGTGAAAAAGTATTTTTTGATAATACAAAAAAAATCACAGAAGATTTATTAAAAAATCTCAAATTAATATAGATAAGAAATGATCATAAAAATTAATAATTTAAATAAAATTATAAAAACAAAAACTGAGCAAAAATATATCTTAAAAGATATAAATTTTTTGTTACCAAAAAATAAAATTCTTGCTATATGTGGAGAAACAGGATCGGGAAAAACAACACTTGCAAGAATTATTGGCGGATTCTCAATCCCTACTTTTGGATCAATAAATTATAATTATGCTTTTTTTACTAATAAGACAGCACAAAATAAAATAAAGTATAAAAATTTAAAAGCAGTACGATTTTTTTCAAAAATAACTTTTCAAGATTCTAATTTGCAGTTTTTTAAACAAAATGTTTGAGATGAAATCGCCTTTAGTTTCAAAAATATCGGATATAAGAATGATTTTTTAACAAAAAAAATAGAAGAAGTATTTTCGTTTTTAGATTTTCCAAAAAATTATAAAAATTTAAATCCTAATAATCTTTCGGGAGGAGAGCAAAAAAAACTTTTAATTGCAATTATTGCTTTTTTACCTTCTAAATTATTAATTTTAGATGAACCTACAGCAAGTCTTGATCATCATAATCGAATCGAAGTTTTAAATTTTATTAAAAAAATTTCAACAAAAAATAAAACAATTATAATGATTACACATGATTTAAGAAATTTATATTTTTCTGATTATTTACTTTTTTTAAAAGAAGGAAAACAGATAACTTTCACAAAATCATCAATTTTATTGAAAGATCAAAATAATTTAAATCAGGTTCTTTTTGAATCTAGCTTAATAGCAAAAAAAGATTTAAAAAGTGATATTTTTGCCAAAATTAATAAATTACCATGGAAATAACATATGACATTTTAACAAAAAGAAAATTTAATTCATTTATAGATAAGATAAATCCAAGAGCAAAATTTATCATTTATTTCCTTTTGATTATCTTAGTTTTATTTGCGCCTGGATTTAATTATGATAGTGACAAGTGATTTTATTTAGAAGATTGATATTTAATTACGATCTTTTTTGCTTCAATTATTTTTGCCTTAATAGTAAAAATGTCTTTTAAAACTTATCGCAATTTGTTTTATTATTCTATTTTTACTTTTATGATTTTTTTTATTTTAAATGCTTTATTTTTTCTTAATGCAAAAGAGGCTTTTATACTAACTCTTGAGATCACAATTAGAATTTTTATTTTATTATTACTTTCAGCAATTTTAATTTTGACTTGTACACAAAAAGAAATTGCCGATGCTATTTCCTTTTTTATATATCCGCTTAGATATATAAAAGTACCTGTATATGAATTTGCTCTTATTATTACGATCGGCTTAAGATTTCTTCCTCTTATTATCTTAGAAACACAACAGATTTTACAATCACTTGCAACAAGAGGATTGGATTTTTACTCTTCTTCATTCAAAATTAAAATAAAAGCAATCTTAGCTTTATTCAATCCGCTTTTTATTTCGGCATTTGATCGTGCCAATAATTTATCTTATGCCTTATATGTCAGACAATATCAAATTGGCAAAAAAAGAACGCAATATAGTTACTATCGCTTTATGTTTATAGATATTTTATTTATAATTATATTTGGAGCAATTTTTATTGTCGGGTTTAGTTTTATTATTTTAATTTAAAATAATAAAAAATATTTATGAAAACAAAAATTTTACTTAATTTATCTTACGATGGGACAAATTTTTTAGGATGAGCAAAACAACCTAATGTTCGAACTATACAAGGGGTTTTAGAAGAATATAGTAAGAAGTATTTTTGAGCGGAAACAAAAATAGAAGGTTCGGGTCGAACAGATCGCTATGTTCATGCATTAAATCAAATTGCAACGATTGAGTTTGATTCTAATTATAAGGTTCAAAAAACTGATTTAAAAAGATTTAAAAATTTAATTAATGTTATTTTTAAAGATTTAAAAATTAAAAAGATTCAATTTGTTGATAATTCATTTTCACCACGATTTAATGCAAAAAAAAAGACTTATCTTTATAAAATAAATACAAAAAAAAATAGATGCGCAGAAAGAAATAAAAATTATCAATATAATTATTATCAAAAAATTGATTTTAAACAGTTTAAAAACGATTTGCAAAAATTTATCGGAAAGCAAAATTTTGCTTCTTTTACCGGAAAAGAAGAATATCAATCTTATTTTCGAGAAATTTTATCAATCAAAGCTTATCGCAAAAGATCAAAAATTTATGTTGAAGTTACAGGAAATGGATTTATGCGATTTATGGTTAGAAATATAATTGGAGCAGTTTTAGCAAGGAATCGTAATAAATATAGCGAAAAAGAATTTAATGATCTGTTTTTAAATCCAGTAAGAGGGAAGAATCATTATAAAGCCCCAGGAAGTGGATTATATTTAAAATCAGTAAATTATTAGTAAATTAGGAAGAGAGAGAAGGTTTCCATTTCTTTTTTTTTATGTATAATATTAACTATAGTTTTCGGTATATTATCCCACTAATAAATTACTATTAAAATAAAATTATAAAAGCAAATAAGGAATAAAGAATAATCATAATGAGACAGACAAAAATGGCATTTAATGATCAGATTGAAAAAAAATGATATTTGATTGATGCAAAAGATTTGATTCTCGGTAGAATGGCAAGTGAAGTTGCAAAAATTATTACAGGAAAAAATAAAACTTCTTATACTCCACATGAAGATCATGGAGATTATGTAATTTTAATAAATGCTAATAAAATAACTCTTACCGGTAATAAATTAGAACAAAAAATGTATTACAATCATTCTGGATATCCTGGTGGATTAAGAAAAAGAAATGCTTCGGAAATGCTTGAAAAATATCCACAAGAGATGATTTATCGTGCTGTTTGAGGAATGATTCCACATAATAAGCTTGGTAGAAAACAGATTAAAAAATTATTTATTTACCTTGATGAGAATCATAATCATCAAGCACAAAAACCAGAAGAAATCAAATTGAAAAGAAATAATTAGGAGAGATAATGTATCAAACAGTTGGAAAAAGAAAATCTTCGATTGCAAGAATCATCATGAAAAAGGGATCGGGAAAAATAATTGTCAATAAAAAAGATATCAAAGATTATTTTCCTCAAGAAACATTGATTCAAGAAATTAAACAAGGATTGATCGTAACCGATACCGAAAAAGATTTCGATATTGAAGCAAAAATTCAAGGAGGAGGATTTTCAGGGCAAGCCGGAGCTTTAAAACATGGGATTGTAAAAGCGTTATTACTTGTTTCTGATGATTATCGTAAACCCTTAAAACAAGCAAAATTAATTACGCGTGATTCACGGGTAAAAGAACGTAAAAAATATGGACTTAAAGGGGCAAGAAGAGCTCCGCAATTTTCAAAAAGATAATTCAAATAAGCTTCATTTTGATATAATAATGTCGTTAGTAAAAGTTGTTGGTTCTATAAAACCAGCATGTTGGAACTGTAGCTCAGTTGGTTAGAGCACACCGCTGATAACGGTGAGGTCGGTGGTTCAAGTCCACTCAGTTCCACCATTTTTTATTTATTGATAAATAAAAAATTTAAAGTAAGTAAAAAGTGATTTATATTTATGAATAAACAAATACAATGATTTCCGGGGCATATGCAAAAAACATTAAGACAGTTTTTGCTTCTTAAGAAGGAATTTAATTTAATTATCTTAATGTTAGATGCAAGAGCTCCTAAATCATCATTTATTGAATCATTCTCTCAATTATTAAAAGATAAAAAAGTAATAGTTTGTTTAAATAAAAGTGACTTTGTTCCGTCGGATGAAATTAAAAAATGAGAGAATTATTATAAAAAAATTTTTTTAGATGCTTTTGCTATTTCTCTAAAAGAAAATAAGAGTAATAATTATCAAAAATTATTATCTTTTTTAAAAAAACATCAAAAGAAAGATTCTTATACTAAGGTAATTATAATTGGTATTCCAAATGTTGGTAAATCTAGTTTTTTAAATTTTTTGCTCACAAAAAAATCAGCAAAAGTTCAGAACATCGCAGGTGTTACTAAAGATTTAAATTGATATCAAAAAGAAAAATTTTTATTTCTAGATACACCGGGAGTTTTAGTTCCAAAATTTGATAGTGATTTACAAGGGGTAAAACTTATCTTGATCGGAGCAATTAAGATAAATATCGTTCCTCTTGAAACAGTAATCGAATTGATGTTTGAAATTTTTAAAGCAAAAAATATTTTGCTTCCCTTTGCTTCTTTTTTAGATTTTCAAAATAAGATAAAAGAAGAAAAAGAACAGACAAAATTTTCTTTAAAATTAATTTCTGATTATCAAAAAGGTAAATTTGGCAAATTTATTTTAGATTAATGAGATTTTTATATTTATTTTTATAATATTATTCTTGATAAATATGCGAGAAGTTTTATTATATTTTTCTGTAAAATATAATGGAAATTGAGATAAAATCTATAGTGCTTTAAAAACAAAAGAAAAAATCAATCATTCATTATATAAGCAGATTATTTATCGTTATAAAAATAAAAAATATATTACAATAATTGATAGTAGTTATCCAAAAAATCTAAAAAGAATCGCTTTTCCTCCTTTTGTAATTTACTATCAAGGAAATCTTAATTTGTTAAGTGAGGAAAAAATTATCTGATTATTTGGTGCGCATATAAATGATAAGGAGTGAAATAGTTTTTTAAACTTAAAAAATCAATTTGACAAAAATAACATCATAATTTTAATCGGACAATCAAACTTATTTGAAAATAATTTTATTAAAAATTGCAATTTAAAAAAACTAATTTTAATAAAGGATTCAGGAATATATTCACAAACTATAATTGATTCTAAAATTGAAGAAACCCTTTTGCAAAATGAATCACTTATTATTTCTGAATTCCCAGATTATATTTTGCCAACAAAAAAGAGATGATTTAAAAGCAATAAAATAAAAATCGGACTAGCTAACGGTATTTTTTTATATAATACGGAAAAAGATCAAGATATTTTTAATGTTCTTGTTCATGTTATTTTAGAAAATAAAAAAATTTATTGTTATACAAAATCATTTTATAATTGTAATTTAAATTATGAGTTGATAAAATATGGTGGTATTGAAATAAATGATGTTGGAGAGATAACTAAGAAATGACAAAAAATTTAATAATCGTAGAATCACCTAATAAAATAAATAAAATACAAGCATACTTAAATGATTCATTTGGAAGAAATAAATACAAAGTAATCGCTTCTGTTGGTCATGTTCGTGATCTTCGTAAATACGGAACAAAAATGGGTCTAGGAATAGATTTAGATTTGATGCAACCGATGTATGAACCGATTCGTGCCAAAAAAGAGGTTATTGATAATCTTAAAAAAGCAGTTATGGAATCAGAAGTAATTTATTTGGCAACCGATCCCGATCGAGAAGGAGAGGCTATTGCTTGACATATTACTCAGATTTTACCGCAGGAATTATTAAAAGAAAAGAAATTTTATCGAATTAATTTTAATGAAATTACAAAAGATGCTATTTTACATGCTTTAAAGAATCGTGGAAACTTAAATCAAGATTTAATAAATTCACAAGAAGCAAGAAGAATGCTAGATCGGATTATAGGTTTCCGTTTATCGTATATTACAAACAAAAAATTACATGCTCCAAGTGCCGGAAGAGTTAAGTCATCTGTTTTAAAATTAATAATGGATCGAGAAAACGAGATTAAAAATTTTAAAAAAGATTATTGATGAACAATTGAAGCATTAGCAGCTAAAGATAAGATTTTGATAAATTGTGATGATAATTTTAAAGAAATTAATTATTTAAAAAAAGAGGCAGCGATTAAAATAAAAGAAAAATTAACAAATAAGTTTATTTTTATAAAAGATCAAAAAAAGGAAACAATTATATCTTCGCCTCAACCTTTAGAGATGTCTTCTTATCTTATGGCAGCTTTTAACATTTATGGATTAAGTAACAAACAGGCAACAGCTGCCGCTCAAATGCTTTATGAAAAAGGATTAATTACTTATCCACGTACTGATTCACAGCGAATAAGTTCAAAAAAATTCATTTCTGATGCAAAAAAATTTTTAATTGAAATTTTTGGTGAAAAATATTACAACGGTTTAAAAAGAATTAAGAAAGACCAAAAAGTTGTTTCTCAAGATGCACATGAAGCTTTAAGACCGACAAATCTTAAAGTAAGAACTTTTAAATTAAATAGTCCTGAATATACAGTAATAGAACGGAAGGCATATGATGTAATTTGAAAAATTACAGCAAAATCATTTTTAAAAGATGGAATAAATTTAGTTGTAAAAAATCTTTATGATAATAATAATCATAAATTTGTATTTAAAGAAACAATCTTTAAATTTTTAGGTTTTAGAATTATCGATAAAGAAAATTACGAACGTGAAGCAACATTACCTGCAAAAGAAGAGATTATCATTGAAAAGAAAAATATTAATGTAAAAGAACATAATACAATTCCACCGGCAAGATATAATCAATCTTCTATTATTAGAAAAATGAAAGAAGAAGGGATCGGTCGTCCATCAACTTATTCAACAACAACAGCGGGACTTGCTAAATATGATTATATTGAACGAAAAAAAGGAGCTTTAATTCCAACGGATATCGGTAATGAGACAAATAAGTTACTATTATCTAATTTTTTTGAATTTGTAAATGAAAAATATACAGCAAAAATGGAAGCGAAACTTGATGATATCGCCGATGGGAAATTATCTAAAAATTTATTTTTAACTAATTTTTGAAAAGATTTTGATCCAAAAGTACAATTTGTCGATCAAACAGTACAAGTTAAATTGCCAGAGTATTTGGATGAAAAATGTCCACTTGATGGTGGGCAACTTGTTTACAAAAGATCTAGATTTGGTCGTTTTATCGGTTGTGAAAATTATCCAAAATGTAAATATGTCCGTAAAATTGAAAATAGAGATAAATTTGATCCAATTTTAATTAATAAAAAATGTCCGAAATGTCAAACGGGAGATCTTATAATTCGCAGATCTAAATTTGGTAATTATTTTGTTTCATGCACAAATTTTCCTAAATGTCGATTTATTATGGAAAATAAAGAAGCTGATTTAATTATTAAAGAGATTATGAAAGATAAAAAAGTTTAATCGTTATCTTTATATAGGATTTGCTTTTTGTTATAATTTTTAAAGTTAATGAAATATAAAACAGATACATGAATTTTTAAGTGGTGTCATTTGATTCTTAATTTTGAAGTGTATCAAAGAAAAACTAGGAAAATAGAAAATATGACAAAAGAACAAGAAATAATAAATAACAGTAAAATTAATGATGCAAAAGAGACTGATGAGATATTAAATACTAATTTAACATCAATTAATAATAATACTGATGAACAGAGAAAAAAACTTCCTTTAATCGCAAAGGAAAAATTATTAGAAGCCGGTGTACAATTTGGCCATAAAACACAACGCTGAAATCCAGCGATGAAACCTTTTATTCATGGTGAAAAAAATGGTACACATATCATAAATTTAAATAAGGTAAATGCTTCATTAAATGTAGCTTATACCGCAATTAATAAAATTGCAGCAAAAGGTGGAAAGATTTTATTTGTTGGAACAAATAAACATTCAAAAAAAACCGTTAAAGAAAACGCATTAAGAGTAAAAACTTATTATGTTAATGAAAGATGACTAGGTGGAATTTTAACTAATTTTAAAACAATTCAAAATTCAGTCCGTCATCTGCGTTATCTTGAAAAATTAGCAAAAGATGAATTTGCTGGATATACAAAAAAAGAAGCTGTTAAATTACAAAAAGAATTAGATAAATCAGAAGCGATGCTTGGAGGAATCAAATATATGCGTAGACTTCCAGATGCAATATTTGTTACATCTGTAAGTGATGAAAAAATTGTTATCCAAGAAGCTGATAAATTAGGAATTCCGGTAATTGGAATTGTTGATACAAATTGCAATCCACGTGATGTAAAAATCCCAATTTTTGCAAATGATGATGCAAATAAATCAATTTCTTTAATTACAACAATTATTGCTGATGCAATCGCTGATGTAAAAGGTGAAGAGAGAAAAGCGGCTTTTTTAGATAAAGATCAAGTTGAATTTGTCGGTCTTGAGAAATCAGTATTTCGCAAAACTAATTTTAGAAATGCAAATTATAATCAAGAGGGAAATAATTATAATAATAAGTATTTCAAGAAAGATTTTCGAAAAGATAATAATTATAATAGTAATTTTAAAAGAGATCCAAATAATTTTAAAAGAGATACATCATCAAGAGATACATCATCAAAGAATGTATCAAAAAATTCTAATTAATTTTTAATAGGTCAAAATGAAAAAGATAGATATTGAAGATATTAAAAAATTGCGCGAAATGACAGGCGCAGGTTTAATGGAAGTAAAGAAAGCTTTAGAACATACTGAAGGAAATTTCGAGCAAGCGATAAAATGATTGCGCGAAAGTGGATTGATAAAGGCAGCAAAAAAATCAAATCGTATTGCATCTGAAGGAGCTATTTTTATTTTAAATTTTAAAAATAAATTGTTAATTTTAGAATTAAATTCTGAAACAGATTTTGTTGCTGAAAATAATCTATTCCTTTCATTTGGTAATAAATTGGCAAAATATCTTATAGATGCAAATTTATCAAGTGATAAATTAAATGAATTTAAAGAAAAAAACTTTGATGGAGAAAAAATCAAAGATCAAATTGCAAATTTTACGGCTAAATTAGGTGAAAAAATAGATTTACGTAGATTTAATCTTTTTGATGTAAACAATTATCAATTTGCAACTTATTTACATGTAAACAAAAAAATTGGTGTGATTGTAATTGCAAAAAATATTGAACAAAACTTGTTAAAAGATATTGCAATGCAGATTGCAGCAATGAATCCGGAATATTTAAGTATAGATGATATTTCAATTGAAAAACAACAAGAAGAATATCAAATTGCCAAAAATGAATTAAAAGATGTTTTAAAAAGCAAACCAGATAATATCAAAGATAAAATTATTAAGGGAAGAGTTAATAAAATTCTTTCTGAGAGTGTATTAGAAGAACAGAGTTTTGTAAAAGACAATAGTAAAAAAATTAAGCAATTACTTGCAAAAGATGCAAAAATTATTTCTTTTATTCGTTACGAAGTAGGCGAAGGGATTGAGAAAAAAATTGAGAATTTCAAAGAAGAAGTCATGAAGCAAATTAAAAAATAAAGAGATATTTATCTCTTTATTTTTTTATAATTTTAAGAGGAATTATGATTAAAGAAAAAGAGCATGTTATTTTAAAATTATCAGGAGAAGCGTTAACTGATTCACGCGAAAGTTTATATTCTCAAAATATTTTAAAAAATATTACCGAACAAATTTCTTATCTTATTAAAAAATACCATTTAAAGATCGGTATTGTGATCGGCGGGGGTAATATTTTTAGAGGTTCATTTGCAAAATCATTAGGAATGATTAAAAATGAAGAAACAGCTGATCATATGGGAATGTTAGCGACAACAATAAATGCTCTTGCTTTAAATATATATTTAAAAAATGCCAAAATTAAAAGTATAGTTTTAAATGCAAGAGAAATTAAAGGATTATTATCTGAGGCCTCTGAACAAAATATTAGAAAATCTTTTTTACAAAATGATGTAATAATTTTTGGCGGCGGAACTGGTAAACCTTATGTTTCAACCGATACAGCCGCTGCATTAAGAGCGATTGATAGTAAATCATCATTTATTTTAATGGCTAAAAATAATATCGATGGAATTTATGATAAAGACCCAAATCGATTCACTGATGCTAAATTTTTAAAAAAATTAACTTTTAAACAATTTGTTGATTTAAATTTACAAGCAATCGATCATCAAGCATTAAAAAAATTAGAAGGTACAGATATTAAAGTAATTGTATTTAATATGAATGATAAAAATAATATAATAAAGTTATACGAAGATAAATTAAAGCAAAAAACTATTTTAGCAAATTAAAATGAATGATTATATTAATGATTTAAAAAATAAATTAGATAAAATTGATAAACATTATCAAAGTGATTTACGTAAGATTCGTGCTGTCGGTGCGCATCCTGCGCTTTTAGAAAATATTTATGTTAATTATTATAATGATAAGATTCCACTAAATCAATTAGCATCAATTAAGATTCAAGATGGAACGATTATTATTATAAATCCATATGATAAATCACAGCGAAAAGAGATATTAATCGCCCTTGATAAGGCAAATTTAGAGTTTAATATTCAAGATGATGGGGAATTAATTAAAATTTATGTTCCTCCTCTTACAGAGGAAAAACGGAAGTTTTATGCTAAAAAAGCAAAAGAATTAAAAGAGCAAGCGAAGATAAATTTAAGAAATGTAAGACAAGAAATTAATAAGAAAATTAATCTTGATAAAGAATTATCAAAAGATGAAATAAATATTTATTTAAAAAAAGTTCAAGAAGAGATTGATCAAAAGAATCAAAATTTTGAGATGATGTTAAAAGAAAAAGAAAAATCACTTTTTACGATTTAAATTATGAGTAAAGTAAAAAAAAGTGTTAAATCTAAATCAAAAAAAAATGAATTAATTAAAAGAGTTACAACAGCAATAATTTTACTTGTTGTTGTGATTCTTTTAATTCTTCCTGCTTCTTATGTAAACTTTGGGAGTCAAGCACAGACAAATTTAGATAATTATAATAATACATTTATTAAATATGATTACTTTTTTATCTCAATCATCGGTTTGCTGTTGGCTTATATAATTTTTGAAATAGTTAATTTTACCTCTCCTTTTAAGGATGACAAAACAATTTTTTGGGTAAACTTGATTTTTTTAGAAATTATTTTTATCATAATATATGTATTTATCGCTTATTATTTTATTAGAGATTATAATCCGATCTGAGCAAAACCTAATGATCAGATTCAAGATTTTGGTTACAATAATCAAATAAATAATCTTCTTATTTATTTGATTTCTTTTTCTTTTATTTATCTTTTGATAAATGTCGGCTTTGATAATGAGATTAAAGATTCGATTATAAATTTAACCGTTTCGGTATTGGCATTTGCTTTTGTTTTATCGATTTTATTTTTAACAATAGTTTTTGGATTTACGGTAATTTTAATGCTTATTCTTACTACGGCCTTTGTTGATACTTTTGCTTATTTTGGCGGCAAGTTATTTGGTAATCAAAAAATCTTTGTAAATGCTTCTCCCAATAAAACATTTAATGGATTTTTAATCGGTCTTTTAGCTGGATTTTTATTTTTTATCTTTTTTTATTTTACATTTGTTGCAAATATGGAAAGTTCAAATTTATATTGACTAAATGATGAAAACTTTTTACAAATAGATTCAAACACAGCATATTTAATTAGTAATTTAAATTTAAAAATAAGTGCATTAATGATTGTTGTGATCATAATTTCACCATTTGCTGACGCCTTTTTTTCAAAAATTAAACGTAATTTTAATAAAAAAGATTTTGCTAATATTTTACCTGGACATGGAGGAGTTTTAGATCGATTAGATTCGCATATTTTTACATATACGATATTTTCATTCGGACTTTTATTTATTGTTTTTATTTAATATAATTATTTTTATTAGTCCAAAAAAGAACAGAGATGGCATTTTTATATTTTTTATTATTTTTAATTTTTTTACTAATATTTATTACGATAATTACCTTTATTCATGAGTTGGGTCATTTTTACATCGCAAGAAGAAATAAAGTAAGAGTTTCTGAATTTTCAATCGGTTTTGGACCGGCTATTTTTCAGCGAAAGTTAGAATTAACAACGATAAGTATTAGATTATTTCCCTTAGGAGGATACGTTGCCGTTCTTACTAATGATGTAATTTTAAGTATTGAAACATTACGGGAAAATATCAAAAATTTAGATCCGGGGGAAAGAGAATTACAAGAAAAACGTATTCAAAAAAAACTTTCCGGACTTACGCTTTATGAAAATTTTAAGCAACAAAAAACAATTGATAAAGTTTCTACTGTTAATAAAATTTATTTTGCATTAGGAGGGATTTTATTTAATTTTGTTTCAATTTTTATCGCCCTTGCTATTTTTTATACGATAAGTGGGCGTGAAGTTGCAAATGATACCTTAAAAGAATATGGGGCGATATTTAGAGATCAAACAAGAGGTGATATTCGTTTAGATTCACCTATTTATGTAAGTGCAATTTATAATGTTGAGGGTCTCACGGATGAAGAAATTGAAGATGCAACAATTTCAGATTTACCTTTAATTGCAACCGGTTATGATGATCTTTATGAGGCTTTTGATAGTTATCAAAATGCTGCTTTAAAAGGAAGCGGGGGATTTATTGCTTTTCCAGCTACCAAAGTTTTAATTGATTATAAAGATAGCAAGCAACAAGAAAAAATTTTGGTATATAATTTTTCAATTACCGAAAATCCAGGCTTTGATTCACTTTATATCTATAACTATCAAAATGATCAAGTTGATGTTAATAGCAAAATTGAATATACATTAATAAGTTATATTAATCTTGTTTATTATCGAACAGAAGGGGCTGATTATATTCAATATCCATTTATAATAGCAATTTATTATGCTTTCATTGATACTTTTATTTATATCTATCAAGGAATTATAATTACGATTAATTTATTATTTGGTGTGTTTACACCAGATGGAAGAATCATTGATAGTTATCATAATGTTGATGGCAATAATAATATTATAAATGTCCAAGTTTTGGTTGATTTTTTTGTTATTTTTTCAATGATTACTTTACTTTTTAATATTATTCCGCTTCCTCCGCTTGATGGGTTTCATGCTGTAAGATATGGATATGAAGGGATATCAAAAAAGAGTATTTCAAAAAGCTTAATTAAAATTTTAACAATCATAAGTATAACTTTTATGTTTATTTGATTTTTCTTTCTTATTTTTTAGCTAAAAAAGGATAATTATTAATGATGAAAATTGATTTTTTAAAGAGATTAAATTTACCAGATATTTTAAAAAAAGATTTAAAATTAGAGAATGCAAAATTAGAGATTAATGATCAAAATAATGATTATAAATTATTTTTAAAATTCACAAAAAGAGGTTTTTTTTGTGCAAATGATTTTAATCATTTTTATGAAGCAATTTTAGAATTTAAAAAAAATAAAAGTGATATAAATTTAGATTTTTTAAATATCTCATTAGATATAGAGAATTCAAATTTAGATTTGGATGAAATATATGGAATTCTTTATTTCCTTTTTACAAAATTAACAGCAAGTAAAATTGAAATGTCTAAGTTATATCTTGATTTTTTCGATCAGACAAAACAAGATTTAATAATTTTTGTTGCAAATAACGATAATTATATTCTTGCTTCAAAATATATTGATTACATTCGGAAAATTTTTCTAAATTTTTCAATTTGAACGGGCAAATTATATCTTAGACAGGATCGCTCGCTTTTTAATATTGAAAAAGTAGTTGAAGATACAAAAAAAGATCTTAATCTAAATATAATTTCGAAAAAAAGTGACATTAAAGTAAAAAAAGATAATCCTTTTATAAAAGATTATAAACAATTAAATTTGCAAGCAAAAAAAGAGCAGACAAAGATTTTTTTTAATGGTGAAGTCGTTAATTTAGAAGGAAAAGAATTAGGTAAAAAAGAGAACTTTTTATTGAATATTTCGCTAAAAGGAGAAGATAATGAGATTATTCTTGCTTCAAAGTGATATACAAAAAATGATTTTAAATTAATTAATTTCAAAAAAGGCAACTTTGTAACTGTTTATGGTGATTTAAAATTTGATAATTACATCAAAGATTTTAAAATTAATTTTAAAATAATTGAAAAAACAGATGGACCGATAATTTTAAAAAATTTACAAGAAAATAAAAAAAGATCAGAATTTCATATCCATACAAAGATGTCAACGATGGATGGTGTTGGATCTGTCGAAGAATATTTTAAATTAGCGGATAAGGCTAATTTTAAAAGTTTGACTTTTTTAGATCATGATTCAGTACAGGCTTTTCCTGAAATTTATCGAATTGGTAAAAAGTATCCAAATATCAAAAAAATTTATGGGGCAGAATTTTCAGTATTTGATGATTTAAATGAAAAAATTGTTTTTAATAGTCGTGATGAGGATTTAAGGAAAAATAATTTTGTCTATTTTGATTTAGAAACAACCGGTATTTCTCCGCTTGTAAATGAAATTATTGAATTTGGTGCTGTTAAGATTAAAGATGGAATTAAAATTGATAAATTACAATTATTTATAAAACCATCAATAAAATTACCAAAAATAATTACAAAAATAACAAAAATAAGAGATCAGGATTTAGAAAATGCTTGTTCGATTAAGGAAGCTATTCCAAAGATTCTTGCTTTTTTTGAAGATTATATTTTAGTTGCTCATAATGCAAAATTTGATTTTTCTTTTATTAATGCCGCTTTGCAAAAAGAAAATATGCCAATTTTAAAAAATCCTGTGATTGATTCATTAAAAGTTTCTTGACTTGTAAATAAAAATTTGAAAAGCCATCGTTTAGGGAATGTGGCGCGAGAGGAAAATCAACATTATGATGATACGATCTCGCACCGCGCTGATTATGATGCAGAAATTTTAAAAAATGTTTTTGAAAATATGCTTCATAAATTATATGATCTAAATATTCGTAATTTAAATCAATTGGCAGATGAAATTAGCACCGATTTAATAAAGAAACGTTTATTTTTGAAACATATAAGCGTAATCGCTAAAAATCAAGCAGGTTTAAAAGATTTGTATAAATTAATTTCTGATGCTCATATTAAATTTTATAATAAGAGAATTGATGTTCCTTCTCTTCCGCTTTCTTACATTTTAGATGTTAAGAAAAGCGGTAATATTTTATTAGGATCAGCCTGTGCAAATGGGATTTTCTGAGAAGAAATGAATTATTTAAATTCTAATTTGGAAAATATTATTAATTATTATGATTATATTGAAATTTTTCCACCCTCTGTTTATAATTATTTAACTCGAGAAGAGCGATTTTCAGAAGCGCAGATTGAAAAAATTATTCTTAAAATTATCTTGTTTGCAAAGAAACACCAAAAAAAGGTAATAGTTAGTTCGGATGCGCACTATGTAAATCGTAGTGATAAAATTATCAGAGATATTTATATTGTAAATAAAGGATTGGGTGGAAGAATGCACCCGTTATTTTCTCGCAATAATCCCAATTACAAAAATCCTGATCAGCATCTAAGATTAAGTAAAGAGTTAGAGATAGAATTTAATTTCATAGACGATAAAAATTTAAAAGAAGAGATAATTTATCAAAATGGAAATGATCTATCCGATCAAATAGATAATATAATTCCAATTAAAGATAAATTATATCCACCTGAAATAAATGAAGCAAATGATAACTTTAAAAATTTAATCAAAGTCAATTTGCAAAAAATTTATGGTGATAACCCCGATCAAAAGATAGTAAAAAGAATAAATCGTGAGGTTAACGCTATTTTAACGCATAAATTTGCGATTATTTATTATCTTTCTTCACTTGTTGTTAAAAAGTCATTAGCAGATGGATACCTTGTTGGTTCAAGAGGATCGGTTGGGTCATCATTAGCAGCGACATTATCTGATATTACCGAAGTTAATCCACTTGAACCACATTATATTTGTGATAAATGTAAACATCATTTTTTTGTTGAAAATGTTCTTTCAGGATACGATCTTGAAGATAAAAATTGTCCGATTTGTAAGGGCAAAATGCGAGGAGATGGACATTGAATTCAATTTGAGACATTTTTGGGATTTAATGGTGACAAAGTTCCTGATATTGATTTAAATTTTTCGCGTGAATATCAAGCTAAGATACATGATTATATAAAAGAAATATTAGGAGAAAAAAATATTTATCGTGCCGGAACAATTTCAACAGTAGCAGAGAGAACCGCTTACGGTTATGTTAAAAATTGGGAAGAGATAACAAATAATAAATTATCACGGGCAAAATTAGATCATTTTGCAAAACTTGTCGAAGGAACTAAGCGAACAACAGGACAACATCCCGGAGGATTAATCGTCGTTCCAAAAGCAATGGAAATATATGATTTTACACCGATTAATTTTCCTGGGAATGATATAAAATCAAATTGATTAACAACTCATTTTGATTTTCATTCAATTCATGATAATCTTTTAAAATTAGATTTATTAGGACATTTAGATCCTTCACTTTTAAAAATGCTACAATCATTAACAAAAGTAAATCCACAGCAAATTCCAATGAATGATAAAGAGGTAATTTCACTATTTAAGAATAGTAAAGCTTTAAATTACGAGGAAAATCATACAGGTGAGGAATTAGGGATTTTAGGATTACCTGAGTTTGGGACGAAATTTGTTCGTGATCTTGTTCGCGATGCAAAACCAAAATCTTTTTCAGAATTAGTGATGATTTCTGGATTATCACATGGAACAGATGTATGATTATCAAATGCGAAAAATTTCATAAATGAAGGAAAAGCAACTTTAAAAGATGTAATTTCTGTTCGCGATGATATTATGCGATATCTTATTTCTAAAAATGTGCCAAATTTAGAAGCTTTTAAAATTATGGAATCGGTTCGAAAAGGACAGGGATTAACAGAAAAATGGGAAAAAATGATGTTAGAACATCAGATTCCTGATTGATATATTGAATCATGTAAAAAAATTAAATATATCTTCCCTAAAGCTCATGCTGTTGCATATGTAATGATGGCCTATCGAATCGCATGATACAAAATTAATTATCCACTTGAATACTACGCAACTTTTTTTACAAAAAGAGATACGGAGTGAGATATCTTAAGTTTAAATAAGGGTTTAAAAGGAATTTCAGATTGAAAAGCAAATTATAAAAATAAACCAGAAAAAGAAAAAAGTGAACGTGATAAAGCGATAAATGAAACATATACAATTTTACTTGAAATGTATTCACGTGGTTATAAGGTATCACCAATTAGTTTAGAAAATTCACAATCAACAACATGAATTATAGATAGAGATGCAAAACAATTAATACCCCCTTTTACAATTATTGAAGGATTAGGAAGTGCTGTTGCCGATAAACTTGTAAGTGAAAATAAAAAACAACCTTTTATATCGCTTGATGATTTTAAATTAAGATCAGGTCTTAATAAAACACTTATTAAGAAATTTTCTGATCTTGAGATTACCGATAATTTAGCGATTAAATCTGAACACAAAAAGCAAATTTCAATTGAGGATTTATTTCATTTTTAAGTTTAAGATTTAGTAAATAAAAATTGATTTTATGATACTTTATAATATAATTTATTTATATTAAATGAAGGAGCAAAGCTCTTTTATTTCTTAATTCTTTTTTATTTTATTGTTAAAAAATAATAATTGATTAAAATTGACTGATATTAAAAAAGGAAAGGAATTTTATGAATATAAAAAATCAACAAAAAAAGATAGTTGAAGCACTTAAATCATTTGCTGAATTAAAAGGTATTACAAAAGAAGAAATTAAGAAATTATTAGAAGAGTCTTTTTTAAAAGCTTTAAATAAAGAATACGAAAATGATTTGGAAAGTAAAGAAATTATGCTTCCTCTGTTTGATATTTCAGTGAAATTGGATGAGGGAAAAATTGATGTTAAAAGAAAGTGAATTTTAACAGATCAACCGGTTGATGAAAAAGAAATTAATGTTAAAAAAAATATTAAAGAGGCAAATTTAAAAGAAATAAAAGATGATTTTTATTTTGAAAATATTTCTTTAGCTTCAATAAAACATGATAGCTTTTTTCTTTATATTAAGCAATTATTTACACAGAAAGTTTCTGAAGCTGAAAAGGTTAAAATTTATGAAAAATTTATCGATTATAAAGATCATATCATCAAAGCAAAAGTCGAAAAATCTTCATTTACACATTATCTTTTAAGTTATCAAGGTAATATCATTTTTCTTTCAAAAAAAGAAACTTCAAGATTAGATCAATTTAAAATTGGTGATTTTATTTATGTATATATTACAAATATTGAAAAATCTTCAAAAGATGCACAAATTATTGCTTCAAGAAGAAATCCACAATTTGTTATAAAATTACTAGAAAAAGAAATTGAAGATGTTGCCGATGGAGTTATCAAAATAGAAAAAATTGCTAGACAAGCAGGTTTTAAGACTAAAGTTCTTGTTTGAAGTACTTTAGATGAAGTTGATGCTGTCGGATCGATTATCGGCGTAAAAGGACAAAAAATAAAGGCGATAATTGATGAATTAAGAGGTGAGCGAATTGATATTATTGAATATAGTAAAGATATTAATATTCAAATTGCAAGAGCTGTAATTCCTGGCAAAATTATCGGTATTAAAAAAGAAAGTGAAGAAAAATATATTCTTGTAACAGAAGAAAGAGATTTTTTATCAGTACTTGGAAAAGGTGGATTAAATATAAAATTAGTTGCCAATCTTGTTGATAAAAAATTAGATGTTAAAACCAAAAAAACAGCAGAAGAGGAAAGTATTAAATATCAATATATTACACTTTCTTCATATAATCAAAATCGTAATGTTCGGAAAAATTTTTCAAAAATTGTAAATGAAAATTACGATGAAAATTACGATTTAGTTGAAGATTTAGCATCAATGGAAGAGTATGATGATTATGATCAAGAATTAGATAAACGTTACTAATGCTATTGATTATTTATGAATCTAATGAAAGAGATTATTCGTACTGATATTCTTACAAATAAAAAATATCAACAAAATCAATTAATTAGAATTGCTATTTTAAAAGATAAAACGACAATTTTAAATAATGATGTTTTAGGTCGAGGTCTTTATTTTCATCCTAAAAATTTAATTAACAAAAAAAGATGAGAGATTTTAAAATTTAAAATTAAAAAAAACGGAGGTGATTTTTCACAAATATCCGATAAATTATCATCTTTTTATCAAGGAGGTAATTTCGATGGCGAAAAAAAATAACAAGAAAAATAATAATATTTACAAATACAATTTAGATAGTTTTTTTGTTGAAAAATTAAGTTTTAAAGATAATAAACTTAAATTTGGTACGAACACTTATTTAAAGGAACTTGCAAAAATTTTAGGATTAAATCCATTTAAGATCAAGAAAAAATTAGGCTTGGATTTAAAGATCGATGATCATATTTTAGATGATGATCAAATAGCAGAAATTGCTTTTGCTAATAATATTGAATTTGAAAAAGTCGATGATGTATCACCTGAAAATATTATTTTAAAAATAAATGAATTGGTTGAGAATTTTAAAAATTGACCAAAAGAAGTTATTGTTAAAAAAAGAACTCCAATCGTTACGATTATGGGCCATGTTGATCATGGAAAGACAACTCTTTTAGATACGATTAGAAATACCAATTATACAGCGAAGGAAGCAGGGGGAATTACACAAAAGATCGGTGCATATCAGATAACTTGAAAAAATAACAAAATTACTTTTATCGATACACCAGGACACGAGGCATTTACAGAAATGCGAGCAAATGGCTCAAGAGTAACCGATTTATGTGTGATTGTTATTTCAGCAAACGATTCGTTGATGAAACAAACAAAAGAATCAATTGATCATGCAAGAGCTGCAAATGTACCGATCATAATCGCAATCAATAAAATTGACCTTATCGCTAATAATCGGAAGAAAATTTTAAATGATCTTGCTGAATATGGCGTTGTTGCCGAAGAATTAGGAGGAAATACTCCAATCGTTGAGGTTTCTGCTCTTAAAAATAAAAATATCGATCATTTACTAGATGTAATTATTTTATTAACTGATTTGCTTAATTTAAAAACAGCTTTTAATATTTTAGCAACTGGAACCGTAATTGAAAGTAATATTCATAAAAATAGGGGAAATTTAGTAACGGTAATCGTTAAAAATGGAATTTTAAGAATCGGTGATAATGTAATCTTAGATGATAAATTGATAAATATCAAAGGTTTAAAAGATGAGAATCAAAATGTTATTACTGAAGCTTACCCTGGACAGCCGGTTGAGATTTATGGAGCTGGATTTTCACCGCTTGCAGGAGCTAATTTTGTCGCTGTTTTCGATTTAAAATTAGCCAATAAAATTGTAAATATTTTCCATAGTTCTAAACTTAATTCATTAAGAAACGCTAATAGTAAATTAGTAACAAGAGAAAATTTATTTCAAAGATTATCAGATCAAAATAAACATATTTTTAATTTAATTTTAAAAGTTGATTCTGTTAATTCGTTAAGTGCAATTGAAAATCAATTAAGTTTATTGAATAATGATAATTTAATTATTAAGATAATTCATAAAGATGTCGGTGAAGTTACAAATAGTGATATTATTCTTGCTGATGCTTCAAAAGCAATTATTTATCAATTTAATCTTAAAACACCAAACAATTTGCAACCAATAATAAAAGCAAGAAATGTTTTGGTTTTAAATTTTGATGTTATTTATAAATTATTTGATGATATTAAAGAAAAAGTTTCAATTAATAAAAAACAAGAACCGGTTAAGAAAATAATCGGTGAAGGGAAAGTAATTAAAAAATTTGTTTTTTCAAAAGTCGGGGCGATTTCTGGAACACGAATTATCGATGGAATAGTAAAAAGAAATTCAAAAGTTAATATCTATCGTAATCAAAAATTAATCTTCGATACAGAGATCAAAAGTTTAATGATTGAAAAAAATAATGTAAGTGAAGTCAAAAAAGGACAGGAATGTGGAATTACATTCAAAAATTTTAATGATTTTTTAGAAAATGATCATTTGGAATTTTTTGAATTTAAAAATTAATTATGGATCGAAATGCAAAACTAAAAATTTTAGAAAGTCAGATTAAACTGAATCTTTCTGAAATACTGTTTACGAAAGTAAATAATGAAAAGGTAAAATATTTTTCAATAACCGATGTAAGAGTAACAAAGGATTTTTTAAATGCAAAAATCTATGTTAATTATTTTGATAAGGCAAAAGAAGAAATGTATTTTAGTGAATTTAATAAAATTAAAGGATTTTTACGTTCAGAGCTTGCAAAAAGACTGACGATGCGAAAAGTTCCGGAATTGGAATTTATTCTTGATGATCTTATTACTAAGATCGAAGATCTTGATCAATTAATTCAAAAAAGCAAAAAATAATGGATGCAATCTTTATTGGTTTTAAAAAAGAAGGAATCTCTTCTAATCAATTTATTCAAAATTTAAAAAAAAAATTAAATGTAAATAAAATCGGTCATGCAGGAACTTTAGATCCGTTTGCAACCGGTCTTTTAATAATTGGAACAGACAATTATACAAAGCTTTTAACTTATTTTAATAATTTAGATAAGACTTATTTGGGGACGTTTTTATTCGGAAAAGAAACCGATACACTTGATAAAACCGGTAAATTAATAAGAGAAGATAAGATCGAAGTAGATTTTAGTTTACTAAAAAAAATAATCTCTGATAATTTTATTGGCAAAATAGCACAAATTCCACCTTTATATTCAGCAACAAAATGAAAAGGTTTGCCTGCTTATAAATATGCCTTAAAAAACATCGATTTAAATTTAGAAGCAAAAGAAAGATTTATCTATTCTTTTCAAATTTATCAAACAGATAAGAAAAATCAATTTGATTTTAAAATTAAAGTTTCTTCAGGAACTTATATTCGAGCGATCGCAAGGGATTTAGGGCAAAAATTGCAAATAAGTGCCATTTTGTTAAATTTAAAAAGAATAAAAATAGCGAATTTAGAAATCAAAAAAGAGGAAAATGAAATAGAAAAAATCAATGATCCTTATCAATTTTTAAATTTTAAAAAAGTTTTACTTAATCAAGAAGAAATAAAAAATATTTTAAATGGAAAAGAAATTGAGATTTTAGCAAAAAAAGAGCAAATTTTATTAGCGACTGATCAAAATAATAAACATGAAATTTTAATTAGCAAAATCACAGAAAATATTTATAAAATTAAAAAGAGAATAAGATAAAATGGAAATAATTAATTTTGATATTAAGAAAAATAAATTGATTAATAATAGTAAAAAAATTATTATTTTAGGTAAATTTAATACCTTTCATTTAGGGCATCAAAAATTATTTAAAAAAGGATTTTCTTTAAGAGAAGCAAAAAAATATCAATTAATAGTGATGCTCTATCCGGATTTTAATGATTTTACAAAAACTAAGGTAAAAAAAATATTGCCTTTAGAAGAAAGAATTAAAATTTTGCAAAAAAATAATCTTGATTATGTTCTTCTTTTTGAGGAGAGTGCAAAGAATTATCAAGTTACAAGAGAAAAATTTATTTGATATTTAAAAAATATTTTAAATGTAACTGATGTAATAGTTGGTGAAAATTTTTCTTTTGGCAAGAATAAATTAGATGATTTAAATCTTCTTGCAAAAAATTTTAATTTACATACAATAAAACTCGCATATTATAATCAACAGATTATTTCTACAAGTCTTATTAAAATGCTTTTAGATGAAGGAGCGATTGAAGATGCAAATAAATTATTGGGATTTAATTATTTTTATAGTGGCAAAATTGTTCATGGGATGGGAATTGGTAAAAAATACAATACTCCTACCGCAAATGTTGAAGTTAAAGAGACTCTTTATCGACCGATGCAAGGAATTTATTTAAGTAAGGTTTTAATTTTTGATAAGTATTATTATGGAATTACCTCAATTTCAAATAATCCAACCTTTGATAAAAGACCCGTTACATTTGAAACATATATTTTTAATTTTGATCAAGATATATATGGAGAAATAATTTATGTAGAATTATTAAAATTTATGCGCAGAGAGATAAAATTTGATTCTATTAAAAAATTATTTGCACAGATTGAAATTGATAAAAAAGAAGCGATTAGAATTATTAATGGCAAAAAATAACCCTCTTGTTTTTAAAAAGAGGGTTAAGAATACTTGGCATATCCTCTATTAATATTAGAGGACAATTTAATATTCTATTTAATTTTTGTATTTTCTCACTTTACTTGATTATTAATTTATAATTTTTTTATGTTTGGAATAATAATTCACTCAAGTGGTGGAAATTACCGTGTAAAAACTAAAGAGGGTATTTTTAGATGTAAACCGATCGGTTTATTTCGTAATCAAAAAATTGAATTAGTTGTCGGTGACCGCGTAGAAATAAAAGTTGATCAAAATATCGGCCAACAGAATTTAAATATAATTTCAAAGCTCTATGAGAGAAAAAATCAATTTATTAGACCAAAAATTTCTAATATTGATTTTGCAATAATTGTTACATCTGTTGTAGAACCGAGGTTTAATCATTTTTATTTGAATAAAATAATTACTTTTTTTCAAATAAAAAAAGTTAAACCGATTTTAATTTTTACAAAAGTTGATTTAAATAAAAAAGCAGAGAATTTAGATTTAATTAAAAAATATCAAGATTTAGATTATGATATTTTTATTTTTAAAAATTCTTTTGATCAAAAAGTAAAAGATGATTTCTTAAATTTAATTAAAAATAAATTTTCAATCGTAACGGGACAAAGTGGAGTTGGTAAATCAACAATTTTAAATTTTATAGATAATAATTTAAAGTTGGATACAGCACAGATTTCATTTTCCCTGAATCGAGGAAAGCATACAACAAGAGATTATACTGCTATTGAGATTATTAAGGATACTTTTATTGTTGATAGTCCGGGATTTTCAAGCTTAAAAATTGATTTTGAAACTGACCAAATCGCTAAAAATTTTTTAAATTTTTCTAATCTATATAGTAAATGTCAATTTAAAAATTGTTTACATATAAATGAAAAAAATTGTTTTGTTAAAAAAAGTACAGATTTAATTTTTTATAATGACTATCTAAAATTAATTAATGAATTAAAAAAAATCACTAATTTTAAGATATAATAATCATAATATGAAAATTACCAAAGAAAGAAAAAAAGAAATAATTAAAGAATTTGGTTTAAGTGAAAATAATACAGGTAAAACAGAAGTCCAAATTGCTATTTTAACAGATGAAATTAAAAATTTAACTGAGCATCTAAAAGAAAATAAAAAAGATTTTCATTCAAAATTAGGACTTAATAAAAAAGTATCACAAAGAACTTCTTTACTTAAATATTTACAAAAAAATGATAATGATCGCTATCAAGAAATTATCAAAAAATTAAAGATTCGAAAATAAAAAAATAACACCGCTAATTAAAACGTCACATTAAGATCTATATATAGATCTTTTTTTTACGCAAAAAAAAAGAGAGTAAGAAGAATCCTACTCTCAAAATTAGTGTAAAGAATAAATAAAAGTAATTATGTAAAAGGGGATTAAATTAAATTGAGTTAATCAAAGTTGGTTATTAGTCTCCTAATAACCATGTTTATTATACCCTAAAAATTTTAAAAAGCAAAATTTTTATTTTGAATTAAATCATCATTTTTTATTTTTTTATTTTTTTATAAATTGATTAATTAAATTATTTATAATTTCATGGAAAGAACAAATGAAAACTATAGGGATTGGAACCGATATTGTTGAAAATAAACGGTTAGATAATTTAGAATTAATAAAAAAATTTTTATCAAAAGAAGAATTTGAATATTTTATTAAGATTAAAAATAGAATAGAAGCACTCTCTTTTGCTGCAGGAAGATTTGCCGCAAAAGAAGCGATAATTAAAGCTTATGATAAAAAAATTTCATTATCTAATATTAAAATTGTAAATAATAATAATGGAAAACCAATAGTTTTTTTGGATAATAAGAAAATAAATAATTTATTATTATCAATTTCTCACGAAAAAAATTATACAATTGCTTTTGTTATTTTGTTAGAAAATTAGTTGAAAGGTAAATTTATAAAATGATTGAATATATTAAAAATTTTTTTAGAATAATTTGATTTTCTTTATTTGAAGTTCACTCATTAAAAAGGGGATCTAAAAAGTTAAAAAAATGAATTAAAAAAAATAAAAAAGAACAAGATCCAAATCTACATCCTTTTTCCAAAAGATGAAAATACATTTATAAAAAGATACGTCAGTTTAATAAAAGAGCAGGAATTAAGATTAAAGTAATTGGAGAAGAAAATATTCCTTCTGGTGCTACTTGAGTTACTCCTAATCATACTTCGAATTTGGATGGATTTTATTTGATTCATGCTTTAGGTTCAAAATTAGAATTAACTTCTGTTGCAAGAGATGGAGTTAAAAAATCACGTTTAACTAGTGGATATTTTTTAGGTTCAGATTCATTTTACTTAAATAGAGCTAATATAAGAGATTCCTTTACGGTTTTAACACAAACTGCGCAATATATCAAAAAAAATAATCGTGGAGTAATTATTTTTCCAGAAGGGACAAGATCATTATCAACAGATCTTTTGGATTTTAAATGTGGCAATTTTAAATTCCCACAGAAATATGCAATACCAATTTTACCTGTTACTGTTCTTGGAACATTACAAGCAAAGCATTTCTTTAGTTTGAAGTATCGTGAAGTAACAGTTGTCATTCATAAAGTAATTAAACCAATTCAACATATTAAATTGCCAACCGATATTTTATGTAAAAATATCCGTAATATAATTAAAGATGAACTTGATAAATATCAAAAAAATCTTTCTGCAAAAGAATTAAAACATTTTCTTAAATTAAAAGAAAAATCAAAAAAGAAACAATATAAAAAAAATCTTAAATTAAATAAAGAAATACAAAAATCATTAGAAGAAAATATAGAAGGTAAAGATGATAAATAATATCACAGAAATTATTAATAAAAAAGCTAATAAAAAAGAACTAACAGATCAAGAAATTGATTTTTTTGTTAATAATTTACATAAAAATATTAAGAAATATCAAGTATCAGCGATGCTTATGGCAATTAAAATAAACGGTCTAAATGATCGCGAACTTATAACTTATCATAATGCTATTCTTAATTCAGGCAAAATTTTAGATTTAGATGAAAATAGATTTGATAAACACTCCACAGGCGGATTGGGGGATAAAGTTTCAATTATCCTTGCACCTATTTTAGAAGCAATGGGGATAAAATTTTGAAAATTAAGTGGAAGAGGACTTGGCTTTACCGGAGGAACGATTGATAAATTAGAATCGATCAAAAAATTTAATACAGATTATAGCCTTAAAGCAATTTTAAAAAAAGATAATGCAAATCATAATTTAATTATTGGACAATCAAAAAATTTAATTCCTGCTGATAAATATACATATTCAATTAGAGATACTTCTGGTTCGGTAGATTCAACTGAGCTTATTGCCGCTTCTGTTATGAGTAAAAAGATTGCAATGGGAGCAAAAAACATTTTAATTGATTTAAAAGTTGGAAGTGGGGCATTTTTTAAAACTTTAAACCAAGCGGAAAAATTAGGTAAAAAATTACGTTTAATCGGTGAGAAAAGCAATCGAAATATTTATATTATTTATACAAATATGAATGAACCTTTGGGGAAATCAATTGGAAATTCAATTGAAGTAAAAGAAGCGATAAGTTTTTTAAAAAATGAATATAAAGATGAAAAATTAGAAAAAATTATATCTAAAATTGCAATTGAATTTTACATCAAAAAAAATAATGTCTCTTTAAAAGAAGCACAAGAAAAATATGATCATATTTTAAAAAAACACAAAGGATATGATGCTTTTTTAAATATTTTGCAAAATCAAAAGGTAAAAATTAAAGATTTTAATGAAGATAAAATTTTTCTTCCCAAGCATAGTTATAGAATAATTGCTAATAAAAGTGGATATTTTAAATTTAAAAATTTGGAAGATTTAGGATATTTTCTAATTGAAATTAAAGCCGGAAGAAAAAATGATCACGATTCTATTTATAGTCATGCAGGCGTTGATTTTTTCGTAAAAAATGGAGATTTTATAAATAAAGGAGATTTGCTTGCTAAAATTTATTCAAAAGAAAGATTAACAGAAGAGCAGATCAGGCGATTTGAAAATACTTATTTTCTTACAGATAAAAAAGTAGAGATAGAGGAGATAATTCTTAAGGAAGAGAAATGATAGAAAAAGGACAATTTAAAATTAATGAATATGAAGGTCCTTTAGATTTATTACTCGAACTTATTAAAAGTAAAAAGATGGATATTACAGCGATTTCAATTGTTGAAATCGCCGATCAATTTATCAAAATTGTAAATGATTTAGAAATTATTAATCTTGATCTTGTTTCTGAATATTTTTTATTAGCAACACAACTTTTAGATTATAAAACAAAATATTTACTGGCAATAGAAGAAGGAAAAGATTTTGCTAAAAAAATAGAATTATCAGAAGAGGACCTTTTACAAAGATTGATAATTTATGAAAGCTATAAAAAAGCAAGTGAAAAAATTTTTAATCTTTACAAAAATAATTTTCTTTTTGGTCGAAAAGATGATCAACTTGAGGATTTTTTATTAACAAATACCGAAAAAAGATATCAATTAGTTAGTAAAGGGGTAATTGATATTGAAAAGGCGATTGATCGTATTTATAAATCATTAGAAAAAAATAAGCAAGTAAATACAACTTTAACAATTAAACGAATTTCAATCGAAGATCGCAAGAAGGAATTATCTTTATTTTTGCAAAAAAGAAAAAAAAATTATAAATTTTCTGATTTAATTAATTTTGAAAATTTTTCAAGATATGTGATAGCGATAACTTTGCTTTGTTTACTTGAAATGGCGGCAAATGATCAATTAGAATTAAGGCAAAATAATGATTTTTCTGATATTTTAATTATAAAAAAAGCAAATTTAAATTTATAATATTTTTAAAATTTTAAAAAAAAGGATTTATGATGGATATAAAAATTTTACAAGCTTTACTTTTTTTAAAAGGACAAGAAGGGATTAAAATTTCAGAATTAAGTGCGATTTTAAAGAAATCAAAAAAAGAGATAAATAATAATTTGAATAAACTTGAAGATTATTTTATCAAAACAGATTCTCCTTTTATTCTTAAAAAATTTGAAGATTTTTATTGATTATCAATAAATCAAGAAATTGGTCTTGCGCTTACAAAAATATTAAAAAAAGATGTTTCAATCAAATTATCTAAAAGTTTAATTGAAACTCTTACGATAATAGCTTATAATCAACCAGCAACTAAAAGCGATGTTGAAAAGATTAGAGGTTTTGGTGCAGAATATGCCTTTGCAAAATTAATTGACTATAATCTGATTGAAGATTTAGGAATTGATAAAACAAGGCGTGGAAAACCGCATATTTATCAAACAACATCTTATTTTTTAAAGTTATTTAATTTAAAATCACTTGCTGAACTTCCTATTTTGAAAAAAGATTTTCTTGAAAAGACAGAAGAATTAAATCTTTTTGATTATCAAAATGAAAAAGATTTGCAATTAAATTATGATGAAAATATAAAATTAAAATCTTCAGCAAAAATGCTTGCGAAGATTGAATTAGAAAAATTGTCAGAAAAAGAGATTGAAAATAATCTTGAAAAGACAATTGAGATAAACCAAAATGAATTATAAAAAAAGTGAAAGAATCCAAAAATTAATTGCAAATTATGGCAATTATTCTCGTCGCGAAGTTGAAAAATTAATATTAGCAAAGAAAGTCTTCAAAAATTCACAACTTGTTAAAATTGGTGATTTTGCTACAGTTGATGATAAAATCGTTATCAATAATGAAAAAATTATCTTTAATTTAAAACATGATTATTTTATTCTAAATAAACCAAAAGGTTATATTTGTAGTCGAATCGATCCAAAAAATCGTTCAGTTATTTCACTAATAAATAATTATAAAAAAAGGAATTTATTTACAATTGGAAGATTAGATGTAAATACAACCGGACTTATTATTGTCACAACCGATGGAAATTTAAAAAAAATTGTGGAAGATCCAACAAGTAAAATTAAAAAAGTCTATCTTGTTTGATTACAAAAAAAAATCACAAGCAATGATCTTAAAATTTTACAAAAGGGAGTAAAATTAGACGATGGATATCTTACTAGACCGATTGAAAAAATTAAGATTATTAATAATAATGAAAAAATTTTAATAAAAATGACAATTACTGAGGGCAAAAAAAATCAAATTAAAAGAATGTTTGATGCACTTGATAATAAAGTTATTAATTTAAAAAGAATAGAAATCGGACATATAAAATTAGGGGCAATTAAATTAAAAGAATATCGTAAACTTAATAAACAGGAGATTTATCAAATGTTGTCAGTAAAAATAAATTAAAAGAGAGGGAAAATGGAAAAAATAGATGAAGGGAATAAAAAATTAGATTCATTTTATAATGATTCTAATCTTTGAAAAACCTATTTTCGAATTAGTATCCCTGTAATAATTTTGATGCTTTCTACAGCAAGTTATTCTTTAATTGATTCAATTATCGCAACTGTTTATGTAGATGGCGAGACTTTCTTTGGTAGTGAAACTTTAAATGCTGCAGATGTTTTAAGTATCGTAACTCCTTTTGTCGTCTTCATGTTTACAATTTCTTATCTTTTTGTCGTCGGCGTCGGTTTATTTATGCCGATAGTATTAGGGAAAAAAGATTTTAAAATTGCTCATAAAATAATCGGTGAAGGGATGTCGCTTTCGATTATTTTTGGATTACTAACAATTTTACTTTTTTATTTTTTAGCTGAGCCTTGGATGAATTTTTTTGCAAAAAAAAATGATGGGATAACAGATGAGGCGATTAGTCAAGGGATAATTTATATGCAAATTACAACTCTTGCTGTTGCTTTTAATGGGGTAAGAGATGTAATTGTACGTGCATTAAGAGTTGAAGGAAAAAATATTCCTTCTGCCCTTATTCCAATTATTGCCCTTCCTGTTAATTTAGGATTTGATGTTATTTTTATGAATCCTAATCTAGTTGGAATGGGATTAGAAGGAGCGGCCTATGCGACTGTAATTGGCGCTTTTGTTGGTGCTCTTGCCGGTATTTTATATGCCGTTTATTTAAATTATAAAAGAGATACTTATATTAGTTTTAATTTAAGATATTGAACTCTTACTTGAACAATTTCGACAACGATTATGTTGTATGGATTTAGTTCTTTTTATTATCGGGCAACGATTATGTTTTTTATCTTATGATATGTTTATTTTTTAAATTTATTAGATGGACAATTAAAAGATGCCGGAACAGTTGCTTCCTTTAATAAGTATTCGACCGCTTCTATTCAAACGATCTTTTTTGTAAATGCCGTCGCCTCCGGATTTGCTCAAGGAGGATCGGTTATCTTAGCTTATCATTATGGTAAGAAAAACTATGATATAGTTGATCGTGGTTTAAAAATTTCATTTATTTACAATATTTTAGCAGAAGGAATTGTTGTGATTTTTATGCTTTCTTTTGCTCGTTATATTATGCAAGTTTATGATGTAAATATCTTTTCGCCAATCGATAATCCGCAACCAGATCAATTAAGTCTTTATGCTAATTATTTTAGATTAACCGTTCTTGGATTACCTTTGGTTTTATTACAAACACCAGAAACAATGTTTTATGGCTTACGGAAGCAACCAAGAATCCTCGCAATTCACTCCACGGTGGCAAATGTCCTTGTCGGGCCCTTCTTATTTTGAGTAATGTATCAAACGATTGATGTACAATCAGCAGCAACAAATCCTAATTTAATTTTTCCTTATTTCACATCAATGATTATAATAGGAATTGTTGAGCTTACGATTACTTCGCCATTTATGAGTTATTCATATTACACGATCGGCGATGAAAAAACGACTCTTTTACAGTATTGAAAACATAAATTTATCAAGAAAGATTATCAAAACCCTTATTTTGATAATAATAATCATAAGTTTTGATCATTAGATTTTATTAAGAGTAAACCAGAACAAAATGATCCTGAAAATAAAAAAGGAGATAAATTAGAAAATAAGAAGATAGAGAAAAAAAATAACAATGATAAAAAACACAAAAAATAAATCTGAAAAATTTAAATTACAAAAAAATAAAAAATATCTTTTCGCAACCGATTTAGATGGGACTTTTTTGACATCTTATCGTGATTCGATGCATGTCGATAATTATCAAGCTGTAAAAATGATTAAACAACATCATTTTCCATTTGTTATTGCAACCGGAAGAAGTTGATGATGAGCAAAAAAAATTTATGATCAATTAGGACTTGTCGATGCTTCGATTCATTTTTCAGGTGCACAAATTCATAATGTTAATAATAATGCATTTAAAGTTAATTTTAATCATAAATTTATTGAAATTTACACTTATATTAAAAAAGAAGAGATTATTGAACTTGTAAAAGAAAATGATTTAATTACAAAAGTTGATTTTTTTAGTGTCGTTGGAAAAGAACATCAAGCTGAATTTTCGGAAATGGAAGATATTGACAAATTATTTTTTGATGCCTTTGAATTTGTATGTGTGATAAAAAATAATCCGCGCTATGCTAATAAATTATTTTTAGATTTAAAGAAAAAATATCAAAAAAGATTTGTGATCAAATATTGAGAACATCAAAAAATGCGCGAGATTGTTTTTTCGCCTCCTGAAACAGATAAGGCAATCGCCTTAAAATATGTTTTAAAACAATATAATATGACAGAGGATAATTTAATTTATTTTGGTGATAATATAAACGATATAGAAGCTTTAAAATTAGCAAAAATGAGTTATGTACCTAAAAATGGCAATAAAAAAGCATTAGAAGTGGCAAAAGAAGTTTTAGATAATACAAATGATCAGGGAGCTGTTGCCAAAAAAATTATTCAATTAATAAATGATTTAGATAATGAAAAGTAATATCGATAAAATTACATCAATAAAAAATGTTAGAATCAATTATTTTTATAAATTAAAGCAAAAAAAATATATTTTAAAGGAAAAATTATTTTTGATTGAGGGTAGAAATATCATCGATGAAGCGATTAAAAAATCTTTCGTAGAGACGATTTTATTATTAGATAAAAATGATTATCAAAATTTTAAGGGCGAAAAGATTATTGTAAATCAAAAAATTCTTGATAAATTATCATTTAATAAAAAAGGGAACAAGGCGATTGCTATTTGTAAAATTAAAGATAAAATTTTTCTTGAAGATAATTTAAATTTTAAAAAAATCATTGTTTTGGATAAAATTCAAGATCCAATTAATTTGGGAGTGATTATCAGAACAGGGTTGGGTTTTAATTTTGATGCGATCTATCTTACGGAAGAAAGTGTTTTTTTATATAATAATCGCGTAATTTCAGGATCGCAAGGAGCTATCTTTTCGCTTCCTGTTTTTTATATAAAAGATTTAAATTTATTAAATGATTATCAAAAATATCTATTTGTAATTGATAAATCGGCACAAAAATTAACTGATATTAAAAAAATACCAGATAAAATGGCTCTTATTTTTGGTAACGAAGGATCGGGGATAAGCAAACCTTTTTTAAGCCTAAATGATAGTAAAAAAATTTATATTCAGACCGCAAATAATCTTAATTCTTTTAATGTCGCAATTTCAGCGGCAATCGCTTTTTATTATTTTGAAATTATTGCTAAAAATGTTTTATAATTATTCTATGAAATTTTAAAATTTTGTTAAAGGAGTTTTTTATGATTACAGAATTTAGTGAAAATAAATTCAATCAATTTATTAAAGAAAAGAAACTATTTGTAGTAGATTTTTTTGCTGTTTGATGCGGACCTTGTAAGATGTTTGCTCCAGTTTATAAAGAAGGATCTGATCAGTATGCATCAAAAGGTTTTACTTTTTTAAAAGTTGATGTTGATGAACATACAAATTTTGCCGCAAATCAAGGAGTAACATCTGTTCCTACGATTGTTATTTATAAAGATGGAAAAGAATTTAATCGTTGATCAGGGGCAACAAATTTAGAAAATTTTAAAAAGCGATTAGATGAAGCGCTTTAATTAAAAAATGAAATTAGAAATTGAGAAAATTATTGGTTTATTAAAAGAAGAAATAAAGCAAATTAATAATTTAGAAGAATGAAAAAAAATAAAGGCAAAATTTCTTTCAAAGTCAAGTTTTTTAAATAAATTGCGATCAGATTTAAAAAATGCAAAAGATAAAAAAGAACTAGGGCAATATGTTCAATATTATTTGCAAAATATAAATGCAATTTTATATGATAAACGTGAACAGTTAGAAGGCAAAAATATTTTTACTAGCGAAAATAATATTTTACTTGCTAAAAATATTCCCGAAATCATAATTCAAAGTAATGATAAGGGAAAAATTCATCCTTTGACAAAAATTTCCTTCATTATAAATCAATATTTTGATAATTTAAATTTCAATTATGTTTATGGTAATGAAATAGAGATAGAAAAATTTAATTTTGACTTATTAAATATTCCAAAAAATCATCCAGCAAGAGAGATGCAAGATACCTTTTATCTTCTTGATGAAAATAAACTTTTGCGAACTCATACTACAAATATAACAGCGCGAAAATTATATGATGATAAGAGTAATTTGCTTAAATATTATACGATTGGAACGGTATATCGTAATGATGATAATGATTCTACACACTCATTGCAATTTAATCAATTAGATTTCTTTATGCTTTCAAAATCAACTTCAATTGCGCATTTTAAATACATATTATCAAAATTATTAGAAAAAATTTTTGGGAAGGATCTTGAAATTAGATTTAGATTATCTTATTTTCCATTTACGGAACCATCATTTGAAGTAGATATAGGTTGTTTTCATTGTCATAAAAAAGGCTGTTCAATATGCAAAAATAGTGGTTGAATTGAGATTTTAGGATCAGGGATGATAAGTGATGAAGTTCTTAAGTTAACAGATAAAGATGTAAATCAAATGCAGGGGTTTGCAGCAGGGGTTGGAATTGAAAGATTGGCGATGATTCGTTTTAATGTAAAAGACATTCGTGATTTTTATCTAAATAATCTTAAATTTTTAAAAAATTATGATCAGAAAGAAAGATAGTGATGAAAATATTATTAAATGAACTAAAAAAATTTGTTAATTTAGATGGTGTTTCAAATGAAACATTATTTAAATCTTTAAATTCTTTGGCTTACGAAGTTGAATATTTTCATAAAATTAATAATCTTAAAAATAAATCATTAATAAAATTAGCAAAAGTCCTTAATTGTAAAAAACATCCCAATGCTGATCGATTATCTGTTTGCAATATTTTAACAGAAGATAAAGAATATCAAGTTGTTTGTGGAGCAAAAAATATTCAAGAAGGACAGACTGTAGCACATGCCCTTCCTGGTTCTATTGTTAATAATTTAAAATTGCAACAAAGAAAAATTCGTGGTATTTTATCAAATGGAATGATTCTTTCTTTACAAGAAATTTTAGATTTAAAAAAAGAAATTGTTGAAACAGAAGAAAAAGAAAATATTTTTGTTTTTGATAATCGAATTTCACTAAAAAATAATTTTTTTGATTTATTAAAGATAAATGACTATTTAATTGATATCACAATTTTACCTGATCGTAATTATGCTAATTCTTATCAATTTCTCGCAAGAGAAATTGCTGCTTATTTGAATTTAAAATTTGTTGATGATGATAAGGATTTACTTTTAAATTTTAATCCGGAAATTAATTTAAAAACAAAATCAGAAGATTTAATTTTAACAGAGGATGCTGTTGCTTTTGCTATTAGTAATGTTTTACTAAATAATAAAGGAAAAAATAAAACACCTTTTGAAATTAAACTAGTTCTTTATTTAAATGACATTAAACCACAAAATAACATCTTAGATTTAATTTTTTATTTTAAATTAATTTATGGATTATCAATTTATCCGATTAAAGAAAAAGATAAGTATTTTTTTGATGGAGAACTTATTAACGATAAAATTAATATTTTTGAATCTGATCCCTTTAAAGATTTTGATCAATTTTCTGAAAAATTTAATTTGATTGCTTTTGCTAGTAAAAAGAAAAAAAATATTACTATTGAAAAAAATATTAATCATTTTTTTGGCAAGCAAAATGCAAAAGGAACTGAATTTAGTCAAGTTTCTTTACTTGAATTATTTTTAATTTATGCTAAAAAATATGACTATTTAAAATCATATTCAAATATTTTAGTAAAGAATTTACAGATGAATGATTATTCAAATCAAATTAAAACAATTTCACTTTCGGAAGATTATTTAAAAAATTACGTTGGTGAAAAAATAAATTTAATTAATATTAATGAGAAATTAAAAATATTAGGATTTGATTATATTCAAGATAAACAAATCTGAAAAATTCCTAATTATCGTTTTGATATAAATGCAAAACAAGATTTAATTGAGGAAATTATTCGATATTATGGAATTGAAAATATAGCTGGACAAAAATATCCGATTGTAAAAGAATTTGTCAAAATTGAAAATAATAAATATTTTATTGAAAAAGTAACAAATTTATTGATTGGATATGGTTTTAATGAGGTTAAAAATACTTCTTTTATTAATCAAAAAGAATTTGATAAATATAATTTATGAGATATTAAAAATCCGATCTTACTTAGTAAAAGATATTCGATTGCCAATAATATTTTAAGAAATTCCTTACTTAAGGGATTATTAAATAATCATAATTTAAATTATAAAAATGATTTTGAGGATATTCGGTTATTCGAGTTTGGTAATATTTATTTTTCAACACAAGAAAATGATTTTAAACTTGCTTTTGGCTTAATTTTTGATGACAAAATTAAATATGAACTAAAAACAGAGGATAAAAATCAACAAAAATCACCACTTTTGATCGGTGATAAGATTATAAAAGAGGTATTTAAGATTATCGGGCTAAAGACAGATTATAAATATCTTGTTTATAAAGAACTCACGACTAAAACAGATATTTTTAATCAAAATCAAGCTGTTGAGGTTTATTATAATGGCGATTTGGTAGCCTATTTTGGTGAATTAAATCACAGCATTTTACGAGCTAATAAATATATAAGATTAGATAAAATAAAGGCTCAGTTGTATTATTTAGAAATGATTTAGCAAATTATTTACAAGTTTTTTCTCTTACTTTTTAAATTTTTTTGTAAGAGTTTTTAACTTTTTAGGATGGTAAAAATGAAAATAAAAATCAAAAAATTTTTTATTGATGTTGAGTGAACATTTTTTTTAATAATTCTTTTTTCACTCCTGATTCCATTTACTTATAAATTTATTCGTTATTTTTGATTATCAAAACAATCAATCGAAGATTTTTCTAATATTTTGGGGATTCTTTCAACTATTAATTTAGTTTTTGAGACAGCTACGGTTTTTTTAATTGTTCCTGTTTATTCTTTTGTAAATAAAAATATTAAAAATAAAGTCGAACAAAAGGAAAAATTTTTAATTTCCTTTGCAATTGTCTTTGTTACCCTTATTTTTATTAATTTAATAATGGCTGTTTGTGCCTATCCATATGTTATCTATGTACTAGATGGAGGAGCGCAGATGAATCAATTAGCCTTTACATTTATCATAAGTTCGATTGGTTTTTCTTTCTTGTTATTTGATCATTTATTTATTGCTTTTTTGGTTTTAAAAAGAGATAAGATGAGTGCTTTTTTACTTACATTTATTGGAATACTGATTCTTTTTCTTTCCGATTTTTTCTTGATATCAGGAATTTTTATTGAGAACCCAGATTATTTTATTCTTTCGATTTCTTTTTTATTGGGACCTTTAATTTATTTTGTTTTAATTTTTGGATGAGTTTTTATTAAAGAATTTAAAGAGTGAAAATTAGCTTTTAAATCCTTTTCATTTAAAAAATGAAAAAAAGATTTAAAAATTTATAAAAAAACAAGTTTTTTTGTCGGAATTGAAACCTTAATTTGAAATTTACTTTGATTTTTAGGCGTTTCAATGCCTCTTTATATTGGCTTTGATGAACCCTATATCGAAACGGCTTTTATTTTAAGTGATGCGATGTTTTGGACAATTCTTACCGTTCCGCTAACGGCATTTACTTATCTGCAAGCAGAAAGGCACTCTCGTGTTTATGATTGAAAGGAACATAATTTTGTCTTATTTAATGGTTTTATTTTTGTCTTTTTAATCGGTATTAGTTGGCTAATTCTTGGTCCGATCTTGATATTTTTAATTTATCCTCATTATATTTCTGTTGATTATGCTTATGCAATTTCACATCTCTCTGATTTTGTTACCGTGAACGATTTATCTGGAGGAGTTGTAAATTCAATTGGAGTATTAGGTGATAATTATTATGATGTAGCCTACGGTTATTTAAGATCATTTTGTTTAATTTTATTGCCATTTTTCTATATGATGCTTATTATTAGAGTTATTTATACTTATTGAGTATCGGTTGGAAATGCTTTTAAGACATTGATTGGAACGATAATTGGAGCAGGGGTTGTTTGAATTCCATCGACAATTATTTTTTCAACACTTGCAATAATTGGAATAGATTTTTCTCCTTATTTCCTTATTTTTATCTATGGTTTTGGTATTTTAGCGATGGCAATAAGTTATTCTTACCAATTGTATCTTGAAAATAAAACAGATCCTTCTTATTGAAAATGATATGAAAAGTTATTGGTAATCGATGAAAATAAATCTTTATTGGCAGCAGATGGAATCAGAATAAAGGAACAAGAATTATCGATAATTGATGAAAATAAGGGAGAATTAGAAAATTAATTATCATTAAATAAAGTATAATGAAGTTATATTTGATTGATTATTATGATAGATAGATATAGTACAAAAGAGATGAATATGATCTGAAATGAAGATCATAAATTTAAGATTTTTTTAGAAATTGAACTTAAAGTATTGGAAGTCTTTTCTGATTTAAAGATTATTCCTCGTGCTGATTTTTTAAAAATTAAGGATAATATCACCTTTGAAGTTAAAAAAATTAAAGAGATTGAACAGATAACAAAACATGATGTAATAGCTTTTATTAAAAATATTTCAGAAAATTTAGGTGAAGAAAAGAAATGAATTCATTATAGATTAACTTCAACCGATATCGTTGATACGGCAAATGGATTATTGTTAAAAGAAGCAAATGTTTTAATTAAAAAAGCCTTAAATGATTTTATTAAAGTTTTAAAGGAAAATGCCTTAAAATATAAAAATACATTAATTATTGGCAGAACACATGGGATTCATGCCGAACCAACTTCATTTGGTCTTAAATGACTGCTATGATACGATGAAATGTTAAGAAATAAAAAGCGTTTTTATCAAGCAGCAAAAGAAGTTGAGGTCGGTAAAATTTCAGGAGCGGTAGGTAATTTTGCTAACATTTCAAGCAAAGTTCAAGATCTTGTTTGCAAAGGCTTAAAATTAAATTCAGCCAAGATTTCAACACAGGTTTTACAACGTGATATTTATGCAAATTATTTGCATACAATCGCTCTTATTGGAACAACACTTGAAAAAATAGCGGTTGAAATTCGTACATTACAACGAACTGAAATTGGCGAAGTTGAAGAAAGGTTTTTGCAAACACAAAAAGGATCGTCTGCGATGCCACATAAAAGAAATCCGATTTCTTCTGAAAACATCACCGGACTTGCACGAATTTTGCGAAGTTATGTTTATCCGGCTTATGAAAATATTATTTTATGAAATGAACGAGATATCTCACATTCATCGGTTGAGAGAATTATCTTTCCTGATGCAACAACACTTATTGAATATGCTTTAAAAAGATATGAAAAAATTCTTCAACAATTAATTGTAAATAAAGATGTAATGGAAAAAAATTTACAAAAAAGTAAAGGATTAATTTTCTCTCAGCAAATTCTTAATTTACTGATTGAAAAAGGAATCGAACGAAACTTAAGTTATGATCTTGTTCAAAAAGTCGCTTTAAAAGCTTTTATCGCCAAAAAAGATTTTAAAGAATTGCTATTAAAAGAAAAAGAAATAATTAAAATTATTTCTAAAAAAGAGATCAACGAAATTTTTTCATATCAAAGATTTTTAAAAGCAGAAGATGATATTTATAAACGGGTTTTAAAAAATTAATATTAATAAAATAGGAGATAAATAATGAATTTAAATTCACTTGCGATAATTGGAACACAATGGGGAGATGAAGGGAAAGGTAAAATTACAAATTTTTTAGCAAGAAAAGCTGATTTTGTTGTCCGTTATCAGGGCGGAAATAATGCGGGGCATTCAATTATTGTAAATAATAAAAAATTTTCTTTACATTTACTTCCTTCTGGTATTTTTTATAAAAATGTTACTAATGTCTTAGCAAATGGCGTTGTCGTTGATTTATTTGGTTTAATTGATGAATTAGAAAAATTAAAGCAAAATAATTTTAATGATTTTAAACTTATAATTTCAGATCGTGCCCATGTTGTTTTTCCTTATCATAAAGAAATCGATGGATTATTAGAAAAAGCAAAGGCAAAGGATTCAATTGGAACGACAAAGCAAGGAATCGGTCCTGCCTATACCGATAAGGCTAGTCGAATTGGAATAAGAATAATTGATTTGTTTGATGATAAATATTTAAAGCAGAGATTACAAGAAAATATTATTCTTAAAAATGCCTTATTAAAAACTTTAAAAATTGATTACGAGATAAATTTTACTTCTTTATATGCAAAAATAATCGAAGCACGAGCAAAGATTAAAGATTATGTAAAAGACACTGCAAAAATTGTTTATGATGCTATAAATCTTAATAAAAGAGTTTTATTTGAAGGAGCACAAGGGGTTTTACTTTGTTTAGATCATGGAACTTATCCTTTTGTGACCTCTTCTTCTCCTACTGCTTCTTCTATTCCATTAAATGTTGGAATTCCTTGTAATTATATAAACGAAGTATTAGGGATTGTAAAGGCCTATACAACAAGAGTCGGAAATGGTGTTTTCCTTACAGAAATTAATGATCAAATTGCAAGCAAAATACGGATAAAAGGGAATGAATTTGGGACAACAACAGGAAGAGCACGTAGAATCGGCTGGTTTGATGCAACGCTTATAAGATATGCAAAACGGATCAATGGAATTACAAAAATTTCAATTACGTTACTTGATGTTCTTTCAGGATTAGATCAAGTAAAAATTGCTATTAACTATCGACTTGATGGCAAAATAATCGATAGTATTCCTTTACTTGCAAAAAATCTTGCAAGAGTAGAGATTGAATATCTAACATTAAAAGGTTGAAAAGAAGATATTTCAAATGTTAAATCATTCGATCAACTTCCACTTAATGCTAAACAATATCTAAAAACGATCGAAAAATATAGCGAAATTAAAATTGCTCAGTTTTCTGTTGGTCCTAAAGCTGAACAGACAATCGAAGTTTTAAAAATTTGATAAATTAAGCAAAAGTTTTAGCAATTAAAATAGTTATAATAACATTATGAATACAGAACAAAAACCATTAATTGGAGCACATGTCTCATTTAAAAAAGAAGATCAATTATTGGGTTCAATTCGAGATTTTTTAGCAATCGATGCCACTTCTGGTGCTTTTTATATTTCTAATTCTCGTGCTTATAAAAAGACAATGATATTAGATCAAAAAAAATTACAAGAAGCAAAAGAATTAGCAACTAAAAATAAATTTAATCTTAAAAATATTATCGTTCATGCCCCTTTAGTTGGCAATCTTGCAAATATCGAACAAGATCAAAAAACATATATTTTAACAAGAGAATCATATTTAGATGACTTAAAGTTAATGGAAAAAATTGGCCTTTCTTTATTTAATTTCCATCCTGGTTCCGCAAAAGATAAAAAATTAGGAATCAAAAAATGTGCAGAGGGAATTAATTATTTAATCGAGCATACAAAAAATGATCACACGATTGTTTGCATTGAAACAATGATGAAAAAGGGTAATTATATCGGAAGTAATTTTTCGGAGATTAAAGAAATAATTAATCTTGTAATTAATAAAAAAAGAGTCGGTGTTATTATCGATACATGTCATATTTGAGATGCTGGTTATGATTTAAATGATTTTGATAATGTTTTAAAACAATTTGAAATGATAATCGGTCTTAAATATTTAAAGGGATTACATATAAATGATTCTAAAAATCCATTGGGTTCAAATAAAGATCGTCATGCTAATATCGGTAAGGGTTATATAGGATTAAAAAATCTTAAAAATATCATTTTTCATCCTAAAATAATTAATTTACCAAAAGCATTAGAGACTCCATATGGAAAAGACGATTTTAAAAGATGAAAAGAAGAAATTTCACTTTTATTAAATTAATTAATTTAATAAAATATTTATAAGAAAGAGAAATAATGAATTTAGAAGATAATAAATTAAATTTTAATAAAGAAAAAGAAATTTATAATGAAGAATTACTGTTCCGTACGGTAGAAAAATATTTTGGCGCAGATAAATTATATTCATATAATTTAAGTTTTTTGGTAGGAAACGATTTTTTTAAACTGGTAGAAGGATATGATTATGAAGATTTTTATCAAAAATTAAAAAAAACAAAATCTTATCGTCGAAAAAAAACAACAATTAAAAATTTAGATAAATTATCAAAAAAAATCGGTGCAGAATTTGATATTAATTTTACAGAAGGATTATTACAATTAAATAAAAAGAAAAAATATTTTGATTTCACAGATAAATCTCAGTTAATAAAAGAGCTTTATTATCCTTTTTTAAAGATTGTAAATAATTATTTGGATAATAGTTTTCAAAGTGAAGTTAATATATTAACAATTGATTTTAGTAATTTTTTTGAGAATTTATTTACACCGAGCCGTTTTGAATTAAAAAAATATAATTTTAATCAAGTGAATGAAGAAGAAGCAAATAAGAAAATAAATTTATATAAGATCTTTGGTGATATTGAAAATCCAAAAGAGATAAAATTACCAAAAGAATTTAAGAAAAATTATCTTCCCTTTTTTGCTTTTGATCAGTTGCGGATTTTTACAAATAAAATTAATCAGAAAAACTCAGTTCTTGTTGTCTTTGGTTATGATTTTTCCGATCAATATTTAAATAATTTAATTTTAAATTTAAAAAATAATCAAGCGATTAAAGTTTTGCTTTTGGTTGATAATAAAGATAAAAATAAAGAGATAATTTATCAATTTTTACAATATCAAAAGATCTTTTTAATTAAATTCATCGATTATCAAGATAAGGATTATCTAATTAATTTAGAGAATATTTTATATTCAAAAATAGAATTGATGTTTAAAGCTTTAACAGATTTAAATCAAAAAAAAGATCAAGAGAAAATTAAGGGGAAGAAAAAAAATCTAACAAGAAAGGGAAAAAATAAAAAAAATGAATAATTTTGATAATTATATTTTTGGCGTAATTGATTTTGCAAAAGGAAATGAAATTGTTGTAAAAAGCAATAAAGAAAAAATTTTACAGCGAAATTATATAATCGGTCTTGATCAACTTTTTCTTGCTCCTCGAATTGATCGATTCATCAAATTTTTATTCAATAATCAAATTTTTATTTATAAAATATTTCAAATTGAAGAAAACGAAAAAAATATCTTTTATCGTTGTTACTATGTTGGTAGATTAATAAATAATAAAGTTATTGAAAATGAAACTTTTATTGCAAAATTAAATGAAAAGGTTTCACTTATTTCAATTAAAGAATTAAAGCAATTTGATCAAAATTTTGCAAATGATCGATTAAGGATATTAAATATCGCAAAAACCTTAGATACAGAAAATGAAATAGATTTAAATTTAAATTTCTTTTCATCTAATAATATTTTATTAGGAAAAAAAGGGAGTGGGAAAAGTAATACGATTAAGAATTTATATCTAGCTTTTTTTAATCAATACTTAAAAAGTTTTAATCAAAAATTTCATAAATTTATTTTCTTTGATTTAAAAAATCAATATCATGCTTTTTTTGAAAATAATTTGAATTCTTCATTATTGCCACAATTAATTAAGGTTGATCTAAAAGAGCGTTTAGAACAAAGTGATGTTGCTTTTTTTAATTTTAAAAAATTAAGCAAAAAAGAACTTGCCTTTATTTTTAATCTTTCAACAGAGGAAGAAAAAAAATTGCTTTATAATTTTTTAATTTGAATCGAAAATTTAAAGCAAATTTCATTTATAAAAATTATCAATGAGGCAATTTTAATTGATCGTAGTTTTGAGATTGTTAAGGTCTTTTTATTAAAACTTTTAAAAATTTCAACAAAAGAACAAAATCTTAAATTTAATCATTATTTTATTATTTTGCAAGAAATTTTAAATAAATTATCTTTAGATAATAATTTATTTATCTTAAATGATGCCTATGATCAATATTCTAATTTTATCGCTAAGGAAAAAAATAAAAATATAAATTACAAGAAAAAGGGTAATAATTTATATTTTGAAAAAGATCATTTTAATCTCTTTTTAGATTTAATTAAAGGAAAATATTTGAATTTAGAAAATGATAAGAATTTATTAGAACGATTTAATAATTTCATAAATTATGACTTTAATTCTTTATTAATTTTATTTCAATTGCAAACAATTATTGATAATGACAAATTAGATAATTTTATTCTTAATGAATTTATCGATAAATTAACATTAAAAAAAGATAATGATAATTATTTAATTATCAAACATTTTGCTTTAAATTTAAAAGGGTATGAAAAACAAAATGACATTTTATCATCATTTGAAAAAAACAATTTAATTATTTTAACATTTGATTATCTTTCAATAAAGGTAAAAAAGAGATTAATTTATCTTTTACTAAAATTATTAACGATTGAAAATTGCTTAGATTTACCAGAAGAAAAAAGATATTTAAATATTATTCTCGATGATTTTGATCACTTTTTTGAATTGTCACTTATTACAAAAAATCTTGATTTAATTTTATTTGAAAAATTGATTTTACAAAAAGCAATTTATAAAACTTTTTTTACGATTGCTGTCGAAAATGTAAATTTATTACGCGAAAAAATCTTTGCTGATTTTGATAATTTCTTAATTCATCAAATTTTAGATCGGGAAGAATTAGAATTAACAACACATTATTTAAAAAATGTAAATGAACATCAATTAATGCAAACTTTTAAATTTAAAAATACGGAAGCAATTTTTTATGGAAAATCATTTAAAAGATTATATCCGGTTGAACTTCTAGATTTTTCTGAGAAAAAAGTAATCAATAATGAATCATCTAAGGTTATTTTTGATATTTTAAATCAAAAAAGTCAGTAAAATTATTTTTGTTGTATAATAAAATTAGATTAGAAAATGTCACTTTTTTAAAGTGTCATTTTCTTTTTTTAATCGAAGTCAAAGTTTTTATATTACGATGAAAAAAAGCAGTATTTATATTTTATTTTTATCTTTATTTTTTCTATTTCTTGTTCCGTTTGTTATTTTATTTTCAATAGATAATAAGCAAAATAAATTAACTGCTGAAGTTAATGCTAATTTTATTGACCAACATATTGAAAAAAGTTATCAATTTGATGAAGGTGATGCAGCTGCTGTTACTAGAGATCAAGATGGCTATGATCATCTTTATATGTGGGGAGATAATAGTCACTATCAATTAGGTTTAAATTATCAAACCGCTTATTTTCCTGATTCAAGCGATTTAAATCTTACAGCAAAAAATTATTATTATTATCCGCAGGAGGTAGCAATTACAAAAGATAACAAAGGGATGATTGATGATTTAAAATCAACAAAATTTAATACAATTGTCTCTTTTATTGATCAAGATGGTAATTATCATCTTTATATATATGGATCAAATGTAAATGGACTATTAACAAAAGATCAATTATATTTAAATTCATCAGATCCAATTATTATTGATATTCCAACTAATTTAAAAATTGAAGATCTTGCGCTTACCGATGATAATGTTTATCTTTTATTAAAAGAAAAAAGTGGAAAGAAGCAATATCTTTATAGTTGGGGATTAAATATTAATGGTCAATTGGGATTAGGATTTAATGATAATTTTATTCATAAAACTCCTAATGTATCAAAATATATAAATGGTTTAAGTACAGATGATTATGAAATAGAACAAATCTATGCCCAAAATGATGCCTTATATTTAGTTACGAAAAATAAAAATGAAGATGATGATTTTGAAACAATTTATACTTTAGGATCAAATCACGATGAACAATTAGCGATTACTGGGTTAGATTATGATGATAATATTTTAATTCCAACTGAAATTCCTTATTTTGAAGAAATTAAAGCTAATAATATCTATCTTGATGGCAATAATCATTATGGAATTTATGCGCAATATCAATTATTAAATCAGACCTATTTGGTTAGTTGAGGTAATAATAGAAATAATCAATTGGTTAACATTAATCAAAATATAATCAATCAACCAACAGGCGTCTTTGCTGATCAAATTGGTGATAGTGGTGAACCTATTTATGATCCGCAAGAAAAAGATTTATTATTTTCTAATTATGGTTATGAACAATCTTTTTTAATTTATCAATATCAAGATCAATATCAACTTTATGGTTGAGGATTAAATAATCACTATAGTTTAGGAATATCTGATAATCAGATTCATAATACTGAACCTATTGCTATCAAGAGTATCAATAATCAAAATTATCAAGTAAAAGGATTATCAACCGGTAGTCATAGCAGTAGTCTTATAATAGAAGATCAAGATAACAATCAAAGTTTATACACATGAGGATATAATCAAACCGGACAATTAGGAAATGGAGAAGAAGCATCATTTACTGCAGAACAAAATACCACTTTTTATCTTTCTTTACAAACTTACATTGTAAAAGAAAGTAGTAATAATTATTATAAATTGCCTCTTGCTATTTTTATTGTAATAGTAATTTTATTATTATTAGTTCTTATCACTTTATATATCAGCGTTAAGAGATATAAAGTCCTTGAGGCTAAAAAAAAGCAAACAGGACAACAACAAAATGAAGTTTTGAATCAAGAATTAACAGCAGAATTAACAACACAAAATTTAGATTTGAATGTAGATTAATTTTTAAAACTTATATTTTCATTTTTAGCTTTAATTAAATCGATTTTTTGTTTATCTTTTGCTTCAAATAAAAGATAAATTTTTCCTTTTAAGTCGTTAACACGATTTGTTCTTCCGATTCGATGTTTAAAATAATTTAAATCAATCGGTAAATCATAATTTATGATGTGACTAACATGATTAAAATCAATTCCTCTTGCATATAAATCAGTTGTAATGAGATAAATAATTTTTTCGTTTTTTGCTTCATTAAAAACTTGTTTTCTTTTTCTTGGATTTAAATCAGAATTAAAATATCTAATATCTTTAAAATTATTTTTATTTAAGAAATTATAGATTTTTTTAACTTCTTCATTTTTATTAGCAAAAATGATCACAAAATAAGGATTTATTTCATTACTTTCTAACAATTCTTTTAATACTTGTAATTTATCGTTCTCGATAACTTTAATTAATTTGATATCAACTTTTTTTGTTAATTTATTATCTAAATCAATTAATTTAGGATTAATTTTAAATGTTTTTTTAATTTTATTTTGTAAATCACCAGAAAGTGTAGCTGAAAAAAAGGCGTAGGTAATTTTGTTTTTTAATCTTAAATTTTTAACAAATTTTGCAATTAAATCTAATTGTTTAAAATGATAAATCATATCGATTTCATCTACTATTAAATATTTTAATTCTCTATAGTCAATTGGTGATTTATTTTGCAAAGCAAAAATTTTTTCAATCGTTGTAACAATTATTTTGCTTTTTTTGTGATATTTCCTTTTTTCTCATTCATAATCAAGATTTTTGGTAATTGCAAAAAAATCAAAATTAAAATATTTATTTAGCTTTTGTAATTGATTTTTTAATTGTTGTACAAGTTCATTGGTTGGAACGATAATAATTGCTTCAACATTATTTTTACTTTTATCTAAATTATTGATAATCGGTAGAAGATACGCTAATGTTTTTCCTGTTCCGGTCGGTGATTGACAAAAAAGATCATCATTTTTTAGCAAAATCGGAAATACTTCTTTTTGTACTTGTAACAAATCAGTAAATTTTTCTGCCTTTAAATAATTATTTAAATTTTCTTTCAATTCTAGTTTCATTTATAATTATTTCCTTTTAATTTATTATATATTTAATATGAAAATTAATTTTGGAAAATATCGTAATACTAATTTAGTTGTCGGCAAAAATGAAAAAATGCGGCCAACAACAGCAATCGCAAAAAAAATAATTTTTAATACTTTAAAAATTAGGGAAGATGATTTAGTGATTGATCTTTTTGCAGGAACAGGAGCATTGGGATTTGAAGCTTGATCATTAGGTGCTAAAAAAATTATTTGAATCGATAATAACTTAAAATCTTATCAAGCAATTAAAAAAAATATTTCGGATCTAAAATTAAGTAAAAATGACTATCAGGTTTTTCATACTGATTTTCGAAGAGCTCTTAAAAAAATTCCTTTTGCTGCAACAATCATCTTTCTTGATCCACCTTTTATTTCTGAAAAATATTATGATCTTAGTTTAAAAATAATTAATGAACATAATCTTTTATCAGATCAAGGAGTAATTATTTTAGAAAAACCATCGACTTACAATCTTAATAATCTTAAATTGTATAATATATTTATCAATAAAAAAGTAGGAGTTAACCAAGAAATATTTTTTCTAAGAAAAAAATAATAAAATATGGAAAAAACAAACAACGAGATAAAAAAAGAGGAAATAGCGATCTTTCCTGCTTCTTTTAATCCCATTCATATCGGTCATATCGAATTAATCAAAATGTCAGCGACAATTTATAAAACTTTATATGTTTTTGTTGCTGATAACGAAAGTAAAAATTATCAAGTAAAATTAGAAGATCGTTTTAAAATCGTAAATAAAGCTATCTCTTTTTTAAATATGAGTAATATAATTGTTATTAAACAAAATAATTTGCAAACAACGGGGTCTTTTACAAAGGATAAAAAGATTGATGTCGTAATAAGAGGAAATCGAGAGATTAAATTATCTTCTTATGAATCAATTCTTGCTGATAAATATTTAGAAGATAATGAGAATTTAAAATTCCATTTTTTTAGTTTTGAAGATGAACAGACTTCCTCTACTAAAATTAGAGAATTAATTGCAAATGATCAATCAATAAGCGGACTTGTTCCTAAAATTGTTGAAAAAGATATAATAAAACTATGAAAAAACGCGGAAAGATAATTATTTTTGCAGGTCCTAGCGGTGTCGGAAAGGAAACCGTTAAGAAATTATTTATAAATGATCCTCGATTTAAACTTAAATATTCAATATCTGCAACTTCAAGAGAAAAAAGAATCGGAGAAAAGAACGGCGATAATTATCACTTTCTAACAAGAAGTAAATTTGAGAATTGAATCAAAAAAGATCGATTTTTAGAATGAGTTACTTTTGCTAATAATTATTATGGTACTCCTTATAAATTTTTAGAGAATCATTTAAGAAAAGGGCAAAATGTTTTATTAGAAATAGATTTGGTCGGTGTAAAAAAAGTAATCAAAAAATATCCAGATGCTGTTACAATTTTTTTATTGCCACCGACAATTGCTGATTTAGAAAAAAGATTACTTGCAAGAAAAACAGAGAATATTACAGAAATCAAAAAAAGAATTGATATTGCGCGAGCAGAAATAAAAGAGAAAGATTTATTTAAATATCAAGTTATAAATAAAACACCAGAAAATTCTGCGCAGAAAATAATTGAAATTTTAAAAAAGGAACTTTTGTAAATAATGAAATTTAATTTTGCTGGAAGAACAGTTAAGGGAGTACGGGTTGAAAATCAAGATAACTATACTGTTTTTTTAGCAAAAAATAAATCTTATTTCGTTGCTGCGATCGCTGATGGGATGGGTGGATATCGTGGCGGTAAATTAGCATCAGAGGTAACGATAAATTTTATTGAAAGAGATTTTAAGGATCTTAATTTAGAGTATAAAACAGATAATGATATCTTTAATTTGATGATTAAAGAGATTAGATTGATTCAATTAAAATTGATTAATTTAGTAAAAAAAGAAAATGCTCCCTTCAATATGGGAACAACAATTAATTTCAATTTAATTTATAAAAATAAGATATATACTTTAAATATTGGTGATACAAGATCAACAAATTATTATCAAAAAGAGTTAAAAGATATCTCAGAAGATCATAATTTAGCAGCACTTGCCAAAAAAAATAAGTCTTTTCGCAAGTATTATAAATATACAAATTATCTTACTTCTGCCCTTGGGCCAAAAAAAGAATCAATATTAGATATTTTTATAACAAATATCAAACAAAAAGGGATTTTAATTGTTGCATCAGATGGGATTCATAATTTTGTAAAAACAAAAGAATTATTAAAAATTTTAAAGACAGATATTTCACTTTCCAAAAAAGTTGATAAGATTATTTCTAGAGCTATGAAGAATCAATCAAATGATAATATGACATGTGTCTTGGTGGAGTATGGAGTTTAAATCAAATGTAATTATTAATAATAAATATAAAATTGTTTCGGAAATTGGAAAGGGAGCTTCTGCTGTTGTCTATCTTGGATATGACTTACTAAATAATAAAAATGTTGCTTTAAAAATTCAAAATCAAAAAGATGAATTTTCTAATATGGATAAAAGATTTAAATTAGAGGCAAATACTTTGCTTAATTTAAATCACCAAAATATCGTCGATACATATGATTACTTTACTTGAAATAATCGTCGTGTGATTGTAATGGAATATTTAGATGGGAAAACACTTGAGAAATATATTAGAGAAAAGCAATATCTTTCTTCAAAAGAAGTTGCAACCTTTGCAATTGAAATTTTGGAAGGATTAGATCATGTTCATCAAAATGGAATTATGCATCGTGATCTCAAACCAGCTAATATTACGATTACCGTTGATAATAAACTCAAATTAATGGATTTTGGTATTATTCAAACTTCAATTAATCAAGAATTAACAAGGCAGGCAAGCATCATTGGAACGATCCAATATTTAGCACCTGAGATATTTAAAGGTGAAAAATCTTCTCCTCCTTCAGAAATGTTTTCAATTGGGGTATTACTTTATCGAATGTCAACCGGAGTTTTACCATTTAAGGGAATATCACACGAAGATACAGCGAAGAAAATTTTAAATGATGATCCGTTACCACCAACAAATATTAATAAGATGCTTGATTTAGAATTAGAAAAGATAATTTTAAAGTTATTGCAAAAAGATTATTATAATCGTTACCAAACGGCGCGCGAGACGATCAATGCTCTTAAGGATTATTTAATAAACCGGGAGCAATATAAAATCAATCAATCAACGAAATTTCTGCAAGATAGGCAAGTTATCGAAAATAATAATCAGACCTTATCAAAGAGTAAACAAAAAATAAAAAAGAAAAAAGCAAAAGAAATTAAATTAATAAATTATTTGCTTTTTTTTATTGTAATTTTTTTAATATTAGCACTTATTATGATTCCTATTTTTATTTAAAATTTTTAAAATATTTTTTAAATTTATCTTAATAATTTATTTTCAAAAAAATTATAATTTTTGTGATAAATTATGAATAAAAATAGAAAATTAAATTTTAATCTAGAGTATCAGAAATTTTTTAAAACTCCCAATTGGGAGTTAATAGAAATTTTATATTCAAGAAATAAATATAGCATTTTAAGAGAAGATCATATAGCAATTAAAATTAATACTAGAAAAAGAAAATTAGAATTTTTACAAATTTATTTATATTTACAAATTGTAAAAAATGGCAATATTAATCCAATTGAGATTATTGAAGTATATGATAATTTTTCCGATTATATTGATTCGATTTTATCTAAAAATATTGATGAAAAACATAAAAATGATTTTGAAATAAAAATAATTAATTTAATTTTATGCTTAAGAAATATTAATACAAAAATTTCTTCTATATTGTATTCTTATATATTTTCATTTGAAAAAACATTAATTATTTAATAAATCATAAATTTATAAGTAATAATTTAAATATTTTAGAAATTATTTCTCATAATAAAAAGATTGAAATTTCAAAAAATAAAATTAAAAATTTACAAGAAAAAGATTATATAATTACGGAAAAAAATCTTTTTGTTAAAAATGCAAAAATTATGGAAGAATTATATTTTAAAGAAAAGATATCAATATTAAAATATCTGCAAAATGAAAAATTTTTAACTTTACAAGATTTGATAAAAAGAAAATTTATTAGTTCAGGGAAAATAAAGGAAAGAGAAAATTTTTTTAGAAAAAAAGGTTTTAGTGAAGAGGGAATAAAAAATGGAATATGAAATTATTTTATAGAAAGATTACAAAAAACTAGTGATTTGAGAAATAAAATATCTCATCTTGATAATTTAATTATTAAAAAAAATGATTCCGAGGATTTATTAAATTATTTTTATGGTCAGTTCGATCTCTTAAGAAATGATTATACAATAGAAATTTTTTATAAGATTAAATTAATTTTTTTGAAAAATAATTTAATATCTAGAAATGATATTTTAAGAAATCATTATGAAGATTTCTTTGCTTTTAAAATGAAAAAGAACAAAAATAATAAAAATGAACAATTCTTAAAAGAAAGAATTGTTCAAGATAAACATACAAATTTGTCTTTAAATTCACACAACTAAATGTGCTACAGTAAAGGATTTATGTTCCTTCACACAACTAAATGTGCTACATATCTATTATATATAAATTTTATTTTAAAAATAAAATATTTAAAAAATTAGATAAAATTATCATAATTTTACTATTAACTTATAATTATTTTAAAAGGAGAATTAAATGAAGAAATATTATGGAATTTTATTAATTCCACTACTAGGAATAATTCCTATTAATAAAAATATAATTAACAAAGATAATACTAATTTTGAAGGACAGAATGGTGTAATTATTGATATTTCAGCGCAAGAGACCTGAACAGGAGCAATATTAGATTCAGATTTAGATGGATATGGTGATTTTGTTTATATTTGGGGTAATTTTAATTCAGAACCAACAAAATTTGATTTTGCTTGAAATGGCAATTTGATTAATTTAGAATTAGGCTCATATTTATCTGCAGGAGTTACGGTTGATATCGATTATGATGGATATGCTGATACTTTATATATGTGAGGAAATAATCAACATGCGCAATTAGGAAATGGAACTTATGGAAATTATGATTTAAATGATCCAATTAAAATAACTCCCGAAGGACAGGATAATTGAAATGGTAATATTATTGATTTATCATTAGGTAGTTATAATACATCAGTTATTATTGATACCGATTATGATGGATATGCCGATACATTTTATTCATGAGGAGATAATATCGGAGGGGAAAATGGTAATGGTCAAAATGGACTTAATACAGAAGGAGAAGATCAATATGTTTTATATCCTCAAGAAATAGCTCCAGAAGGAAGAGGGGGTTGAAATGGTAATATTATCGATCTTGATTTAGACTCAATTACCTCTGCTGCAACTGTTGATGGAAATTATGATGGATATTCCGATACCTTATATATGTGAGGAACCGGTGTTTATAATTATTATGGACATGGTCCTGTTTTATATCCAACAAAAATAATCCCAGAAAGAGAAGATGATTGAAGAGGAGATATTGTTGATTTTGATACAGATTATCATAATACAGGGGTTGTTGTAGATACAAATTATGATCATATCGGTGATACTCTATATATTTGAGGTTATGCAAGTGAAGGTCAAATTGGGAATGGATATTTTGAAGATACTAGAGAAAATTTTCCGATTCAAAATACCTTTTTTGTTGATAAAAATATTATAAATCTTGAAATTAAAGATGATGCCCTTGCTGTTTCAACCGATGAGAATTTAGATGGTTATGCCGATACCCTTTATATGTGAGGATATAACAATAAAGGTCAACTTGGTGATGAAACAACGATAAGTAAAAGCACACCAACAAAAATAATTCCCGATCAAAAAGATAATTGAGGCGGAAACATTATCGATGTATCATTAGGTGGAAGAGATTCAATGGTTTTAACCGATCAAAATAGTGATAATTTAGGAGATACAATTTATATGTGGGGTGATAATCAGTTTTATCAATTAGGATTTTTATCAGAAGATGAAATCGTTTCAACTCCCTATCAAATAATTACAACAATTTTTTAATATTTTGATAATTTTAAATATATAAGATAAAATTAATTTGTTTGTCTTAAATATTATCTTTATTATTTTATAATACTTACATTGTAGTTATTTGAATTTAGTTTAAATAATGGATAAATAGATAATAGAATAGAAAGAAGTAAAAAATGAATAAAAAATACAGTCCTTATCTTGGTCCCTTGCAAGGGACTGAAATTTTAAAAAAGTCACCTTTTGAAGTAGAGGATGATGATGGAAAATATAAAATAATTAAATGCAATTGTGGATCAACTGAATTTAAAAAAACAAAAAATTATTATGGTGATAATGAACTTTCTTGTGAATACAATATATATTGTATTAAATGTAATAAAAGAATATGATTTCGTGATGATGATAATACCATCGGAGGAAAAGAAGATCATAGATTTTTTTATAAAGAAACAGTAGAATATAAGAAAGTTTAATAAATTTTTTATATCTAGAAATTTATTAATTCTTTAATAAATTTATTTCTTTGAATTATTTTATTTAAAAATAAAGAAGAAATTTTTAAGAAATTAAAAATAATTCAAATTTCATTTTTTTTATAATGTTATAATTTATTGAAAACTTTTATTATTTATTAAGTTATTTTATAAAGGAGTAGTAGATTATGGCGATTCCATTTCGTAGAACATCAAAAACACGTAAAGCTAAAAGACGTACACATCAAAAAGCAAAAACTCCCACAATGATTCAATGTTCAAATTGTGGTGCATCAATTAAACCACATACTGTTTGTAAAGAGTGTGGTTATTATAATGGCAAAAAGATTCTTGATGTTAAAAATAAAAACTAATGAGTACAAAATTTGATCATTTAAATCGAGAACAAAAAATATATTTTATTTATAAACAATTTCTTCTTGCAAAATCTAAAGATGAGATGATAGAGGATTTACATCAAAATTTTATTGAATATAATTTTTCGGAACAAGAAGAACATGATATTTTAAAAATCATCGAAGATTTTGATGATTTAAAAGCAAAGGTAGAAAAAGCCCTACCGAGTGATTGAAAATGAACAAGGATTAATAATTTAGAAAAGGCAATTTTAATTTACACTGTTGCTGAAATAGTTATTTTTAAGCAAAAAAAGGCAATCGCTATCGATAATGCGATTAGATATGCTAAAAAATATTGTGACTTAAAAACTTATCGATTATTAAATTTAATTCTTGATAAAGTTGAAATATAAAATATCTAGATATAAAAAATTAGCTATTTTATATAATTCTTTATATTTAGGATTAAAATGATAAATCACGAAACTATTTTATTAAAAGAAGCAACGGAAAAATTACGAATTAAAGAAGACGGGATATATGTAGATGCAACTTTAGGGTTGGGCGGACATAGTAAATCTATTTTAAAAAAATTGGTATCAGGAAAATTAATTGCAATTGATCAAGATCTTGATGCGATTAATTTTGCAAAAGAAAGATTAAAAGAATATCAAAATGTTATTTTTATTCATGGTAATTTTAAAGATTTAAAAATGCATCTTGAAAAAATAAATATTAAAAAAATTGATGGAATTATTTATGACTTAGGAACAAGTTATTATCAATTAACCGATCTGGGAAGAGGATTTACATATCGATCAAAAGATATTTTTCTTGATATGCGAATGGATCAAAAAAATCAAAAATTAACGGCGTCAATGATTTTAAATACCTATCCAGAAGAAAAATTACTTTTTATTTTTAAAAAATATGCAGAAGAAAAATTAGCAAAAAAATTGGTACAAGCGATTATTGAATATCGAAATGAGAAAAAAATTGTTTTTAATCATCAATTAAATGAAATAATTGTAAAAATAAAACCTTATAATAAACAAAAAAATCGCTTTCGAAATATTTATCAAGGATTAAGAATAGAAGTTAATAATGAAATTGATGCCATTTCAAAATCTCTTTTAGAAGCTGCTGAGCTTTTAAATAAAAATGGCAGAATTTTAGTAATTACTTTCCATTCTCTTGAAGATCGAATTGTGAAAAATATTTTCTTTAAATTTAAGAATCTTAAAAAAGAAACACAATATCAAATTATTAGAAATTTTCGAACTTTAAAAACGGTTTATCCATCTAAAAAAGAAATTGAGAAAAATAATTCTTCTCGTTCATCAAGAATGCGAATTTTAGAAAAAATCAATGAATTCTAAAAAAAATTAAATTTTATTAAATAAAATTTAAATTAATAAAAATTATTAAAAAAAACATTTAGATATTATAATTATATTTAATGTTTATTGTAATATTTATTATGTAAAGGAATTTTCAAAAATTTATATGAATTTTAAAACAACTGAATTTGATAAATTCACAGCCGACGAGGATCGCGGTGCACGTATAAAAATCTTTGGTATTGGAGGCGGAGGATCTAATGCTGTAAATAAAATGATTGAAGCCAAAATTACAGGACTAGATTTTTATGTTGCTAATACCGATGTACAGGCATTGAATGATTCAAAGGTAAAATCAGAAAATAGAATCGCACTAGGAAAAAATTTAACAAAAGGACTAGGCGCAGGAGCAAATCCTGATATAGGAACAAAAGCAGCACAAGAATCAATTGAAGATATGAAAAATATCATTAAGGATACTGATCTTGTATTTATTGCCGCTGGAATGGGTGGAGGAACAGGAACCGGAGCCGCTCCTATTATTGCAAAAGCAGCAAGAGATTTAGGATGTCTTGTTGTGGGAATTGTTACTACACCATTTGATTTTGAAGGGAAAGCAAGATCACTTAATGCTAAGATTGGTTTAAAAGCTTTAAAAGAAAATGTTGATTCTATAATTGTTGTTTCTAATAATCGTTTGTTAGCTGAACTTGGTGATTTTTCAATTACTGATGCCTTTAAATTTTCCGATGCAACTTTAAAAAATGCTGTTCGAACAATTACAGATTTAATTAATAAGCATTCACTTATCAATTTAGATTTTGCTGATGTAAAAGCTGTTCTTGCAAATCAAGGATTATCTTTAATTGGAACAGGAAAAGCATCAGGAGAAGATGGGGCGGTAGAGGCAGCAATCAATGCTATTCAATCACCTATCTTAGAATCATCAATTGAAGGGGCTAAAAATGCAATTGTTAATGTATTGGGTTCACCAACTTCACTTACATTAAAACAAGCACAAGAAGCTGTACAGACAATTAAAGAAGCAGCAAATTCAAATGTTGATGTTATCTTTGGTGTTACGATTAACGAAGATATGGGAGAAGAAATCGTTGTATCTGTAATTGCTACAGGATTATCACAGATCAAAGATTTTGATTTTGATAGTGTTACTATCAATCCAGCTATCCAAAAAGATAATTTTGAAGATTCCGATCTAGAGACATTTAAACAAGTAATTACACAAGAGATGAATTTACGCGGAAAGAAAGCAAAAAACCAAAAAGAATTAGATTTACAATTAACTAAGGAGGAAACAGATATTTTCTCAGGATTATCTCTTTTAGATGATGAGTAAATAGTAAGTTTTATGAGTAAAAATTCTTTAAATCAACAACAAACAATTGAGTTGAATCGTTTACTTTTAATGAAAAGCAATCGAATTGAAAAAAAAGCATATCGAAGAGCAGAACTTGTAAGGATAAATCCTAAATCCTTTAAGGATGCAAAACAAGTTGCAAAGGAACTTAAAAATTATAATGCTGTAATTATAAATTTTGAAAAAGTTACCGATAAGGAAGCAACAAGAATAATGGATTTTCTTTCTGGAGTTTTATATGCAATGGGAGGAAAACACAAACGTCTTACCGATCGAAGTTTTTTTCTTACTCCTATTCCTAATTTGTCAGAAAAATTTTCAACAAGCATAGAATAAATAATAAAAACTAAGAGAAATCTTATTTTTTATTGAAAAAATATATAATTCTTTTGATTTAATTTTATTAAAAATAGAGGATTATATTTTTTATGCGCGCAATAAATTTAAGATTAAAAGATTATTTTAAGCAAAAATATTTTGATATTCCAATTTTTCAAAGAAAATATGTTTGGAAAAAAAATGAAATAGATGAGTTATATGATGATTTTAGTATTTCTTGATCACTTGAAAAAAACATAAATATTTTTTTGGGAAGTATTTTTTTACAAAAAGATAAAGAATGAAATTTAATAATAGATGGGCAACAAAGAACAATTTTTTTGTATATATTATTTATTTGTTTTAGGGATTTTATAAAAAAATTTAAATTGAATGATGAAGAAAAAAAAGATTTTTTTTTATCAAATTGTTCTTTCGATCAAAAAAAAATTTATACAGAAATATTAGATTGATTTGATAATGATTTTGAACTTATTAAAATAAAATATTATAATAGTGATTTAATTTGAAGTGACAATAAAAAATTATTTTTTCTTGACGGTGAAAAATTTTCTGAAATGAACACTCAGTTTTCTCACTTAAAGCAAAAATTAGAATTTAAAGATATAAAAGATATTATATCCTTTGCTTTTTTTATTTTGAATAATGTTAATGTTACATTGAATGAAATTGATTCTAATGATTCAATAAATGATATATTTGAATCAATTAATTCTAAAGGCAAAAAATTAACTATTTTAGATTTAATTAGAAATGATTTTTATAAAGAAAATAATGAATTATTAAATAAATTAGATGATATTCTTAAAAGAGCAAAAATTAATAATAATACATTAGAAAATATTTTAAATGTATTTGTTACACTGAACAGATCTAGATTTTTTCAAAAAAAATTTGTTTATAAAGAATTAAAGGAAATTTTTAAAGAAGATAAAAATAAGATATATGATTTATTGGAAATGATTATTTTTTATTGTAATTTTATTTTAAAAAAAATTGATGAAAATAATTGTTTTGAAAAATGAATTTTTTTTATTGGGGAAAAGTTTAATTTAAAACAATTTTTAAAAATTTTCTTTCTTTATATTTGAAAAAATAAAAATAGTGAATTTGATTATTTTTTTATTAGAAAGTTATTATTAAGTATGATTTATTTTATAAATTTGAAAAATAATAGAGCAAATGAAATTGAGAAATTAATGATAAACAGAAATAATAAATTTATTAATTATGTTTTAAATAATAATGAATCAGGAATGGAAAAATTTAATTTTTGGTTTAAAAATGATTATCAAAATTTTATAAATATTGATGATTTCAAAAAAGATAAGAAAATTCTTTATTTATTTTATTTTTTAAATATAAAAGTAAAAGATGATGCAAAATATTATTGAAATATAGTAAATAATGATTTTGAATATGTTTATTCAAAATCATTATTTGAAAAAAATAGTTTTGATTGATCTGAAGAATTAGGAAATATTATTTTTTATAATCATAAAAAGAACAAAAATAATAATTTTAATTATAAAGAAAAATTAATTAAATTTTATAATGATCCTTATGGTCAATATTGTATTACTTATAAAGGAATAAAAGGTGACCCTGTTTATATAATGTACAATTATATAATTGAAGAAAAGGGAGAAATTTGAAATTATGAAATTGTCAAAAATAGAACAAAAGAAATCTTAGATAATATAAAACAAAAATTTATTGAAGTTTTTTATATCGACAAAAAAAATATTGATATAGAACTTAGTTATTTTGATGATATTTCATCTTAATAATTAATTATCTTTAAATTTTATTAAAATTATTTTTGTTAAGTGCATTTAAAATATATTTATAAATATTGGGTTGCATTTTTTGCAGATATATTATAAATTTAATTTAAAAATAATATATTACGTTTCTATTAATATTTTAAATAATTTAAATTTAGTAACAATAATAGGTTCTTCTCAATTTAGATAGCAAATATTATTATTAATTTCTATTCTTTTAAGATTAGATCTTCTTTTAGATGAAATTTGAAAGAGAATAATTTTATGATTGCTAAGAGTGTTCGGATTTTTTATATAATAAGGTCTTATTTTGTTTTCAGAGTCTTTGTATTTATAATCTAAAATTTTATTATCATTAAGATAAATTATCCTTTTTGCTTCGATTTTAAAAGATGCATTTACATATTTTTTAAATTTTCTTTTAAGATTTGTGAAATATTTTATATCTCCTTTTTTGATCAAAAAATTATCATATCTCAATTTATATTCTTTCTCATTTATTATTTTTTTATATTTAATGAATTTTTTATACTTATCTGTTCACTTTTTAAATTGAATTAAAATATTTTCATCTACAGAATCAGTAATTCAAATTTTAAATTTTATATTCGAGAGATCAAATTTATCATTATACTTATTCTGCATTTCATTAATTAAATTTAAAATTTATAATTCTTAACATTAACATTTAATCTACAATCTCCCTTATAAAAAAATTATATTATTTATTTTTTAAATTAAAAAAACAGAGAATTATCTCTCTGTTTTTGTCTTTTTATTATTTATTAAAAAATTTAAATTAATATATTAATTTATAATTTTATTTTGCTAAATTAGACTCAAATAATATCTTGATATTTTCCATCGGTGAAATTTAATTTATTATCTTTTACAATAGCTAAAATATGATCATTTTTGCATAATTGATAAGCCTCTTCTGCTAATTCTTGTGCTTGTTTACGATCTTTTTGATGTCTAATTTTTTCCTTTGTTGCACTTTCTATTTTGCTATCTTTAAAGGCAATTTGTTCAAATTCACTCTCTGTTGCAGCTGGTGCTAATACTTTTACCTTAATTTTCTTATTTAATTTTTGCAATTGTCTTGCGACACCTTCGGTTCAAGCACTTACAAAAAATTTAGAAGCAGAATAAGTAAGAGCAGCTGAGAAAAGATTATAACCAACGACAGATGAGACATTTATCAATTGCACATCTTTATCTAAATTATCTTTAATAAACATCATTGATAATAAAGTTAGGGCTTTGATATTTAAATCAAGTATCTTTTCTGTTTTAGCAAGATCTGATTCTCATACCAAATTCATATCGCCCATTCCGGCATTGTTTATAAAGATTTCGATTGGATATTTTTTAATATCATTGTAAAAAGTTATCACATTTTGGGAATTAGATAAATCACATTTGTAAACGATAACTTTTACCTTATATTTATTTTCAAGATCGTCTTTTAATTTATTTAATAATTGCTCTCTTCTTGCCACAATTATTAAATTATGTCCCTCTTTTGCAAACTTTTCTGCTAAAGCTTTTCCGATTCCGGCACTCGCACCGGTAATTAATGTATATTTCATATTTTTTTCACTTTCACATCATATCTTGATTTTTTTACGATTAAAATCAGATTCAATTATATTTTTAAATAATTTAAATTTATTTACGGTAATTGGTTCTTCTGAATTTAAATAACAGGTATGATTATTTATTTCAATTTTTTTTAAACTAGTTCTCTCTTTTGAAGAAATTTGATATATTACAACCTTATGATTACTTTTGGTATTAGGATCATTTATATAGTAAGGTCTTATCTTGTTTTCAGAATCCTTATATTTATAATCTAATATCTTATTATCATTTAGATAAATTATTTCTTGTTCTCTTACTTTTAAACTTGCATTTATATATTTTTTAAACTTCTTTTTTAAATTTGTAAAGTATTTTATATCATCTTTTGCAATTAAGTAATTATCATAATTTTCTCTATATTTATTTTGATCATCGATTCTTTTATATTCAATAAAATTTTGATATTTATCAGTCCAATTTCTAAATTTTTTTAAAATATCTTTATTTATTGAGTTTAAAATAAAGACCTTAAATTTTAATTCTAAAAAATTAAATTTAGAAAAATTTTTATTTTGCATTTTAGATGTTAAATTCAACGGATATTATCATATTTTCCGTTTGATAATTTTAAATTGTTATCTTCAATTATGCCAAGAATTTTATCATTCTTATATAATTTATAACCTTCATTTGCTAAATCCTTTGCAGATTTAGCTCTTAATTTTTTTTGTTTTTTGTAAGCATTAATTTCTCAATGCTTATTTTTACTATGAATTAAAGCTTTTTCAATAAATTCACTTTCGGTAGTTGAGGGTGCTAATACTTTTACCTTAATTTTTTTATTTAATCGTTTTAATTGTTTTGCAACACTTTCTGTTCATGAGGCGACAAATACTTTGGAGGCAGAATAAGTAATCTCACCTGAGATAATATTATATCCTGCAGTAGAAGAAACATTTATTAATTGCACATCTTTATCCAAATTATCTTTAATAAACATAATTGAAAGAGTTGTTAAGGCTTTGATATTTAAATCAAGCATTTTTTCAATTTTTTTAATATCAGAATTTCAAGGAAGATTTACATCACCTGATCCAGCATTATTTATAAATACTTCAATATCATATTCTTTAGTTTTCGCATAAAATTTTTGTACTTCATCTGAATCTAAGAGATCAACCGTATAAATAATAATATCAACATTATATTTATCTTTTAATTCTCCCTTAATAATTTTTAATAAATTAGTTCTTCTCGCTGCTAATATTAAATTGTGCCCTTCTTTTGCAAACTTTTCTGCTAACGCCTTTCCAATTCCAGAACTTGCTCCGGTAATTAAAACATATTTCATTTCTAATCTCCTTTCCCTAAATAAATTATATTATTATTTATAAATTAATTAAAAAGCAGTGAATTAATTCACTGCTTTCATTTTTAGAATTTTAAATCACAAGCTAGATTTCTAAAATAAATGACCTATTTTTTTTAAACATATTTAGCAATAATTATATACTTATAATTTATTTGTCTTTATAAAATTATCTCGCATAAATAGAGAAAGTTATTACTAATATTTAATTTTATATTAAAATTAATATCCTTTTAAAATTGATTTTTAGGGTTGTGTATGATCTCCAAATCTAATATTATTTTTATTTATTTTATTTTTATAAATATTTTAAAACATATTAAATCATTTATTTTTTAATTTAAATTTATTTGTAAATGGATTTACAATTCCAATTACTTTATCGCTTTGATATAACTGGTATGTAAAATAAGCTAATTCATCTGCATTTTTGAAACGACTTTCGGTTCTTTTTTTTGCTTCTGAAACATCCTTTTCATTTAGTTTTGTTTTTTTGAAAGCACGTTCAAAAAATTCTGTTTTTGTTGGGCCAGGAGCTAATATTTTTACTTTTAATTTAGCCTTTTCTTGTTTTAGGAATCTTGCAATTCCTTCACTAAATGTTGAAACATAGAATTTAGTAGAAGAATATGCTATTCCATTTGATCAAATAAAATATCCTGCTGTTGAAGCTACATTTATGATTTGTGTTTCTTTATTTAAGTTATCTTTAATAAAAAGTAATGATAAGTCGGTTAGGGTTTTGATATTTAGATCTAACATTTTATTGATCTTTAAAATATCACTTTCTCAAGGTTTATTAATGTCACCAAATCCGGCATTATTTATCAAAACCTCAAGATCATATTTTTTAATTTGATCATAAAAATCGAAAACATTATCAGTAATTGTTAAATCATAAACAAAAACCAATACTTTAACTTCAAATTTTTTTTCAAGATCTTTTTTTAATTCATTTAATAATTCTTCTCGTCTTGCGACAATAATGATATTGTGTCCTTTTGCAGCAAAATAAGTTGCTATTGCCTTTCCGATTCCAGAACTAGCGCCAGTTACTACTGTATATTTCATTTTTCTCCTATTCTATTTAAATTATATTATTAATATCTAAATAAAAATAATCATATATATTTTTAATATTTTTAACAATTCGTAGGATTATTTTTAGTATTATTTTTTTCCTCATTAATATCTTTAATCTGATTTAAAATTCTTATTATTTCTAATTTATCTTTAATAATTTCTTTTTTAATAATTTCCTCTTGCGGACTTCTATTTTGTAATTTTTCTATATTATTATAAATTTCTTCATTTACATTTTCTTTAATTTGCTTTAAAATTTTTCTTCTATCTTCAGATAATTCATTTGCTTTTTCTCCTAATTCATTTGCTTCTTTTCCTAATTTATTTGCTTTTATTCCTAAACCTAAAGACACAGAAGCAATTATTAAAGAAATAATACTTGAAATTAATTGAACTCATTTTTGATCAATATAAATTGTTAATAATATCAAAAGAAAAACTAAGATAAGAAAAATTATTACAATTCATTTTCATTTTTTAATAAAATTAATTATTTTCATTATTTTAAATTAATTTTATAATTTTTATTTATCTTATAAATTTATTAAAAAAAGGTTCGTTATATGTGAAATAATTTATGATATCTTTATTATCTATTGGTGTATGCTTTGAATTAGGTTTATATACTTTTTTTCACGGATCAGTTTTATGACTTTCTTCAATTAAATCGTTTGTTGTGAAATTTCTTAGAACAAGATAGGCAATTTTGAAGATATTTAAAAAATTTTGCTCATTTTTTAATATTAAATTATCATCAATATCATTATTTGTATATCCATTATCCTTTTTATAAATATTACTTAAAACAGGACCATTATCAAATGCTCATCATTTTGCTTCTTGATTTTTTTCATTTTTTGAATAAATTTTTTTAAAAATTTCATTTGGATTTTCAAAAATTCCATAATCTTTGTTTTTGTTTATGGCATAAGCAATCATGAAATATATTAATTTGTGTTTTTTTATTTTATTGTATTTACCTTGTGCAAATATTTCCATTTCATTTCAAATTAGAAACAACATATTATATATTTTGCTTGATAAATTTTCTTGTTCACTTAATGATTCTTTTCTTTTTAATTTTTCATCAATTTTTCTTGGATCAAAATTATTATTATTTTCAAAATTATTAATTAATTGATTAAATTCTTTTTTATTAGGATTTTTGAATTTTTCAAAATTTAAATATTTATTTAAATAATCTAACTCTTTTTTTTCTAAGGTTTCACAATAATAATTTTTAATTCTATCGAATTCAATTTTTCTTATTCATGTAAAAAGTTCAATTCCTTTATTTTCCATATTGATTGTTTTCCTTTTATTGTGTAATTATATATTAATAAGATTTTAGACTATTTCTTATTTTATTTAACTGAATAATAAAAATATATTTTTGATTATATCTAATATAAAATATTTAATTTTTATTTTTTTTTAAAAAAAATTAAAATTACTTTGAAAAGCAAATATTAAAATTAGCTTTTTTAATGGGGATTTAATCTTTTGTTATTTAAATTAAAATTTTAAAAGATTGAATATAAAAGGGAAATATATGATTAATGTAAATTCAGAGTATAAAAAACTTAAAAAAGTTCTTTTACATAGACCGGGATGAGAAACTGAAAATTTGACGCCTTCTACCTATGAACGTTTACTTTTTGATGATTCTTATTATTTAAAAGAAGCACAACGCGAACATGATGCATTTGCAGAATTACTTAGAAGTAAAGGTGTTGAAGTTATTTATTTGGAAAATCTTGCAGCAGAAGTTATCTCAATTTCAGCAAAAATTAAAGAAGATTTTCTAAAAGAATTTATTATTGAGGGAGGAATTTCACATCATTCACATTTATTCTTAAGAGTACAAAAGTATCTTGCTTCATTTAAAGATAATTTAGAACTTATTCGTAAATTAATGTCAGGAATTAGATTAAGCGAACTTCCAGAGATACAAGGAAAAAAATCATTGAGAGAATTAGAGAGTAATGATATTTGAGCGCTTGAGCCATTACCAAATTTAATTTTTACAAGAGATCCATTTGCTTCTATAGGTAATGGAGTTACGATTCATAAAATGACTTTCAAAACAAGACGAAGAGAGACAAAGTTTGCTGAATATATTTTTAAATATCATAAAGATTATAAAAATACACGGCAATATTACACAAGAAATCGATCAACAAGCATTGAGGGTGGTGATATTATGATTCTTTCAGAAACCGATATCGCTGTTGGTATTTCACAAAGAACACATCCTGATTCGCTTGAAAAATTAGCAACAAATTTATTTAGTGATAGTAAATCCAAAATTTCAAGAATTTGAGGTGTATCAATTCCGAAGGGAAGATCATGAATGCATTTAGATACCGTATTCACACAGATTGATATTGATAAATTTTTGATTTTTTCAAATTATCAATTTAGGATTTTTCAAGTTGCAAAATCTGGTAATGATATTAAGATTACTTCAGAAAAAATGTCTATTAGAAAATTAATGGAAAGAGTATTTGGAATTAAAAAAATCACAATTATTCATTGTGGTGATAAAGATCCAATTCATTCTGAGCGTGAACAATGAAATGATGGATCAAATGTTCTTGCGATTTCACCAAACGAAGTTATTGCTTATGATAGAAATCATATAACAAATAGTTTACTTAAAAAAAATGGCGTAATTGTCCATGAAATTCCATCATATGAACTTTCAAGAGGGCGTGGTGGACCAAGGTGTATGTCAATGCCACTTGAAAGAGAAAATTAAAAGAATAAATAAGAAGGTGTAAAAATGGCTTTAAATTTAAAAAACAGATCAATTCTTGCCGTTGCTGATTTAACAACAGAAGAGGTTAAATATTTATTAAATCTAGCAAAAAAACTAAAAGAAGAAAAAATAACAAAACACAAACATAATAATAAAAACATTGCAATTATTATGCAAAAAACATCAACACGTACACGTTCAGCATTTGAAGTTGCATCGATGAATTTAGGAATTGGAACAACTTATATTTCAGGTTCGGATTCACAAATGGGAGTAAAAGAATCAATGGAAGATACAGCGAAGGTTATGGGAAGATTTTATGATGGTATTGCCTTTCGTGGTTTCAAACATGAAGATGTTGAGACTTTAGCAAATCATGCTGGAATTCCTGTATGAAATGCGCTTACTGATAAATGACATCCGACACAGATGTTTGCTGATTATTTAACTGTACTTGAGAATTTTAAAACAACAAAAGTAAAATTTGTCTTTTTTGGTGATTGCAAAAATAATATGGGAAATTCTCTTGCTGTAATGGCTGCACATATGGGGGCTCATTTTGTTGGTTGTGCTCCTAAATCTTATTGACCAGCTGAAGATGTTATTGCAACAGCAAATCAAATTGCAAAAAAGACCGGAGCTAAGATTGAATTTACAGAAGATCCGATGATTGGGTCAAAAGATGCTGATGTAATTTATACCGATATCTGAGTATCAATGGGAGAACCGATCGATGTCTGAAAAAAAAGAATACATGATCTTCAACCATATCGAGTTGATAAAAAAATAATGAATAATGCCAAAAAATCAGCGATATTTATGCATTGTTTACCATCATATCATGATTTAAATACCGATGTTGCAAAGCAAATTAATAAGCAATTTAAAATTAAAGAATTTGAAGTTACAGATGAGGTGTTTCGATCAAAACAATCAAAAGTATTTCAAGAAGCAGAGAATAGAATGCATACGATAAAAGCAATTATTGATGCGACGATTTAATTAAATTTCAATAAAGAAAGGGAAATTATAATGTCTGAAGAGACAGATATTAAACCATTAAAGAGTAATTCAAATCATTCTAATGATAAAAAGAAGCGTAGATTTAAGATGCCATCGGCACTGGTAATTATTTTAGGTGTTATTGTTATTGTTACGATTCTTACGTGAGGATTTCAAGGACAAAGTTATGATTATTATGGTGAAGATGGACAAATAACCACCTCAACTGTTACGGCAGTTGGATTGTTTTCGATTCCGGTTTATATAATTGGCGGATTTGCAAATGCTGCAGGAATCATATTTTACTTATTTGTTTTAGGGTGATTTTTAGATGTAGTAATAGGTAGCGGAGCGATGGAAAAAGGAATTAAATCGCTTATTTCTGGTTTGCATGGAAAAGAGATAATATTAGTTCCTTTAATGTTTTTTTTATTTGCGCTAGGTGGAACTACCTTTGGTATGCAAGAAGAAACATTAGCCTTATATATTTTTATTGTTCCGATGTTTCTTCTTGCTGGTTTTGATACACTGACAGGACTTTTGGTAATTTTGTTAGGTACTACAACCGGATTTGCTTCTTCTGTTATTAATCCCTTTTCAGTCGGTGTAGCCGTTGATTCGATTAATGATATGAGTATAATGATTGATGGACAAACTATTAGTATAACAATCGGTGATGGAATGATCGCACGACTAGTTATGTTTATTATTCTTACTTCGATAGGTTGTATTTTTATTACTCTTTATGCGATAAGAGTAAAAGCAAAACCAAAAAAATCCTTAACATATAAGACACGTGATAAGGATTTAGAGTGAGCGAAAAAATCATTTGAAAGTTCTATACATCAAAGTAAAAAGATGACCTGAAGACAAAAATGGATTCTTTCACTTTTTGGAATTACATTTTTAATAATGTTTTTAGGAATGTTTCCTTGATATACATTTTTTAATGATGGAGCAGCAAGAAATAATATTGATAATCCTAGTTGAAATTCATGATTAATCGGTGGAATGAGTACGTTTGGAGCTTGAGATTTTCCAGAATTAATATTATTATTTGGTGTTTCTGCTTTTGTTATCTCTTTAATTGCAAAAATGCGCGGAGGAGAGATATTAGAATCTTTTTGAAGAGGATCAAAAGATATGTTAAGCGTAGCAATTATTATCGCTGTTGCTAGAGCTATTCCGGGAATTTTAAGTGCTTCAGGATTAGATTATTATATTGCACAGGGAATCGGAGGAGCGATCGGTAACGTTGGCGCATGAGGTTGATCATATTCAATGTTTCTTGTATTTTTCATTTTTGCTTTACTTATTCCTTCGACATCAGGATTAGCAGCTGCAACAATGGGAACATTTTCAATCGTTGCCTCTGAAATTTCATCATTTAATTCAAGTCCTGAACAATTTACACAAATATTAATCGTAACAGTCTGTGTTTATTCACTTGCGGTCGGGGTTATTAATATGTTTATTCCGACACAAGCCGTTGTGATGCTTTCTTGTGAAAGAGCGAGAGTTCCTTATGGAACGGCCTTAAAACCGATTGGAATTTATATATTAATACAATTGGCGGTAATTTTTGCAATAATAATTCCTTTATTACAAATTATTGCTAATAATTATTAAATTTAAGATAAAAGGAAAGATATTAATTATTAAAAATATTATGAAAAAAAAACGTATCGTATTAGCGCTTGGTGGCAATGCTTTAGGTGATACACCGAAGGAACAACAAGAAGCAGTAAAGAAAACAGCTATTTCAATCGCTGATTTAATTGAAGAAGGACATCAAGTTTTAATCGGACATGGAAATGGTCCGCAAGTAGGTATGATCTCTTTAGCTTTTGATGAAGCTTCCAAAATTAATCAAAAAGTTCCACAATTAGATTTAGTTCTTGCTGGAGCTATGTCACAAGGATATATCGGAATCCATTTAAAAAATGCGATTGATAATGAGCTTTTAAAGAGAAAGATTAACAAAAATGTATATGCATTAATTTCACAAGCAATAGTTGATTATAAAGATAAGGCTTTTAGTAATCCAACAAAGCCAATCGGTAGTTTTTATTCAGAAAAACAAGCAAAGAAAATAGCACAGGATACCGGATGGGTATTTATCGAAGATTCAGGAAGAGGATATCGAAGAGTCGTTCCTTCTCCCAAACCGATAACCTTAATGGAAAGAGAGCTGATTAAAAAAGGATTAGATGATGGATTTATTTTAATCGCTGGAGGCGGAGGGGCGATTGCTACTTATCAAAAAGATAATAAATATAATATGATCGATGCAGTAATAGATAAAGATTATACGGCGGAAAAAATGGCAGAAATAGTTGATGCCGATTTATTTGTAATAGTTACGGCGGTTGATGGTATCTATTTAAATTACAATAAACCAAATCAAAAAAAACTTGATCATCCTAAAATAAAAGAATTGAAAAACCTTATTAATAATAAGATCTTTCCGTCCGGATCAATGGGACCAAAAGTAGAGATGGCAGTTAAATTTGCGGAATCAAAATTACAAAGAAAATCAATCATTACATCTTTAGATAAATTAAAAGAATCTTTAAATGATGATAAATTTGGCTCTCATATTGAGAATTAATTATTATTAATCTTCATCTTGTGGACGATCAAGTATTTCAGACATTTTTTTGGTATTTTTTTTCATTTTAATATCAACAAATAATAAAACTAATATTAATATAATTAATATTATTAAAATCGTAATTATTAAATATACGATATTTTTTGCAGATTGATTGTCTTCGGTTTTTATCGTTCCATTTTCAGAAATATCTAATGAATCATCTTCTACAATATCTGTAAAACTTAAATTAATAAAATTATAGGTAGTATTTGCTTTAAGATTATTAACCTTAAAACTAAATTGATCAAGAAAATGGAACTGTGCAATATCAATTTAGTTTTAAGGTTAATAATCTTAAAGCAAATACTACCTATAATTTTATTAATTTAAGTTTTACAGATATTGTAGAAGATGATTCATTAGATATTTCTGAAAATGGAACGATAAAAACCGATTCTAATTCTCAACAATTTATTCTTAATGCTGATTATCAAGTTGAATTGCAAAATTTAAATGCAGAAACAAATTATAAAATAGATTCTATCAATTATTTTTATCAAAATGGAACTTATAAATATACAATTGATCAAAATATAGTAACTTTTAAAACAGAACCAGCAACACCAGAAATAAAAGCAGATACAATTGCCTTAGTTGATAATTCTTTACAAAAAAATCAATTTCAGTATACAATTGAAATTGATAATTTAAAAGCAAATTCTGATAAGACAAATTTTACACAATATGATGTAAATGAAGGAATTTGACTTGTTGATCAAGATAATAATTACTATCATTCAACATTTATCGATGCAAAAATAATTTCAAGCGGAACGATAAATGGAACACAAAATTATCAATTAACATTTTTACAAAATGATCTTATAAGTGGACAAACTTATCAATTTAATGGAATAAGTATTACCGATCCAAATACATCAACAGATGATATTATTAATTTTTCTGATCCATTTATCATTACAACTACAATAATTGATAAAAATTTTGTTAGTGATAGTTTTATTATTGATCAATCCTCAATTACAAAAAATTCATTTACTTATACCGTAGCAATTGATAATTTAATTTTAATAAATGAAGATGAGAAAAATCCACAATTTGAAAATTTTAATCTGGATGATGGATTATATTTAATCGATAATAATGATGATAGTTACAGTTCAAATTACATCGAGGGAAGTGCTATCAAACTAAGTGAGAACCAAGAAAATGGAACTGTGCAATATCAATTTAGTTTTAAGGTTAATAATCTTAAAGCAAATACTACCTATAATTTTATTAATTTAAGTTTTACAGATATTGTAGAAGATGATTCATTAGATATTTCTGTGTATATTTATAAGTTCCATTTTGATAAAAATAATTGATAGAATCTATTTTATAATTTGTTTCTGCATTTAAATTTTGCAATTCAACTTGATAATCAGCATTAAGAATAAATTGTTGAGAATTAGAAACATTATTATCGATATTTGTATAATTTAATTCTATTTTCCTTTGATCATCTGTGTAATTATTAATATTAAAATCAGCGCTATTTTGATCTAAATTTAAAGCAAAGGTAGCTGTTTCTTCCGCAGCGGAAACAAAATTATAACTAGAAATTAAATAATCTGTTGTAATTTGTGGTTGATTTAATTCAAATTCATCTTCATTAATTATTATTTTAGTGAAATTATAACTTTGACCATACATAATATTATTTACTTGATAATAATATTGATCATTATTTATATTAGATTTATCTGTAATAAAAGTTGTTGTATAACTAACATCATTCTGATCAATTAAAATTACTTCAGGAGATTGATTTATGATATCTTTATAATCATTTAAAATAATATTTAATTCAATATTATTATTATCTTCGTAATAAAATTCTGTTTTATTAATAAAGAAATCAAAAGAAGAATCAATTAATGTTGGAACATGTTTATCAACTGTACTATTATCACCAAGTTGTCCATCGGCATTATGTCCCCACATATACAAGGTATCGGCATATCCATCTAAATCAATATCAATCGTAATACCACTATGAAGTGAACCTAAACTTAAATCAATAACATTCCCATCTCAATCACTCTCTTGTGGGGTTATTTTTGTTGGAACATGTTTATCGCTTGTATTATTATCACCAATTTGACCCTCACTATTATCTCCTCACACATATAAAGTATCAGCATATCCATCTAAATCTTCATCAATCGTAACACCGCTATCATTTGAACCTAAATCTAAATCAATAATATCTCCACCTCAATTACTTTGTCCCTGCGGAGTTATTTTTGTTGGAACATCTTTATTAATTGTACTATCATCACCAAGTTTTCCATCACTATTATCTCCTCACATATACAAAGTATCAGCATATCCATCTAAATCTTCATCAATTGTAATCCCACTATGATTTCCGCTTAAACTTAAATCAATAATATCTCCATTTCAATCACTTTGCCCTTGTGGAGTTATTTTTGTCGGAGTATCTCTATTAAATACAGTATTATCACCAATTTGACCCTCATTATTATCTCCTCACATATATAATGTATCGGCATATCCATCTAAATTGGTATCAATCGTAACACCGCTATGACTTCCACTTAAACTTAAATCAATAATATTTCCACTTCAATCACTTTGTCCTTGTGGAGTTATTTTTGTTGGAACATCTTTATTAATTGTACTATCATCACCAAGTTGTCCACTACCATTATATCCTCACATATATAATGTATCGGCATATCCATCTAAATCGGTATCAACTGTAGCACCACTATTATTTGTACCTAAATCTAAATCAATAATATCTCCACCTCAATCACTTTGCCCTTGTGGAGTTATTTTTGTCGGAACATGTTTATCGCTTGTACTATTATCACCAAGTTGGCCATAATTATTTCTTCCTCACATATATAATGTATCGGCATATCCATCTAAATCGGTATCAATTGTAACGCCACTATGATATGATCCTAAACTTAAATCAATAACATTCCCACCTCAATCACTTTGCCCTTGTAGGGTTATTTTTGTTGGAACATGTTTATCACTTGTACTATTGTCACCAATTTGTCCATATTGATTATCTCCTCACATATAAAGAGTATCTGCATAAAGATCATTATCGGTATCAACTGTAGCACCACTATTATTTCACCATGTTTTAAGTGACAGAATTTTATCGTTTGTACTTAATTCTTTATTTTTTAAGTGATTTGGTTTATTTAAACCTATGCTTAAAAATAAAAAAGGTATCAAAAGAAGTGAAAATATTTTTTTCATATTTACTAAATTAACTAACTATATGTTATAACAACTTAAAATTATAACACGTTTTTATTGATTAAAATTATCATTATAATTGTATTTAGGAATTTATTTAGATAAATTAAATATTAATTATTATTACTTTTTCTTTTGTCATCGCAAGAATTGAATTTTTGATTCCTTGTGTTCCTAAACCAGAATCTTTGTAACCTATAAATGGAAAATTATCGGGTCCTCGTTGGCTTTTTTTATTAAAATTTATCGTTCCAACCTCTAGTTTTTCGGCTATTTTAAATAGATTATTGAGATCTCTTGCAAAAATAGATGCCTGTAAACCAAATGATGTATCATTATGAATTTTAATCAAATGATCAAAATTATCATAGGTGATAATCGGTAAAATTGGACCGAATTGTTCTTCTTTTGCTAATCGATCTGTTGATAAGACATTTGTGACCAAAGTTGGATAAAAGATATTATTTTTTATATCTTTTTTATTGCCGATTAAAATTTTTGCTTTTTGATTTAAATCTGATAATAATTCCTCTTGATATTTTAAGCTTTTTTGATCGATTAAAGGGATGATATCTGCATTATCTTGCGGAAGGCCAATTTTTAATTTCTTAATTTTTGATAGTAAAAGCTTTTCTAAAATTTCTTTATTTTTTTTATCAACAAAGACACGTTTAATCGCTGTACATCTCTGTCCAGAATAAGAAAATGCTCCTTTGATAATTTCATCACTTGCCTTTTCTAAATTAGCACCATCAATAATAATCGCAGCATCTTTTCCGCCAAGTTCCATAATTATTGGAATCATTTTTGCTTTGCTTGCAATCTCTTTTCCAACATTTGTGCTTCCTGTAAAATTTATAAAATTAATTAAAGGATGAGTTACTAAGTAATCACTTATTTCTCTTCCTCGTCCTGTTATTAAATTTATAATTCCATCTTCAGCTTTTGTTTGCTCTCATAATTTAATTAATTCGATGGCAACAAAACTTCCTTGTGTTGCTGGTTTAAAAACACAGACATTACCACTAATTAAAGCCGGTGCAATTTTAGAGATAACTAAATTTATTGGAAAATTAAATGGACTAATAATCAAAATAACTCCGTATGGTTTGCGTTGAATTAAGGCAATTTTATCTTTTTTGCCATCATAAAATTGTTCACTTGTTCTTGCTTCAAGATTTATACGATACATTTCTTCGATTGTATATCTTATATAAGTAACAGATCTTTCAACTTCAATTAATGAATCTTGATAATTTTTTGCAACCTCATTTACAATTAATTTAGCAAGTTTTTCTTTATTTTTTTCAATTAGATCGGCTCATTTTTTAAGATAAACTGCTCGTTCCGAAATTGTTTTATTTTCTCATTCAATTTGTTTATTGCTTGCAAATTGATAGATTTTATCAACTAGTTCCTTTTTTAAAGCTGGAACTTTTGCATAAGAAGTATTGGTAGATGGATTTAAAATCTCAACATAATCTTTTGTTTTATATTCTTTTCCTAAAATTTTATATTTTCCAATTAACATAATTTAATGATCTTTCTTTTAAATATTTTAATTTCCAATTTTATCAAAAAAATTTGATAAAAAATCGCTCACGCCATTATTATTATTATCATATTTTGTAATGTGGTTTGCAATTTCTTTTATTTCATCTAATCCGTTTATCATTGCGACACCATGATTTGCATTTTTAATCATTTCGTAATCATTTAAATTGTCGCCGATTGTGATTATATTCTCTTTTTTTATTTTATATTTATTAGCAATAAATAAAATTGAACTTCATTTATTATATTTTTTATTATTTATCTCTAAAATGATTGAATCTCCTAATTTATCTCGTCAATATCATAAGTTTAATTGATTGTTATATTTTGCTTTTAATTTATTTAAAATTTCTTTTGTATCGATATTATCTTTTATTTTTAAATGCATATAAGCACTAATCGGTTGATTTATCACTTTATCTATATTTAATTTTTTTATTTTAAAATTATCAAAATTATTATAGAATTCAAGAATTAATTGATCATTAAAATTTTCAATTTCTACATGATCTAGGTATTTAAAAATTAAATTATATTTAATATCTTGTAAAATTTTTTCTTTTGCAATGGATCTTAAAATATCAAGATCCATTTTTGTCTCTAATAGAATTTTATTTTTTTTAGGAATTGAGATATAGCAACCATTAAAATTAGAGAGAATAATGTTTAAATTTATATTTTTAAATAATTCTTCGGTTGATTTTAAACTTCTTCCGGTTGCAATTACAATTTTATGACCCTTTTTATTTAATTTATTTAAAATTTTAATTTCATCATCTAAAATGTGATTTGATGGTTGATTGCTATTGATATTTTGATCAGGGATTAAAGTTCGATCGATATCTAGGGCAATTAATCATTTTTCTTTTTGATATTTTAATTTATCTTTCATATTAATAAAATTATATTTTTTTATTAATTTATTTAGATAATTTATTTATCTATATAAATTTTTGTATAATATATTTTTGTGAGGTGATTAATGATTAATTGAGTTAATTTAAGAACGCAAAAAGTTCATAAAAGTGAAGCTTGTTGTAAAAAAAGTTTAAAAGGAAGTAAATGTGAAGTTTACGATCCAAAAGAAGATGGTAAGAAAATAAAATGCAAGGTATGCAATAAATAAAAGAAGTGCTCGATTGAGCACTTCTTTTATTTTATTTAAATCTATTATTTATCATTTTTTTTCGATGATTTAGAAGGATGAGAAATTTTTAAATATTTTGATCTTTTAATTCTTAAAATTCTTAATTCTTCGGTATTTAAATCTTCAATCTCAATATTTTCTTCTTCAATCTTTGGATTTTTTTGATCTTTTGAAATTGAATCATTTTGTTGTTGATTTATATTTTGTTTTTTTTCTTCTAAATTAATATCATCTTTTTGTTCTGCTTTTTTATCTTTTTTAATTTTTGCTTTTTTTTCTTTTTGATTATATTTAATAAAAATAGAAATAGATTTTGCATTTCTTTTTTTTGCTTCTTCTATAATTTCTGCAATTGTTTTATTATTATCAATTATCTTTTCGTTTACCTTTGTAATATTAATATCTTTATCTTTATCTTTATTATTTTCTATTTTGCTTGCTTTAGAATCTATTTTTATTTCTTCTTTTTTAGCTTCGCTTTGATAATTATTAATTTTTACAAGCGGAAATCTTAATTTTTTATATTTTTTTTGTGTTGTCTTTTTTGCACTTTTTTTAAGATTTGTTTTTTTCTTGTCATCTGCAATTGCTTTTTTTGTGTTATTCTTTTTAATTTTTATTATCTTTTTTTGCGGATCTTTTTTATTTTCTTCATAATTAATGACAAGCGAAACTGATTTTATATTTTTCTTATTCGTTTCTTTTACAACTTTTGAAATTTTTTTATTACTATCAATAAGATTATCGATAATAAAAGTTTTTTTTGATTTACTTTTCATTTTTATTTTTTTTAGAAGAATTTTTAATTTCTATATATTCAGCTTCCTCTACTGTATAGATCTCTTGATCTACTTGATTTCTTTTTTGATATTTATTTGCTGATTTTTTATTATTTACTTTTTTTATTTTTTTCTTTTGATTAGTTATCTTTTTTTTAGGATTATTTTTCTTCTTAGGCTTTGTTTTTTTACTATTAGTTAATTTTTTTTTTTATTGATTTTTTCGATATCTTTTTTAATATCTTTATTTTCTTTATTAATCTCTTTTACTATTTTTGATAATTCTGAGATCTCTGATGTTAATTTTTCTGTTTTATTAGGTCCTCTAGTTACTCTTTTTACTCTTACTACTGGTTTAGAATTACTACTTGAATTATTTAATTTTGTAATATTATTTTTAATATCTTTATTTTCTTTATTAATCTCTTTTACTATTTTTGATAATTCTGAGATCTCTGATGTTAATTTTCTTGTTTCGTTACTTCTTTTATTAACTTTAGGAACAGATCTGGTACTATTTGAAGTATTTAATTTTTTTACTATTTTTGATAACTCTAAAACCTCTTCTGTTAATTTTTCTGTTTTATTAGGTTTTTTAGCTGTCTTTTTTTTCTTATTTGCAATATTATTTTGTTCTGAATTATTTATTTCTTCAATATTAATTTTAATATCTCTATTTTCTTCATCTATTTTTCTTACTATTTTTGATAATTCTGAGATTTCTTCAGTTAATTTTTTTGTATCATCGGGTTTCTTGCTAGTTGCTTTTCTTGTTTTTCTTTTTCTAGTTGCCGGTGCTTTTTTTTCAACTACAGGTTGTTCTTTTTGTTTACTTAAATCATCTACTTTTTTAGATAATTCTAAAATTTCTGATGTTAATTTTTCAGTATATTTTGAATTATCTGGATTAACTTCTTTTGCTTCTTTTTCTGGTTGAGTTTGTTCAAGGTTGTAAACTGTTAAAGGTTGAGGTTCTTCTTCTTTTGTTTCATTTTTAATTTCCTCTTTCTTTTCTTCTGTAATTTTTTCCTTCTTTTTCTTTTTTTCTTTTTCAGAATCATTTTGTGACAATAAAATAAGTAACAATATTAAGATTAATAATAATATTATTATAATAATTAAAATTCATCATCATGGAAAACAGCAATCATCATCGCTATTACTTACATCCGTATGAATTATTCCATCATCTATATCTTCAAATGGTCCATTTTGATTAAATCCTATGTAAATAAATTGATAGTCAGTATCTGGTTTTAGTCCATTAACTTCAAATGTAAATCTATAAATTACAGTAGTATCTTCTGTACCATCACTTATATATTTTCCACTATTATTTACATAAGTTGAACTATAATTAGTATCATTAATATCTTTTAAATATAAATCTGAATATGGATCAAAATTATAAAAAGTTGGATTTGCTTTTACATCTTGTAATTGAGAATTTTCTAATAATAAATTATCAACTTCAATTGTATATTGAAAAGATGTATCGGTGATTGTATTTTCAAGAATTGTAAATGTGTAACCAAGAATTATCGGATCTATATATCCATCATCTGGGATAATAACATCTAGTGATGGATTTATAGGAATAATATTAGAATCATCTGGTCCTGTTGGTTGATCGAAACTGATTCCATTAAATTGATATTCCTCATCATCTTTAAGTCCACTTATTTTATAAGTCATTAAATAATTATAAGCACCATTATAATCACTATTTTCATAAAATTCTTGCGTAATAAAAGTTGCTTTATAAATATCTCCATTACTATCAACTAATCACATTCCATCATTTACATCATAATTTGTAAAATTTGTTTCATCGATGTTAGGAATTAAATTGTCTATTTCAACTGTAAACTGAAAAGAATTTGAAGTTATTGTATTTTCAATTACTTCGATTGTTTCGGTTTGAATTATTGCATCAACACTTTTTGTTTCAAATTTTTTAGATTCTTGTTCAATTTGATATTTATAATTTCCATCTTCATAAAAATACTGAATTGAATCTATTTGATAATTTGTTTCAACATATAAATCTGTTAATTCAATTTCTTTTAATGCATCTATTGTAAATTCTTTATTATAAGAAATATCTCTATCAAGATCGGTGTAATTTACTTTTGTTTTTAATTGATCGCTTGTATAGTCACTAAAAGTAACATTATTATTTTGATTTAAATCTAATGTAATTGTCGCTGTTTCTTCAGTTACTGATTCAATAGAATAATCAGAAATAATATAATCAGTTGTGAATCCCTCATCATCTAAAGGAAAGGATTCTTCATTAATTATTATTTCTTTAAAGTAATAATTTGTTCCTCTTTCAATTCCATTTACTTGATAGTAATATTGGTCGTTAGGAATATCTGAATTTGAAGAAATAAAGGTTGTTGTATAAGTATTATCTTCACTATCTATTAATAAAACAGTAGGAGGTTGATTGATAAGATTATTGTAATCATATAATTTTAGATCTATATATAACTCATCATCATTAAAAATAAAATTTAAATCAGCAATAGAAAACGAATTATCAGTATATATAGGGATAAAATAAAGTTGATCAGGATTATTATTATTATTTCCATCGGCTATTTGCCCATATGTATCACTTCCACATGCGTAAAAACTATCAACAATTCCATCTCCATTATTATCGGCGATAATACCAGTACTACTAAATCCGTTTGATAATGAATAAATAGATCCAAATCAAGATGATTGATTTTCTGGATAAACAATTGTTGGTCTAGAAACATCATTTGTTGTACCTACACCAATTTGTCCATTTGAGTTTCCGCCTCACATGTAAACAGTGTCACCTAAATTATCTGAATTTGAATCAATTATTACTCCAGAAGTGTAACTACCTTTTTCAAATTGTAAAATACTTCCTCCTCAATCACCTGATTGAGGAGTAATCATTATTGGATAATATCTAATAATTTGTGTCCCATCACCAATTTGTCCATAATTATTTTGCCCTCAACTATATATTGAATCGCCTACTCCATCTAGATCAGTATCAATTAATACACCTGAATTAAAAAATCCTAATGTTAAATCAATTATATCTCCATTTCAATTACCGCTCTGTGGACTAATAATTGTAGGATATTGGAGATATTCATAAGATGGTCCTTTTCCAATTTCGCCATATGTATTATCGCCTCACATATACAAGGTATCGGCAAATCCATTTAAATCAGTATCAACACTAACTCCACCAAAACGAGAACCTAATTTTAAATCAATTATATTTCCATTTCAATCATTACTTTCGGGAGTGATAATTTCTGGATATAAAATTTTTGTTTCTTCTTTTGGTGATATTTCATAACTTGTATTTTCACCTCAACCGTATATTAGATCACCGAATCCATCATTATTAGTATCTATTAAAATGGCTGTATTTGCATACATTAATGATAAAGTTATAATATTTCCGCCTCAATCACTTTGCCCTTGTGGATTAATGATTTGTGGAGTTTCAACAAAACCTGTTGTTTCTCCATTTCCCATTTCTCCACGATAATTACTTCCTCACATGTAAAGAGTATCGGCATATCCATCTAAATCAGTATCAACTGTAGCTCCACTAAATAATTGAGCTATTTCCAAATTAATTACATTTCCGCCTCAATCACTTTGCCCTTGTGGTGTAATTTCTACTGGTGAAAATTTATCAGTAGAAGTTCCATCACCAATTTGATAATTATTATTTTGCCCCCACATATAGATGGTATCTCCATTTTGATCACCATCAGTATCGACAATTGCTCCATTTGTATTTCCATCTGCTGAAAATTCTAAATCTGTTACCGTTGCATTTTCTAAATTTGCAAAATTTTTTGTTTTTTTAAAATTTGAATTTCCATAACCATACCCAAATGTGAGTAATATTGGAAAAATAATAATTGCAATAATGAATTTTTTCATAACCCCTAAAAAAAATAAATTTAATTTACATTCCCATTTTCTTAAAATTATAGCAACTTTTTTTAAAAAAAAATAAATATTGTTAAAAATAAAAAATTTGCTTTTACTTTTTTAAAAATTATATTTTATAAATATAAATTGATTATTTGTATTTTGTAAATTTTATTTAATGTTTCTTTTTTTGGAATTATTTTTTTCTATTTAAGATAAAAATGTGTATTTAATAGTATTTGAAAAATTAAAAATAATATTTATTTTTATTTTTTCATTATAATTTATTTGAGTTTTAATTATTAATTTAAATTAATGATTAAGAATTAAAAAGATAAAAATTAATCAATTTATTATAAAAAATTTAATTAATTGATAATTTTACCTTTAGAGTTAATAGATAGTGTTAAAATTTTGCTTAATTAAATTAAGTAATAGCGTTTTTATTTAAATGTAAATTTATATATATTTGAATAAAAATAATATATTTGGAATAAATAAAATTATGGAAAAAAAAATTAAATTAAATTTTGATAAAAATAAAATTGTTAAGAATGATGCAAAAAAAGAAAAAGAAGAAATTTTGTCATTTATAACTGATTCTGCACATGTACAGACTATAAATCCTTTAAAAGAAGGAGGAGATTCTCAACAAGAAGTAAATGAAAAAATTTTGCAAAATATTAACTCTATTGTAGATGGTAGTATTCCTGTAAAAGTTAGTACTTCATCAATAAATGCAAATGATTCTATTAATGAGAATGGTTTAACACAAAAGGAAGCAAATGAAAATAGTAAACAAAATTTTGATCTTTTGACATCTAAAATAGATGGATTAAATTCTGATATTGTAGATATCAACAATAAAATTGATAATTTTGTTTTTAATGCACCTACTTCAGATGTTTCAATTTCTGATCCTATATTAGAAGGTGGATCTACCCAAGAGGAAGTTAATAAAAATAATAAACAAAATTTTGATCTTTTAAATGATCAAATTGATAATTTTAATAATGGTACTTATCCAATTAGAACCACAACATCATTTACTAATACTATAAATTCTAATTTAGAAAATGGTACAACACAAGAAGAGGTTAATAAAAATGATAAAAAACTTATTGATTTAATTGTTAACGGTGATACTTTAATTAAAACTTCTTCTTCTTATGTTGATACAATTAATTCTCTTCAAGAAGGAGGATCTAAACAAGAAGAAGTAAATAAAAATAATAAACAAAAAATTAGTGATATCAATTCTTTGATTATAGAAATGGATGATAAAATCTCTGATTTTAAAATCGAAGCTGATACATCTAAAATTAGTTCAACCGATGTCACATTGGAAGGTGGAACAACACAACAAGAAATTAATGTAAAGGGTGAGGTTAATTTAAGTCAAATAAATTCTGAAATTTCTGAAATTAACGATAAAATTTCTTGTCTTGATTGTTTTGATGGAAATATTGATACATCATTAGTTAGTACATCTGATAAAGTTTTGGAAGGAGGAATAAACCAAAGGGAAGTAAATGAAGTAAATAAGAAAAATCTTGAAAATATAAATATTTTGGTAGATGATATAGATTGTAAGATTGATGATCTTGAGATAAAAACTACTACTTCAAATGTTATCGCAGGCGATGGCTTTTTTGAGGGTGGTCCAACACAACAAGAGATAAATGAATCTAATAAAGAAAGTATATTTACTTTAAATTCCGAAATAATTTCAATAAATTCTGAAATTTCTGATCTTAGCGATAAAATTGATTGTTTTGAATGTGATTGCAATGATGATTCTGATGATAATAATGATGTTATTGATACTAAATCTCTTAATGCTGTTGATTCTGATTTAGAAGGTGGAACAACACAACAAGAAATCAATCAAAATATGAAAGAATCGATCATTAATCTTATAAATGATGGAGTTAAACCTGGAAATACTTCAACTGTTCCTACAATTAATCTTATTTTAGAAAATGGCGCAACACAAGAAGAAGTAAATAAAAACACCAAACAAGCAATCGACGGAATTAGTGATCAAATTGATGGAATTTCAATAGAAAATGATACTTCAGCTGTTTCAACTTTTAATGCAATTTTAGAAAATGGTGTAACACAAGAAGCGGTAAACAAAAACACCAAACAAGCAATTGATGATATCGTCGATCAAATTGATGGACTTCCAACAGATTTTGATACTTCATCTGTTACTACTGTTAATTCTATTTTAGAAAATGGTGCAATACAAGAAAATGTTAATAAAAACACAAAAGATGCAATCGATGATATTAATGATAAAATTGATAATTTTGAGTGTAATTGTATTACTTCTTCTATTACAACAGTTGATGAAATTTTAGAAAATGGCGCAACACAAGAAATAGTAAATAAAAACACCAAGCAAGCAATCGATGATATTAATGAGGAAATTGATGGACTTCCAACATCTGTTGCGACCTCTTCTACTATTACAGTTGATGAAACTTTAGAAAATGGAAAAACACAAGAAATAGTAAATAAAAACACCAAACAAGCAATTAATGATATTGGCGATCAAATTGATGGACTTCCAACAGATATTGCTACTTCATCTGTTGCAACAGTTGATGAAACTTTAGAAAATGGTGCAACACAAGAAATAGTAAATAAAAGTAATAAGCAAGCTTTTGATGAGATAAGTTATGAAATTAGTGAACTTCCAACAGATATTATTACCTCATCTGTTAAAACTTCTGATACGGCATTAGAAAATGGTACAACGCAAGAAGAAGTAAATAAAAATACTAAGCAAGCAATTGATGATATTAATGAGGAAATTGATTCACTTCCAACAGATATTGATACACCAGCTATTACTACATTCAATGCAATTTTAGAAAATGGTATAACACAGGAAGCAGTAAATAAAAATACCAAACAAGCAATCGACGGTATTGATGATCAAATTGGTGAATTATTAGATAAGAATACATCATTTGTTGAAACTGTTAATGCAACTCTAGAAAATGGTACAACACAAGAAATAGTAAATAAAAACACCAAACAAGCAATTGATGATATTAATGAGGAAATTGATGGACTTCCAACATCTGTTGCGACCTCTTCTACTATTACAGTTGATGAAACTTTAGAAAATGGTGCAACGCAAGAAATAGTAAATAAAAACACCAAACAAGCAATTGATGATATTGGCAATCAAATTGACGAATTATTAGATAATGACACATCATCTGTTACAACAGTTGATGAAATTTTAGAAAATGGTCCAACACAAGAAGAAGTAAATAAAAAAACCAAACAAGCAATTGATGATATTAATGAGGAAATTGATGGACTTCCAACATCTATTGCTACTTCTTCTACTATTACAGTTGATGAAACTTTAGAAAATGGTCCAACACAAGAAATAGTAAATGAAAACACCAAACAAGCAATTGATGATATCGGCAATCAAATTGATGAATTATTAGATAATGACACATCATCTGTTACAACAGTTGATCAAACTTTAGAAAATGGTCCAACACAAGAAATAGTAAATGAAAACACCAAACAAGCAATCGATGATATCGGCAATCAAATTGATGAATTATTAGATAATGACACATCATCTGTTACAACAGTTGATGAAATTTTAGAAAATGGTCCAACACAAGAAATAGTAAATGAAAACACCAAACAAGCAATTGACGATATTAACAATCAATTAGATGGACTTCCAACAGATATCGTAACTCCTTCTGTTGCAACAGTTGATGAAACTTTAGAAAATGGTGCAACACAAGAAATAGTAAATAAAAACACCAAACAAGCAATCGATGATATCGGTGATCAAATTGATAATATTGGGAATTTTTTAACTTCAAATGTTATTGCAGTGGATGATTTATTAGAGGGCGGAGAAATCCAACAAATCATTAATCAAGATAATAAAAATGTTATTGATTTAATTAATTCTGAAATTATTGATATAAATGAGATAATTAACAATTTTTCTTTAAATCTTACATCTTTTGATTTAACAACAGTTGATGAAACTTTAGAAAATGGTGCAACACAAGAAATAGTAAATGAAAACACCAAACAAGCAATTGATGATATTGGTAATCAAATTGATGGACTTCCTACAACAATGATTACCTCATCTGTTATAAGTGTTGATATAACTTTAGAAAATGGCACAACACAGGAAGAAATCAATCAAAATAACAAAAATTCGATTGATACTTTAAATCAAGAGATTAGTGATCTTATTGATAGTGGTATTCCTTCAATTGATACATCTTTGCTTAATACTGCTGATGAAGCTTTAGAAAATGGTACAACACAACAAGAAATTAATCAAAATAACAAAAATTCTCTTGATGATTTGAATTCTGATTTAGTATCAGCTAATGATCAAATTGCTGATATTATCGATGGTACAGCTGGAGTTAAAATAAATACTAATTATATTTTAGAAGAAAGCACAATACAAAAAATTTTAGAAGATGGTGCAACTCAACAAGAAATCAATCAAAATAACAAAAATTCTCTTGATGATTTAAATTCTGATTTTGCAAACTTAGATACTGAAATTGATAATATTAACGAGAGAATTGAAAATATTAATAGAGATTTTAATACTGCAGATGTAGAATCAATTAATTCTAATGATGAATCTGGATCAGTTCAACAAGAAATTAATCAAAATAACAAAAATTCTCTTGATGATTTGAATTCTGATTTAGTATCAGCGAATGATCAAATTGCTGATATTATCGATGGTACAATACAAGTTGTAAATAAAACTTCAAATGTTATTCCAATTAATCCTGATTTAGAAGGTGGCTCTACACAGAGTGAAGTTAATCAAAATAATAAAAATTCTCTTGATGATTTAAATTCCGATGTAACTACAATAGATTCTGATATTGATGATATTAATGAAAAAATAGATAGCATTGTTATTACTAAAACGACTCCAAATGTTATTACTGTTGATAGTAATTTAGAAGGTGGAAATACACAACAAATAGTTAATGAAACTATACAAAGCGATCTTCAAACTATAGTTTCTAATATCTCTGAAATTATTAATGGTTCAACAACAATAAATATTCAAACATCATCTGTTATTCCTGAGGATGTTAGTTTGGAAGGAGGAATAAATCAAGAAGAAATAAATAAAAATAATACTAGAAAAATTTATGATTTACGTTGTGCAATTGATGATATTGTACATGGTGTAATTATAATTCCTATTATTACATCAGATGTTAATACGGTTGATGCAATTTTGGAAAATGGTGAAACACAAAGAGAAATTAATGAAAATAAAAGAAAAATGATAAATTTAATAAATGTTAAAATTAGTAATTTAATTATTACAATAAATACTCTTCAAACAAATATTTCATTTTTATCTTCTTGTAGTGATTGTAGACTACCTCAAAAAACAATTGCTTAAAACTTTTATTATAGAATGAATAATATATTTTTATTTTGAAGAATATTTTAGTAGATTATTTTTGAATTAACTTTAAAAAATAATAAATTGTATTTATTTATAAAAAATAAAAAATATTTTTTATTTTTTATTATAATTTGTTTAAGTTTTAATTATTTATTATTTAATTTAATTAAATAATTAAAATTAGGAAATAGACTATTAAGATATCTTAGAATGATGCCTTGATAGTCTATTTTTAGAATTAATTGATCATTTATTAAATTAAAGTAATTTTATTAAATGATTTAAATATAGATGTTGATTAAAAATTTTATTAAAAAATAATAAATGGGAAAAATTAAATTATGGAAAAGCAAACAAAAATAGATTTTGATAAATATAAAATTAATAGCGAAAATAATAAATATAGAATTAATATAAATAATTTAGAGCAAAAATTAAAAAGTTCAACATCTATGACTGATTCTGCACACGTACAGACTATAAATCCTGTAACTGAAGGCGGAGGTTTTCAACAAGAAGTTAACGAAAATATTATAGAAGGTCTTTCTTCACTTATTGGCGGGGAAGTTCCTTTAGATATTAATACATCTGCTGTTAATACTGTTGATGAAACTAATGAAGGTGGATCAACACAAGAAAATGTTAATAAAAATAATAAAACAATTATTGATAATTTAAATTCTGATATTACAACAATAAATTCTGATATTGATGATTTAAATGAAAAAATTGATAATTTTTCTATAGATGTAGTTAGTTCAGAAATTAGTTCTGTTAATTCTTCTTTAGAAGGTGGATCAACACAAGAAGCAGTTAATAAAAATAATAAACAAAATATTGATGATCTAAATAATGATATTAATGATCTTATTAACGGAAATACACAAATAAAAATTAATTCTTCATCTATTGATACATTAACTCCTTCTTTAGAAAATGGTGCAACACAAGAAGAAGTAAATAAAAATAATAAGCAACTTATTGATTCAATTATCAATGGTGAAAATCCAGCAAAAACAATTTCCTCATCTATTGATACAGAAAATTCTTCATTAGAAAATGGTACAACACAAGAAGAAGTAAATAAAAACACAAAAGAAACAATTGATAATATTAATGATCAATTAGATAGTTTTGATGAAAGAATCAACTCTCTTGATGCAGGAATAAATACATCAAAAGTAAATACAACAAATTATTCATTAGAAGGCGGATCAACACAACAAGAAATTAATATAAAAAATAAAATTGTTTTTGATTCAATAAATTCTGAAATAGAAGATATTAATAGCAAGATTGATTGTATAGATGAAGGAATCGATACTTCTATAATTAATTCTATTGATTCTGTATTAGAAGGAGGAGTAACACAAAAAGACATCAATGAAATTAATAAACAAAATATTGATAATATCAATACTATAGTAAATGATATTGATTGCAAAATTGATGATCTTGAAATAAAAACTACTACTTCAAATGTTAGTACAGTTGATGGTTTTTTTGAAGGAGGTCCAACACAAAAGGAAGTTAATGAATCTAATAGAGAAAGTATCCGTGCATTAAATTCTGAAATTACAACAATAAATTCTGAAATCACCGAACTTAATGATAAAATGGATTGCCTTGATTGTGGATGTGGTTGTGATGACGGTTGTGGTTGTGATGATGGATGTGATGACGGATGTGGAAATGATACTTCTTCAATTAAAACTGTGGATTCTGCTTTAGAAAATGGTACAACACAAGAAGAAGTAAACAAAAATAACAAACAAGCAATCGACGATATTATAGATAATGGAATTTCTCCTGGAGATACTTCAACTGTTGGAACTGTTAATTCATCTTTAGAAAACGGGGTAACACAAGAAGAAGTTAATAAAAATAATAAAGAAGCAATCGATAATTTAAATGATCAAATTTCAGAACTTCCAACTGATATTATTACCTCGATTGTTAAAACTGTTGATGAAACTTTAGAAAATGGTACAACACAAGAAGAAGTTAATAGAAAAAATAAACAAGCAATCGATGATTTAAATGATCAATTAGATGGATTTTCAACAACAACAATTACCTCATCTGTTACAACTGTTGATGAAATTTTAGAAAATGGTACAACACAAGAAATAGTAAATAAAAACAACAAACAAGCAATCGATGATATTAATAATCAAATCGATAATTTTGAGTGTGATTCTAATACAGCATCTGTTTCAACTGTTGATGAAACTTTGGAAAATGGCACAACACAAGAAGAAGTAAATAAAAACAACAAACAAGCAATTGATGATATTAATGATCAATTAGATGGACTTCCCACAACTGTAATTACTTCAGCTGTTACAGCTGTTGATGAAACTTTAGAAAATGGTGAAACACAAGATGCGATTAATAAAAACAACAAACAAGCAATTGATGATTTAAATGATCAATTAGAGAATTTTGAATGCAGTTCCATTACTTCAACTGTTATTACAGTTAATCAAACTTTAGAAAATGGTACAACACAAGAAGAAGTTAATAGAAAAAGCAAGCAGGCAATCGATGATTTAAACGAACAATTAGAGAATTTTGAATGTAGTTCCATTACTTCAACTGTTACTACAGTTAATTCAGCTTTAGAAAATGGTACAACACAAGATGAAGTTAATAGAAAAAATAAACAAGCAATTGATGATATTAATGATCAATTAGATGATATTCCTGGAGAAGTTATAACTTCATCTGTTAAAACAATTGATATAACTTTAGAAAATGGTGCAACACAAGATGAGGTTAATAGAAACAACAAACAGGCAATCGATAATATTAATGATCAATTAGATGATATCCCAACTGATATTATTACTCCAATTATTTTTACAGCTAATGAAACTTTAGAAAATGGGGCAACACAAGATGAGGTTAATAGAAACAACAAACAAGCAATTGATGATATTAATGATCAATTAGATGGACTTCCAACAACTGTAATTACTTCATCTGTTACAGCTGTTGATGAAACTTTAGAAAATGGTCCAACACAAGATGAGATTAATAAAAATAATAAACAAGCAATCGATGATTTAAATAACCAATTAGATTCTATTCCTGATGTTATTACTTCATCTGTTACAACAGTTGATCAAGATTTAGAAAATGGCACAACACAAGAAGAAGTAAATAAAAACAACAAACAAGCAATCGATGATATTAATAATCAATTAGATGGACTCCCAACAACTGTAATTACTTCATCTGTTACAGCTGTTGATGAAGCTTTAGAAAATGGTCCAACACAAGATGAGATTAATAAAAACAATAAACAAGCAATCGATGATTTAAATAACCAATTAGATTCTATTCCTGATGTTATTACCTCATCTGTTACAACAGTTGATCAAGATTTAGAAAATGGCACAACACAAGAAGAAGTAAATAAAAACAACAAACAAGCAATCGATAATATTAATGATCAATTAGATGCTTTACCAGATGTTATTACTACTTCAATTGTTGATACTGTTGATGAAACTTTAGAAAATGGTGTAACACAAGAAATAGTAAATAAAAACAACAAACAAGCAATCGATGATATTAATGATCAATTGGATGCTTTACCAGATGTTATTACTACTTCAATTGTTGATACTGCTGATGAAACTTTAGAAAATGGTACAACACAAGAAATAGTAAATAAAAACAATAAACAAGCAATTGATGATTTAAATGATCAATTAAATGGACTTCCAACAACAACAATTACTTCATCTGTTACAACAGTTGATCAAGATTTAGAAAATGGTACAACACAAGAAGAAGTAAATAAAAACACAAAAGAAGATATTGACAATATAAATACTGAAATTAATGATATTAATGAAAAAATTGATAATTTTACTGTAAATGCCCTTACTTCAGATATTACAACAGTTGATGAAATTTTAGAAAATGGTACAACACAAGAAATAGTAAATAAAAACAACAAACAAGCAATCGATGATTTAAATAGTCAATTAGATGGACTTCCAACAACGATAATTACTTCATCTGTTATAACAATTGATCAAGATTTAGAAAATGGTACAACACAAGATGAAGTAAATAAAAATACAAAGGAAGATATTGATAATCTAAATCAAGAAGTAAATAATCTTATTGATAATGGAATTTCTCCTGGCGATACTTCATCTGTTACAACCGTTGATTCTACTTCAGAAAACGGCGGAACACAAGATGAAGTTAATAGAAATACTAAAAATAATATTGATGATTTAAATTCTGGTGTAGATAATATAAATAATCAAATAAATGACATCATTGATGGAACAACTCCTGTAAAAGGCGATACTTCAAATGTTAATTCAATAGATAGTAACGCTGAAGGTGGATCAACACAAAAAATAATAAATGAATCTAACAAGCAAAATATTGATAATTTAAATACTGAAATAAGCACTATTTATACTGAAATTGATGATATCAATGATATATTAGATGGTTTAGGTGGGGGAGTAATCACATCAGAGATTACCACAATTAATACAGCATTAGAAGGTGGAGATACGCAACAAGTAGTTAATGAAAATAATCGAAATGATATAAACACAATAGCGTGTGGAATTATGGAAATTATCGATGGAACTACACAAATAAATGTAAAAACTTCAACAGTTGTTCCACAAAGTGTTATTTTAGAAGGTGGAATGACTCAGGAATCGATAAATAAAAATAATATTCAAGAAATTTATAATTTAACTCAAGGTATTAATGATATTGCAAGTGGAACAATATTAGTTTCAACTAACACTTTAAATATTAATACTATTAGTGCTAATTTAGAGGGTGGAGCAACACAATATGAAGTTAATGAAAATAATAAAGAAGATATAAATTTTATAAATAGTATTCTTAGTAATTTAAATGCAACTGTTGCTTCTTTACAAGCAGATATTGAATCATTATCTGATTGCACAGGTTGCTCATTAACTCCTGCTCCGGTTGCTATTATTTTGAATGTTAATTCAACTAATGTTACAACAAATGGTGCAAGTGATGGTTCAATTTCTTTTGATGTAACTATTACTAATTTTGCTGGTACATCAACAGCAAGATTAAATCCAGCTGGTGATACAGAAAATATCATTTTAAGTGGAGGATCAAATACTAATTTAAGTTTTGATTCATTACCTGCAGGAAATTATAGTATCGAGATTTATGATGATGAAAATTTAATAACTGAAGAAGATAATATCATAATTACTGAGCCTGCCCCAGCACCAGAAGCGGTATTTGGAACTGTTACTCCAACTGATGCAACAGTAAACGGTTTGAGTGATGGTTCAATCGCTTTTTCTGTAACTATTAGCAATTTTGTTGGCGCACCGACAGCAAGATTAAGTCCTACTCTTGATACAGAAAATATCATTTTAAGTGATGGCGAAAACGCCGATTTAAGCTTTGATTCATTACCTGCAGGAACTTATAGTATCGAAATTTATGATGATGAATCTTTAATTAATAGTGAAACTGAAATTACAATTAATGAGCCTGCTCCAGCACCAGAGGCGGTATTTGGAACTGTTACTCCAACCGATGTAACAGTAAATGGTTTGAGTGATGGTTCAATCGCTTTTGCTGTAACTATTAGCAACTTTGTTGGCGCACCGACAGCAAGATTAAATCCAGTTGGTGATACAGAAAATATCATTTTAAGTGATGGCGAAAACGCCGATTTAAGCTTTGATTCACTACCTGCAGGAACTTATAGTATCGAGATCTATGATGATGAATCTTTAATTAATAGTGAAACTGAAATTACAATTAATGAACCTGCCCCAGCACCAGAAGCGGTATTTGGAACTGTTACTCCAACTGATGCAACAATAAATGGTTTGAGTGATGGTTCAATCGCTTTTGCTGTAACTATTAGCAACTTTGTTGGCGCACCGACAGCAAGATTAAATCCAGCTGGTGATACAGAAAATATCATTTTAAGTGATGGTGAAAACGCCGATTTAAGCTTTGATTCACTACCTGCAGGAACTTATAGTATTGAGATCTATGATGATGAATCCTTAATTAATAGTGAAACTGAAATTATAATTAATGAACCTATTCAAATAGCAATTATTGATAATATTTGGACATATGGTGTGATAACTGGTAAAGATGGAGCATTCGGTTTTGATGTAACTATTAGCAATTTTTTTGGAGTAGGGAAAGCAGTGATAAAAGAACAAGTAGGTTATGTGCCAGATCATTATGATTTAATGGATGGATTAAACAGTGATCTAAGATTTTTTTCTTTACCAGTAGGGACTTATACTCTTCAGATTTATGATGATGAAATTTTGATTAATAAACAAGAGATTACGGTTGATATATCTGACCCATTAACAACAATTTCAAATGTAAATACAACAGATGTAACAGTAAATGGAGCAAGCGATGGGTCAATAAGTTTTAATGTATCAATTTATAATTTTAGAGGAGTAGGAACAGCAAGATTAAATCCTGATGTTGGCACAGATAATATTACTTTACAAAATAATACTTTAAATTATAATTTAAAGTTTGATTTATTGCCAGCAGGAACTTATAGTATTGAGATTTACGATGATAATAATCTAATTGGCCAAGAGGATGGAATTATAATTAATGAACCACTTTTACTTTATTAGAAATTAAGTTTTTAGTAAATAATTAATTATTAAAATATTTAGGAAAATTAAACATGGAAAAAAAAATAAATTTCAATAATAGAAAAAATGATTATATAAATAATTTAAATCAATTAAAAACAAAAGTTTCAGTATCATTAACTGATTCGGCACATGTCCAAACTATAAATCCAGTATCTGAAGGAGGTGGATTTCAACAAGAAGTAAATGAAAATATTATAAAAAATCTTGATTCAATTATTGATGGCAATATTTCAATTACAACAAATACATCTTCTGTTAACACAATTGATTATTCTTTGGAAGGTGGAACAACACAAGAAGAAGTTAACAAAACAAATAAACAAAATTTGAATAATTTATCAGATCAAATTGATGATCTTGTTGAGGGCAATAATCCAGTTAAGACAATTACATCTTTTATTAATACAATTGATTATTCTTTGGAAGGTGGAAAAACACAAGAAGAAATTAATAAAATTAATAAAGAAAAAATTGATAGTATAAATAATTTAATTGATGCAATTGATGATAAAATTAGTGATTCTAATTTAGAAATTAATACAAATAAAATTAATGCGACAAATATTACTTTGGAAGGTGGAACAACACAACAAGAAATTAATATAAGAAATAAATCTAATTTTGAAACAATAAATTCTGAAATAACTGATCTTAATGATAAAATTGATGATCTTGATTTTCTTGATGGTGATATTAATACTTCATCAGTAAAAGCAATTGATACTCTTTTAGAAGGAGGAGTATCACAAAAAGAAATAAATGAAATCAATAAACAAAACATTGATAACATAAATATTACAATTAGTGATCTTGATTGCAAAATTGATGATATTGAATTAAAAACTGATACTTCTTTTGTTGATACTGTAGATGGATTTTTTGAAGGTGGAACAACACAACAAGAAGTTAACGAATCTAATAAAGTAAGTATTCTTAAATTAGATTCTAAGATTATTTCAATAAATTCTGAAATTACTGATCTTACTGAAAAAATTGAATGTCTCGAGTGTTGTTGTAATCAAGAGATTGATACTTCACTTGTTAGTACAACAAATTGTGATTTAGAAGATGGAAATACACAACAAGAAGTAAATCAAAATAATAAAAAAAGTATTGATAATTTAAATAATCAAATAGATACTATTGATGATTCAATTATAGATATTAATAGTATTATTAATTTAAATAATCTTGATGATCCTATTCCTCAAACTGGAGTTGCTGATGCAATTAATTATATTTGAGAAAAAGGTCAAATTAATTTGAATAATTATTATACAAAAGAAGAAGTTGATTTATTATTAAATCAAAAAGAAAAAGATTATAATGATAAATTGAAAAATTTACAAATTCAAATTGATCATTTGTTTATTTGTACAAAATGTAGAAGTTTAAATCCAATTGCAATGATTCAAAACATTGTTCCGATCAATGTTACAGCAAATGGTGGTGAAGATGGTTTAATCTCTTTTGCTGTAACTATTAGTAATTTTAAAGGTTTACCAACAGCAAGATTAAATCCAGCCGTTAATAATACTAACATTACTTTAAGTGATGGTGAAAACGCTGATTTAGTCTTTGATTTATTACCTGCAGGAAATTATAGTATTGAGATTTATGATGATGAAACTTTAATTAATAGTGAAAATGGTATCACAATTAGTGAACCGGCTCCGTTACCGGAGGCGGTATTTGAAAATGTTATTGCAACTGATGTAACAGAAAATGGCTTAAGTGATGGTTTAATTTCTTTTGATGTAACTATTAGCAATTTTGTTGGCACACCGACAGCAAGATTAAATCCAGCTGGTGATACACAAAACATCACTCTAAATGATGGAACAAATATTGATTTATTTTTTTATTCTTTACAAGCAGGAAATTATAGTATTGAGATCTATGATGATGAAACTTTCATTAATAGTGAAACTGGAATTACAATTAATGAACCGGCTCCAACAGCAAAAGTATCATTTGAAAGCATTACTCCAACTGATGTAACGATAAATGACTTAAGTGATGATTCAATCTCTTTTACTGTAAATATTAGTAATTTTGTTGATACAGCAATAGCAAGATTAAATCGATCCAGTGATACAGAAAATATCATTTTAAGTGATGGCGAAAAAATTGATTTAAGCTTTGATTCATTACCTGCAGGAACTTATAATATTGAGATTTATGATGATGATATTTTAATTAATAAAGAAGAAATAATTATTGATAAAGTGGAACCGCCTTTAATTTCTTAGAAAATATAATTTTTAATAGATATTTATTAATTAAAATATTTAGGTAAATTAAATTTTAATAAAAATAATTATAATGATTCAAATGAGTTAAAAATAAAGGCTTCAGTATTATTAACTGATTCTTCGCATGTTCAAACTATAAATAAATTATCAGAGGAAGTGGATTTTTGAATAATTAAATGGAAATATTAAAAAATTTAAAAATTCAAATTGATTATTTATTTTTACAAAATGTGAAAGTTTAAGTCTAATTACAATAATCCAAAACATTTTTTAATGAATATTAAAATAAATTATGACAAATATAATTCAATCTTTTTTGATGAAATATTAGTAATTTTAAGACTTACTTATAACAAATTAAATCTACGATGATGATACTTTAATTAATATTTAAAAAGCATCATAATTATTTAGTCATTTCCAGCACAAGAATAAATATTTGAAAAACTTTAATTAAATTTATAAATAAATATAATAAATTTAAAAATAAAAATGATTTTAAAAGAGAATAATTTTATAAATTTAATGAAATTATTTATAATTGAATTATCAATAAATTCTTTATATTAATTATAGGATTTAATTTTGCTATTTTAGTTCGAATATGAATAAGAAAAAGATAAATTATAAAGATACTTTGTTAATGCCAATTACTAATTTTGAAATGAGAGCTAATTTATTAAAAAAAGATAGTTATTTTATTTCTTTTTGAGAAAACTTATTAAATATTAAAATTAATAATAAAAATAGTAAAGACAATTTTATTTTGCATGATGGTCCTCCTTATGCGAATGGTGATTTACATTTAGGTCATGCTGTAAATAAAATTTTGAAAGATATTGTTATTCGTCATAATTTATTTTTAGGAAAAAAAGTCGAATGGAAATTGGGATGAGATACTCATGGTCTTCCCATTGAAATTGCAGTTGAGAAAAAAGGTCTTTTAATAAAAAATCAGCAAAAAAACAATTTTTATTTAGATTTTTATTATAAATTTGCATTAGAACAAGTAGAAAAACAGCAAGAACAATTTAAAAAATTTGCGTTATATACAGATTTTAATAATAAATATCTTACTTTAGATAAGGAATATGAAACAAAAGAATTAGAGATTTTCTTTGATATGTTTAATAAAGGATTTGTTTATCGTGATTTTAAACCAGTTTATTGATCTTGATCATCAAATACAGCACTCGCTGAAGCAGAAGTTGAATATAAGAAAATAAAAGAGGAAGCAATATTTGTTTCTTTTAAATTAGAATCAGAAGATCTTTATTTTATTATTTGAACAACAACACCTTGATCATTAAACGCAAACGTTGCGGTTGCTTTTAATGACAAAATGGAATATGTTATTTCTGAATTTGATGGCAAAAAGATTGTTGTTGCTAAAATTCTTTTAGAATCATTGAGTAAGAAGTGAGATAAAAAATTAAAAATTATTAAAAAGATTGATTTAAATAAATATTTCAAAAAAGAACTTATAAATCCACTAAATAACAATAAATCTTTTTTAATAATGAGTAATCATGTTACCTCAGAGGAAGGAACGGGACTTGTTCATATAGCTGGAGGTCATGGTATTGAAGATTACTTAATTGTTAAAAAAAATAATTTATCAATAAAAGTAGTTTTAGATAATATCGGTAAAATGATAAATTCTGGTAAATATAATGGACTTTTTTATCAAAAAGCAAATCAAATAATAATTAATGATTTGAAGAGTAATCATAGTTTAATTTTAAAAGAAGAAATAGAACATTCAGTTCCAATTGATTGAAGAACAAAGAAACCACTTGTATATCGTGCAACTAAACAATGATTTGTTTCAATTCATAAAATTAAAAAAGAATTAATTAAAGAATTAGATAATGTAAATTGGTATCCAAATTGAGGAAAAAAAAGATTAGCAAAAATGATTGATAATCGAGAAGATTGATGTATTTCACGACAAAGAATTTGAGGAGTACCAATTCCGATTATTTATGATCAAAATGGTGATGTAATTAATTCATTGAAATTGCAACAAAATATCTTAAATCTTTTTAAAAAAGAGGGAAAAAAAGGTTGGTATAAAGATAATTTAAAAGATTTATTGCCTAATGAGATTAAATATCATCAAGATATGAGAAAAGAAAAAGATATTTTAGATGTTTGATTTGATTCTGGTTCTAGTCATAATTTTATTTTAAAAGAAAAACAAGCTGATTTATATCTTGAAGGAAGCGATCAATATCGAGGGTGATTTAATTCTTCTTTGATTACAAGCTTTATAAAAAATAATAGATCCCCTTATAAAAGTATTTTTACACATGGATTTGTTGTCGATCAAAACAATAATAAAATGTCCAAGTCTTTAAATAATGGAATTTCACCAATTGATATAATTGATAAATATGGTATTGATATTTTAAGATTATGAGTTGTTGAAAATGATTATTTTTCAAATTTAAAATACAGTAATGATATTTTAAAACAGATAATGATCGATTATCGTAAAATCAGAAATACAATTCGTTTTATTTTGGGTAATTTGAGTGATTTTAAAATAGAAAATTTTAAGAATAATTTTAATTTATCATTTATTTCAAAAATGATTATTGATGAAATAGAAAAATCACAATTTAAGATAAATAAAAATAATGATAATTATAATTACTATTTTAAAGTAAAGGAAATTATTAATCAAATTAATACAGGAGCAATTTCTTATTATTTAGATTATGTAAAAGATATTGTTTATATTGAAAATAGAGAATCAATTAAAAGAAGAGAGGCGCAATTTGTTTTAAAAAGAATCTTTGATTATTTAATTTATAATTTGGCTTCTATTATTCCGGTTACGATTGAAGAAGCATATCAATCATTTTTATCTAAAAAAGATGTTTCTATTTTTCAAACAAAATATCCAAGTTTTATATTAAAAGTAAATCAAAATCAAAATAATAAATGAGAGAATTTTAACTTAATTAGAAATGAAGTTAATAAAGAGATTGAAAAATTAAGATTTAAAAAAATTATAAATCGTTTGCAAGAAGCTAAAATAAATATTATTTTACCTACTAAATTTGAACAATTTGCTAATCATGAATTAAAAAATTGATTAATGGTGGGTGATTTGAATTTTCAAGTTGGGAAAAATTTAAAAGTCAAAGCTATTAAATTTTCTGAGGGAATTAAATGTGAAAGATGTTGAAAATTATTTAAAAAGGAAGAAATTGTTGATGATATTTGCAAAAATTGTAAGAAAATAATTGATCAAAATTATTAAAAAATAAAAGGAAAGATTTATGAGTTCGAAAACAACAAAGAAATCACAATCCAGTCCTAGTCAATACGGACTTCTTACTTTAATTGCAATTATTGTTGGAACGGTGATTGGATCAGGTATTTATGTAAAAAATGGTTCATTAGTAGAGCAATCACAATCAATTATTTTATCAACAATCGGTTGAATAATTGGTGGTCTAATCGTTCTTTCGATGCTTATTGCATTTATTGAAATTATTTCAATTACTAATAAAAGAAAAGAGCAAGGAACTTTTACGGCTTGAAGTAGATATCTCTGAGGCGAAAAAACAGCAAAATTAATTGGAGGATATTTTTTATTTATCTATTTTCCCTTAATAATTGCTTCTGAATCAATTTTTGTCGGAAATGAATTTTATCTTATTTTTTATCCTAATGGAACTGGAGGAAATGAATTAGGATGATTTTTCATTATTTCAATTATTGCTTTGCTTGTAATTTTATTTGCTTTTTCAATTACCATTTTTACAACAAAATCCGGAGAAGTTATTCAATCATTTGGGACAATTACAAAAGTTTTACCATTGTTTTTTTTATTGGTATTATTATTTGTATCATTGGGTTTAAACGGTAATTATGATAATACACTTATAAATGATGGTGCATTTGATCCTAACTCGGATGTAAACACCGGACTTAGCCAAAATGGTTTTTATCATTTACTACTTATTTTACCGGCTATTTTATTTGCATTTGATGGATTTTTATTTGCTGCTTCTCTTTCAACAGAAGCAAAGAGTCCTAAAACTTACAAAAGAGCTTTAATTATTGCAGTATTTTTTATTACCGCAATTTATCTTTTATTCTCAATTTCTTCTTTTTTATTAGGAGATGGGAATGGATCAGAAAGTAATTATGCAATCAATGGAATTATTGTTTCAATATTTACAAAATTTGGTCTAGAAACGTTAGGGAATGATTTACAAATAATAATAACTGTTGTTTTAATGATTTCGATTACAACAGCTGTATTTGGGTATTCTCTTTCATCGATGTGAACTTTATCTGATAGTTCAAACCTTGATGAAATTGTCGATAAAGATGGTTTGATGATTAGAAGAAGTTATAAGGGAATTCCAACGATGGCAGGAACAAAAATGCTTATTTATTCTCTTATTGCTCTTCTTGTTATGCGCCTTCTTGATGGGATTTTTATTTTAGTTGTTGCTAATAATCCTTCAACAATAGGGATGACCGATTATATGTCAAATTTATTTACATTAACAAATTTTGTTATGTATTCATTTATTATTATCGGTGCAATTTCGAATCGATTTATAAACAAAGTCGAAACAGAAAAGCAAAAAGGATTTATGATTTGTGCTTTCTTTGCTGTTATTATGATTTTATTATCTGTTTCATCTTTAATTTATTCTTTAATTGATGGTTTATTTATTTCTAAAGCTGAAGATGCTATTATTTTAAAGACAATATCTATTGTTATTTTTATTGTTGCTATTTTTGCTGTTTATTTATTTAATTATTGACATACTAGAAAAAAAGTTTCGCAAAATAAAAAATATAAAGAATTTTATAAATATGCTTATAATAATAAAATTCCCTTTTTAGAATATTTAAATGAGCAAAAAAAATCACAGAAGCAATTAATTAAATATAATAAGACAAAAGAAATGAGCTTTAATCAAAAGGTTTCTGGTCATTTAAAAAAACAGAAAAAATTATGAAAAGAGATGTGAATTGACTTTAAAAAATGAATTAAGAATATTTTTCATAAAAAAGGTAAATAAAATAAATAATTTTTTAATTTTAAAAAAATAGTTTATTATATAAATTATTGTATTAATTTTTTAAGACTGCAGATTAAAAATTGCATTAAATATATAAAATTTGGGGTTTTAATTGATTAATTTGATGAAAAAATTTGTTTTTAATATTTTTTCTTTATTGATACTTGTATTGGGTCTTTCTATTGGCCAAATTGGGATAAATTTAAATCTAGATAATGATGAAAATTCATTTAAAACATATGATAATAATCAAAGTGATATTGATCAATTATTAGTTGGTTTAAATCAATCTTTTTATGTTGATCCTAATACTAAAACACTTTATCAAAATGATTATGATTTAACACTTTTGGCAAGTCCTGATAATTCTAATAATTGGGTTGAAAAAGACTTAAATTCCAATTTATTTATGCAAGATTTTAGCTATAATATAGATACAATTACCTATGATTTAAATTTTGAATTAGATACAAAAAATAATTGAAATACAAATTTTTATTTGCGTGCTGATGATTATTTATTTATTACTTATTTTACAAGTAAAAGTGATTATGATTATCTTTATTTTAAACTTCCAGAGGAGATAAGCACAGTAGAAATTGCTGATTTTGGATATGTAAATAATCAATTTATTGTTTTATTTGCTAATGGCGATTTTACCTTGGGAGAATCTTTTTTTGAATATGATCAAGATAATAGTTTATATTCTGATTTTAAATATTTAAATGCTGGTAAAATGATTGATTTAGTGATGACTGATACTTATTTATTTGCGTTATCAGATCAGGGGGCAATTTATCAATATGGAGTAGATATTTTTAATGTCTTAAGTTTTGAATCAAATTTAGATCAACCATTAATTGTATATTCTTATGATCAAAATTTAGATCAAGGATATTATTATACTTATAAATCAAATCGTAATCAAGCACAAAATATTAGTCTAATTAATGGTTATGCACTTGAACTATCAATCGAAGTTGACAGTAATTCTTCTAGTGATAATAATTTAATTATTAAAACAGATCGTAATTTTTATCAAATTTATTATTATAGAAATTATTTTATTACAGTTGATCAATTTTTTAATGAAGATAACTATAATGTAAATTCTTATAGTATTAAAGAAAATCATTTTAATGATTCAAAACTTTATGCGATTAATACTTTAAATCCTGATAATTATCTTTATATTACAAGTATTAATGATTTTTCAGAAATTTCATTACAAATAATTGATTTTAATTTATTAACTGATATTAAAAATACCTCAATTGATGGTTATTCATCTCCAATTTATCAAAAAGAAATTATTAATTTTGCAGAAACAGAATCACCAGATGTTTATTTAATAAAAACAAATGATGATTTGGAATATTTGATTAAATTAATAATAGAAGATCAAAATATTATATATTATGAAGTTACAACTTATAATTGAATTGATAAATTAGAAGAAAGTAATTTTAGCGGAAAGATACGTTTAGTATCACAAAATCAAACATCAGTGGAATTTGAAGTTGTTGATACTAAAATAAATAGTGACAGATCTTTAGAAGATGCAAATTTTGCGATTAAAATTAATAATGTATTAGTTGATGATTCTTATTATACTTTAAAATTTGAAGGAATTTATTATGATCAAAATAATACTTTAAGTTATCATTTTAAAGTCAATTTTGGATTAGCAAGTTCAAATTCCTTGATTTATTTTGATCAGGTTGAAATGTATAATCAAAGTAACCAATTAATTTCAAAAAATACTAATTATATGTCTTATACTGAAATGCAATCAGCAATTATAAAACAAAATAATAGTTTTGAAATTATTGAAAATAGTCAAGATGATAGTGATACTAGTTTTTACTTTACAATTTCATTTTTAGTAACCGGTGATTATAATTTTGCAAATGATGATGTTGTTTCCTTGAATGCTTTAGAAGATGTGAATGGAGTTACAAAAAATGTTAATTTAGATACAACTTATGTTAAGTCAATTCAAAATGTAGATTCTCAAACTCCTTTTGGTGAAGTAAATAAGACTTACGAATATGAAGTTAATAATTTAGATGAAGAAGCTGTTTATAGTAATTTTAATTTAATTGTATCTCAACCCAATGTTATCGGTGATGTCCAAACAGAAACATTTGCTTTAAATACAAGTGCTCAATTTATTAGTGGAGGAAATTCAGCTTTTCCAATTACAGCATATATTTTATTAGTGGTATTTATTTTATTATTTGTAGTTATCTTTGCTTTTTATTATTTAAATTATGTTTATAATAAAAAATCAGCAGAAAAAATTGAATATACTTTTGAAAATTGAAATAATCTTTCTGATCTTGAAATTAATAAAAATGATAAGACAATTAAAACAGAAGAGTACAATCCCGGCACTATTCATAGAAAAAATGATCACGATCAAGATATAAAGCAAAAAAACAACAAAAATTAAAATAATTTATAATTTTATTAAATTTGAATAATAAATTATGCACCGTTTTTTTATCGACCAACAATTTGAAAATAATATAATAAATCCATCAAAAGAAATCCTTCATCAATTGATAAAAGTATTAAGAATCAAAAAAAATGAAGATTTTATTGTGATTCAAAATAAAAAGGAATACCTTTGCAATTTAATTAATAATCAAATAATTTTAAAAAAGAAGCTAATTAAACAAAATTATCAAAAAGAAAATGAATTAATCTTAGTTCAAGGAGTTCCCAAAAGTAATAAATTATCATTTATTTTACAAAAATCAACAGAAATTGGTGTTAAAAAAATCTATCTCTGAAAAACAGATTATTCTAATATTTTATTTGCTGATATTTTAAAAAAAGATCAGAGATTTAAAAAAATATTAAAAGAGGCAGCAGAGCAATCAAATAGAATTGATTTTCCTGATATTTCTTATATCGATAAATTAGAACAAATAGAATTTAAAGATGATGATTTATTATTTGTTTTTTATGAAAAAGCCGATCCAATCAAGGAAAATTTTAAAAAATATTTTTTTAAATTATCTAATTCAAATAAATTTAAAAGAATAATTATTTTTATCGGTCCAGAAGGTGGATGAAGCGAAAAAGAAATTAATTTACTAAAGTTAAAAGATGCTAAATTAGTTTCGATGGGAGAAAATATTTTGCGAACAGAAACAGCAGCTATTGTTGCACTTGCTTTAGTGAAATATTTAATTTAATAAATATGAAAAATATAACATTTATAGATGAAGCTAAAATTAAAATAAAGGCTGGAAATGGTGGCGATGGAAAACTTGCATTTCATCGAGAAAAATATGTTGAACGAGGAGGCCCTTCGGGTGGCAATGGCGGAAATGGAGGCTCAATATATTTTAAGGCAACAACAAATTTAAATACCCTTTTAGGTTTTCGGGGTAAATCAATTTATAAAGCTGAAAATGGACAAAATGGCGATATTAAAAATATGACCGGAAGGAATGGAAAAGATTTTTTTATTTTAGTTCCGATTGGAACAGAAATAATTTTAAATGAGCAAAAATTAATTGATCTTACCTATAATAATCAGATAATTATTGTTGCAAAGGGTGGAAAAGGCGGAAGAGGAAATGCTTCTTTTAAATCTTCTAAAAATAATGCACCTACAATTTATGAAAAAGGCGAACAAACAGAATTTATCGAAGTTATTCTAAATTTAAAATTACTCGCTGATGTCGGATTACTGGGATTGCCCAATGCGGGAAAATCAACTTTAATTTCGGTTATTTCAAATGCAAGACCAAAAATTGATAATTATCAATTTACAACATTAAAACCACAATTAGGTGTTGTAAATTATAAAAATAATAATTTTGTAATTACTGATTTACCAGGTTTAATTGCCGGTGCGAGTCAAAATAAAGGGATGGGAATTGAATTTTTAAAACATCTTACAAGAACAAAAATTTTATTGCATTTAATTTCAGCTGAAGAAAAAGATTTATTAAAAAATTATCGATTAATTAGAAAGGAAATTTCGCTTTATTCAAAAAAATTAGCAAAAACTCCAGAAATTATCGTAATTACAAAAATGGATATTCTTAATAAACAACAAAAAGAAATAATTAAAAACGCTTTTTCAAACAAAAAAATATTTTTTATTAGCGCAATTAAGCATCAAGGTTTAAATTTATTATTACAAGAAATTGTTGATAATCTTAATAATATAAATAAATTAAGACAAATTGAAAATGATAAATTTTTAAATAAGGAAACAGAAGAATTTATTTATCATAAATATCAAAAAGAATCAATTGAATTTGAGATTGTCAAAAAAGATAATACTTGAATTATTAGTGGTAAATATCCTAAATATTGAGCTAATAGAATTCCACTTACAACATATGAAAATTATTTAAGAATTATTAAAAAATTTGAAAATAAAGGAATTATTGCAGAATTAAAAGCAAAAGGTTTAAAAGAGGGTGATATTATTACCGTAAAAGATACTTATTTTACGGTTGAATATCAAAATAACTTTTAAATTTAAAAAAAATATTTTATAATAATATTTATATTTGTATAATTTGGTAATATAAAATTTATTACATTATGGCACAACAAAATAAAGTAAAAATTAAACAAGAAGATCGTATTTCAATTAAAAATATAATTGATGATTCTAATCCCAAATTACGTGAAATTTCATTTGATGTTCCTTATCCACTTTCAAAAGAAGATAAACTTATAATGCATCAAATGATTGATTATGTTCGTAGTTCTGTTGATCCCAATCGTGATCAAAATGACAAAAGAGAGTTAAGACCAGCTTATGGAATTAGTGCTATTCAATTAGGATATCCTAAAAAAATGCTTTTTATCCATGTTCCAAATGAATTTGGAAAAGAACCAGAAGAATTTGCACTTGTAAATCCAAAAGTAATTCAATATACAGATAAAAAAGCATATCTTGCAGGTGGAGAAGGTTGTCTTTCTGTTAATGCCAGTCATCCTGGATATGTATTAAGAAGTTACGGTATTAAAATTGTCGCAATTGATTACTTTACTGATCGTGAAGTGGAGATTGATGCAAAAGGATTAACGGCAGTTGTTTTACAACATGAAATAGATCATCTTTTAGGAATTTTATTTTATGATCGAATAAACAAATTACAACCATTTATTTTAATTGACAAAAAAGCAATTAAATTGTAAAAAATGATATTTTTGTAAATTAACAAGATGAAGGAGTTTTAAAATGAATGATGAGGATAAAAACGAATCATTCCAATTAGATATTAAAAAAATTCCACCGATGTATGTTTATGCATTAGGTGGATTAGGCGAAGTTGGAAAAAATATGTATATTGTCGAGCAAGGGAATGAACTTTGAATCGTCGATTCAGGGATTATGTTTGCGGCAGAAATTAGTGTTGAAGGTATCATTCCTTCCTTTGAATGATTAGAAAAAAATCAAAAGCGGATTAAAGGATTAATTATTACACATGGACATGAGGATCATATCGGTTCAATTCCTCACCTTTTAAGTTTGGTTTCAATTCCAAAAATTTATGCTGGAAGAATTGCAGCTAATCTTATATGATCAAAATTAAGTGAAAGACAGGTTCCAAGACAAAAGATTGATATTATCAATAATAAATCAGTCATAAAGACTTTAAATTTCAAGATTGATTTTTTTAATGTTAATCACTCTATTCCAGATTGCTTCGGTGTTAGATTTAAATCAAGACATGGAACCGTTGTTACGACAGCTGATTTTAAATTTGATTTTACTCCTGTTGGTGCAAAAGCCGATCTTTATAAAATGGCTTCATTTGGAAACGAAGGAGTAACTTTATTATTATCTGATTCAACAAATGCCCAATCAGAAAAATTTTCTGTTTCAGAAAAAGTTGTTGCCCAGAATATCGATAATATTGTGAGCAAAACAAAAGGAAGAGTTATCGCTGTTACCTTTGCTTCTAATGTATTTCGTGTTCGAGAGTTAATTAAAATTGCGATGAAATATAAGCGTAAAATCGTTGTTTTTGGTTATTCAATGGATAAAATAATTAAGATTTCACGAAAAATAAAATATATAAATCTCGATGAAAATATAATAATTGATACAAAAAATATGGACAAATATAAAGAAAATCAATTATTTATTATCTCAACTGGAACACAAGGAGAACCAACTGCTGCACTTACAAAGATGTCTGATGGAAGACACAAAGAAATTCATGTCAATGAACGAGACACGATTATTTTTGCCTCTAGTGAGATTCCAGGGAATTATTTAAATATTGAACATGTTATTAATAATTTAATCAAAAAAGGGGCTAAAATTATCACTAACCATAATTATCCTGGCGTTCATGCTTCTGGTCATGGAGGAATGCAAGAGCAATTACTAATGCTTAATCTTTTAAAACCTTTTTATTTTTTTCCTATTCACGGAGAAACGGTTATGCAGGTAAAGCATGCTAAAACAGCAATTGCTGCTGGAATTAAAAAAGAAAATATTTTTATTATTCCTAATGGTCGCAAGTTAAAAGTTTATCATGGTAAAGTGACTCTTGATGATTATGTACCAACAGATAATATTTATATTGATGATACGAATTTAAAAGGTCAATCATCAAAAGTTATCACCGATCGTAATTCAATGAGTGAATTTGGAGTGGTTGCGATTACAGTTGGAATTAATTCAAAAGAAAATAAGATAATTATAAATCCTGAACTTACAAGTTATGGAACGATGAATCAACAAAAAAATCGTAATTTTATTACACAAATTGAAAACAAAGTTAAAAACAATCTTGATCTTTATTATCGTAGTAAAGAACGGATAACATTTAATAATATTAAAGAAATTATCCGTAATTCAGTCCGCGATGAAATTTATCAAAAAAGAAAAACATCTCCGATCGTTATTCCGATTGTTTTAAATTGCAATTTTTAAAAAATATAAAATTATTAAAAAGGTAATATTATAATTTATGGAAAAGAAAATTCTATTTTCTGGTTTAACATCAACTGGAAGATTAACTTTAGGGAATTATATCGGTTCTCTTAATAAACTTTTAAATTTGCAAGCAGAAAAAAATAATGAAATAGTTATTTTTGTGGCAAATTTACACGCTCTTACAATTCCGCTTAAAAGAGAACAATTGATTAGAAATGTTAAGGAAAATTTAAAATTATATCTAGCGATCGGAATTGATCCTAAAATAACAAAAATTTATTTACAATCACAGATAAAAGAAGTAAATGAGCTTTTTTATATTTTATCGACACTGACAACGATGGGTCAACTACAAAGAATGACACAATATAAAGATAAGGCCAAAAAAGAGGCAAATTCTACTTTTAAAATCCCAACCGGAATTTTACTTTATCCGATTTTGATGGCGGCTGATATTATTCTTTTTAATCCAGATTTTGTTATCGTTGGTGATGATCAAAAACAACATCTTGAATTTACAAGAGATTTAATTTTAAGATTGAATAATAATTATGATACGGATATTAAATTAGTAAAACCTAAAATCGCATCGATTGAAGAAGGATCAAGAATTATGGCTCTTAAAAATCCAACGCAAAAAATGTCTAAATCTGATCACAATAAAGATAATACAATTTTTTTATTGGATGATATTAAAGAAGCAAGAAGAAAAATCTTAGGAGCCTTAACAGATTCAGAAGATAAGATATATTATAATCTTTCTAAAAAACCAGGAATTTCAAATTTACTTGTAATTTATAGTGCGATTAAGAATATTCCTTTGAGTTTTGCAGAAAAAGAATTTAAAAATTTAAATGATTATCGTAAATTTAAAGAAATTGTCGCTGATACAGTTTGTGATTTGTTAACAAAAATTCAAAAAAACTATCATAATTTAGATGACGATAAATTGCAAAAAAATTTAGATTATAATCTAAAATATTTAAAAAATCGCGCAAATAAAAATTTAGATCAAATTAAAAATAAAATTGGTCTACTTTTTTAGAAAATAAAGGTGAATAATGAGTAATAAAAATATCAATTATAAACAAGAGAAATATTTTATAAATCCAACAATTGTTCAAAGTCCATATTGATTAATTACGATCGATCTCGATGGAACTTTATTAAAAACACCTTCAAAAGATGATCTTTTGAAAAATATTCCTAATTATGAAATAAGTAAAAATAATCTTTCAATTTTGAAAAAATTGATCAATCAAGGACATAAAGTGGCAATCGTAACAGGGAGACCTTGAAGAGATACGGAAGAAATTTATAAAAAAATCGGTTTAAGAACCGTTGTGGCAAATTATAATGGGGCATCAATTCATAATCCAAATGATGAAGGATTTATTCCTTATACATCAGCGATGAATCGAAAATATTTTGATGGACTTTTGAATCGAACAAGTATCAAAAAATATTATAAAAATTTTGTTGTTGAATGTTATGATACAACATATATTTTAGATGCAACTGATAAAGATTTTTTAAATAAATTTCATATCCATTATGGACCAAAAGTAATTGAAATTAGCAAAGATTTTGCTTTGCCGATAAATCCACAATCACTTATTTTTAAATTACAACCAAAGAAAAATTTTGATAAATATAGTTTACTTATTGAATTAAAAAGAAAATATGGAGAGACATTTTTATTTAGATATTGAGATACTTTAGATGGAAAGAATTTTCTTTATTTAGAAGTAAATACAAAATCTATTACAAAAGGAAGTGCATTGCAATTTATCGCTTCATATTATAATATTCCTATTTCAAATACGATTGCTTTTGGTGATGGCGAAAATGATTTAGAAATGCTTGAAGCAGCAAGTGTCGGTGTAGCGATGAAAAATGCAAGTGATCTTGTAAAATCACATGCAAAAGATGTGACAAATTTAACAAATGATGAAGGTGGAGTGGGAGATTATTTACAAAGTTTTTTTAAACTTAAATAAAAGGAGTTTAGATGAAAAAAAATACACAAAAAGAAATTAAAATAAAAATAAATAAAAATCTTATTAAGAATGCAATTAAATTATCAAATTTAAATGGAATTTCTTCTCGTGAAGAAGATATTGCAACTTATCTTAAATCAGAATTAAAAAGTATTTCAAATTTAAAAATTGAGCGCGATGGATTAGGATCAATTGCTTTTATTAAAAAGGGGAAAAAAGATGGTCCAATTATTTCATTTACAACACATATGGATGAAGTTGGATTCATGATTACTAATATTTCAAAAGATGGATTCATAAGTTTTTCACCAATAGGTGGTTGATGAAGTCATGTGATATTAGCGCAATTATTGCGAATAATCACAGAAGAAAATAAAAGTGTTATCGGTGTTGTCGGTTCAAAACCACCTCATTTATTGACGAGAGAAGAAGCACAGAAGGTTTTATCAATAAAAAGCTTATTTATCGATGTCGGTGCTAAAAGTAAAGAAGAAGTTCTTAAATTAGGAATTAATATCGGTGATCAAGTTGTTCCCTATCAAAATGATGTCCATAAGATATTGAATAATCGTCTTATTGGGAAAGCTTTTGATAATCGTATTTCTGTTGCAACGGGAATTGAAATTATGCAACAAATTGCAACGAAAGAACTAGATGCAACGGTTATCTTTGTCTGCTCATCACAAGAAGAAGTTGGACTTAGAGGGGCAAAAACAAGTTCTTATAAATGAACCCCTGATATTGCTTTTGCAATCGATGTAACAATCGCAAATGATACTCCTGGACTTATTGCAAATGATACAAAATTAGGTTCAGGTCCGGCTTTATCTTTATTTGATAGTTCAATTTTAGCAAATCCTAATTTATTTAAAAAGATAAAACAAATTGCGGAAAAAAATAAAATTAATTATACGATTGATTCTCTTACAGGCGGAGGAACCGATGCCGGAACGATTCATCTTACTAAGAACGGAGTTGTTACGATGACAATTTCAATTCCTTCTCGCTACATGCATTCCCATAATTCGATTATTGATTTAAAAGATGCACAATTAACAGCTAATTTAGTCGTTAAAATTTTAGATGAATTAAATACAGATTCAATAAATGAAATAAAATATAAGTAGTATTTACTAATAAAGCTAATTATAATAAATTAAAAAAAAGTCTTGTTTTAAGACTTTTTTAATATTATTTTTATTTTTTTTCAAATGCATTTGGATCATCTAACATTTTAGATATTTCTTTTGTTTTCTTTTTCATTCTAAGATCAACAAATAATAAAACTAATATTAAAATAATTAATATTATCAATATTACCATTATTAAATATATTATATTTTTCGTTGTATTATTATTATCAGTCTTTATTATTCCATTCTCAGAAATATCTAATGAATCATCTTCGATTGAATTGGTAAAACTTAAACTAGTAAAATTATAGGTAGTATTAGCTTTAAGATTATTAACTTCAAAACTAAATTGATATTGCATAGTTCCATTTTCTTGATTCTCACTTAATTTAATAGCACTTCCTTCGATATAATTTGAATTATAACTATCGTTATCATTATCGATTAAATATAACCCATCTTCTAAATTGAAATTTTCAAATACTGGATTTTGTTCATTATCATCTAATAAAATTAAATTATCGATTGCTACGGTATAAGTAAATGAATTTTTTGTAATTGAGGATTGATCAATAATGAAACTATCATTCACAAAATTTTTATCAATTATAGTAGTTTCAATGATAAATGGATTAGAAAAATTAATAACATCATCATTTGAAATATTAGGATCAATAATACTTAAACCAATAAATTGATAAGTTTGTCCCGTTATAAGATTATCTTGTAAAAATGTTAATTGATAATTTTGTGTTCCGTTTATTGAACCATTTGAAATTATTTTTGCATCAATAAATGTTGAATGATAGTAATTATTATCTTGATCAATAAGTCAAATTCCTTCATTTACATCATATTGTGTAAAATTTGTTTTATCAGAATTTGTTTTTAAATTATCAATTTCAAGTGTATATTGAAATTCACTTGTTTGTAAAGAATTATCAACTAATGAAATTGTATCTGCTTTTATTTCAGGTACGGCTGCTTCTGTTATAAATTTTGTTGGATCTTGATTAACTTCATATTTGTATTGATTATCATCATAAAAATATTGAACGATATCTATTTGATAATTTGTTTCTGCATTTAAATTTGTTAATTCAAATTGATAATTATCATCAATAAAAAATTCTTTAGAATTAGAAATATTATTATCAAGATCAGTGTAATTAATTTTTATTTTCCTTTGATCATTTGTGTAACCATTGATATCAAAATTATTGCTATTTTGATCTAAATTTAAAGCAAAAGTAGCTGTCTCTTCCGTAGCCGAAACAAAATTATAACTAGAAATTAAATAATCTATTGTAATTTCTTGTTGATTTAATTCAAATTCATTTCCATTAATTATTATTTTAGTAAAATCATAACTTTGACCATACATAATATCATTTATTTGATAATAATATTGATCACTTTCAATATTTGATTTATCATTAATAAATGTTGTTGTATAATTGTCATTATTTTGATCAACTAATGTTATTATTGGTTCTTGATTTAAAATATTTTTATAATCATTTAAAATAATATTAAATTCAATCTTATTTCCTTGTTGATAATAAAATTCTATTTCATTAATCAAAAAATCAAAAGAAGAATCAATTATCGTTGGAACATGTTTATCAACTGTACTATTATCGCCAAGTTGTCCATCGGCATTATATCCTCACATATACAAGGTATCAGCATATCCATCTAAATCTTTATCAATTGTAACACCACTATGATATCCACCTAAACTTAAATCAATAATATCTGCATTTCAATCACTTTGCCCTTGTGGTATTATTTTTATCGGAATATCCTTATTATTTGTACTATTATCGCCAATTTGACCATAATTATTTCTTCCTCACATATACAAGATATCGGCATATCCATCTAAATCAATATCAATTGTAACTCCGCTATGATAGTATCCTAAACTTAAATCAATAATGTTTCCGTTTCAATCACTTTGATTTTGTGGTGTTATTTTTGTTGGAATAAGTTTATTATTTGTACTATTATCACCAATTTGGCCACTACCATTATATCCTCACATATACAAGGTATCGGCATATCCATTTAAATCAGTATCAATTGTAGCGCCACTATGATCTGAACCTAAACTTAAATCAATAATGTTTCCGCCTCAATCACTTTGATTTTGTGGTGTTATTTTTGTTGGAATAAGTTTATTATTTGTACTATTATCACCAATTTCTCCACTACTATTAGCTCCTCACATATATAATGTATCGGCATATCCATCTAAATCTTCATCGATTGTTAAACCACTATGATCTGTTCCTAAATTTAAATCAATAATGTTTCCGCCTCAGTTTGTTTGTTCAGAAGGAGTTATTTTTTTTGGGACATATCTAGGACTTCTAGTATTATCGCCTATTTGTCCATTACTATTATCACCTCACATATAAAGTGTATCAGCATATCCATCTAAATCCGTATCAATTGTAACTCCACTATGAGTTGAACCTAAATCTAAATCAATAATGTTTCCGCCTCAATCACTCTGTCCTTGTGGTGTTATTTTTGTTGGAATATATTTATGATCTGCTATACTGCCATCACCAATTTGGCCAAAAGTATCATTTCCTCACATATACAAGGTATCGGCATATCCATCTAAATCTGTATCAACTGTAGCACCACTACCATAATCGCCTAAACTTAAATCAATAATGTTTCCGCCTCAATCTTCTTGCTCAGCAGGAATTATCTCTATTGGTACATATTTATCTTCTGTACTATTATCACCAATTCCTCCATAATCATTAGCTCCTCACATATAGAGACTATCAGCAGCTTTATCTGAATTAGTGTCAACTGTAGCACCACTAGCATTTCCACCTAAACTTAAATTAATAATATTATCATTTTGATTTAAATTTAAATCTTTTTCTTTTTTATTAAAAAAAGAATTAAATGAATTAAATTCTATTAATATTAGTGGAATTAAAAATGCAATAAATAATTTTTTCATATTACAAAAATTATATTAAAATTACCAAATTTAACATAAATATTAATTTTAAATAATAAAATTTAATTATTTTTGCTCTCTTTTTTAAGTTGATTAGGATCATCCAATATTTTAGATATTTTTTTTGTTTTCTTTTTCATTCTGATATCAAAAAATAATAAAGTTAATATTAATATTATTAATATTATTAAAATTATCAATATTAAATAGACTATATTTTTTGTTGTATTATTATTATCAGTTTTTATCGTTCCATTTTCAGAAATATCTAATGAATCATCTTCGATTGAATCGGTAAAACTTAAATTAGTAAAATTATAGGTAGTATTAGCTTTAAGATTATTAACTTCAAAACTAAATTGATATTGCATAGTTCCACTTTCTTGATTCTCACTTAATTTAATAGCACTTCCTTCGATATAATTTGAATTATAAATATCATTATTATCAATTAGATATAATTCATCTTCTAAATTAAAATTTTCAAATATTGGATTTTTTTCATCTTCATTTACTAAAATTAAATTATCGATTGATACGGTGTAAATAAATGAATTTTTTGTAATAGAAGATTGATCAACAATAAAACTATCAGTAACAAAATTTTTATCAATTGTAGTAGTTTCAATAATAAATGGATCAGAAAAATTAATAACATCATCTAATGATGTATTTGGATCAGTAATACTTATTCCAATAAATTGATAAGTTTGTCCACTCACAAGATCATCTTGCAAAAATGTTAATTGATAATTTCGTGTTCCATTTATCGTTCCATTTGAAATTATTTTTGCATCAATAAAAGTTGAATGATAATAATTATTATCTTGATCAATAAGTCAAATTCCTTCATTTACATCATATTGTGTAAAATTTGTTCTATCAGAATTTGTTTTTAAATTATCAATTTCAAGTGTATATTGAAATTCACTTGTTTGTAAAGAATTATCAACTAATGAAATTGTATCCGCTTTTATTTCAGGTACGGCTGCTTCTGTTTTAAAAACAACTATATTTTGCTCAATTGTGTATTTATAATTTCCATTTTCATAAAAATAATTAATAGAATCAATTTTATAATTTGTTTCTGCATTTAAATTTGCTAATTCAACTTGATAATTATTATCAATAATAAATTGCTGAGAATCAGAAATATTATTGTCAATATTTGTATAATTTAATTCTATTTTTCTTTGATCATCTGTGTAATTATTAATATCAAAATTATTACCATTTTGATCTAGATTTAAAGAAATGATAGCTGTTTCTTCGGTAGAGGAAACAAAATTATAACTAGAAATTAAATAATCTGTTGTAATTTCTTGTTGATTTAATTCAAATTCATTTCCATTAATTATTATTTTAGTAAAATTATAACTTTGACCATGCATAATATCATTTATTTGATAATAATATTGATCACTTTCAATATTTGATTTATCATTAATAAATGTTGTTGTATAACTATCATTATTTTGATCGATTAATGTTATTGTTGGTCCTTGATTTAAAATGTTTTGATAATCATCTAAAATAACACTAAATTCAATTTTATTTTCTTGTTGATAATAAAATTCTATTTCATCAATAAAAAAAGCAAATGAAGAATCAATCAATTTTGGAACATATTTGTTGATTGTACTATTATCACCAATTTGACCATGTTCATTATATCCTCACATATATAAAGTATCGGCATATCCATTTAAATCAGTATCAATTGTAGCGCCACTATGATCTGAACCTAAACTTAAATCAATAATGTTTCCGCCTCAATCTGCTTGTCCAATTAAAGTTATCTCTGTTGGAACATTATCATTACTTATATTAATGGAACCAAGTTGTCCTTCACTATTGTCTCCTCACATATACAAAGTATTAGCATATCCATCCAAATCAGTATCAACAGTAACACCACTCACTATGATATTTGCCCAAGTTTAAATCAATAATACTACCAGCTCAATCATCTTGCTCAACAGGCTTTATTTCTATTGGGATAATTTTTTCTTCTGTACTATTATCGCCAATTTGACCATAATTATTTCTTCCTCACATATACAAGATATCGGCATATCCATCTAAATCAGTATCAATTGTAACTCCGCTATGATAGTATCCTAAACTTAAATCAATAATGTTTCCTCCTCAATCATTTTTTCCTTCTGGAGTTATTTCTGTTGGCACATATTTATCTTCTGTACTATTATCACCAATTTGTCCATCACTATTATCCCCTCACATATATAATGTATCGGCATATCCATCTAAATTTTCATCGACTGTAATGCCGCTATGATATTCACCTAAACTTAAATCGACAATATTTCCGCCTCAATCACTCTGATTTTGTGGTGTTATTTTAGTTGGAACATATTTATCTTCCTCACTATTATCACCGATTTGGCCATAATAATTAGATCCTCACATATATAATGTATCGGCATATCCATCTAAATCCGTATCAATTTCAACTCCGCTATGATAGTATCCTAAATTCAAATTAATAATATTGCCACCTCAATCACTCTGTCCTTGTGGTGTTATTTTTGTTGGAACATATTTATCAATTGTACTATTATCACCAATCTGCCCACTAAAATTATTCCCTCAAATATACAAGGTATCGGCATATCCATCTAAATCAGTATCAATTGTAACTCCATTATCATTTCCACCCGAATCTAAATCAATAATTTTTCCGCCTCAATCATTTTGTCCTTCTGGAGTTATCTCTGTTGGTACATATTTATCTTCTGTACTATTATCACCAATTTGCCCATATTGATTATCTCCTCACATATACAAGGTATCTGCATTTTTATCTGAATCTATGTCAATAATAGCGCCACTATCATCCCCACCTAAATCTAAATTAATAATATTATCATTTTGATTTAAATTTAAATTTTTTTCTTTCTTTATTAAAATGGAATCAAAAGTATTAAATTTTATTAACATTAATGGAATTAAAAAAACGATCAAGAATTTTTTCATAATAGAAAAATTATATTCGAATTTATTTTTTTATTTAAACTATATTTTGTTTTTTCAAATTAAAAATAAATTTAATTTAAAAAATAAAATTAATGATATAAATATATATAGGAGTTTAATTTTATTTAAATTTTATGTTCAAAAGTAGGTTTTTTTCTTTATTTTTTAGCTTTGTGATCTTTTTTTCATTATTTGGATTTGTTGATACAAAGAAAATAAAAAATGATAGTTTTTTAAAATATCAAAATCAAGCTGAATTTTTGGTTAGCGCTAATGCTAAAGAAAATATTTATACAGCAAATGTTAATAGTGTAGGTAGGGATAGTATTAAATTTACAGTTTATGATATTCCCAGTGAATTTATTCCAAGTGATTTAACAGGTGAAGTTATTTATGCTTTTTCATTAGATCAAAATGCTAGTGATTCTGCTGATTTTCCAAATAATACAAATATAAAAGTAGATGAGGTAATTTTAGATAGTAATGATCAAACATATGATTTTGTTTTTACTGTTTCTGATTTAGATTCAAGTACAACTTATGAAATTTATTCTATTTATGGATGATATGCAGATAGCAATAATCCAAATGATTGAATTCCATTCAGTGATGGTGATGGAAATAATGAAATTCAACTTGTGAACGAAAGTGGTGAAGCAGGGATTAGCGGAACTACCAAAATAGGATCAGGATATTTTTACGGAATTATTGCAATTTCTATTGTTGTCTTTATTTTACTTATTTTAATTATTGTTTTATTCTTAGTAAGATTTAAGGATTATCGTAAAACAAAAGAAAAATACGATTTATTAAATAAAGAGTTATAAAAAAATTTAAATTAATCTTTTTTATTATTGAGTATAATCTATAAAATGAAACAGCAACAATTAAATTTAAATTTAATTACAAAGTCTTCTTTTAATTTTTTTACATCACTTTTGAAATTAGAAGATATTATTAATTTTTCTTTAGAAAATAATTATCAAAATGCTTGTTTAGTTGAAAAAGATACAATGTATCTTATTTATCCTTTTATTAAAGATTGCGTTAAAAATAATTTAAAACCAATAATAGGTCTTGAAGTAAGTTCATTAAATGTTATTTTTTTCGCTAAAAATTTATCAGGATATTATAAATTAGTAAAAATTTCTTCTATTATTAATACTCAAAGTAATTTTGATATTAAAAAATATCTCAATGAAGATGATTTGATAATTTTATCGGATTATAATAATTTACCACAACATCTTTTTAAAAAAAATAATCAACTTGAATCATTAGAAATTTTTGCAAAAATAGGAAATAAAGAACTACCTTTAAATAAAGATAAATTATTAAAAAATGAAGAATTTATTAAAAAATATGGAAGTGAACTTTTAGATAAATATCAAAAAATAATTAAAGAAATTAATTTAATTTTTGATTTTAAAAAGAATTTTAAATTACCTGAATTTGAAATTGAAGATAAATTTAAAAATCAAGATCAATATCTTTATTACTTATTAGAAAATAATTTAAAAAATTATTTAAAAGTGAGTAAATATGCAAATTTACATAAAAAGATTTATTATGAGCGAGTTAATTATGAATTTTCAATAATTAAGAAAACAGGTTTTACAAATTATTTTCTGATTATTTTTGATTTAATAAAATATGCAAGGAAGATGAAGATATATGTTGGCCCAGGAAGAGGATCTGCTTCTGGTTCAATTGTTTCTTTTCTTTTAAATATAACACTTGCTGATCCGATAAAAGCAAATCTTTATTTTGAAAGATTTTTAAATCCGGAGCGAATTACTTTTCCTGATATTGATATCGATATCGAAGATGAAAGAAGAGATGAATTATTTTTGTATCTTCGTAATAAATATGGAAAAGATAATTTTGCGCAAATTATTACTTTTCAATCATTAAAGGCAAAAATGTCACTTAAAGATGTTTTTCGGTTTTTAAAAATTTCGCCATCAGAATCAAATCGTATTACTAAACTTATAGATGACAAAGTTGATTTAAATTATTCTTATAATCATAATAAAAATTTTAAATATGCAATTGAAGAGAATTTAAATTATAAAAAAGGATACGAAATTGCAAAACAAATTGAAGGATTACCAAGACAATTTTCAACACATGCGGCCGGAATTGTAATTTCACATCAAAAAATAATTGATTTAGTTCCGATTCAATCAGGCTATAGTAATGAATATAATCAAACACAATATTCAATGAATTATTTAGAAGAAAATCAATTATTGAAGATGGATCTTTTGGGATTAAAAAATCTTACATTTTTAAAAAATATTCTTAATTTAATAAAGCAAACAGAAAAAAAACAAATCGATCTTAAAAAAATTAATTATAAAGATCAAAATATTTTTAAATTATTATCTCAAGGAAGAACATTGGGAATATTTCAACTTGAATCAGCGGGAATGAGTGATGTTTTAATTAAAATTGAACCAACTGAATTTGAAGATATCGTAGCAACAATATCTTTATTTCGCCCAGGTCCATTTAAACAAATCGATCATTATGTAAAAAGAAAACATCAAAAAGAAGAAATTACTTATTCTGTTCCAGAATTAGAAGAAATTTTAAAAAAAACGTATGGGATTATTATTTATCAAGAACAAATTATGGAAATTGCAAAAAAGATTGCAAATTTTAGTCTTGCAAAAGCTGATCTCTTGCGAAAAGCAATTTCTAAAAAAAATAGTGCAGAATTAGAATCATTGAAAAGTGATTTTATTAAAGGGGCGATCAAAAATAATTTTTCTTTAAAAATTGCAGAAGATATTTATAATCTCATTTTTGAGTTCGCTTCTTATGGATTTAATAGATCACATGCATTTTCATATTCTTTTATTACTTATTGATTAGCTTATTTAAAAACTTATTTTCCTAAGCAATTTATTACTTGTTTATTAAATCAAGCGATCGGAAATGATAATAAGACAATTCAATATATCGAAGAGGCACAATTTTTTAAAATAAAGATTAGATATCCAGATATAAATGAAACAAATTATGATTATTTTTTAAAAGATGATCAAATTTTTCTTGCTCTTGAAGTGATTAAGGGTTTAGGAAAACAAATTGTCAATGATCTTTTAAATGAACGAAAATTAGGTGTATATAAAGATTTTACTGATTTTGTTGTTCGCTCACAAAAATTACGATTATCTCGAAAACAGCTTGAATTTTTAATTAAAGGAGGAGCATTAGATAATTTCAATTTAACAAGAAATACGATGCTTAATAATCTTAATTTAATTTTGGAGTATGCAAAATTAGTATTAGTAAAAAAAGACAATCATTATCAAATTGATTATTCAATTTTAGAAGAAAAACCAGTTATCAAAAATTATCAAAAGGATAATTACCAACAATTTGAAAAAGAGGCTTTAGGATTTTTATTAGAAGCGAATGATTTTATTAAATATCAAAATAAATTAAATCAAAAACAAAGACAAAATTTATTATTAATCATACAAATAGAGAATAAGCAAGATTTAAAGATAAAAACATTTGGTGTTATTAATTCAATTCGTAAAATTAAGACGAAAAAACTACAAGAAATGGCTTTTATTGAGATTAAAGATAGCACTGATAAAATTTCAATTACAATCTGGCCGAAAGATTATAAGCAATTACAAACAAAATTAAAAATAGGTATCGGAATTATTATTCATGGTAAGATTGATTTAAGAAGAAACAGAACAATAATTTTAGAACAAGCAGAGTTTATTGAATAAATTAATTATTAAATTTTGGGGCTTAATAAATGCAGCGTTTGTATATAAAAACAGTTACTATTCATTATCTTGGACCATGAATAGATAATCATTTTCGATTTAAAAAAAATAATCTTATTTTTGGTATTAATAATAATGCAGGAGGATTAGATGTAATTGAGATTATCAAGTTAATTAAAGATATTCGTAAAAAACATCGAGTGGAAAAAGAGTTTTTTCATGAGAATTTAATAAATAATCCTAATGCTAATTTTGATAAATGTTTATTAAAAATAACATATTTTAATTCTAAAAAGGATACTTATATTAAAGTAACAAAAGATGGTTTTATTAATTATAAATATAGTAAAAATTTAAATTCCTTAAATAAAATTAAAATTTCTTGTTTTGAAACAAAAGAAGATTTAGAAGAAATTCTAAATGCTCTTAATTCCAAAAAAGATCAGATAAATTATTTAAAAAATCGTATTGTTATTTTTCTTAAGATAGAAAATATTATTTCTGAATCTAAAATTAAAAAAATTTTAGATTTTTCTTATAAATATTCCGGACAAACTTTTTTTTCGACAATTTCACCAAAAATAATTGTCCATGCTGTCAATAATTTTGATACAAAATATCTTGATGTATTTTATATGGTAAATCATTTTGAAAAAAATAAAAGACCAGATTTATTACAACAACTAACCGAATATACAGGTAAAAAAATTAATAAAAAAATTCTTTTTGTAGAAGGGATTAGTGATCGATTGATTATTGAATCGATTGCCAAAAAGAATCGAATTAAAGATTTAATCATAATTGATGTTGGCGGGATTGCAAATATTAATTTCGATGCAATTGCAAAACTTAATCATTTTCTTACCGCAAAAGCGATTATCGATCATGATAATGAGATTGATCGTAAATCAAATCGTTTAATTCATGTATTAACAAGAACGGCAATTGAGTGATATTTAGATCAAAATATCTTACGGAAATATGCTTTAAATGATTTTAGAATGTCTTCTCATAATAAAATTTTGATGGCTGAGAATTTTAAAAATACTTATCTTAAAAGTCAAAATTATCGTAAGTTAGAAAAAGAATTTTTAAATCTATATAATTCATTCTAAAAATAATTTAAAATTAAGTTAATTTATGAATGAAAAAAAAACAGTAAATAAAAGTAAAAAAATAGTATCTTTTGATATTTTAAAGTTTAGATTGTTTAAACTTATTATCGGTATCATTTTTTTGATTATTTTTCTTTGAACAGAATTTTTTGTTATTTTTTATCCTGATTCAAATTTATTACCTGATTTATTTGTAAATATTTGATGACAGTTTTCTCTTTCTACGATCATTTTATTTTTAATTAGTTATGAATATCTTTTTAATTCGATTCGTGATGCTTTCAAAAAAACAATTTCTGATGATTTATTAGTTTCTCTTTCTGTTTTTACTTCTTATATTTTTTCGATCTGTGCAATCGTAATTAATTTTGATGAATTAGAGGCAAATAATTGATTAATTACCAATATAAATGATGGCAACACTCTTTATTTATTATTTTCAGCATTTATTGAAGTTTCTGTAATTATTTATATCGGTAGAATGATTGAATTTTATGTTACAAAAAAAACAGTAAATGAAATTTCAGCAATTAATGATCTATTTGTTGATGAGGCGATAATTTTACGTGATAATAAAGAAGTTAAAATTGCAACAGAAGATTTAGAGATTGATGATATTGTAATTTGTTATCCGGGAGAGATAATTCCTGTCGATGGAACTGTTGTCGATGGAGAGGCACTAATAAATGAAGCTTCCTTTACAGGTGAGGCAAAACTTGTAAAAAAAACGAAAAATAGTGATGTTTATGGTGGCTCAGTCCCTGATCAATATTTAAAAATAAAAGTAAAATATAAACTGGAAGATTCATTAATAAACAAAATTAATCAGGGAATCTTAAAAGCAAAAGAAGCTAAATCAGATTATCAAAAACTAGCAGATAAGGTTGTAATTTTTTTAGTTCCTACTATTTTAATTTTAGGTCTTTTATCATTAACATTATGATCAATTTTTGCAGGATGAGAGCAAGGGTTATTGGTAATGATTACGGTCTTTGTGGTTGCTTGTCCTTGTTCTTTTGAAATGATTACACCACTTTCAATTCTTGTTGCAAATGGTGTTGCTTTGAAAAGAGAAATTATCTTTAATTCGAAACGACCATTTGAAAAAAAAGAGGTAATCGATGCAATTGCTTTTGATAAGACAGGAACGATCACAACAGGAAAATTAGTTGTTAAAAAGACTGATCTTTCAATTGAAGATTTAAATTTAGTTTATTCGATGGAACTTTATTCAAATCATCCGATTGCAAAATCAATCGTTTTAACTTATCAAGATAAATTTAAAAAGAAGATAAATTTAAAAATCCAAAATATTGTTAGTGATGGTTTGAAGGCAAAGTATAATAAGCAAAATTATTATTTAGGTTCTAAAAATTTTGTTAACAAAATTTTAAAAGTTAATAAACAACAAAAATTTATCAAAAGTGATGAAATTATTATTTATCTTTTCACAGATGAAAAAATAATTGGTTATCTTGAACTTGCCGATGAAATTAGAAAAGATGCATCTTTAGTAATAGATTCCTTAAAGCAAAAAAAGATTGAAGTATTTATGATAACCGGTGATCAAAAAAGTGTTGCTTTTAAAATTGCTCGTAAAGTTGATATTAAAGAAGAAAATGTCTTTTATCAAACATTACCATCTGAAAAAGCAGAAATTGTTGATAGATTAAAAAAAGAAGGACATAAAGTTGGTTTTATCGGTGATGGAATAAATGATGCGATCGCCCTTGAGACAAGTAATTTAGGAATTTCTTTAGGTTCAGGATCAGCACTTGCTTTACAATCAAGCGATATCACAATTAGAAATGATAATTTAAATTTAATTAATGATGCTTTAGATATCTCTCAAAAAACCTTAAGAACAATTTATATTGGTCTTATCGTTGCTAGTATATATAATTTAATTTTAGTCCCACTTGCACTTAGTGGAATTTTAGTCCCCTCTATCGGTGCGATTGCGATGGCGATAAATGATACATTAGCTGTATTTATTGCCGCAAGTTTAAAAAGATTAAGTTTTAAAAAGAAAAATAAAAAATAATTATTTTTTTAAAAAAAATAAGTATAATAATGTTGAATTACTTGATGGAATTAAATGGTATTAAATAATTCATGAATACCAACAAACACAACTCAACTTAAATGATTCATGAATACCAACTGGTCAAGATAATGGTTTAGTAACATTTCTATGTGTTACAGATATCTAAGGGTACTCAGGTAACCCTAAATGTAATCTTCCTGAAATAGAAAACACCTTTTAAAGAGGTGTTTTCTTTTATTTAATTTGTTTTAATATCTCGTTTTGATATTCTTGTTTTGAATTTAATTTTATTTCGTTCAATCGAAAAAATAATTCATCACGTAATCTTTCATTTTCACTTTTAAAATTAAGTGGACCCTTATAGATATTTTCAAAGATATCAAAATCTAATAAAATATAAGACAATTTATTTTTAATAAAATCACTTGCCATTTTTTTATAATCATCTTTTTCTGCTACTAATTTTAATTGCTTTATTTTAGTATTAAATTGATCAATTGATTTAATATCCTCTTTTATAAAAATATTATCCTTAAGAAAATAATTTTTAAGCAAAAAGGAATTATCAATATAAAAATTATTTAATTGATTTTTATTTAAATATAATATTTCTTCAATATTTAAATCAAGATAACGAATTATGAGTGGATTTCTTGTCGTAAGGATAATTAAATTATTTTTTCTTAAGGAAATTAAAAGTGAGCAAAATTCTTGTAAAGATCTGCCATTAAGAATAGAATCAATACAATCAAAAACAAAAATTTTGTTTTTGGTATCGGTATCGATCAATAATTTTAAATAAAGCATCAATCTTTCGGAACGAGAAAGATTTTTTTCACTTATTTCATCTTCTTCTTGGTTATAAATTGCTAATTTAAAAAGAATACTAATTAGATCAAAATCGTTTTTAAAATTAAAATTTGGTTCGATGTAATATTCGTTAACTTTACAATTTATTAAATTTTTAATTCTATCTAAAATTAAAACAATATCTTTTTCTAATCTTAATTTTTCTGTTAAGTCAATATTTTTTTCCTCTAAAAAATCAATTAGATGATCAATTATAAATTTATATAGATAAGATTTTTTTTGCAAATTTAATTCTTTTTTTAATTCTCATTCTTCATTTAAAATTAAATATGACCTATTATCCTCATATAAAAGATTAGAAAATAGTTGATGGGTTTTTCTTTTTAGCAAATACTCAAAATTATTAATAAAAGTTGTTTTTCCACTATTATTTTCGCCATAGATTAAAACAATATTATGTTCTGTTTTAATCTTAAAATTATTATAAAATTGATTTAAAATTATTTCCATATTATAAAATTAAAAAGTCTTCATCATTTGTATAGGATTCTTGTAAACTTTTTCTTCCTTTTAAAATTTCTATTTCATTGTATTGTTTATTTGTAACAATAATTATTCTTATATCGCCCTTTTGTGGCAAAATTTCTTTAATTTTTAACTTAGTTCGATTTACTCAATCATAGTTGTAGCAATGTTTCATATAGACAGATTCTTGAATCATAATAAAGCCAAGCTTTGTGATATCATTACGAAATTTATTCATCGCCTTTTGATCTACTTTTGTTATCGTTGGTAGATCATAAAAAAGTAAAATATTCATCTGTCTAAAACGAGATTCCTTGTTCTTCATTTTCGAGTTTTTTTCTTATATTTAAAGGGAGATGTAATTCTGGTAAGATTAAATCATCTCTTTTTCCTTCTAAATAAGAGATAATCGATTTTACCATCATATCAATTGCATTTTTAATTTTTGTTATCTTTCCGGCAATTATTACATCGAGTGATAAAACCTTTATTAATTTGATTCTTAAGATTAATTCTAATTTATCATCCTGAATTAATTGATTATTATCATGGACAATCCAATCGATAAAAGGTCTAAATGGTTCGATTAAATCATATGTAAGATTAAAATAATTCAATTGATCTTTATGATTAAAACCAAGGGTAGGATTTAAACCAAATTTTATAATTGCACTTGAGATCCGACTAGCTAAGATTTTATAACCATAATTTAAAGCACCATTAATTGCATTTGGTCCTTTTCTTGCAAATTCACCGTATATTCCAAATAATTTTTGAAAATAAAGTTTTGCAGCAACAGCTTCCATGTTTTGCGTATCACCTTGATTTACTCTTTTTAAATAAATCTTCATTTTTTCAAGATCATCATCAGAGCAATTAATTTTTGTTTTTAAATCAACGAGCAAATTTCTTTGATTTGCTATTTTTTGAATAATAATTTGCTTTCAAATCCTTTGTTTATCCCTAAGGGATAAATTTAATTGTTTGTTAAAATTTTTTAAAGGATTATGATGTCCTGAAAGATTAAGGATAATTGCAGAAGGATCATGATAATTATTATCAATAATAATAGGAATATTATGTTTAGTGCATTCAATAATTGTTGGAATTGAGATATTAGTTCTTGTATTATCAATTATTATAATATCTATATCTTGCAAGAACAATTTAATTTTTTCATCTCTTCCTTCAATTATTAATGAGTTATTTTTGATCTTAAGATTTTGATCACTTTCTATATATACTGTTCTTCAACTCATATAAAAATAGAGTATCATAAAATTTTTTAATTTTATTATTATTGCTATAATTTTTATAGAAGAAGAAAAAATAAAAAGTAATTTGTCACTTTTGGAGGGAATTATGAGTAATTTAAAACCAAGATATACAAAAACAGGTGGGGAATTATTAAGTTGATTTAAATAGGATTATTCTTCGATAATAATTGCTTGATAGGGATTTAGGTAGTTTTGATCAAAATCCTGATAATTGTTTAAAATTATTTTTTGGTTTTCTTTTGTTTTATACTTTTCTTTTTGATTATTTAAATTTAAAATTATTGTAAAATATTTATTTTTAATATATCTTTGATAGACAAATATATTCTGATTATTTTCTTCAATAAATTTAATCTTTCCGCTTTTAAAAATTTGATTATTTTTTCTTAGATTGATTATTTTTTGATAAAAATTAAAAATCGAATCCTTATTTTTTAAATCATTTTCAAGCGTGATATTATAAATATTTTTATATTCCAATCAAGGTTCATGATCAGAAAAACCAAAATATCTTTGATTTGTTCAAGCAAAGGGACTTCTTCCATTATCACGTGATTTTTGATTAATTATCTTTAAAATCTCTCTTTCACTTACTTTTTTTGTTTTTAATTCTTTATATGCATTGATACTTTCAATATCATTAAATTGCTCAATTTTATCATTATATAAGTTTGTCTGTCCAATCTCTTCTCCGTAGAAAATAAAAGGTGTTCCTCTTAAGAAGAAATAGCAAACAGCAAAACAAGTTGCAGATTGAAAATGATATTTTTTATCATCGCCAAAACGAGAAAGATGACGAGGTTGATCATGATTAGAAAGAAAATTTGCAATTCATCCACCATGTTTTTGTTGATATAATTGTCAATCAATAATTATCTTTTTAAAATCATCAAATTTCTTATCTTCAGTATAAGTTCATTTTTGATCATTAACATAATCGGTCTTTAAATGATGAAACATGAATCCCATATCAAGATTATTATTTTTTGAATTAGAATATTCAGCTAGATTTTTAAAATTAATTGATGAAAATTCGCCAACTGTAAATACATTTTGATATTTAGAAAAAGTTTTTTTATTTAATTCCTCTAAATATTTATTGACATTTTTTCCATCTGTATAATATCTTTTTCCATCAAAGAATTTAAGATCATCTTTTCATGGTTTTTCTGTTGGTTTAGAAATTAAATTTATAACATCAAATCTTAAGCCCTTTACGCCTTTTTTTAATCAAAAATTTGTTATCTTAAAAATTTCTTTTCTTACTTTTTGATTTTCTCAATTTAAATCAGCTTGTTTTTCTGAAAATAAATGCAAATATCATAAATTTAATTTATCTACATATTTTCAAGCACTACCACTAAATTTTGAAATTCAATTTGTAGGAGGTTTATCATTGATATTTTTTTCAAAAAAATAAAAATCTTGATATTTTTTATCATTTGTTAAAGCTTTTTGAAATCATTTATGATAAATAGAAGTGTGATTAAATACCATATCAAGCATAATGTAAATATTATGTTTTTTTGCAGTTTTCAATAGATTTTTAAAATCTCTCATTGATCCATAATTCGGATTCAATTTATAGTAATTACTTATATCATAACCATTATCGATATTTGGCGTTTGATATATCGGAGTTAATCAGATATAATTTATCCCTAATTCTTTTAGATAAGGCAATTTTTCTTTGATTCCATTTAAATCGCCAATGCCATCATTATTACTATCTTTAAAAGACTTTACATAAATTTCATATACAATTAAATCTTCTCTTTTCATTATTTATTTTTTTTTGCGCTTTTTTTATTAATTTTATTTTCTTTTTCTTGTAACTTCTTAATATGATCTATTTTTTTTCTTTCTTTAATTATCATTTTCTTATTTTGTGTTATTTTTGCTTTTTCTTTAATTATCTCTTTTTTATTTTTATCTTTTTTAAGATGTTTAAGATTATCTTTTATCTCATATTGTGTTATTTTTAAAATTGAAATATTATCTAAAAGTTTTTCAAATTCTTTATGATATTTTTGTTTTTCATTTTCAAATAAATTTCTATATTTATATTTCTCAATATTTATAATATTTTTTTGTAAATTTTCTTCTACATTTTTTTGATAATCATTTCATCCTTCTGTTGAAAGTTTAGCAAATAAATGTGATTTTTTGGAAAAAAGAATCGTAAGAAAAAAAGTTCATATTACTGTTCCAATCATAATTAAAATATAAATTGGTCATGCTGCTCATTCTGCATTTAATGAACTATTATTTACATTTAAAAATCCAAGAATTCCTCCCATTCCTATTCCATTTGCAGTTATTCCGAAGGCGACATCAAAAGTTGAAGCGATTGCTGATCCAATCATAGCCGCAACAAAAGGAAACATAAATCTTAAATTTACTCCATACATTGCTGGTTCGGTTACTCCTAGTCAACAGGTGATAGCAGCCGCATTTCCTTGCTCACGCATTTTGGCATCTTTTTTAAGCATTCAAACAACGGCAAATACAGCTGCACCCTGTGCCATATTTGATAATGCAAGCATTGGGAAAATAAAATTAGCATTGGTTGTTGTTAATTGTAACATCACAGCGTTTAATGTTTGATGTAGACCGGTAATGACAAGGACTGGATATAATAATCCAAATAAAGGACCAAAGAAATATTTGGCAACAGGTTGAGTAAATGCTCACTCAAAACTTACTGAAATTGCTCAACCAATAATTGCTCCAATTGGACCGATAAGTCCCAGTGCTATTATTTGTGTTATAAGAATTGTAATAAATGGAGGTCATACATATCTTACAGAAGGGATTGTGTGTCTTTCAATAAGTCCATAAAATCAAACTGCAAATCATCCAACAAGTAAAGCTGGGATAATTTGACCAATATAAGAAATTGCTAGTGGTCAATAGCTAGTAAAATATGATGCATCTAAGGCATCAATTGCCTGAAAAATTGTTTTTACTTCATAAGAACTTACCAATCCAGCATCATTTAAAGCATTAACAATCACTTCTTTATCTGGATCGTTTGGATCAATATTAGTAAAATCAAATAAGGGATGAATCGTGTTGAAAGCAATAATTTGATCAACAGAATAAACCCCCCCCTCTATCATATAATATTCTGTTCCTGGAGGAATTTGATCTATATTAAGATAAATATTATATCCTTGATCATAATAAAATGATTGAACATATATATTTCCTAAAGCATCAGAAACACTATACATATTGACAAGTGTCCCAGGAGCTATAAGCATTATCCCAATTGTGATTCCCAAAGCTCCTGGTTTATTTGCGCGTTGAAACATCGATCAACAAACATGAACCGGTAAATATCAAAAGACAGCTTGTGCTGGTAATCATAATCAATCGTCTAGATTTTTAGCAAATGTACTATTATTAATTGCTGAACTTCCAGCACCACTTCATTCTAATTCAAGTAAATTTCGAAAAGCAAGAATTAATCCTCCTGCGACGATAACAGGAATTAGAGGAATAAAAATTTCAGAAAAAACACTCATCGCTTTTTGAAATTTATTGGCTTGCTTTTTGGCAGCAATTTTTGTTTCTTCTTTTGTTGCTTGTGTTATTTTTGCATATTTTAAAAAATATTTATAAAAATCTCCAACATCAGTTCCAATAATAATTTGAAATTGTCCTGATTGTGTAAATGTCCCTTTTACTGAATCTAATTTATCAATTTCTTTAATATCAACAATTGTTGGATCTCTTAAAACAAGTCTTAATCGCGTTTGACAATGAGACGCGGAAATTATATTATTTTCACCCAATAATTCTGCAATTTTTTGCGAATCTAAATCATATTGCTTTTTCTTAGAATTTGAAACCATTTACTGTTTAAAATATTCCTCTTTAGTTTAATTTTATTAATAAATATTTTTTGAAATTAATTTTTTTAAATTTAGATATACAAATAATGATTGTAATTTTTTTTATTTCATAAAAATTAAGAAAAATTATAATTTTATGATAATTTATTAATTTTAGAGATAAATTTAAATTAAAAAATAAGTATAATATGTTTTGAAAAAGGAGTGATTAAAAAATGGATTTAAGTTTAGGAGGAATATTCCTTTCAGAAATGATCGGGACTTTTCTTTTAATTTTGATAGGATGTGGTGTTAACGCTAGTGTTAATCTTAAAAAAACACATTCATATAATTCTGGATGAATTGTAATATCTTTCGGTTGAGGAATGGGGGTTATGATCGGCGCAGCCGCTGCCTATTATTCAGGTGGACATCTAAACCCTGCTGTTACTTTAGCGATGTGAACTGCGGATTTCATTAATACAAAAGAAGCAATGATTTATTTCTGTGGAGAAATTGTCGGAGCATTTTTAGGAGCTTTAACAGTTGCCTTTTTGTTTTGAAATCATTTTAAAGAAACAAAAGATCCAAAAGCAATTGCAGGAACATTTCATACTTCTCCAGCAATTAAAAAATGATATAGAAATTTTGGAGCAGAATTTTTTGCAACATCTGTTTTAGTATTGCCATTATTGACAATTACTGAAGTAGATATTTCATGAATTTATGGACCATTGTTTGCCGGATTAATAGTTTTGGGAATCGGTCTTGCATTGGGTGGACTTACTGGATATGCAATAAATCCAGCAAGAGATTTAATGCCAAGATTAGTTCATCAAATGATGAGAATACCTAACAAAGGGACAAGCGATTGAGGATATGTATGAGTGCCTATTTTAGGTCCTTTATTTGGTTCAATGCTTGCAACAGGTGTTTTTGAATTAATGATTTATGCATATTAGGGTATTTATAAATTTTTAATTTTAAATTTAATAACATATTTTTACGAGATTTTTTATTTTTAATTTTTTTATAAAAGTTTTATAAAATTTAAAAATAAAATATTTTCGTTTAAAAAATTAGAAAAAAATAAGATAGGAAATTATTCATTAATGGAAAAAAAATATATTTTAGCACTAGATTCAGGAACAACTTCAACTCGAGCTGTAATTCTTGATCAAAAAGCAAAAGTTATCGCAATTGGTCAAAATGAATTTACACAATACTTTCCAAAACCAGGATGAGTAGAACATGATGCAAATGAGATTTATGCAAATCAAATTGCAGTTGTGATTCAGGCGATTCAAAAGGCCCATTTAAACACAAATCATATTAGCGGAATTGGAATTACAAATCAAAGAGAAACGGTTGTAATATGAGATAAAAAAACAGGAATGCCTGTTCATAATGCGATTGTTTGACAAGATAAAAGAACATCAGATTATTGTGAAAAATTACAAAAAGATCCCAAAATAGTTAAAATGATCAAAGATAAAACAGGACTTGTGTTAGATCCTTATTTTTCTGGTACAAAAATAAAATGATTATTAGATAACATAAAAGGTTTAAGAGAAAAAGCAAATAAAGGTGAAGTATTAGCAGGAACAATCGATACTTGACTTACCTGAAAATTAACAAATGGGAAATCATTTTATACAGATTATACAAATGCCTCAAGAACTTTACTTTTTAATATCGTTAATTTAAAATGAGATCAAGAATTATTAAAATTATTTGATATTCCAGAAATTATTTTACCGGAAGTTAAAAACTCTTCTGATGATTTTGGTAAAACAGAAATCGATGCGATAAAAGGAATTCCAATTTATTCTTTAATTGGAGATCAACAATCTTCTCTTTTTGGTCATCGTAGTAAGATCGGTGAATTAAAAGGAACTTATGGGACTGGAGCCTTTTTGATGCTTAATATCGGTGATAAAATTATCCATTCAAAAAATGGATTACTTACAACGATTGCATTAGGATTAAATGGAAAAGTTACTTATGCTCTTGAAGGGTCAATTTATATCGCTGGTAATGCTTTAAAATGAATCAAAGATGAATTACATTTAATTCAAGAATATGGACAGATTGATTATTATTTAAAAGATGATTATGATTCAAAAGGAGTCACTGTCGTTCCTTATTTTGTCGGTGTTGGTTCACCATATTGAAATACAAGAGCACGAGGAATGATTACAGGAATTACAAGAGGAGTAAATCGTGGTGATATCATAAGAGCAACAGCTGCTTCGATTGCTTTTCAAACTTATGATATTTACAAAGCTTTTCAAGAAGATTATCAGAAAAAAATAATCAAAATGTCAATCGATGGTGGAGTTTCAAAAACAGAAAAGCTAATGCAATTACAGACAGATATTTTAGATGCAAGACTTTATAATCCTGAATCAACAGAAATTACAGCATTAGGAGCAGCTTTTTTAGCAGGATTAAAAGTAGGAATCTGAAAAAATCAGCAAGAACTTGATCGTCTACTTAAATTTAAAAAGATTTACAAACCGATGGGAGAACCATCTCATCGTTCTGAGATGATTAAAAATTGAAAAGATTCTGTAAAATTAGCACTTGAATGAAATAAATAAGGAAAATTATGGATAAAATAAGAACATATGATGTTGTTATTATCGGTGGGGGAGTAATCGGATTAACAATCGCAAAAGAATTTTTAGAAAATGGTGTTAAAAATATCTGTTTACTTGAAAAAAATAGTGAAGTTATGCTTGAAACTTCATCACATAATAGTGGAGTTATTCATAGCGGGTTCGATGCAACTCCCGGAACCCTTAAAGCGAAATTTAATGTTTTAGGTCGTCATATATTTGAAAAGAAGTATTTAAAAGCAGATGCAAAATTTCATTGAGAAAAAGCAGATTCATATATCTTAGCTTTTACAAAAGATGAAATTGAAGAATTAGATAAACTATATGATCAGGGGATTAAAAATGGTTTAGAAAAAGGTAGTATGAAAATTATTGAGCATGATGAACTTTTAAAGATAAATCCTTATCTTAATAAAAGAATCATAAAAGCTTTACAGATTACTACTTCTAAGGTTATCGATGCTCATCAATTTGGTAATTTTATTTTTGCACAAGCAAAAGAATTAGGTTTAAATTATCACCTTAATTTTAAAGTAAATGAAATTACAAAAAATAAGAATCATTGAGTAATCAAAAGTGATAATAACCATATCTTAAATGCAAACTTTATCATCAATGCAAGTGGAGTAAGAGCAGAGGAAATCGCAAGATTTGTCGAAAAAAATCCTTTATTTAAGATCAAAACAAGAAGAGGTCAATATCTTGTTTTAGATCAAAGCGAGAATAAGTTTACACCAACAGGAGTTTTCTTTCTTACTCCATCTAAACATGGAAAAGGGGTAATAGTTGCATCGCTTTTAGATGGAAGAGTTTTAGTTGGTCCAAATGCAGAAGATAATGTCCCTAAGGACAATATCCATTTGGTAACGGTAGAAGGTTTAAAATATGTTCGCAAGATTGGTAGAAAGATTAATTCGAAGATAAATCTTGATCGTGTTGTTTCGGTATTTGCGGGTTCAAGATCGATCAACGAATTAACAAATGACTATTATATTGATAATAGTAAAGAGGTTGATAATTTCTTTCATGTAGCAGGAATTCAATCACCTGGATTATCAAGCTCACCCGCAATCGCAGAATATGTATTTAAAAGATATAAAGAACTAAAAAAATAGATTTAATATAAAAAAATATAGGGCATTTAACCCTATATTTTTATTTTACAAAAATATAGCTATTCTTGTAATTTTCCTAATCTTGTTATGTTAACAAGTTTTAATTCTTGTGCCTTTGCAACACCAATTCTTGGCCAGTTTCCAATTATTTTTTCATATTTTGAATCTGATTGTTGTTTTAAATTTGCATTTCCTGCTAATATAACTTTTCCTAATCCACCTAATCCACGATAAACATACACAATTTCACTATCAGGTAATTTAAATTGTGCATTCCGAAATAATACAAGATTTATTTTTTGTTTATTCTTTGCATATTCGATCATTTTATTTCGATAAATCGGAATTAATTTATTTTTGTCATCATATTGATATCCAATATATTTAGAAATATCTCAATAATTTCCTGCTTTATCTTTAATAAATGAAGATTTTAATTGCTTTGTTTTAGGATCTAATGCTTCTTTTTTTCCAGATGGATTTTGTTCCGCAAGAATTTGCCCCCTAACTCTTTTATCAATTTTGTAAGATACATAAGGATATTGTTCAATTTTTTTATTGTTTAATTTGGCTCATTCACTAGCCTCAATTGTATTTAAAAATCCCGGTACCTTATTTTTAATTTTTTCTTTTTTTAATTCATTTGTATTAATATTAAGAATTTCTTTTATAGATTCTTCTTCCTTTCATTTTAATTTAACAGGAATTAAATTATTTATTTTTTGCGGTAAGTTTTCAATAAGTGGGCTTATTAAATTAAAAATAAATTTATCAGCTTTAAAATCTATCTTTTCTAATTTTTGGTTATTTTTAATTCTTTGATCAATTTCATTAATAATGTAAGAGAAAATATCATCTATCTTTTCTTTTAAAAGATCTGCTCTTGTAAAGTTAACGATATTAAAATTTGTCATTACTTGATCAATTGCCTTTTTTTGCTTAAATAATTCTTCTTTTACATTAAATTTATCAAGTTTATTTTTGTAAAATTGATTTACTAAATAATTATAATATCTAATAATTCTTATGCTTAATTGATAAATTTCAATATGTTCCTTTGAAATCATATTTGAAAGAATAATTGCATCAACGGCATGATGAAAAGGAGAAATATCACGTAGCTTTTTATCATCTCCTCATAAACTACCAATTAAAGAATTAGTTGGATTTAATCACATTCTTCTAAAATAAGATGTGATTCCTCCCTGTATCTGTAATATTTTTGGAGTTAAAATATTTTTTTTCTTACTGATTTTGGTAAATTCTAATTTAAAATAATCGCTAATATATTTTGTAATATATCTCGTGTCATTTATATCTCTGGTTTCAAAACCCATCTCAGTTGATCTATTTATTGTATCTAAAAATAGATATGATTGCTTTATTTGATTTTTATCAAATGATTTTTCTATTTTATTTTTTCAATTACTTATAATCTTTGTTGATAAATTTTGACTTTTAAAGTAATCTAAAGGTGTTTTATTATTTTTTAAAGCATTGTTTTTTGTTGATGTTACTATTTTATTATTTTTGCTATCATCATTTACTAAAGAATAAGGAGCTATATGATCTATTTGATAATTATTATTTATATCTAATATAAATTCTTTTAAATAAATTTTCTCTTTAAGATTTATATCATAGATATCAATCGCATATTGTTCTTTTTTACCTTGTTGATCTATTTGCTGTTCTTTTCAAATTAGATATTTATTAATATTTTTATTAGAGGGATCTAAATTGTTTTTTTTAAGTTCGATTGCTGCTTCTTCTCTTCTTTTTTGATTTTTATCTTGATTATTTCTAATATTTTTTCTGATCTTTTTTTCTGCATAAAGATCTTTAGCAACTTCTATTATTACATTATCAAAATTATTGTATTTTTTAAAAAGATCACGGACAACCAATCTAATCTGATTAATTGAACGAAAAACAACAGAATTTTTTTGCATATCTTTATCTCTAATCGGTTCAAATTCCTTTGCATTCAAATTAAGTTTATTGATTTTTTCCTGATCTTTTTTTGCATTTAATCTGTATTGATATTCAGAAATAAGTTCACCTGTTTCTAATTGATTTTTAAGCGCTGATAAAATAAATTCACTAGAAGTTGATAGGGTTTTATTTCCTCTTTTTATTCAATCATTATTATTTTTGATTCATTCATAACCTTTTTTATCATCATTAAAAAAATTATCAATTTCAATTAATTTATTTTTTAATTTTTGTGGTGTTTTATATTTAAATAAAATTTCAGCAATTTTATTTATTTTGCTTTCTTTGATTGAATTTAAAAAATTTAAATTAATGTTTAGATTTTTTAAAATAAATTCCTTATTTTCTTTTTTCTTTGCAAAATTATGTAAAAAAAGTCCACTATTTGCAAAACTAATTCCTTTTAAAATAGGAGGAAGTTGTAATTTATTTTTTTCAAAAATATCATTAATTATTTTTTTATCAAATTTAAAATTTGTAAAATAATTATTAAAAATTTCTTTTGTGAGAATTTTTATATTTTCATTATCAATATTTTTTTCTTTTTTTAATTTAGAAAATATTTTTGAAGATTCATTTAATATAAAAGAAATATCATTTTCAATTGAAAAACAAGATACTCTTTTTTTATTTGGAAAGAATTGACAATATCCTACATTTTCGATAAAGGGTTTATAGTAAAACTGTTTTGAATCTTTTTTGAGAGAATTTTTTCAAAATTCTTTTATTTTTTGATCATTTGGTCCTGGACCATCTTCGAAATCACGTTGTCTAAAAATTATCTTTTTAATATCTTCCTCTAAATTTTTTAATTTTGAATTATATTCAATTTGCTTATCTATAATAGCATCAACTTCAATTTCATAATCTTTTCTATTAAACAAAATTTGATGATTAGTGTAAAATTCATTAATTTTATCTTGCAAAGTTTTTACTTTTTGCTTTAAATTTGTATTTTTATCAAATTTCAAATCATATTTTAAAATTAGATTATTAACATTTGTTTCTATTATTTTAGTTTTTGATTTATCTTCATAAATGTATTTTTCAAATTTTTTTAAATTTAATTTTTTACTTCGATAGATAAATTTTTCGGGAGAATTAAAATTAAAAAGATTACTTTCAGTAATTGCTAAAATAGGATACTTATATTTAGCAATTAACTCATCACTTTTTTTAATACTTTCTCTTGCATCGTTGTTTTTTTCTTCAAGATCAGGAATAATAAATTTATTACTATATCCTCTTCTTTTTGCAATATTTATTAATGCAATTAATAATTCTAAATTTGTTAACTTTTCTGTTAAGCCTTTTTTTCTTAAGATTAAAGGATCAAATATATTATTTTTTAAATAATTTTTTCCATTTAATTTTATTTTTTCACTATGATTACTATAATCTTTTGCAGATAAAAAATTATTACTATAAAATAAATTTTTTAAATCTTTTATTCTTGTTTTTTTTCGTGAATTTAATCTTCTTCCAGATCTAAAAATTCTTCTTTCAGATGACTTTGTATCTAATGATTTGCTATCTTCAGGTGAATCTCAAAGTCTAACTCCAAAATCTAATATATCAATTTTTTTTGTATTTTTATTATATTCAGAAATTGCTCATCCAAGTGAGGTAACCCCGATATCTAATGCTAAAAATTTTTTATTTTGTTCTTTATTCATTTTCTTTTCTTTAAATATTCTGTCTTTTATAACAAAAAAATTATATAAAATAGTCTTATTATTTTATATAAAAATAAAAAATTTATTGTTAAATTTATTTATATTTTAAAGCAAATATTAATATTAATTTTATTAAAATTTGTTGTCAATAAAACATAATAATTAAGTCAAAAATCATACTAATGATTTCAAATGTTATGACACTTATGACAGTAATAATATTAAATATTATAGATATTAAATTGAAAACAAAATCCATATTTTTCCTCCTTTTTTTAAATAAAACAATATATTATTGAATATCTTTTTAAAAATTATACATTTTGTTAATAATGCTTTTTTTAAAATCATTTTATTTAAAATAATTCTTTTTTATTGTCATCTTGATTTTCTTTATCTTCATTAATTTTTTTTGTATCTTCTATGCTGTTTATGTCTTTAGAGTAATGATTTAAATTTTTGGTAAGAAGATTAATATTTCAAAATAAAAATACTCAAGAAGTAAACATAGTTAATCAAGTTGCTCCTAATACTCCTTTTTGAAATGCTGTTAATCCATCTTCGTAATAATAACTATCTTTTATATCATTCATATAAATAATTATAGATATTGATAAAGTAAGCATAATAATACTAAATAGTATTCTAAATATATTACTTTTAAATTCTTTGTTCCATTTTCTACTTTTTTCCATCATTTAATTTTCTTAATTCTATTTATAATTTTTAATTTTAATTCAATATTTTTGTAATTTATTTTAATATTCTATCTAAACAACTCATGAATACCAACTGACCAAAACAATTCTCAATAGTTCCCATTTTTTTTAATTGTCCTAAACAACTCATGAATACCAACTGACCAAAACGGATGTATTCAATCAAACAAAGCATGAACAGTCCTAAACAACTCATGAATACCAACTGACCAAAACATAATTCTCAAAGATTCTGTTTAAACATTGGTCCTAAACAACTCATGAATACCAACTGACCAAAACGTTGAAGAAGTTCCTATTTGTCTTTCAAAAGTCCTAAACAACTCATGAATACCAACTGACCAAAACTGATTACAATGGTGGCAAAAATAAAATCATGTCCTAAACAACTCATGAATACCAACTGACCAAAACGTTAAAAAAGGTATTGAGAAAAAACATATTGTCCTAAACAACTCATGAATACCAACTGACCAAAACTTACGGAGATTGGCAACGCTATCGCGCAATGTCCTAAACAACTCATGAATACCAACTGACCAAAACGGAGATTGAGAAACAGAGCAAATATTAAAAGTCCTAAACAACTCATGAATACCAACTGACCAAAACAATAAACAAAAATAGCAGTTAAAATAACTGGTCCTAAACAACTCATGAATACCAACTGACCAAAACATTATTTTGATTCATGGATTAACGCAAAAAGTCCTAAACAACTCATGAATACCAACTGACCAAAACCGAATAAACGAATAAAAAAATTAATCAAACGTCCTAAACAACTCATGAATACCAACTGACCAAAACCTTCTGATCTGTTCGCCTCTTTTTAATTTCGTCCTAAACAACTCATGAATACCAACTGACCAAAACTGTGATGGTCTTTATTGGTCAATTTGCCCCGTCCTAAACAACTCATGAATACCAACTGACCAAAACAAATTATTTTTAGTTAAATTAGTAAAATTAGTCCTAAACAACTCATGAATACCAACTGACCAAAACTGCTATTCTAATTCCATCTTTGTGTTCAAAGTCCTAAACAACTCATGAATACCAACTGACCAAAACATACCCATAATCGAGATTATAAATTTCCTCGTCCTAAACAACTCATGAATACCAACTGACCAAAACTGTATTGCCAAAGACGCCAAACTAATGAATGTCCTAAACAACTCATGAATACCAACTGACCAAAACCTTGCCCTTTCTCGCCCTTTTTCCTCCTTAGTCCTAAACAACTCATGAATACCAACTGACCAAAACATTTCTCAGTATCATATTCTCAAGTAGGAGGTCCTAAACAACTCATGAATACCAACTGACCAAAACATCTTTGGCGTTTTTATGATGGTCTCAATTGTCCTAAACAACTCATGAATACCAACTGACCAAAACATCAATGTTGATTAAATTCTTTTTTTGTCCGTCCTAAACAACTCATGAATACCAACTGACCAAAACAAAATTGAACAGATCAGAAAGATTAAAGGGGTCCTAAACAACTCATGAATACCAACTGACCAAAACAGACGAATTAATTGGCAACGTCGAACAAATGTCCTAAACAACTCATGAATACCAACTGACCAAAACCATTGGTTGATTGAGGCAAAAAAAACGACGGTCCTAAACAACTCATGAATACCAACTGACCAAAACTCCTATTTCGTCATTATCAAAACTAAAAGTGTCCTAAACAACTCATGAATACCAACTGACCAAAACTATAACCTAGAAGGGGATTATTCTTACTATGTCCTAAACAACTCATGAATACCAACTGACCAAAACGAAGGAAGGAGGAGGATTAGCAGACCTCGAGTCCTAAACAACTCATGAATACCAACTGACCAAAACAATTGGATTAGGAATGTTGTGTTGCTTTCTGTCCTAAACAACTCATGAATACCAACTGACCAAAACTTGATCGTAATTTCACTTTTCGTTGTTGTAGTCCTAAACAACTCATGAATACCAACTGACCAAAACACAAATAAAAACAATGTGTTATAATGATTAGTCCTAAACAACTCATGAATACCAACTGACCAAAACAATATTGTATATAGAAGCAATATCGTTTTCGTCCTAAACAACTCATGAATACCAACTGACCAAAACCAACATCGACGGCGATTATTCTTACGAAATGTCCTAAACAACTCATGAATACCAACTGACCAAAACGTCATTATCAAAATTGAATTTATCATTATTGTCCTAAACAACTCATGAATACCAACTGACCAAAACGTCCTCAATCGCTTCGATTAATTCGCTCTCGTCCTAAACAACTCATGAATACCAACTGACCAAAACTGTTAATAGATTATCTAATATTTCACTTTTGTCCTAAACAACTCATGAATACCAACTGACCAAAACTACATCAATTGTCTTAGCAATATATTTTGCGTCCTAAACAACTCATGAATACCAACTGACCAAAACACCATCATTAATTATTTCTTTTGCTTTTTCGTCCTAAACAACTCATGAATACCAACTGACCAAAACATGCTCCGTCATATTCTGGTGATTGTTATCGTCCTAAACAACTCATGAATACCAACTGACCAAAACTTATCTATATCGCTTGTTATCATATGTACAGTCCTAAACAACTCATGAATACCAACTGACCAAAACAAATACAATAATCATAAGAGCAAGAGGGATGTCCTAAACAACTCATGAATACCAACTGACCAAAACCATATTTTTGATTATATAGATTATTTTTATGTCCTAAACAACTCATGAATACCAACTGACCAAAACAATTCTCAATTATCTCCAATTTTTTTAATTGTCCTAAACAACTCATGAATACCAACTGACCAAAACAAAAAATGTTAAAATTATTAATAAAAAAAAGTCCTAAACAACTCATGAATACCAACTGACCAAAACTAATATCATTTTCTATATTATCAATTAATTGTCCTAAACAACTCATGAATACCAACTGACCAAAACTCCTCCAAAATTGGTGTTTTTTTGGACATTGTCCTAAACAACTCATGAATACCAACTGACCAAAACAAGGAAAAATAAAGGAATTTAATCATTACTGTCCTAAACAACTCATGAATACCAACTGACCAAAACTTTTATAAAATAATCATTTTCATTTTCAATGTCCTAAACAACTCATGAATACCAACTGACCAAAACTAAATGAAAAAGACTTTGAAGTAGCAAAATTAGTCCTAAACAACTCATGAATACCAACTGACCAAAACCTTTTTTATTATTAATTAATATTGGGTATTGTCCTAAACAACTCATGAATACCAACTGACCAAAACCCAAATCTTCATAATCATTATAATTTAATTGTCCTAAACAACTCATGAATACCAACTGACCAAAACATGCTTTTAAAAGTAATTAAATCTCATTCAGTCCTAAACAACTCATGAATACCAACTGACCAAAACCATTTAAAAACATTCATACCGGAGAAAGATGTCCTAAACAACTCATGAATACCAACTGACCAAAACTTTACGTTTACGTGTTCTTCGTAGATTAATGTCCTAAACAACTCATGAATACCAACTGACCAAAACCGATAATCTCTATCTTTTCCAATTAAAAAAGTCCTAAACAACTCATGAATACCAACTGACCAAAACCTATCGAGTTATGACTTGGACCACCAAATCGTCCTAAACAACTCATGAATACCAACTGACCAAAACATAATAAAAAGATCCGCTTTGGAAAATGAAGTCCTAAACAACTCATGAATACCAACTGACCAAAACACAAACTAAGGAAACAAAAAATAATAATATGTCCTAAACAACTCATGAATACCAACTGACCAAAACGTTATTGTTATCAAATCGATATTATCATTTGTCCTAAACAACTCATGAATACCAACTGACCAAAACAGCAATTCTAAACGGACTTACTTTAATGGTGTCCTAAACAACTCATGAATACCAACTGACCAAAACATTATATTTACGTTATTGAAGAACATAAAAGTCCTAAACAACTCATGAATACCAACTGACCAAAACATATATAAATGTATGTGTGGTTTTTTTAATGTCCTAAACAACTCATGAATACCAACTGACCAAAACACTATTTCTTATGACCCAGGTGATTTTGAAGTCCTAAACAACTCATGAATACCAACTGACCAAAACACAAGTATTATAGTAGAAATTTTTACAGTAGTCCTAAACAACTCATGAATACCAACTGACCAAAACACCAGAAGTAAAGCTATCTGATTCTATTTCGTCCTAAACAACTCATGAATACCAACTGACCAAAACACTACAAAAAAATTATATTAAAAAATTAATTTATATAAGGATTATTTTTGCTTTTTTAAAAATTAGCTTTTTAAAAATATTATTTATTTTGATCTTTTTTGATATGAAAATTTTAAATTTATTTATTTTTTCTTGTTATAATTCTCTTATTAAATAATAATTATTAGAGTTTTAAATCGGTAAAAGGGACAATTAATTAAAAGGTGAAAAAATATAAATTTTTTAATTTTAAAATTTTCAGTGTTTTTACTAGTTTTTTAATTTTCATTAATTTTGCAAATATTAATTTAATTAATAATAAATTAAATGATGATAATCTTAATGAAACAAAAATTGGTGATATTATCACACAAGTAAATGGTCAACAAGTTTATGGCGAGGATTTTGATCAAAGTTATGAGGCTACTTCAGGAGCTTTAGTTGATGCAGATTTAGATGGATTTGCTGACACTATTTATATGTGAGGCGGAAATAGCTACGGTCAATTAGGAATAAATGATCAGGAAAATGAAATAGTTTCTACTCCACAAAAAATAGATACTTTTAAATACGGAACAGGTAGTTTTTATGAACTACAAAGTAGTGGTACACATTCAGGTGTTATATTTGATTCTGATAATGATAATAAAAGTGATCAATTATATATGTGAGGAGATAATAGTTCACAAGAATTAGCAATTAATCGAAATATTACGGAAAATATTTCAATTCCTGTTGTTGTTGATTTTGATTGAGGCGGAAATATAATTGAATTAGAATTAGCTTATGGTTATTCTGGTGTTACCGTTGATACCGATGAAGATGATTATGCTGATACTCTTTATATGTGAGGTAATAATGCTGATGGACAGATCGGAAATGGTGAAAAAGAAAATACAATTTTAGAACCAACTTTAATAACACCACAAGATCAAGATAATTGAAATGGTAATATTTTAGATTTTGAAACAGATGGACATCATACCGGTGTAATTATCGATACTGATTATGATGGATATGCTGATACCTTATATATGTGAGGTAATAATGATTATGGACAGATCGGAAATGGTGAACGTACTTTTGATGTTACGATTCCAACGATGATTACTCCGCAAGGTAATGATTGAAATGGTAATTTAATTGATCTTGAATTAGGAGCTTATCATTCAGGTGTTACCGTTGATACTGATGATAGTGGATATGCTGATACCTTATATATGTGAGGGGATAATTATTTTGATCAATTAGGAAATTTGCAATCATCAGGTAATACTTTAGTACCGTTAATTTCATATGGCCCTGATCAAACTTGAAATGGTGATATCGTTGATTTTTCTCTTTCTGGTTTAAATAGCGGAACAGTAATTGATACTGATAATGACCATCTTGGTGATAAGGCCTATTTTTGAGGTGATAATAATTGTGGACAGATTGGTAATAATCAGAAAACGAGCGGAAATGAAAATCAAAGTGAAATTAGTATTCCAACTTCACCATTAGATCAAAATGGAGAAGAATTCTTGTGAAATGGGAATATAGTTAATTTAGATTTAGGTGGTAATTCAAGTTCCATATTGATTGATACTAATTATGATGGATATGGTGATGATCTTTATTTTTGAGGCGATAATGATTATGGGCAATTGGGAAATAATGAAATTAGTAAAGATCAATTAACACCTGTAGGACAAGATTTTTATTTAGAAAATTTCTTATTAGAAGATTATCAATTTTACAATACTAATAATCATCAATTATTAATTAATATTAAATTAAAAGATGAAGATAATATTTTTAATCAAGATAATATTCCTGATTTAAAATTAAAAAATCAAAATGATGTTTATACAACAACATATCTTCTTGATAATTCAAATCCGGAAATTGATTCTTATACTTTTTTAATAAATAATACAAAAACAGGAACATCATATAATTTTGAGAAAATTTTAATAAATGATCAAAATGATGATTTTGATCAAGATAAAATTTTTGCAATTGAAAATGGACAAATCGTAAGTGATTATAAAATTGTTTCAGCAACAATTCCTGAAGAAAATATTTCACCAACAGAAGTTTTATTAGCTCTTAAAATTGAAAATCAAAAAGATTTTGAAATTAGTAATTTTACTAACGATCAATTAAAAGTAAGAATAAATTATCAAGATAAAGATCAAGAACAAAATCTTTCGCAGGAAACATTTATAAATGAAAATAAAGAAATATTACTTACAGGACTTGAAGTACAAAAAAATTATCAAGTTACAAGTATTGATTATTTTTATGAAGATAGTAATTATAAATATAGTTTAGATAATTTAAATTTAAATTTCACAACTAATGCTGTTGCACCTACTTTTTATGATTTAGATGACACTTTTGTAGTAAATGATGTAGAAGAAAATTGGTTTCAATTCACAGTTGAATTAGATAATGTTATTTTTGATCAAAATGGAAAAGTAAGTAATATTAGTAGTGATATTATTTTCTTATTTGATGATGATAATTCTTATCAAGCTTATTATGTAGAGAATAGTTGAGAAGAAGATACATCGCAATTAACAACAGCAAATGGATCAATGCAAGGATATGCGACATTTGAGGTCGAGGAATTATCAGCAAAAACAAATTATTCTTTTATCGGACTTAGCTTTGATCAAAGTGAAGAGAATATGCAAAGATTTTCACAAGCACAAGTAATTAAAACTGATAAAAACGTAAATTATATTTTAATCTTTTTGATAATAATTGGTTCAATACTTATTATTTTATTATTGATCGGGGCGTTTTATTTATTTAGAAAATATTATTGAACAAAAGAACCTGAAAATTCAGAAGAAGATTTTGAAATTTTAAGTAAAATTTAATAAAAAGCAAAAAAGACTTGAAAAAGTCTTTTTTTGCGAAAATTAATATTTTTTAAGAGCGATGTAAATAAAAAAGAAGATAAAATTTATTTTTATTTCTCTTAATTAAGATATTTCTTAGCATCAATTAAAATATATTCTTTTATTTAAAATGTTCTCAAATTTTTAAATTTAAAAATTAGCAATGTTATAATTTATTAATTATAAGAGGATTAAATAAATGAAAATAATTAAAAAAACTCTATCAATATCTGCAATTTTAATTTTTATCATCGGATTACCAATAAGAAATTTAAACTCTAATAAAAATCAAAATAATCAAACTGATTTTAATTATGGTTTAATTATTGATCAAGAAGATGCTAATTATTATTCAGGAGCGACAATTGATTCCGATTTAGACGGAGATGCTGATACCTTATATATGTGAGGAAAAAATGATAGCGGTCAAATTGGTGATGGAACAAAAAATGATGTCACTTCTGGTCCTATTGAAATTTTCCCTAATAATAAATCTTGAAATGGCAACTTAATTAATCTTGAATTAGGTGATGATCATAGCGCAATTACTGTTGATACAAATTATGATGGATATGCTGATACTCTTTATATGTGAGGAGATAATAGCAGTGGACAATTAGGTAATGGTGGTGTAATTAATAGTTTTTCCTATCCACAAAAGATAGTTCCGCAAAATCAAATAAATTGAAAAGGAAAGATTATTGATTTATCCTTGGGAACAGATTTTAGCGGGGTGATAATTGATACTAATTTAGATAATTATGGTGACACACTTTATATGTGAGGTAACAATAGTAATGGACAATTAGGAAATGGTAATATTGAAAATTTAAATTATCCTAAAATTATTACCCCACAAAATGAATCTTGAAATGGTAATTTAATTGATCTTGAATTGGGAGAAAAGGATTCAGCGCTTACTATTGATACTAATTATGATGGATATGCCGATACCCTTTATATGTGAGGAAGTAATGAATTTTTGCAATTAGGTCAAGAAGATTCCAATTTAAATAATCAAATTTATCCAACAATAACAGAACCAAATAATATAAATGGATTTGATGGTAATATTTTAGATTTATCGACATCAAAATATAGTTCTGGGGTAATTATTGATAATAATTTAGATAATTATGGTGATACATTATATATGTGAGGGACAAATATAAATGGCGTAATTGGCAATAATATCGATTCAAATATAACTCCTACTATTATTTCCTCTTTTCCTGGTAATTTAATTAAATTTGTAACGAAAAATCAAAATTCTGGTGTTACCGTTGATACTGATTTAGATGGATATGCTGATACTCTCTATATGTGAGGAGATAATCAATATGGTGAAGCTGGAACAGGGGATATTGATCAAAATGTTATTTATACTCCGATAGAAATATTACCCTATTTTGGTAGTTGAGAAGGAGATATTTTAAATTACGCAATCGGTGATACTTATGCAAGTGTTGTAGTAGATAGAAATTATGATCAACATGGTGATACTTTGTATATGTGAGGAAGTAATCAATATGGTGAAATAGGATTGGCACCTTCTCCTAATGTCATTCTTCCTAACGATGTCTTTAATTTAATTAGTTATTCTATTTCCGAGCTTTTAATAACAAATAACAATGATCATGGCTTAAATTTAAGATTATCTTTAAATGATTATTGAGATATTTTCAATATTAACAATCTTCCAGAAGTTACTTTATATGATCAATATAATTCAGAATATTCTCTAACTTATTTAGAAGATTTATCAAATCCTGATAGTGACTTATATTATTTTGAAATTAATGATCTTAATTCAGGAACAAAATATATTTTTGAAAAAATAAAAATCGATCAATTACATTTTCATTTTCCTGAAATTATTGCAATAAGTGATTATTATATTTCTGGGATGGAAGTAAAATCAATTGGAACTAATGATGTGGTTTTTGATCTTGATTTAATTTTGGCAGATAATTTAAATATTAGTTATTTTGATTTTAACGAAAGAAAAGTAAGAGTAAATTTTAGTAATGATACTTATCAAGAAGCATTAATTAATAATGATCGTAGTGTTAAATTAATTAATTTAACTGCTAATACCAATTATCAAATAACTAGCATTGATTATTTTTATCAAGATCAACAATATAAATATAACTTGGTAACTGATATGGCTTTTAAAACTTTAGCAGAATAAAATTAATTATCTTTTGGCCAAACTCATTCTCCAAATAATGGGTGCTGAGGGAAAATACCTGATCAGTGGGCAATTTTTTTATTAATATAAAAAGTAAAAATAAAATCACGATGCAAAATTACTTCTTTTTGATTCAAATCTAATAATTTTGCATCTATTCTAATTTTTTTACTTTTAGCATCAATAATAATGTAATTTATAATAAATTTTACAAAACTTTTATCATATCTTATTTCAACATTTATTTTACTATTTAATAATCTTTTATTTTTCCAATTAATTTTTATAAGTTCATGTCTTATTGTTTCTTTATGTTCAAGAATTTTTCCATACAAATCTTCATCAGCTTCAATTCTTAATGGGATATTTATCTTAGTTGTAATTAAATTAGCTCCTCAAAAACTGTTGAGACTATTTTTAATGTATCTTCGTTTTGTAATTGGAATAATAATAAATGATTGGATGATAATGGCAATAATTACAGAAAAAGTAGCGATTTCTAAATTATTTGTTATATTCTCATTTGATACCGTTAAAATTTCAGTAATCGATAGAAAACTTAATATTAAAACAGCAATATGAAGTAATGTTGCAAAAAATTCTAATATTTTATATCAATTTGAACCAACAATTAAAATATCTTGTTTTTCATGTATTTTTTTAATATTAATCATAATCACCTTTTTAATGTCTTTAATTATATATCAAATATTTTTTTCTCAAATAAAATAATGATTCAAATTAATTGTTGATAAATAATAATTTGATAAAAATTAAATGAATTATAATAAAGTAAAATTTTAAAATCCTTAAGTAAAAATAAAAGTGATAAAAGAGGAATAAATCCATATGTAACTATATCTCAACTAAAAGGAAAAAATATCGAAAAAAATAAGATAAAATAAGTTATTTTTATAATTGGATTTAAAATAATGCAGATTAAAGGTGATAATAAATTAATATTTCCTGATCAATTAATTACAAAAGGAAAAGAAATCATAAAAATAAAGATATTGAGAATAACAAATTTATAAAGATTATTTTTAATTTTTATTTGATGAAAAAATTTATATGCAAAAGAAATTAAAAAAGATAATATTAAACCTGAATTTAAGGCCGAATAAGGATTATAAGTAAGAAAGAATAATCCAGTAAGAGCAATGGAATTAAAATTTCCTTTTTTAATCTTTTTATTTTGCTTACAAAAATAATCAATTAATGATTTTATTCCTGTAATGGGAAAGTAAAAAAAATAAAGATAATAGGTAGTTAATAAAAATAAAATTAAATTTTTAATAAGATCCTTCTTAATTATTTTTTTTAATCAAAAATTGTTTATTTTGATAATTAGAAGAATATGGAATCCAGAAATTATGATTAAAAAACTAATTCCTAAATTTTGAAATAAATTAGCTAGATCTTGATTGTAAATTGTCTCTTTTTTATATAAAAATAATAATGATAATTGATTATAAATTTGTTTTCTATTTACCAATTTTAAATAAATTAAATTACGAAATGATTGATGGGCATATTCTTCTATTTGATAATAATCACTATATCCATAATAAACAGCATGATTTGTTAATAACAAAAAATTAAATGAATTATATTCTTGTTCAATCGGATAATAATAGCAATTAAAACTTATTATAGTATGAGGAATTAAATCAGTACAATAATCACTAAAGATAACAAAATAAAAATTTTGTTCTTCTTTTACTAAACAGGATTTAGAATAACTTTTAATTACTTCCCCTTGATGTTGATAATTTTGATTGGGATTTAAATTACTTAAAAAGTAATTTAAAATAAACAAATGAATAAAAATTAAAAAGTAAAGCAATATAAAAAAATATCCACCATATTTAAATGTATAGTGGATACCAAAAATAAATGATAAGGATAAGAAAATTATTGTAAATTTTAAAAAATATGCATAAAAAAGAATCAATAAATATATCAAAAGATAAAAAAATTTATTTTCATTTTTCCTAAGCACATATCTAATTTAGCAATAAATTTATCTTTTTCTACTTTTTTTGATGATAATAAATTTTAAAAATTGATCAAGTTAAGATAATTATTGCCGGATTTAAAATAAACATTGATATATAATAAGGATTTGTTTTATATCCATTTGATAGTAAAATAGAAATTCCTTCATTATAAATACCAGGATTGATTCCTACATTACTAATTCGAACATAAATAACAAAACCTTGCTGTTCTAATGAAATTGGACCACCGTTTGCTTCAATTTGATTACGAGAGATCGGATAAATAATAAATTTATCGAGAGAATAAAATAAGACTAAATTAATCAAAATTAAAATAACAAATAGATAATAAACAAAATTAATTCTTTTATTTATTTTCACTTTATCACTAAGATCTTTATAGAAAACATTATAAACTCAATAAGAAACAGCAAAAAGAAAGATAAATATTCAAATTGTAAGTAAAAGATAAGAAGGAATATTATTATTTGCTCCTAATCATTTACTTTTCGGAGCGATAGCATCGGTAAAATTAACACTTAATGGTCCAGGAAGAGCTTCGCTTATTGTATCTTGTAAACCATATATATCAATAAATTTAACATTTGCGGAATTTAATCCGAATGTTCCTAATCCTTGTAATCCTTGAAAAGAAAAAGTCATTGAGATAAAAGCTAAAATTAAAGTTGTATTTACGGTATATCGATATTTAATTTCATTTTTAATTTTTAATTTTTGATAATAAAATAAACTACCAATTAATAAAATAACAATAATACTTATAATTCATAACGATGAAAATAAATTATTAAAGATATCTAGATTATCAACAATTAATAGATAATTTAAAGCTACTTTCAAACCTTCATTATCCAATAATTGCAAAAAAGTTGCAGCATCTGCATTTGGGTTTAATTCATTTTTAAATAAAGTATTAGCAAAAGTAATTGCTAATAAAACTTGTAATGATAATAAAACAAAAGTTGCAACATAAATTGCGCCATATGTAATAAGAATAGATCTTCTTTTATGAGGATCATCTGTCTTTCATGTATTTATTAATCACAATAATATCAGTAAAAATAAAATACCAACAAAAACCAAACAAGTGATTGAAAATCATTCAAGATTCGTGCAAAGAAAGGCTTCGCCAAAATAATGATCGGTATATTTACCCAAAATTAAAAAGTAAAAAATTCCGAATCAAGTCAAGATTAAAATTAAAAATGTACCTCATTTACTTTTTCAAAAATTTTTAAATTGCTCTCAATTATTATTATTTTTTATATTACTTCTTGTATTTACATTTTCCATAAATTAATTCTCTAGATTTTTAATTGCTTTAATTTTAAAATAATTTTAATAAAATAATTATTTTATTTCCTTTTTAATTTTTTTAGAATCATCTTTCTTTTTACTTTTTTTCTTTTTTTTATGTTCTTTATAAAGAATTATTAAATTAGTTTGATGACGATAGACAATTAAAATAAATGCTAATCAGATAATTACAACAGCAGTTACTGTTTGTGATCAATCAAATAATGGTCAACCGTCACTAAGATAAGGATTAAAAGTTCCTAATAAAGCAATTGAAAATACCGCTCCAATTGATGAATATGTAACTTTATATTTTGTTGAATAAAATATTATTAAAAATATAATTCCTCCAATTGCACAAAAAATTCAGTTTATTGCAAGCATAAAACCAAATGTCGTTGCAACTCCTTTTCCACCCTTGAATTTAAATCAAATTGGCCAAACATGTCCAATGACAACAAAAAAAACAGCAATTGCAATATAATCCTCCACTGCTTTAAAAATATTATCACCACTGTTATAAGTCAAATTAATTGATAATTCTGTAAAAATTATCGCAACAATAAAAGCTTTTAAAAAATCAAAAAGGAAAACAAGTATGAATGCCTCTTTTCCAAATGTTCTTCCGGCATTTGTTGCTCCATAATTTTTCGAACCTACTTTTCCTAGATCAACTTTTTTGTATTTTGAAAGAAGTTGTCCTGCGTTCATTGATCCAATGAGATAGGCGATGATTGAATATAAGAGTAGTCCTAAAAATATCTCCATTTTGGTAAAATTAATTCAATTATTCATATTATATATGAATATAAATTTATATTTAATATCTATGATATTTATTATTAAAATTGTGTAAAATTATACTTATAATATTGCTTTTTTGAAATTAAATTTGATAGAGAGGCATTTTTAATGGTTAGAACAACGGATAAAACAAAAAAAAAGAATAGAAAAAATTATTGAGATTTAATCGCAATTAATAAAAAATATCGTAATTGAAAAACAATTTTATTAGCAGAATTGATTGGGACATATTTATTAACACTTTGAATTATTCTTCCTTCATCAGTTGATTTTGATGGAATGAATAATTGATGAGGATATATTTGAACTTTAATGATTATGAAGGCATTTTGAGTTGCGGCCTTTATTGTATTAATTGTATATGTTTTAAGATATATATCGGTAAATTTAAATCCCGCTGTTACAATTGCTGAAATTGCAAAAGGAAATGATAAATTACCGATCGGAATTGCTAAAATAAATGTTCAATTTGTCGGCGGAATTATGGCTGGTTTTACCGGATTAGGATTAGCAATTCTAACCGATAATAATACATCAACTCTTGATGCTATTAGTCCGCTTGTAAGATATTATGATTGAGGTAATATCGGAGCAAATGGATGATATGATAATCCAATAATCTCTAAGAGTTATTATGATTTTAATGGCGGGCAAGCTGGATTTGTTATGTCTACAATGATTCTTGAATTTATCTATACATTTGCATTACTAGCAAGTATATTTTATTGAGATGATAAAGTAAGTCATAACATGAGACCACTTGTAATAGGGGTTATTGTTTGAATTGCAGTTACATTGGGAGTAAGAACAAATAATATTGCTTTAAATCCAGCAAGATTAGTTGGACCAGCAATTGCACAGACAACTTCTGATTATTTAATCTCTCCAATTAATTACACAGATTGAATGTGAGTATATTTAATTAGTGAATTTGCTGCTGCTGCTGTTTTTGGAATGATTGAGTTAAATAAGCGAAATAAATTAGAAATTTAAGCATCATAACATATAAAATCTAACAATTTTAATTGTTAGATTTTTGTTCTTTTTTTATAAAGTGAGAAAATTATATTAGTACAAGGGTTTATTTAATGTTGTAAAGAATAATTTCAAGAGGGAAAGATGAAACTAGCGAAAATTTATATTAAAAGATTTAAAAATATAGAGAATTTGGAGATAAATTTTGAGAAATATAAGAATCTAATAAGTATCATCGGTTTAAATAATATTGGAAAAACAAATATTTTAGAAGCAATATATTTTTTTGAAACTTTAAAAATAAAAAAGCTTCGGAAAAATGAAGAAAAATTACAAAGTGTGAGTTTTTATTATAAACTAGATCAAGATGATCAAAATATTTTCTTTGATAATTATCTTGAAGAAACAAGATTAATTGATATAAATAATTATAAAAAAAATGAAAAGTATTTAAATGAAAAACATGAAAAGCAATTTAATAAAACATATAATAAAAGCAAATCAAATTGAGAAAAATTAAGAATTTTTGAAATTAATGTAAGTTGAGATAATGAGAAAAAAGAATATATTCGATATTTTCCTGAAGAAATTATTAATTCAAAATATTTTTATAATAAAATTTATCAAGAAAATAAATTTAAGGTTTTTTATTTTGATAAAACCGTAAAGAAAAATTTTCTCGAAAATCAATTTTTACTTAAAAATAAAATCTTTAAACAAATATTGAAAAATATTGGATATGAAGATTTTATTGTTAATTTTTATAATTACAATGATATTGAATTAAATGATTGAATTGAAAAAATAGAAAAATCTCTTGCCGTTTTTCTTTTTGATAATTGAAATGATAATTTTAGCATAAAATATAGTGTGAAATTGATATTAATAGATCGAAAAGAAGGAAAATTTTCTTTAATAATTAGTAACAAAAATAATAAAAAAAATAATTTTCAATTAGAAGAAAGTAGCGATGGATTAACTTCAATTATTCTTATGAAATTATCAATCGGAGAAACCTTTTCTAAAAGATTAATTTTGATTGATGAACCGAATACTTTTTTACACTCATCTGCACAAATTAAATTATTAAAGTATTTTAAAAAAATAGTAGCAAAAAATGATTGTAAACTAATTTATACGACACATTCTGAGCATCTTGTAGATTCTGATGTTCCTGTAATTTATAAAGGAAAATTAAATTGGGAGATAAAAATAATAAATGATATAAAAGAATATCAAAATATTCAGCTAAAAGTTTTAGCGAATAATCTATTAATTAATAATCCTATTAATTTAATTTTGAAAAAAGAAAAAGATTTTTATAAATTCATTGAATTCTATAATAAAAAAGAATATAAAATGTCTCTTACTTATATTCATACGTTATTAGAAAAAGAATTAAATATATTCATCTATAAATTAAATTTAAATGATCAAATTAGCAAAAAAAATAATATGTATGATAAATTAAAATTAATTTTAGAAAAAATTGAATTTGATAATTTTAAATTGAATTTACCAGCAGAAAAACAATTAATTGAAATTATTAAAAATAACTTTAAAAATACACTCTATCTTTCATCTTTTCGAAATAGTGCAAGTTATGCTCATACCAATAGAATAAAAGATATTGATCTTGAAAATATCATTCCGATTGTTATTTTTACTTATCTTGCAAATATTGAATTTTTGCGAAGATTTACAGAGATTATAATTGAGAGGAAAGAAGAATAAATTTAGCGATAAATAATTGATAATTTGTTGAACTATAGTTTGATTTAAAAAGAATTAGACTTTTAATTAATTTATTGATAATTTCTTCAATATATTGGTAACTATAATTATTTGCGTTCTCGATGATTTTTTTTAGTCTATATTTATTTAAATTTAAATCTAAAATTGATGTTTTTTGTTTTAGCTTTAAATTTTGATAATTTTTAATTAAAAGTAAATATTGTAATTCCTTAATTAAGTATTCTATTATCATGATTGGTGATATATTTTTAGTTTTAAGAGAATTCAAAATTTTACTTAAGTTAGAAATATTTTTTGCAAGTAACGAATCATATAATTTAAAAATGTTTTCACCTACATAATCATAAATAATTAAATCGAGATCATTTGTAATGCTTTTATCTTTTAATAAAGAAATTTTTTTTAATTCATTATGTAAGATATCATAATCATATTTTACATATCCAAGTATTTTATTAATTTTATAGGAATCAAAAAAAAGATTATCTTGTTTTAATTTTTCTCTTAAAAATTTATTAATTTCCATTTTACTAGGAATTTGTTTATAGATTAAATTAATTTTTTTTGCTTTTAAAAATTCATTTAAGAAAAGATTATTTTTGCTCAATTTATTTGTTTTAAAAATTAAAAAATTATCATTTTTTGCATTAAATAAAATATTTATTTTTTTGATAAATTTTTTATCTAAAATTTTTTTCTCCAAAAATAAACAATTATTGATAATAATAATTTTTTTTTCTCCAAAAATAGAATTACTTAAATATTGATCAAAAGCTCTTGCAAATTGATTTTCAGTGTAATCAAAAATAAAAATTTGTTCTCTTTTAAAATTAGCAAATTTAATAATATTTTCAACTTCTTCTTTTTTAATAAAAAAACTCTCTGATTGAATAATATATTTCATATTAGTACTATTATAAATTATTTATAATTTATAAAACAATTAAAAATTTATCATGGAAAAAACAATTTTAACAATAGATGTTGATGCCTTTTTTGCTCAAGTAGAAGAAATTAAAAATCCAAAATATAAAAAAAAGCCAATTGCAATCGGAAAGAAAATTAATGGAAAAGGAGTAATTAGCACTTGCAATTATATTGCTCGTAAATACGGTGTTTATTCAGGAGAACCGATCTTTAAGGCTAAAAAAAAATGTGTAAATTTAATTTTAATCGAACCAAATTTTAATGATTATATTTTTTATTCAGAAAAAATATTTAAGATTATAAATAGTTTTTCTAACATCATTGAAATATCTTCAATTGATGAATGTTATGTTGATATTACAAAATTAATAAAGAATAATCAAAATGCTTTTTTTTGAGCAAAAAAAATTCAATCTAAAATTTTTAATGATTTAAAAATCACTGTTTCAATTGGAATTTCTAATCGTAAAATTCTTGCTAAAATCGCTTCAAAAAGAAAAAAACCATTTGGAATTTATTCAATTTATCAAAATGAAATAAAAGAAAAATTATGATTATTACCGATCAATGAATTTCATGGAATCGGATTGCAAACTGCTCGTAAATTTAATAATTTAAATTTATATAAAGTTGAAGATCTTGCAAAATTAAAAAAGAAAGATCAATATACAATTTTGCGAAATATGATTGGCAAAAATCTTGATCTTTTGATCGATGAGGCAAATGGTATTGGCAATGATAATTTAGATACAAAAGAAAAAGATTTAAAATCTATTTCTTTTCATGAAACTTTTAAAGCTCCTATTTTAGATTATAAAATCCTTATTGCTAAATTAAAAAAACTTACAATTAAAGCGGTCCAAAAATTAAATTATCGAAATCTTGCGACAAGAGTTGTATTTTTGATAACAAAAGATAATAAAAGCGAAAGTAGAATTGAAAATACGATTGAAAAGGCAATATTATTAAGAAAAATTAAAAGTAAAAGAATCTTATTAGATCACTATGAAGATAATTTTGAAATCATCTTCTCTTTTGTTTTAAAATTATTTGATGATCATTATCAAGAAAAAGAATTTAATTTTATAGGAGTGGGATTAGGTGAACTTAAAAATAAGATTTATCTTAAAAAACAAATGAAATTTGATGATGATTTTAATGAATATTTTATTAAAAAAGAAAATAAAACTATAAATAGCAAATTAGATGATCTAATTTTAAATATTAATAGTTTCTTTAATCAAAAAATTTTAATAAAAGGGAATTATCTTTTAAAAGATAACAAGTATCAGGATCGTAGTTTTTCAAATCGCGATCAAATTAAATTTAAAGCTTGAGGGAAATAATTTTATTTATCAAAGCAGTTTAAATTTTTAATTCTTTTATGTTCGCTGTTTTTATGACAAGCTATAATTTTGGAACTTATTTTCTTATCTAAATTAGGATCATTTTGTCAATATCTTTCAAGATCTTCATATTTAAATCCTAATTCCTTTTCATCTGTCTGTCCACATCAAAGATCAGCACTTGGTTTTTGTTTAAGTATTTTTGTAGGAAGTTTTAGCAATAAACCTAATTGATAGATTTCTGATTTTTTAAATTTTGCAATTGGATAAATATCTGCAGCTCCATCTCCTCATTTTGTAAAATAACCCAAATACATTTCAGAATAATTTGATGTTCCGATAACAAGATAGTCTTTCATATTTGCATAAGCATATAAAGCATTCATTCTTAATCTTGCTTTGATATTACCTTCAATTAATAAGTTATTATTACCGGAAATATTTAAATCTTTTAAAAAGGCATTAAAACTATTTTCAAGATTTATTAATTGATGATTAATTTTAAATTTATCAACTATCAACTTAAAATTATTATGTGCTTCATCTGAAGAATTAATATTTAAAAAAATACCTTCTGTATTTTTTGGAAAAGCAATCTTTGCTAATACAGCACAAACTGCACTATCTATTCCCCCTGAAATAGCGATGCAAACTCCTTTTGCATTAGCTTTTTTTACTTCTTCTCTAATTCAATTTACAATTTCTTTAATTTTTGTTTCTTTTATTTTCATTATTAGTATTCTCGATAATTTTTTCTGTTTTTCGATTAGGATCAATTTTTAATTTATCTTCTTTTACTTTACTTTTTGTTTTCTCGTTTTGAATATTTTTATGATTAACTTCTCTTTTTATTGCTTTTTCTTTTTCTTCTTGCTTTAAAATTTTGATAATTTTTTTAAATTCATCATTTTCTATCTTTAAAGTTTTCTGTTTTGCTCTTAATTTTTTTAAAATACTTGTCGATCTTATGTATTTATTTTCAATTTTTAATTTATCTTCTTTTAAAAGGATAAATTCTTCTTCTAATTTTTTACTTTTTTTGCAATTTGCTTCAATTTTTTTTGTTTTTTCTTTTAATTGCAATAGTTCTTCTTCTTGTAAATTTATTTTTTCTGCTTGTTTGTGTATTTTTTCTTTTGCTTTATTTATTTTTGTTTGCAAGAAAGATGATTCTAATAATTTTTGCTTATCAATAAAATTATTTTCTAAAAAATAAAAATAAATTAAACTAATAGCTTCTGTGATGTATTCTTTTATTTCTTGTTCATCTGCTAATAAATTTTCTAAATTTTCGATTTTTAGAAATTGATGAATAAAACTTTCTACTCCATAAACAATAATTTTAAGATTGTGTTCTGGATTATTTTTAAAATTATTATTATTTGAGATAACTTTTAATAATTTTTTTATTTTTTGAAGATGATACATTAAATCTTTATTATTTAATTTATCGTTTTTAACCATAATAATACTATTCCTTAGAAATTTATATAATAAAGATTTAGACAATTAAATTGCCTAAATCTCTGTCTTATTTTTTCTTTTTATTTAAAATATCATTAATCTCATTTAATTCTTGTTGAATTGTTCTAATTATTTCATCTTCATCGTAATTACTATTATTATATTTTTCAATTATTCTCTTATTATTATTTTCTTTTTTTAAATAACCGCTTTCTTCTTTGATCCCATTCTCAATTTTACTTACTTTTCTTGCTAATTTTTCAATTTCATTTTCAACTGAAAGTAATATATTTTCAATTCGATCATTTTTCTTAACTTCGTGACTACCTAAATTATTTTCCTTTATCTGGTATTTTTCTTTATATTTTTCTTCAATCTCTCTTTCCAGTTGCTGGCGTGCAATTTGCTCTGAATTTTGTCTTGCTAATTTTAAATTTTCTTCTTGTAATTTTTTTAAATTTTCAAACTCATGATCCAATGAATGTTTAAAATAATAATCATCACCATAATACTTTTCTCTTTGATTACGATTTTGTGGATAATAATCCTCACGATAATTTTCTCTTTGATATCTTAAACGATTTAATTCAGCATTCTCTCTTTTTAAACGTTCCAATTCATCTTTTTCATGCATCATTTTTAGATATCTTAAATAATTTTCTTCTTCATCTAATTTGTCATCATAAAAACGCCGACCTTTTTTAAGAACATTATCTTTTTCTTCTTTTAATTGTTCTAATTCTTTTTTGATAGATTCACGTTCATTTTTAAGGAAAAATATTAACTCACGTTCTTTTTTTAATTGTTCTAATTCTTCTTTTCTTGATTCTAAATTTTCTATATTAACTTCTTTTGTCAATAAAGGCTCTTTATTTTCTTCAGAAAATTTAGCTAATGCTTGCTTTTCTGCTTGTTCTTTTGCAAAATCTAAACGTTTTTTTTCAATATCTAATTTTTCTTGTTCGATTTTTAATTTGGCTTGTTCCAATTTAAATTGTTCAGAATCTTCTTTAATTTCTTCACTCTTTTCTAAATTAGATTCATCATTATTTATTTTTTCTATTTTTTCTTCTTTTACTATTTCACTAAGATTTTGATCATTTTCATAAGTTTTTTTTACAGGTAAAAATTCTTTATTAGTCGCATCAGCGGTTTGATTAGTCTCATTTTTAACTTCTGATGATTCTTCTTTCATCTCTCTTAACATAATTAATTGTTCAAGTCGAGCTGTTGAATATTGCTCTGGATTTTCAATACCCATTTTTTTCGCTTTTATAACAATTTGATCATCGCTTGCGGTATTCTCATCTTCTAATAAAGCTTCTTTTGCTTCTTGTTGCTCAATTTTTTGTCTTTCTAATTTTTGTTTTTCCTTTTTAGAAAGTTTTTTATTTTTACCGGTAAATTCTGGATTATCTTGATTTTTTATTATTTTTTTTCTTATTTTACGATTTTTATAAAAAATCACAAACAGCAAAATTAAAAATATTAAAAAAGTAGCAACTAAAATTATTAATGCTATTATTAACGCCATATTATTTTCTCATAGCGTATTTCAATCAGCACCAACTTGTGATTGCATTAAATTTTTCAGTTTTGCTATATTTAAATTCATAATGTATTATTATATCACGTTATTATTTTATTAAAATAACTTTCTTCTCTAATAAAAATATAAAAAGTTAATATAATTATATTAACTTTTTATTCTTTTTAAAATTAACTTGCAAAATATTTTTCTTCGATATCTTTTACATCATCTGTAAGAACTATTTTATCCATTCCGGTTAAAATAAGAGAAATTTTAACATTATCTTCTAAAGCTGGATTATTTGTTACTCCAAAAATAATATCCAAATCATGACTTACTTCTGATAAGATTTTATTTACAATAAATCTTACATATTCCATTTTTAAAATGTTTGGTGAACCAGAAATACTCAATAATGCTTTTGTTGCTGTTTTAACATCAGAAGGAATAAAAGTAAGATCAAATAAATTAGAAATTGCTTTTTCAAATTTTTCTTTATTATTATCTAGACCGCTTCCATCAATTCCTTTTGCAAAGGCAATATTTATAAATCCGCCACCTGAATCTTTTATAACTTTACGAATATCAGCAAGGTCAAGATTAATTAAAGCATCCTCAAGTAATAAATTTAAAATAGTAATAATTCCATCACCTAAATATTTATCTGCTTTTGCAAATGTATGTTCAACAGTATCAGAAGAATGCTTCTTAAATAAATCATTATTATTAATAACAATTGAAAGATCGGCATATTTTTCCATTGTTTTTAAACCTGTTAAAGCATTATCCATTCTTTCTTTTCCTTCAAAAAGAAAAGGTAATGTTGAAACACCAATTGTTAAAATTCCCATATTCTTTGCAAGTCTTGCAATGTAGGGACCTGCTCCTGTTCCTGAACCTCCGCCCATTCCAGTTGCAATAAAAACAAGTCTTTTATCAGATAATCATTTTTCGATTCATTCACGATCTTCGGCAGCAGCTTTTCATCCAATATCAGGATTTGAACCTGCTCCCAAACCTCTTGTTAAACGACGTCCTATTAATTTACGTTCAAAAAATTTTGAATTATCTTTTTTTACTCCTTTTCTTTGCTTTTCCAATGCTTGAATATCTGTATTTATTGCCAAGAAACTACAGTCAAAAGGTACAAATTTATGCGCATTATTAGCAATGGCATTTGTACCACCACCACCAGCACCAATAATTCCTATCTTTATTTTTCTAATTGGTTTTTTACTTTCAGCCATAAAATTTATTTTCCTTTAATTTATAACTCTAAAACAAAGAGTTTTTTAACTTTTAAAATTACTATTAATCTTAATTAATACAAGAAGTATTATACCAAATAAATAAAATATCCTATTTTTTTGTATTCTATTTATTTACCAATAAATAAATAATAAAATGATATTTTTCTTATGATAATGTTACAAGAACAGGGATGACAAGAATAAGCGTTAATATCAGTAAAATCGAAACATAAGGATAAACTGATTTTAAATATTCTTTATATGAAACATTTGCCGCATCAAGAGAAGTAAGGACAACGGCTTGTGTTGGTGTGATCATATTTGCGATTCCTTCTGCAATTACAAACATTAATACCGTTCCCCCAAGAATTTGAATTGTGTTTGGATCAATATTATTACCGCTAGTAATATTAAAAGATTCAGCGATGATCGGAAATCAAAGAACGGCTAGTGAACTTGTCGATGGAATAATCATTGAAAAGGCTAAAAAGATTGCAAACATCGTAAAGTAGTAAAGATAAAGATTATTTTGTCCAGGAATCGTATCCGGATTGATAAAGGCATAAATAAGTCCAGAATAAATAATTACAATTGAAACAGCACGGGCAATCGCAATAATCGTAACAAGACCGATCATTCCTTTCATTCCATCAAATAAATATTTTGATCAATCTTTTACTTTTAATCTATTGATAATAATTAATATAAAAATCCCAAAGAAAAATAATCCTGAAGTTTCATAAAATCCTCATAAACCAAATGGCGTAATAATTGTAGAAAAAATGAAAAAGTAATTTTGGAAAAAGCTATTTCAATTATTGATATAAGTTTCTTCATCTAGACCTAAAAGATCAACTCAAGGAATAAAACCAATAATCATAATTAAAATGATTACAAAAAAAGTAATTATAGAATAAAGCTGCTTATGACTCATTTTTTTATAATTTTTTAAATCAGTCGTTAAATTTTTTGTAAGTTCTTGTTGCTGTTTATTTTCAATATCTAAAATTGTTTCTTCTGGTTTTTGTCTTGTTTTAAAAGCAAAAGTAGTGACAAAAACAGTTCCAATTGCTGTAATAATAAATCAAAAAATAAGACGGAATAAAAATAAAACTCCTGATGATATTCCAACTGCTTCGGAAGCTATTCCGGTTGCAAAAGGATTAATCACTGATGCGACCATTCCGGTTGTATTACCAACCATCATTGTCATAACAGCAACAACCGGTTTAAAGCCGATCATCACCATTAATGGAGTTACGATTGAATAATAAGCAAGTGTTTCTTCTTGCATTCCTCAAATCGTTCCAAAAGCAGAAAAGGAAATAAATAAAATTGGAACAATATAAAGTTGTTTTGATTTTAATTTGTAAAGTAAAGAACCGATCAAAGCATCAAAAGTTTTAGTTTGAATTATGATCTCAATAAATGCCCCTAAAGAAAATAAATAGATAATAATTGGAAAAGCTTGAAAAAATCCAGCTGTGATTAACAGGAAAATATCAAAAAGACCGTAAAATCCATCTTTAGGAGCGATTGCAGAAAAATTATCACTATCAGCAATAATTTGATCTAATTGCGCCTGATAACCATTATCAATTAGAAATTGATTTATATTGAAATCAGGTGGAAGATATCCACTTTTGATTAGCATATCAACAAAAGCAGATAAGTTATCTTGACTAATAAAATAATTTTGGAAAACGTAGATATTCTCTTCTTGATATTCCCATCAAGAATCATGTGGAATAACTCAAGTCAAGAAAATAAAAAATGATAATAAACCGATTACAATCATAATTGAGTGTAAGGTAAATTTTCGTTTTTTCTTTTCTTTTTTATTTTTTTCGTCCAGAGATATGATTTGATTTTCAGATTTATTTTTATCTGTAAGAATTTTATTATTAGTATTAATTTGTGAGTCTATTTCTTCTAATTCGTTCTTTTTGGAGATTAAAAAAGAACTATCTGAAAATAAATTATTATCGTCAGAAAAAGAATTTTCTTGCATTTCTATTCTAAAGGAAGATGAAAAAATTTAAATTTATTCTATCCTTTTTTCTCGCCGTTATCCGTTATCGGATTGACATTAACAGTTAATTTATTATTTTTATGAACATATTTGACTATTCCATTTATAGTTGCAAATAATGTATCATCTTTGCCTTTTTTAACATTTAAACCTGGATGAACTTTTGTTCCGCGTTGACGATAAATAATCGCCCCACTTTTAGCAAACTGTCCATCAGAAAGTTTTTGTCCCAATCTTTTGCTGTGAGAATCTCTTCCATTTTTGGAAGAACTTCCCCCTTTTTTATGAGCAAAAAATTGTAAATCTAGTTTGTATTTTAATCCTAGCATTTTTATCTACCTCTCAATTTTTATTTTAAAATTATTATTTTGTTCTTTCAGCATACTAAGAGAATAATATAATCCTTTTAGTAAAATTTGGTTTTGTTTTGTTATTTTTAAAATATTTATATTAATTAAATTATCTTTTATTAAAATTTTATGATTATTTTGATCTAATTTATCTAAACTGTTAATGTTTCCAAATACTATCGCAGAACATCCGGCGCAAGCAAGACTATTATTTAAATCATCTCGATCACAATCTGCATGTCCGCTTATATTAAAACTAATAAACTCTTTATTTTTATTTTCTTTAAATTCTATAAAAATCATCTTATTTTTGTTTATTATCTATCTCGTTGACTGAAACTTGCTTTAATTCATCTTCTTTTTTTAAATTACTAATTTGCTTGATTTTATTATCTTGATCAGAACTTTTAATTTGCTTAATTTGTTCTTTTTTTTCTTCTTCAATATATTTATCAATTATTTTATCTTTATAAATAATTTCTTCCACTAAAAGTCTTGTATAAGGTTGTCGATGTCCCTGCTTTTTCTTTCAATTTGACTTTTGCTTTGTTCGAAAAATAATAAGCTTTTTATTCTTGCCTTGCTTTTGTACCCTAGCCTTAATTTTGGCATCAATTTTAGGAGTACCAGCGATCAAATTATCTCCATCGTAAATTGCAAGTACATCTGTAAAAAAATATTCATTACCGACTTCTGCATTTAATTTTTCAACTCAAATTGCTGAACCGACATTTACTTTAATCTGCTTGCCGCCGGTTTTTATGATTGCGTATTTTAACACTTTCTTCCTCCAAAGACTCACCCTTTTTGGTAGTTTAAACTTTTAAAACCTCAAGGAGTGGTTGTTGTATTATTTTAAATTAAAAGTAATTTAAAATTTCTTTAATAAATTTATTAAACTAATTAAATTTTATCTTAATTTATGCTGTTACAATAATAATTTTGCTATTTTAAATTAGTTTTTGATTGAAACAATCTTAATTTCATAATTGTTAACCGGTGTGATAACCATAACCATATCACCTTTTTTATGATTTAATAGTGATCTTGCAAAAGGAGAATCATTTCCAATTTGTGGAATATTTAAAAGAGGATTGGCTTCAATTGAACCAACAATTTGCACTTTTCTAATATTTTTCTCCCCTTTTTTATGGTATTCGATAATTGAGCCTAATTGAACATAATCATTTTTTTTGATATCAACGATTTTTGCTTTTGATAAGACATTTTCTAATTCAAAAATTTCAGCTTCAATTTTTGCTTGTTTATCCTTTGCAGTATCATAATCTGCATTTTCACTCAAATCACCTTGTTCGCGTGCAGCACTTAATTCTTTTAAAATTTGTGGACGAATTATACTGACCAATTCTTTAAGACGATTCTTTTTATCTTCGTATCCAGTTCTAGTTAATAAGATTTTTTCACCTGTCATATCTTTTCCGATATTTAAATCTTCTCTTTTTTTATTCATTATTTTCCCTATTAATATTTGTTTAATTAAATTAGTCCAAAAAAAAATTAACATATAAATAATATCATTATTTAAAATATAAAAATTATTTAATTTAATTATTATCCTTTATCAAATCAAAAATCTGCTTTGCTTTTTTATTTATATTAATTTTACTATCAATATTATTTAAAATTACATAATCTGCTTGTTTGCGATTTTTTTCAATATATTTTTTAAACATTGGATATATCTGTTTTTCTCAACGATTAATAAAATTTTCACAATTAAATGAATGATTATGATGATGATAATTATAATCTCTTTTATATCTTCTAATTAAACGTAAATCACCGTCAGCTTCAATATAAATCTTCTTAAAGGCATTATTTAGTAATTTTTGATTGAAAAAGGCAAATATTCCTTCAATAATAATATATTCTGCTGGTTTAACTTTAAATGTTTTGCTAAGATCATAGTTACATGTTTTAAAGTTATAAATTTTTCGTTCAACAATCAAACCAGAAAAAACTTTATTTAGATCATCATTAAAATCTTTCCAATTAATTGTATTTGGATCATCAAAATTAACTTTTGTAAGATCATTAATTTTGAAAATATTTTTTATCTCTTTCTCATCATAATAATAATTATCGATACTAAAAAAAGAAGCATCAATTTTGTTTTTTTGAAAAATTTCAGAAAGATCTTTTGAGATCGCACTTTTGCCCGATGCTGTCCCACCTGATATTAAAATAATTTTACTTTTTTGTTTCATTTTCAACATTTTGCAATTCTTCTAATAATAATTTAATAAGTTGATCTTTTGGTAACGTTTGATCATAATCAATTTGTAAATCTATTAATGCTTTTTTTAAATCATCCAAAGCCATTAGATTAAAATAATCAAAATAATCATTCTCACTTTTAAAATCATCAATTTGTAAATTTTTCTCTGTATTTATAATACTATTTTTATTTTGTTCTTGATTATTTTTTTCAATTTGGATTGAATCATTTTTATTTTGTGTATTTTGTCTTTTTATACTATATTTTTTTTTAACTAAATATAATCTAATATTTACAATCACCAATACTAAAATAGCTAAAATAGAAACTATTATTAATGATAAAACAAGTGCATCCGCTGTATCCATCTTAATAATTAAACTTTCCCTAAATAATCAGTTAACATAAGACAGGCCGCAAAAAGATCTTTATTTGCCTTAAAATCAACTTTATTTTCTTTAATATATTCTCCTGCTCGTTTAGTTGTAAATCTTTCATCAAAGAGAATAATTTTTATTTTATTGTTTTTTTTCTGGAAAATTTCAAGAAAATTATCAACATTAATTGTTGCCTGACTTTTTTTATTATCTGTTCTTTTTGGATAACCGATAATAATCGTATCAATATCATCATGTTTTTGCAAAAGATTTAAAATAATTTTTGTTGCTTCTAAAAAATCAAATCTTTTAAAAAAATAATTTTCAATCGGAATCGCAATAATATTATTTTTATCACTTATACAAACCCCAAGACTTTTTTCTCCAAGATCAATTGCTAATTTTCTCATCCTATTTTTTTTCCTTTAAGAATTTAATAATTGTATTTTCAACCATTTTTAAGTTATCTATTTTCCCACCGAAAACATATAAATAATTCTTACCGCCACCTTTTAAATTAAATTCATTTAATTTATTTTCTAATTCGATAATTCTGTTTTTAAATTTACTTTTTTGTCCTAATACAATAAATAAAGTATATTTTTGTTGATCAAATAAAGCAAGTAAAAGAGTTTTTTCTTCCTTATCTAATAATGCTTTAAAAGCAATTTTTGTTAAATTTTTTAAATTTAATTTTTTTAAATTAAGATAAATAATATCTTCTTTTGTTGCTAATATTTCTTTTAATTTTAATTCTAATTGTTGTGTCTTTATTTTTAAAGTTCAATCAATTAAAACTTGACTTTTATCTATCAAATTATTGAGATCTTGATTAAAATTTTGCTGATCAAATTTTAATTTATTTAAATTTGTTTGTATTTTCTTTAAATCAGAAATTTTATCTGCCGTTAAAATTTTTTGATCATTTAAAAATATATCATCTAAATTTTTAATTATAGGATCAGCAATTTTAAATCAAATTTCTTCATTTTCTTTTACAAAATATGATTTAATATTATTTTTACCTGTAATCGCTTGTAAACGATAAATACCTGAACCTTTTTTCTCTAATTTTGCAATTTTTATCGCTTCAATTTCTTTGATATTTGTGACATGAGTTCCACCGCAAAGATCGATTGTCTCATCTGTTAATTTTACAATTCGAACAGATTCTTTATAATTTTTTCCTTCAAGATAACCAGGATTTAATTTTAAAGCCTCTTTTAATTTTAAAATTTTAATCTCTGATTGAAAACCTTTTTTAATTCAATTATTTGCTAAATTTTCAGCAGCATCTAATTCGTTTTTAGTAATCTCTTTTTGATAAGAAAAATCAAATCTTAAAAAAGATGGAGCCACTTTTGAACCGACTTGTTTTAAATCTTGCTTTAAAATAATTTCAAGCGCTTTAAAAAGCAAATGAGTTGCAGAATGATTATTTGTTAATTTTTTTCTTCTATCAAGATCAATTTTTAATTCAACGTGTTGTCCGATTTTAAATGGATTTTCTTCTAGTAAATGAATAATTAAGTCATTTTCTGTTTTAAAAACAGTAAGAACATTGACATTATCAATTGTTCCTAGATCTGATTCTTGTCCTCCTGAAGTTGGATAAAAAATGGTCTTATCACAAACAAGATAATTATCCAAAATGGCAATAACTTTCGCTTTAAAAGGATTTTTATAATCATTGTATCCTAAAAACAATGTCTCTTTTAATTTTGGAAATAATTTTTTTTGTATTTCCATTCCTTTAATAAAATTAGCATTTTGCTTTGATTTTAATTTAAATTGATTATTTAATTCTAATAATTTTTGATAATCAATCTCAATTTGATATTTACTAGTTAATTTTTTTATATAACTTAAATTTAATGGCAATCCATAAGTTTCATGTAATTTAAAAATTTGCTCTGTATTTAACCTATTTTCTTTTTTATATTTTAAAAACATCGCTAATGCTTGTTTATATGTTTTATTAAATTTTTCACCCTCTTCAATTACTAAATTTAAAATTTTATTTTGATTTAAAATTAGATATGGATATCTTTCTTTTTCATTTTCACAGATAATTGCGATAATTTTTCGCAAAAAAGTAAAGCTAATTTCTAATTGCTCCGCAGTAATTATCGCTTCTCTTAATAATCTTCGAATTACATATCCTCTTCCTGTTGCACTAAAATTAGCTTGATCAGCCAACATAAAAGTAATTGCACGTGTAAAGTCTGCTATTTTTTTAAATTCACTATTTACTTCCGCTTGTTTTTTATTTTCTTGTCAAAGTTTTGTTGGATGATAATCTCAAAGATAATTATAAGAAGAAAATTTTTCTAATTCTTTAATGATTGGTTTAAAAATGTCTGTCTCAAAAGTAGTGGGAGTATCTTCAAAAATCATCGTTAATCTTTCAAGTCCTGCTCCCGTATCGATATTTTTTTGTGGTAATTCTTGATAATTACCTTTACCATCATTACTAAATTCTGAAAAAACAATATTTCAAATCTCTATAAAACGATCATTTTCGATATCATCTTTAATCAATATTGATGCATCTCTTTTATCATATTCTTTTCCGCGATCATAAAATATTTCAGTAGAAGGTCCACACGGTCCTTTGCCGATATCTCAAAAATTTGTTTCTCTTCCCATTTTAAAAAGATGATTTTTTGCTATTCCTTTTTTAATTCAAAAATCATATGCATTTTGATCATCATTAAAAACAGTAATATAAATCTTTTCTTTTGTAAATGCAAAGTATTCCTTTGCAAATAATAATTCATAAGCATAATCAATCGCTTCTTTTTTAAAATAATCGCCGATTGAAAAATTGCCAAGCATTTCAAAAAGGGTTTGATGACGAGCAGTTATTCCGATCTTATCAATGTCGCCCGTTCTAATTGATCTTTGATAATTTACAAGTTTTTTGCTTGGTGGTTTTTTTTCTGCACTAAAATAATTTTTTAAAGTTGCAACACCAGAATTTATTCATAATAATGAATTATCATTTTTAGGGATTAATGAAGAAGAAGAAATTAGTAGATGATTTTTTTTAGTAAAAAAATCAATTCATAGCTTTCTGATCTGAATTGAATTTAATTTTTTCATAACAAAAAAATTATATCTAAATAATTTCAATTATTTAAATTAAGTAAACAATCAGTAATTAAATTTATTATTTTATTTATTTTTTGTTTTTCTTGAAATATAAATTCCTAATAAACCAAATAAAATTAAATAAATATAAGGAACAAAAATATAAGCCGATCATAACCAACAACTAAAAGAAAACATTTTATATCTAAATAATACTCATGTGCTAGGATCATTTGGATTTATGATTAATTTATCATTATTAGATGGATCAATTCCAGGAAGATAAAGTGATGTGGTTCGATAAAAATTAACAAATACATCATATTGACTTCATTGAATGATTCAATAATATGGATTTAACATATGAATAAATTGAAAAATATTAAAATCATAAAAAAAGGTCTTATCAACTCTTGCATTACGATCAAAATAAGGTTTAAAAGTTAAAACCTGACTTTCTGAATCATAAGAATAATAATAAATAGCATCAGCTGAATCTGAATATGGTTTTGAAAAAACAGCACGAAAGACAAAAGTAGCAGAAAAAAGCAAAATTATCACAAATACAAAAAGAATAACGATAAAATAATTCCTTAAATTTTTACTAAAGGATTGAATTAAAAAAGCAATTACAAAAGATTCAAAAAAGATAATTAAAACATAATAAATTAAAATTCCTCATCGAAGTTGATTAAAATCTTTAATTTGATAATAAATTATATTTTTATTTTGCAAATCTCAAAAAGCGACAATATTTAATGCGTGAAATATATAAAGATATGTAAGAGCGATAAAAAAAGAAAAAAAAGCAAATAAAAGTAAATTTATAAAAATAGGAAAATAAATTTGAAATTTGTTGGTAGTTTTTTGTTTTATTAAAAAATAAAAATGAGATCTTCTAATATTAAAAAATATCAAGCCATAAAATAAAAAAGTATTAAAAATAATTGAATAAGCGATCGTACTATCAATTGATAAAACAGTCGGCGTTTGCAGAAAAAAAGCAAGATCAAAAAATAAAGGAGTAAAGAATAAAGTTATATAAAATCAGAGAGATTTTATACTTTTTTTAAAATAAAAATTTATCAAATAAAAAGTCTTAAAATTGTATCTATTCCCCATTTTTCAACTCATTTACTAAAATATTTTAATCATTATATTTTTTTTTCTTTTTTACAATCAAAGCCCCTAAAAAACTATAAGTAAAGATAAAAATATATGGAACAAAAATATAGGATGCTCATAATCAATTTGTAAATGAGAACATTACATAATCATATTTTACTCATGTACTAGGGTCATTTTGATCTATTACAATTTCATTAAGTCCCGGAAGTGTAAGTGATGTTGTTCGATAACTATCGATAAAAATATCATATTGCCCTCATACCGTAATATAGTAAAAAGGATTAAACATTTGTATAAATTTATGAATAGAAAAATCATTGAAAAAGTATTGATTTTCTGTCTTTGGAGCACTTGGATCAAAATAAGGTTTAAAAGTTAAAATTTGCGTTTCTGGATTATAACTATATAAAAGATCATTTGAATGATTAGAATAAGGAGTAATAAAAATTGTAAAAAGCAAGGTTCCTGAAAAAGTTACTATCAAGACAAAAATAAAAACGGTAATTAAAATATAAAAACTAAGATTTCTACTTAAAGTTTGAATTAAAAATGCTAACGAAATCGAAATAATAAAAATGACAATTATATAATAAATTAATAATCCTCAGCGATAATCAGAAATTTTAGATAATTGATAATGATATTCAGCATTATTTCAATTTTGAACGGCGATTCAATTAATTTTATCAAATAAAAAAATAAAAAATAATGAAAAAACAAATGTAAGAAAAGTGATAATGATTAAATTAAAAAATATTGGTAGATGCGAAATAAATCTATGATTATTAAATTTTTGTTTAATTAAAAGATAAAAATGTGATTTACGAAAATTAAAAAATAATACACCATAAAAAATAATAATATTAAAAATTAAAGCAAATACAATCGTACTATCAACAGTTAAAAATGCTGGCAATTGTGTTAGCAAAAATAGACAAAAAAAGAAAGGAATTAAAATTATTCCAAGATAAAATCAATATGATGTTACTAATTTTTTAAAGTAAAATCTCGTTAATTCAAATAAATATCGGTTTTCAAAAAAACCTACATTCTTATTTCTTATTCGCATTTATTTTAAAACCTTATAATATGATATTATCTTTTTTTCTTTTTTTTCGCAATAAAAATTGCTAAAAAAGTATAAAAGATAATAAAAAGATAAGGGGCAAAAATATAAGATGCTCATAATCAATTTGTAAATGAAAACATTACATAATCGTATAATACCCATGTGCTAGGATCGTTTTGATCTATTACGATTTCAGGAAGACCCGGAAGTGAAAGTGATTTTGTTGCATAACTCTCAGTAAAAATATCATATTGCCCTCATTCTGTAATATAGTAAAAAGGATTAAACATTTTCATAAATGTAAAAAAAGAGAAATTGTTCAGAAAACGTAAATTAGGATTATTACTAGGATCTAAATAAGGTTTAAAAGTTAAAACTTGTGTTTCTGGATTATAACTATATAAAAGATCCTCTGAATTATTAGAGCGAGGAGAAACAAAAGTTGAAAAATCAAACGCCGTTCCCGAAAAAAGCATAATCAAAATGAAAATAAAAATCATTAATAAAAAATAAAAATTAAGATTTTTACTTAATATTTGAATCAAAAAAGCTACCGAAATAGAAACTATAAAAATGATAGAAATATAATAAATTAATAATCCTCAGCGATAATCAGAAATTTTAGATAATTGATAATAATGTCCTTCAGTATGAGTTCAATCTCTAGCTGCAATTCAATTAAGTTGATCAAATAAAAAAATAAAAAATAATGAAAAAGAAAAAGTAATAAATGCAATGATAACCAAATTAAAAAAAATTGGAAGATGAATCATAAATTTATGATTATCAAATTTTTGTTCAATTGAAAAATAAAAGTGTGATTTACGAAAATTAAAAAATAAGACACCATAAAAAATAATAGTATTAAAAATTAAAGCAAAACCGATTGTACTACCAACAGTTAAAAATGCTGGTAATTGTGTTAGTAAAAATAAACAGAAAAAAAGAGGAATTAAAATTATTCCAAGATAAAATCAATATGATGTTACTAGTTTTTTAAAATAAAAAAATGTTAATTCAAGCAAATATTGATTTCCAAAAAAACTTAAATTCTTATTTCTTTTCACATTTATTTCAAGCCTTATAATATGATATTATCTTTTTTTCTTTTTCTTAGCAATAAAAATCGCTAAAAAAGTGTAGGAGAAAATAAAAAGATAGGGAACAAAAATATAAGATGCTCATAATCAATTTGTAAATGAGAACATCACATAATCATATAATACTCATGTGCTAGGGTCGTTTTGATCTATTATGATTTCATCAATCCCTGGAAGAGAAAGTGATGTTATCCGATAACTATCGATAAAAATATCATATTGCCCTCATACTGTAATATAGTAAAAGGGATTAAACATTTGCATAAATTTAAAAAAAGAAAAATCATAAAAAAACCTTCAAGTAGGAAAAAAGGTTGTATTAGGGTCAAAATAAGGTTTAAAAGTTAAAACATGTGTTTCTGGATTATAACTATATAAAAGATCATTTGAATTATTAGAATTAGGGAAAGTAAAAATTGTAAAGTTAAGTAAGGTTCCCGAAAACATCATGATTAAAATGAAAATACAAACCGCTAATAAAATATAAGAATTTAGCTTTTTACTTAAAACTTGAATTAAAAAAGCTAACGAAATAGAAATTATAAAAATGATAGAAATATAATAAATTAATAATCCTCAACGATAATCAGAAATCTTAGCAATTTGATAATAATTATCAGGATTACTTCAATTCTGAACCGCAATTCAATTAAGTTGATCAAATAAAAAGATAAAAAATAACGAAAAAAGAAATGTAAGAAAAGCAATGATAACTAAATTAAAAAAAATTGGCAGATGTGCCATAAATTTATTATTATCAAATTTTTGTTCAATTGAAAAATAAAAATGTGATTTCCGAAAATTAAAAAATAAAATTCCATAAAAAATAAAAACATTAAAAATTAAAGCAAATCCAATTGTACTATCAACAGTTAAAAAAGCTGGCAATTGTGTTAGTAAAAATAAACAAAAAAAGAAAGGAACTAAAATTATTCCAAGGTAAAATTGATACGACGTAATAATTTTTTTAAAATAAAATAACATTAATTCAAAACAAATATTGATTTGAAAAAAATTCCCATTTTTATTTTTTATTTGCATTTATCTTAAAACCTTATAATATGATATTATCTTTTTTTCTTTTTTTTCGCAATAAAAATCCCTAAGAAACCATAAAAGAAAATGAAAATATAAGGAACAAAAATATAAGATGATCATAATCAATTTGTAAACGAAAACATCACATAGCTATATCTTACTCATGTACTAGGATCACTTTCATTTATTATAATTGGATCAATTCCGGGAAGAGAAAGTGATGTTGTTCGATAAAAATCAATAAAAATATCAAATTGTCCTCATGCCGAGATGTAATAATAAGGATTAAACATCTCAATGAAACGACCGAAGGTAAAATCTTGAAAAAATCTTTTATTAAAAAAATCAGGGTCGTTTCGATCAAAATATGGTTTAAAGGTTAAAATTTGTTCATTTTGATCATAATTATATAATAATTCATTACTATTATCTTTATATCTTGGTGTATCAAATGCCGATGTTATTCCAAATGTCCCAGAAAAAAGAATTATGATTATTATTACAAATAGTGAAAATAAAAGAAATGAATTAAAATTATTACTTAAATTTTGCAATAAAAAAGCCAATGTAAAAGTAATCATAAAAATAATAAGCAAATAATAAATTAGTAACCCTCAGCGAAAATCAGCAATATCTTTAATTTGATAAAAATAATTTTCACTATAATTTCATGTTTCCAAAAATAATCAATCACTATTTACAAAAATATAAAAAAATAAAATTGCAAAAAAAGTTGTAAAAATAACAACAATTAATAAATTAAGAAAAATTGGAAAATAAATAAATATCTTCTTATAATTAAATTTTTGATTTATCAAAAGATAAAAATGCGATTTATGAAAAGAGAAAAATAAAATTCCATAAAACAATAAAATATTAAAAATTAGCGAAAAGGAAATCACACTATCAACGACCAAAAATGTCGGTGTCTGTGTAAGAAAGGCGAGACTAAATAAAAAAGGAACGATAATTATTAAAAAATAAAATCAAACCGAAAAGATCATTTTCCTGAAAAAAAACAAGAAAAGTCCTACAAAGTTATGATATAAATCTACATTCTTTTGTTCTTTCATTTATCTTTCTATTATCTAATTAAAAATCTTCAAAATCTTCATCATTTAATTCTTCATGGACAATCGGTTTAATATATCCATTCCCTTTTGTTGAAAAAAAATCATGTGTTTTAGTTTCTGTATCTAATCCATTTAAAATGATCGGATTTATATCTTTATCATTGATATTAAAATAAGGATCAAAACCAAAATTCATTAAAGCTTTATCAGCATTATATTTAATAAATTTTACCACATCATCAGTAAGATTAACTTTATCATAAAGTTCTTTTGTATAATTAATTTCATTTTGATAAAGATCTAACATTAAATCATAAACTTTTTTACTTAACTCTGCTTTTTTTTCGATTGTAAATTTTTTAAAAATATTTTGCGCAATTAAGCCCACAAAAGTTCCATGAACCGATTCATCTCTAATAATAAGATTGATAATTTCTCCTGATCCGACTAACTTTCCCTGTCCTGAAAATCATAATGGATAAAAAAAGCCAGAATAAAATAAAAATGTCTCTAAAAGAACCGAAGTTGTAAGTGCAAGATAAAGATCTTCTTCGTTATTTATCTTTCGATAATAAGAATCAACTTTTTTTACCTTGTATTGCAAATATTTATTATCTTGAACTCAATCAAAAAGCTCATTAATTCTCTCTGAATTTGAAAGAGTTGAGAAAATTGTAGAATAAGATTTTGCATGCATCTGCTCCATTGCTGCCATAAAAGCAAAGACCGCCTTTACATGCAGATCATCAATTTTATCAAGGATAAGTGGCATCCCCACTCCTCCTTGTTCAGTATCAAGTAAAGTAAGACCGGCAAGAATTTTTTCATAAGTATCTTTTTGCTCTTGATTTAATTTATCTCAATGCTTTCGATCCTCAACTAATGAAATCTCTTCATCAACTCAAAATTGTCTAATATTTTGATCTCAAAACAATTTAACATAATTATTTTCAATTTTATTTCAATTTATCGCTTTGATAATTTGTTCTTTTTTATTAAGCATAACAAGATTCACACTCCTCAATTTTTAAATTTTTTGTTCTTGTATAATATAAAGCTTTTAAACCTTTCTTATTTGCATAAATATATAATTTTGCAAGATCTTTTGTTGAAATTGAACTATCAACATAAAGAATTGTTGATATTCCTTGATCAACATGTTCTTGGATTGATGCAACCATATCAATAATCTTTTTTTGATCCATATTATATGCATTTTTATAAAATAAAACATTATCTTTTCTAAGATAAGGCATCGGATAATATGTTATTGAATTTGCATATGTTCTTGCTTCAATAAGTGAAGTAATAGGCATCACAGAAGGAGTAGCGTTTGCGATATAAGCAGTTGATTGATTAGGAGCAATTGCTAAACGATAACCATGATAAAGTCCATATTTTTTTACATTAACAGCCAATTCTTTTCAATCACTAATAGAGGGCAATTTGATTCCTAAAAAAAGTTTTTTTACTAATTCTTCTTTTGGTAAAAAATCATTTATAAAATATTTTTTAAAATAATTGCCATTTGCATATTCAGATTTATCAAAATCAATAAATTTTTGCTGTTTTCTTTTTGCAATTTCCATTGATTTTTTAATTGAATAAAAATTAACCGCACTAAAAAAAACACTAGCAAATTCACGAGCTGTAGCCGATTCATAATTAATTCGATTTTTGGCAAGATAACCATGTAAATTTAAAGCCCCTAGACCGATTGCGTGTAATTCTTTATTAGCTTTATTAATTCCTGGAGCAAATTTAAGTTCTGATAAATCAGTAACAGCTGTTAATGCCTCAACGGCGACAGATACTGTTTTTTCAATATCTTTATTTTCCATAACTTTTGCAATATTTAAAGAACCCAAATTACATAATACATCACGTTTAATTAAATCTTTTTCATCATAATTATTAATAATTGAAGTTTCTTGTAATTGAAATATCTCTGTACAAAGATTACTCATTTTAATCTGTCCAATATTTTTTAATGGATGAACTTTATTTGCATTATCTTTATACATAATATAAGGATAACCAGATTCAAGTTGAGTTTTTGCGATCTTTAATAATAATTTACGAGCAGAAATATAACTTTTAGCAATTCTTTGGTCATCTACTAATTTTTGATAATCTTTATTGATATCAAGATCATCCAAATCTTTGTGATAATATTTCTTTACATCATAAGGAGAAAAGGTTGCCATCATTTTGTTTTCTTTTGCAAGTTCAAACATTTTATCACTAACAATAAGTCCTAAAGAAAGAAATTGAATTCGATGTTTTTCGTCAGCATTTATCTTTTTTGTATCTAAAAATTCTAATACATCTTTGTGAAAAACATTTAAATAAGCAGCACCAGCGCCATTTCGTTGATCTAATTTATTTGCAAACGAAAATCCATCTTCTAATAATTTTAAAATTGGCATTATTCCTGCTGTGATATTTCTTACCCCCCTTAAAGAAGAACCTCTTGATCTAATTTTAGAAAGATTAACAGCAACTCCACCGCCAATTTTTGAAAGATGTAATGAAGTTCCAAGAACATAATTAATTGAATTTAATGTATCGTCCATCTCAAGTAAAAAGCATGAAATCATTTCGCCTGAATTTATTCTGCCTGCATCTTGCATTGTAGGTGTTGCAGGTTGATATCTTCCATTTATAATTTCTGTAGCAATATCTTTTGCAATATGATAATTACCACGACCAAGATATAAAGATAAAATTAAAACACGATCAAAATAATCTTCATAATTTATATTTTTATCGACAGATTTTAAAACATATTCATTTAAAAATTTTTTTGCAGCCATATATGAATCAAATAGATGATTTGTTGATAATAAAAAATCATACAAATCATCTATTTGCTGTTTAGAATATCATTTTAAAACTATCGGATTATAAAGTTTAAGATCTGAAAGTTCTTTTATTTTTTCATAACCTTTTTTATCAAATTGATAATTTTTATAAAAATTAGCAAGAAAGATATCTCGTGCAATTTTATCTTTATCTAATTGATAAAAATCTGTCTTATCTTTCAATTTGATTTGATTATTTAATTTTATATCGATTAAATGCTCATGATAATTAATTTCCATTACTTAAAAACTCCAAAATATTTTTTCTGCATTCTTCAATTTGATTATTTGTTCCCGCTAATTCAATACTAGCGAAATATTTGACATTATATTCTTTTGAAATAGTTTTTGCTGCCTTACAATAACTCTGTCCTCAATTTCTATTTCCCGATCCAATTACTCCGATCATTTTTTCACTATTATTTTTTAAAAAAGACTTAACCTCTGGTTGAACTTGGCCAAAGCCAATAGAAGAGGCGATTAAAATATAATTATCATTGATTAATAAATCATTTTTAATTTCTTCTATTGGAAATAAATCTAATTTTTCAGCAATTTTTTTTGTATTTCCGGTTAAAGAAAAGAACACAAATTTCATAGTTTGCTCACATTACATCCTTTTATTTTTATTATCTTATTTCTGATTAATTTTAATCAAAAAAATTGCAGAATTATTATAATACTTTTTTTAAAAATTTATGACGATAATTTTATCCTTAATTATCTTTAAATTATAGTTATCTTTATTTTGCAAGTATTTTTTGAATTTTTTTTCTAAATGCCCTCTTAACTCAATTTCTTTTTTAATATTGAGATTCTCTTTTTTAATAATTTGTCCCCTAAATTTTCCATTTATTTGCACAAGATAAATTTTTTTCGCTTTTTCTAATTTTATTGTATATTTTTTAGGTCAATTTTGATTAAAAAAATTAATAATTTTTTTCTCTCTTAAAAAAGCAATTTCTTCTGCGATATGCGGAGCAAAGCATGATAAGATTTGTAAAAATGATAAACTAATTTCCTTTGTAATTTCTTTGTTTTTATAAAGAAAATTAACAAAAATCATCATTTCTGAAATTGCAAGATTAAATTTTAAATTAGCGAAATTTGTCTCTATTTTTGCTAATAATTTATTAAAATTATTTTTTAATTGATAATTAGGATTATTTACTTCTTTTAAATTCGCATTTACCGTAAATAAGCGATAAATTCTTTGCAATCAATTATAGATTCCTGCGATTGATTTATCAGATCAAACCTTATCATCGGCAAGTGGTCCAATAAACATTAAATAAATTCTTAATGTATCAGCTCCATATTTAGAGACAATTTGATCAGGATTTATTACATTCCCTTTTGATTTCGACATCTTTTGTCCATTTTCACCCAAAATCATCCCTTGATTAAATAAGCGAATAAATGGTTCTTCTATTTTTGTTATTTTTAAATCATATAAAAATAAATGTCAAAATCTTGCATAAAGAAGATGCAAAACAGCATGCTCTTGTCCGCCAATATAAAGATCGACAGGTAATCATTTATCGATTAATTTTTTAGCTTCTTTTGATTCAAGATCAAGATATTTACCATCGCTTTTTTTTAATAAATAACCAATATAATATCAACAAGAACCTGCTCATTGAGGCATTGTATTTAAATCTCTTTTTCCTTTTTTACCATTAATTTCGACATTTATTCAATCTTTAGCCTGACTCAAAGCTGGTTTTCCATCTGCTGAAAAATGATAATTTTTAATTTCTGGTAATTCAATTGGATATTGATTTTCCGGAATCAAATAAATTTCACCATCTTCAAAATGAACAATCGGAAATGGTTCACCTCAATATCTCTGTCTTGCAAATATTCAATCTTTTAAATGTAATTTATCTGTAAAATTATTATTATTATCTTTTAAATAAATCCAATTTTTTTGTAAATTTTTGATAGATTCAGGTCAATCTAATTTTTCTAATCCTTTAAATAAGCGATCAGCATATTTTGTAATTTTCAAAACTCACTGTTTCATTTTTTTCTGATAAACAGGAAGTTCATCACGTTCTGCTACTTTTATTCCCTTTTTATTTAAAATAACTTCTTCATTAGCAAGAACAGTGTTTAATGACGGTGATCAATTAACCTCAATTTCTTTAAGTTCTGCTAATCCATTTTGATAAAGCTTAGCAAAAATTATCTGTGTAGTTTTGAAATAATTTTTATCAGTTGTGTTTATTTCTTTACTTCAATCAAAAGAAAAAGCTAATTTTTTTAATTGATCACGGAAGTTAGAGATATTTTTTTTAGTAAAATCTCTTGGTGAGTTTCCCGTTTTAATCGCATATTGCTCAGCTGGTAATCCAAAAGCATCAAAGCCTATTGGATGTAAAACTTCATATCCTTGCATTTTCTTCATTCTTGCAATAATATCTGTTGCTGTATATCCTTCTGGATGACCAACATGTAAACCAGAACCTGAAGGATATGGAAACATATCTAAAACATAATATTTATTTTTATTTGTATTCAAATTAGTATAAAAAATATTATTTTTTTCTCAATATTTTTGTCATTTTTTTTCAGTTAACAAATGATTATATTTTTTGATCATTTTTTCTCCATTATTTTTCTCAGTAAATTTCCTAAAATAATAAATTATTTCAAAAATTAAAATCATGAGAGATAAAAAAGATTATATATAAATATATTATAATTTGTAAAATTAACTAAATAATTTAAAAACAAGGTTAAATTTATTCTAAATGGAAAAAATAATTACAGGTTACGATTACAAAAATCGAAAAATTGAACTTAAAATTTTAAATGGGAAAATTTCTAATATTAAATTTTTAAAAAAAGAGCAGAAAGTTGATGATTTTTTAATTATTCCAGGCTTTATTGATATTCATACGTATGGTGGATATGGCTTTGATTGATTAAATGGCAAAAAAGAAAATGCTTTAAGATATTTAAAAGATGTGGCAATACATGAAGGTGTTACCAGTGTTGTCGGTGTTTTACCGGCATTAGATATTGATAGCTTAAGAATTTCTTTAAAAAATATCTCTGATTTAATTGATAAAAAAAATAATGGCGCTAATTTCATCGGTTGGCATATCGAAGGTCCTTTTATTGATAAAGATAAACCAGGAAATTTCTTTGATCGATTTTCTGTAAGAAAATTAACAATTTACAATGTTGATCAATATTTTAATAAATTTATTAAAACAATTAAAATGATGACAATCGATCCAAAGGATGTAAATAAAGAAATAATTGATATTTTAAATGCTAATGGAATTAAGATATTCGCCGGACATACAAAGGCAGAAAAAAAAGATATTATTAGCAAAAAAATCGATGGGATCACTCATTTTAATCACGAAATGATTAAATTAGGCGAAAAAAAAGATAGTTTAGCAAGATATGCTCTAAAAAGCAATAATATATATATCGAATTTATTAATGATCATATTCATCATAATTTAAAAGAATCTAAAAAAATCTATCGTAAGAAAGATAAAAAACATTTAATTTTAATTACTGATTCATTACATGTAAAAGGATTAGAAAATGGTGAATATATCATTTTTAATCGTTACTTTGAAAAAAAAGATGATGCGGTCTATAACAATAAAGGAAAAGTTGTTGGTTCTGTCCATACAATGCTTAATGCTTTTAGGAATTGAAATTTCTTAGGTGCTTCTTTAGAAGAATGCATTCTTGCAACCTCAACAAATGCTGCAAATCTTTTAGGTTTAAATAAGGGAAAATTAGAACGTGGTTATGATGCTGATATTTTATTATTAGATCGAAAAAATTTTGCAATTAAAAACACATATATAAATGGTGTGGAATTAGAAACAAAAGAAGAAAGAAATAAAAGAGAAAAGGGAGAACAACAAGTTCATCTAAGAAATTTAGAAAAAAAAGATACAACAATTAAAAAAATTTTAAAAAAAGTAAAAAATAAGAAATAATAATTAAGTTGTCAAAAGAGAGTTTAAAATAATAAGAAATGAAAATAGTCGTAGAATCATATAAAAAGATTTTAGAAATAACCGCTAATCAAATTATAAATATCGTAAAAGAGCAGGAGAATCCTTATTTACTCCTTACTTCTGAAAATTCTTTAATTGATCTTTATCAAAAAATCATTCAATGCTACCGAAATGAAATAATTAGTTTTATTCAAAGTAAAATTTTTATTCTTAGTGAATATATAAATTCAGACAAAAATAAAATTTTTGCCCTTAATAAAATTATTGATGATAATTTAATCAAAAAAATTGATCTTAAATCAGAGAATTTTTATTATCCAAAAGATGTATTTTCCTATAACCAAATTCTAAATAATATTTCTTTTTTTGATTTTACTCTTCTTTATTTAGATTCCGACTTAAAAATTTCTTTTAATCATCTAGAAGGAAAATTAATCAATCGTACCAAAATAGTCGGATTATCTGATTATTCAATTAAAAATCGATTTAAAAATGAAGATAATCATCCACAATTAGCAATTACAATGGGAATTAAAGATATTTTTTATAAAAGTAAAAAAATTTTCTTATTAATTTTAGGAGATGATAAGAAAAAAATAATTAACGATATAAGAAATAATAATGGGAAACAATCACAATTTTTAAAATTTTTATTAATGCATCATGATCTTACAATTTTAACTAATGTGAATAATTAAATAAAATTAATAGGAGATATTTTAAAAATAAACTATGAATACAGATAAAAAAAATGAATTAAAAGAAGCAATACCGATAAATAAGGAATCAGAATTTAAGAAAAATAAAATAAAAAATTTAATATATGCTGTTTTATTATTTGTAGTAGGAATATTTTTGATTGGATTAATCATACATACAGAATTTGTAATAGATAATATAAAATCACCCTAGTGACTTAATTAATACTAATTTTTGAATTGAAAATCTAGCTTTATTACATTTCTTTTTAATAGTGGAACTAATTCTTGATATTACTTTTTTTATTTTTGCTATTTATAATTTTGTTATCTTTTGTAGAAGAAATTAAATTTATATTATTAATTTATAAATTAAAAAAACCCTAGTTTTACTAGGGTTTTATATTAAATATGTTTTAAAATATATTAAGTAAATAAAATTATTGAAATAGGAGAATTATCACCTTTTCTATTTCCATATTTTAAAACTCTTGTATATCCACCATTACGATTTTTGTATTTAGGAGCGATATCCTCAAATAATTTCTGTAATGCTGTCTTTTCTTTTTTGTTAACGATTACCTTAACATTACGTAGAACTTTTGCTACTTCTCTACGAGCGTGTAGATCATCTTTTTTTGCAAGGGTGATTAAACGATCGATCTTTTTTTGTAACTCTTTTGCCTTTGCATGATTAGTAATCAATTTTTCATGAATAATAAGATCGGTAAGTTGATTTCTTTCAATTCGTTCTGTTCTTGCAAAATCATGAACATTCGATTGTCTCTGAGCAGGATTTTTGTTAGCCATTTTAAATCTTCATAAATTCCTTTCTATTCTGATTTAAATGAAAGACCAAGATCTTGAACAGATTGAATAATTTCATTTTTAGATTTATCACCTAGATTTTTAATTGTTTGTAAAGCAGAAACGGGACGATCGATAAGTTCTTCGATTGTTGAGATATCAGCTGCTTTTAAAGCATTTTCTGATCGAACCGATAAATTTAAAGTTTCAATTGAAGCTTGCAATTGTGAATCAGTCTCTTCTTCTTCTACTTCTTCGATAAAACTTTTTGTAAGATCAATTTCATGCAACTCAGCAAAGGATTTAAAATAATTTTCTAAAATTGAACCGGCTGCGGCCACAACTTTTTCTGGTAAAATATTTCCCTTTGTCTCAACTTCTAATGTTAATCTTTCAAAAACTCTTGATTCTCCCGGATTAACATCACTTATTCTAATATTAACTCTTTCAATCGGTGAAAAATTAGAATCAATCGCAATTATATTACTAATTCCTCCCAACTTTTCTTTAATAAATAAGCGATTTTCTTCAAATGTTTTAAATCCCTTCGAATATGCAACATAAATTGTCATACTCATCTTTGCCTTTGGGATCATATTTGCAATTACTAAATCTTTATTTGTAATTTTAAACCCAGCTGGAACTTCAATATCAGCAGCTGTGATTATCTTTTCTCTTTGATTAATATTAAATTTATAAATTTCGTCGATATCAATTAAATCTTGATCAACTTCAATAATTAAATTCTTTAAATTCAAAACAATTTCTACAACATCTTCATATGTATCAGAAAATGCTTGAAATTCATGATTTACACCCTCAAGATTGATCGCAAATGGTGCAGCGCCAGGGATTGATGATAAAATTGTTCTTCGCAATGCCACACCGATCGTATTACCAAAACCACGTTCTAATTTTTCTAATGTAAAAACTGCAATATTAGGATTATTCTTTTGTTCTTCATTTTTAATAATTTTTTTAAAAATTGGTTTTAAAAATTTTTCCATTATTTTTCCTTTATTAAATTATCTTCTTCGCAATTTTTTTGGTTTTTTGACACCATTATGAGGAATTGGTGTTACATTTTTAATATCTGAAACTTCAATATTTGATGCTTGGAACTGTCTTAAAGCAGAATCTTTTCCCGGACCAACTCCTTTTATTCTAATTGAGATTGTTTTTACACCATTATCAATTGCTGATTTAGTAACAGCTTGCGCAACAAGTTGTGCGGCATAAGGAGTTGATTTCTTAGCACCTTTAAATCCAATTGCTCCCGCAGATGATCAACATATTGTATCGCCTTTTGCATCAGTAATTGTAATGATTGTATTATTAAATGTTGAATGAATATTTGCAATTGCAGAAGGAATATTTTTTTTGATTTTTTTGCGTTTTGCAACTTTTTTTGTTTGAGCCATTAAAATATTCTCCTATCTATTTTTTAACTTTCTTTTTATTAGCAACAGTTTTACGAGGACCTTTACGTGTTCTTGCGTTTTGTTTTGAAGATTGACCACGTACTGGTAACCCTTGTCGATGTCTCATTCCTCGATAAGTTTTAATTTCCATTAAACGTTTAATGTTTAATTGAACTTCTCTTTTTAAATCACCTTCTGTAAGATATTTTGCTGCCTCTTTACGAATTCTTCTTAATTCTTCTTCTGATAAATTTTTTACTTTTTTTTCTGGATCAATCTTTGCATCAAGACATATTTTCTTCCCGATTGAGATTCCGATTCCAAAAATATAAGTAAGCGAAACCCTAACTGCCTTATCATCAGGAATTTCTATATTTAAAATACGAGCCATTTATTACCTTTCTTTTTCTTTTTATCCTTGGCGTTGACGATGCTTTGGATTTTTACAAATAACTTGTAATTTTCCTTTTCTTTTTATAACTTGGCACTGGTTACAAATTGGTTTGACAGAACTTCTAACTTTCATCTTATGCCTCCATTTTAAAACTTTATATTAATAGTTGGATAAATTATAGATTGATAGTTATCGCAATTACTAATATAGTTTTAATAAAAATGTATGTTTAAAACATACACTAATATTTTACCATATAATGATCTATATAAATTTTTATTCAGTAAATAAAACTTCTTTATTTATTTTGATCATCCTCGATAGACAATTACCCCTTTTGAAAGATCATATGGTGTAATCCTTACCATTACTTTGTCGCCATTTACCATTTTAATATAGTTTGTGCGAATTTTACCTGAGGGACGACAATGAACTAAATGATTATTTTCATCTAATCGAACTCTAAATTCACCTTTTGGTAAAATTGCATCGATATATCCCTTAACAATAAACTCTTCCATGTTATTAAATTATTATTTTTGCTCCTTTTTCTGTTACTAAGATTGTGTGCTCAATATGACAGGCTTTCCCTTTATGTTTTGTATAAACTGTTCAATTATCAAGCGGATCAACAAATAATTGATCCTTTCCTAAAATTATAACCGGTTCAATACAAAAGGTCATTCCTTTTGCTAATTTTAAGCCCGTTCCTTTTTTTCCTTTATTTGGAAATATCGGCTCTTCTCAAAGATTCTCACCGATAAAATGACCGACATATTCTTCAGAAATACTATATTTTTTATGCTTTGCAAAAAAAGTTTCAATTATATTTGCAATATCACCGATCGTTTTTGATGGTGAAATCTCTTTAATTGCTAATTTTAAAGCTTGATCAGTCAATGAAATTAACTCTTGATCTGCTTTTGAAATTTCTCCTACTGGAAAAGTTCTTGCTGCATCAGCACACATTTTATTGTATTTCACACCGACATCAATTGTGATAATATCACCATTTTTGAGTTTTCGATCATTTGGAATGCCATGAACAACAACATTATTTGGTGAGGCACAGATTGTATTGGGAAATCCTTGGTGATTTAAAAATAGAGGAATTCCTTTATTTTCAACAATAATATCATAAGCCATTTTGTCAAGTTCAATCGATGTTATTCCTTCTTTGATTTCTTGACTCATTTTTGCAAAAACTTTAGCAATAATTTTTCCAGCGATCTCTAAATCTTTTATTTCTTGTGCTGTCTTTAAATTTGACATATTTTTAAAACTTTCTCATAAATTTTTGTTGGTGAATCATTTGCATCTAAATTAATCAGAATTTTTTTATCTGAAAAATATTCAATTAATGGTTTTGTTTGCTCATCATAAATAACAAGTCTCTTTTTGATGCTTTTGATTTTATCGTCTTCTCTTTGAATTAATTTAGTTTTATCGTTATCACAATATCATTCTTTTTTGGGTTTTAAATCTAAAAAGAGACGGTGATAACTTTTTCCACATAATGGACAGATTAATCTATTTGTAAGTCTTTCGATAATAATCTTATTTCTTAATTCAAAATTAATCACTAAGATTTTAAGATCTTTATGATATCTACTAAAATATTCAAATAAAATTTCTGCTTGATTAATATTACGAGGATATCCATCTAAGATAATATTATCTTTTTTAAGATTATACTTTTCAATATCTTCTAATAAAACCTTAAATGTAAGCTGATCATCAATGAGTTCTCCTTTTTTTAAAATCCCTCTTACTTCTTTTGCTAATTTTGTATTTTTTTTGATTAATTCACGAAAAATATTTCCTGTTGAAATATGCTTATAATTCTTGTTTTTATCTAAAAGATATGATATAGTTCCTTTTCCTGTTCCTGGCGCACCTAAAAAAATATAAATCATTTTATTCCTTTTCTTTATAATGATCAATCATCTTCTTTTTTTGCATTGTCTTTATTTTTGCTACTCTTCTTAATTTTATAAGATTTAGTTGTTTTTGCCTTAACTTTTGCCTGTGTTTTTGCTCGTTCAGCTAATATTCTTGATTTTATCTGATCTGTCGTATCAATTCCAACCGATACTAAAATAATTAGTCCCGTCCCCCCAAGAGCTGCCGATTGCGAGACGCCAAAGAAAGTTAAAATAAAAGGCAAAATAGCAATAAAAGCAAGAAGAAAAGCTCCATAAGTTGCAACAGAGTTAACTGTTTTTGTTAAATATGTCTCTGTTTCTTTTCCTGGTTTTACACCGACAATAAATGTTGATGATTTTTGGAAATTTTTTGCTGTCTCTTCTGGATTTATATTAATTTGTGAATAAAAATAAGTAAATGCAATAATTAAGAGTCCATATAAAGTAAGTCCTAATGCCGAAGTTAGAGAAAAATTAATAATTACCCATTCTTTAAAAGATGAATCAGGAAAAAATTGCGCAATTGTTGGTGGCAAAGTGATAATAGCAGAAGCAAATATTACAGGAACAACACCAGCTGGATTGATTTTTAAGGGAAGATAAGTTTGATTTTCATCATTTAAATTAAGTCCTTTCCCAGTCTGTTGAATTGGAATTCTTCGCTCCGAAATTTCAAAAAATGAAAGTAAAAATACAAACATTAAGGCGATGATTAAATAAAATAAAACAAGAACAAATCCTGTGAATACAAACGAATCATCATTAATAAATGTCCCTCAAATATTTTCAAATTTATATGGAATTCTTGCGACAATTCCGGTTGCAATAAGAAGTGAAGTTCCATTACCAACCCCTTTCATCGTAATTTGATCAGCAATTCAAATTGAGACCATCGATCCTGTTACCATGATAAGAACAGCAAATAAAACCATTGCTCATTCCGAATCAAAAAGTGTTCCTTGTTCGATATAACCGGAAGAATTCATCGCAAGAACGATTGCAAAGGCTTGAATAATCGCAATAAAAATCGTTACGATTCTTGTAATTTTTTCTAACTTTATTCTTCCTTTTTCGCCTTGTTTATTAAGTCTTGTCAGATAAGGAATTACATCTGTTGATAATAATTGAATAATAATTGAAGCGGTAATATAAGGTGTTACACCTAATGCAAAAATTGAAAATGTTAATAATCCACCACCACCAATGATATTAAGTAAGGCTAAAAATTGTGAATTTGTATTCCCGGCAAAATCTTGATCTGTTAAGGTTACACCAGGAATTGTAATAAGAGTTCCTAATCTAAAAAGCAAAATGAATATTAATGTAATCAATATTCTTTTTAATATTTTTTGATTTGTAAAAATTTCTTTTATCACACTAATTAATCTTAATAAACGATTAGATAATTGTTACTATCAAATAAAGGTCCTTGATTATTATTTGAATTGTTATTTTTATCCTCTTCATCTATTTTCTTCATCACTAAAATAGATGAAAAATCCTTTTCATTCTTTTTTTGTAATTGAATCTTTTGCTGTATTTTGGGATGAATTATTTTATCTTTATCATTCATAATAATAATTATAATAAGAAAATTATTATAATTATACATTATCAAAATTTAGGATTTTAAAAATTTAAAAATAATTAACAATTTTTGTATTTATTCTCATAAATCTTAAATATTGATAAGTCTTTTGCAAAATTTTTTAAAAGAAAATCTTCAATTATATCAACAAATATTTTTTCACTTTGATGACCGATCTCAAGAATTTTAAGATCATGATCTGATCCATATAATCAATGATGATGTTTCATTTCGCCGATTATATAAAGAGCATCTTTTTTATTAACTCTTTCAATCAAATCACCAGCAGCACCTGAAGCGATAATTATTTTTTTGATCATCTCTTTTTTATTAAAAAGATTTGTTTTAAATGGATCATGTAAGAGATTTAATTTATTGCGAACAATTTTTACAAAATCATTAAAGGCGATTTCATTTTCCAATTCACAACTAATCGCTTGTTTATTATCAATCAATTTAAGATTTTTGCAATCTAAAATTTTTGCTTGATAATAAGGAATTGAACCAAGATTAAAATCAATATTTGTATGAATAACATAGAAATTTGTCTTCTGTTGCAATAATAATTGATGTTTTTGCTTTAAAATAGAATCTTTTTTAATAAGATCTTCTTTTGAACCAAAAAATAATGGGTGATGAGAGATTATTAAATCAATTTTATAATCTTTTATTTCTTGCAAGAAATCATTTGTAAAATCAAGTGTTAATAAAACATTTTTTATTTCTTTTTTTCCCTCTATTTGCAAACCAAGAAAATCATCTTTTCAACCATTTACTTTTGGATATTTTTGTTCGATTACTTTTATTATTTGTTCAATTTTCATCTTATTTAAAATTATTACTTAAATATATTTTTGCTAATTCTTTATGTTCTATTTTTTTACTTTTTAAAAAAATATTTTGATAATAAATTCCTTTTTTATAATAGTATTCATTTATTAGTTTATTGTTTTTTTTACTTAAAATCGGCCCTAATATTAGCTCTTCTTTAGAATATTTTAAATTTTTATCTTGTCTTTTTGCTTTGATAATAATCGTATAAATATTATTTTCAAAAATTAATTTTTCATCTTCAATCTTAAATTTATTTTCAAATAAAAATTTCCTTAAACTCGCTTCATTATTTGTCGGATTGAGAATAAGATATCCTTTATCTTGATAATTTTTTAAGATAATTTCAATAGTTTTTCCACCAAGACCAGCAATTATTATATATTGATAAGATTTAAGATCTGAAATTTGTTCAAAGCCATCACTTTTAATAAATTTTAAAGTTTCAAGATCTTTATAATCGATAAGAGTATTTTTTGCTTTTAAAAGTGGTTTGGAATTAATATCTGTTGCTGTAATTTTATCTGTAATTTTATTTTGTAAAAGATAAAGAGGAATATATCCATGGTCGGTTCCAATATCTAAAACCTTACTATTTTTAGCGATATAACTTGCAATTTGCAAAATCCGTTCTTTAAGCATTAATATTCCTTAAAATGTTCAAGGTCTTTTTTTGCTTTATCTTTTAATTTTTTCATCGCCTTTGATTCAATCTGTCTAATTCTTTCTCTTGTTACGCCAAACATTTCGCCAATTTCTTCTAATGTTTTTCTTTGATTTATATCTTCAGAACCTTCTATTAAACCATTTCTTAATCTTACTACTTCAATCTCTCTTTTATTAAGATATTTTGGTAAAATTTCATTTATTTTATTTATAATCTCTTTACTTTTTGCATAATCATCGGGAGCGATAACTCTTTTATCTTCAATAAAATCATATAAAAAAGATTCACCATCCGAACCAATTGATTTATCAAGTGAAGATGGGTCGATATTTAATAATCTAATTTGATTTATTTTATCGGGTGTTATCTCATTATTCATTGCTTTAGAAATCTCTTTATCGGTTGGTTTTCTTCCATATTCTTGTGTTAACTCACGCGTAATTTTTGATAATTTATTGATTGTTTCAACCATATGAACAGGAATTCGAACTGAACGAGCTTGATCTGCAATCGCTCTTGTAATTGCTTGTCTAATTCATCAAGTAGCATAAGTTGAAATTTTATATCCTTTTTTATATTCAAACTTGTTTATCGCTCTTATAAGTCCATTATTTCCTTCAGAAATAAGATCAGCAAAAGGAAGTCCTCTTCCCTTATATTTTTTTGCAATATTTATAACTAGTCTTAAATTATGATTAATAATTTTTTTCCTAGCTTCTTCCCCTTCAATTTGCTCTTCTACGGTTGGGTTTTTCTTAAGACCGTTTTCCATTTTTTTTAGAAGATCAATTTCTTGCTCAGATGTTAGAAGATCGCCATATTTTCCGACTCAGCGCATGTATCATTTTATATGATCATTAGGTTCACTTAAATTATTATTCAAATCATTATCAGAATAATTTATTCTTTCTTCTGTTATCTCTTCTGTTTCTTCATCATCAAAAAATTCATCAATCTCAAGCGTTTTATCATCTTCTGATTCTCGCGCGATAATTCCTCTTTCAATTAATAATTCAAAAAAATCATTTGTATCTTTTTCATCAAGATTTATTTTATTTTTATCTAGAAAATTATAAATTTCCCCTTGTGTTAGATGGTCATTTTTTAATCTTCTTCGTAATTTTTCTAATGCATTAAATATTGTTTTATATTCATCGTAAAGTTTTGTATTTAATTTTTCACTTTGATTAATAATATTTTCTTCACTATGCTCATTTTCATCATTTATAGAAATTGTTTTATTTCGATAATAAGCAATTTTTGTTGAGTATTCAATTAAATCATCTTTTGAATCATTTAAGCCATATTTGATGTTGTTATAATCTAAATGCTCTCTTAATTCCTTTTTAGTCATCTTGTTTGCGACTTTTTTGGTAATTTTACCATTTTTAACTTTTTTATCAGTCATATTTTAATTCCAATAAATATTAATATTTCCTTCAGTAAATAAAAATATAGTATTTTTATTATACTAAAAAATGCAAACTAAAAAGGAAAAATAAGAAACATTAAACTTAAGAATTCTTAAGTTTTTCTAATATGTAATCATATTCTTCATCATTATCATTTGCAGTTATTGTTTCTATAAAATCTTTTTTGTAATTTTCTTTACCTAATATTCTCCATTTATAAGCTAAACTTCTAACTTGATTTTCTATATTTATATTCTTTATTTTTTTAATCAAATTCTCATTTTTATTTAATTCATCTATTTTTATTTTTAGAAGAAAATTTTTAATTATCTTTTTAAAATTGTCATTTTGATTATTAATTAAAAATTTATCTAAAAAATCTGTTAACTTTTCAATCGAATTAATCTCTGCTTCATTTATTAAATTTACTGATTTAAATATTTCTCTGTAGATATTATTTACAAAAATAAAATTAATTTTTCTAAGATAAGAAAAAGAAGTCGGGATTAAGAAACAATCAAACAATAATTCAAACTCTTCTTGATCATATTTTTGTGTAAATTTTTGATTGTTTATTTTAAAAAAACCCCTGTTAAGATTTTTTTGCTTAGAAATTTGATTATTTAAAATAGTCTTTATTGGACTTAAATTAATTTTTTTAATAAAATTAGTTATTAAGTTTTCACCAAATTTATCTTTTGTTTTATTTAAAATAATCTCTTTTTTAAGAATATCATCTGAAGTTAAAATTACTTTTAAGATCTCTTCTAATTTTTCTTGCTTTAATGTATCTAATTGCTGTTTTTCAATGATTTTTTGATAATAAAAATCAAGAAAGTTAATTTTTCTTGTTTCGAAGTAATCTTGCGTAATTTTTATATTATTGTTAATAATCTCATCAATATCTTTCCCATCAGATAAATTAATTACAGATATATTAAGATTATGTCTTTTTAAAATATTGTATGTTTTAATTGTTGTTTCAATACCCGCTTGATCATTATCAAAAGCTAAGACAAAATTTTTTGTTATTTTCTTAAGTTTTTCAACATGATTTATATTAAAAGCCGTTCCCATTGATGCACAAACATTTTTAATTCCAATTTTATAAAAAGATATTACATCCATAAATCCTTCAACAATAATAACTTCATTTTTGAATAATATCTCTTCAAATGAATTATTAAGATTGTAAAGAATCTTACTTTTATTAAAAAGTAAATTTTCACTAGAATTTAAATATTTAATCGTTCCTTTATCATCAATGATTCGGCCGGAAAATCCTAAAACTTGTTTATCTTGATCAATTATTGGAAATATTAAGCGATTGAAAAAAAGATCGTGCAATCTTCCTTCATTATTTCTAATTAAACTTGCTCGTAAAATCTCTTCTTCTTTGAAATTTTTTTTCAATAAATATTGCTTTAAACTATTATCATTTTTTGCTCAACCGATTGCAAAAGCATCTAGCAAATCTTCTGTAATCTTTCGTTTATTTAAATAATCTCTCAAATTATTATTTTTTTCTAATTCGATTTTTAAATTGTATTTATAAAAATTTAAGGCCTCTAAATTTATATTTTTAATTTCTTTGATTTTAGGATTTTCAATTTTCTCTTGCGTTTTAAAATAATCTTTTCAATTTAAATTAAAGTCATCAGCAATAATTTTAATCGCTTCAATAAATTCTACTTTTTTGTATTTTTGAACAAAAGTAATTCCATTTCCACCTTCATTACATACAAAACATTTAAAAATTTTCTTGCTGTTTGAAATTGATAAAGAAGGATTACTATCTTGATGAAAAGGGCAAATTGCAACAGCATTATTTCCTTTTTTTTCAATTGAAATATAGTGTCCTATGATATCTTCTATATTTAAATCATTTGTGATTTTTGCAATTAGTTGATTTAAATTCTTTTCCATGATCTTAATTATTAAAAAATATTTTTAATCTTTGTTTGTAAATAATTTTTTATCTCTGAAATCGCAATTCTTTCTTGCTTTTTAGTATCACGATCTCTTATTGTAATTTTTTGATCCTTTTCGGTCTCAAAATCAATCGTAATAATAAAAAAAGTTCCAATTTCATCATGCTTACGATAGCGTTTTCCAATTGACCCACCTTTTTGCAAAATAATAGGACCAATATTTAATTTTTTAAGATTAAATAATAATTCTTCTCCTTGATAATTAAGTTTATCGGTAAGAGGACAGATTGCAATTTTGTAAGGAGAAAGAAAAAATGGTAATTTTAAAATATTCCGTTCTTTTTCTTTAACAAATAATTTATTAAAAATTGCAAGAATTAATCTCTCCACTCCCATTGATACTTCAATAACATGAGGTGTTATCCATTTATTTGAAGTTGTATCAAAGTATTGTAAACGTTCTTTTGAAACTTGACTATGATTTTTTAGATCAAAATCAGAGCGATTAGAAATTCCTAATAATTCTTTTTTTCCAAATCAAAAATTATATTCATAATCGATCGTTTTTTTAGCATAATGAGCTAATTTGTTTTTAGGGATATCATTTTTTATTAAATCTTCTTTTTTAAAACCTAAATTTAATAAAAAAAGATCAATTAATTTTAAATACTTATCAAAATCTTTCTTTGCTCTATCTTTATACGTAAAATATTCTAATTCTAATTGCTCAAACTCTTTTGTACGAAAGATAAAGTTTTTTGGCGTTACTTCATTTCGAAATGATTTTCCAATTTGTCCAATTCCAAACGGCAATTTTAAGTTTAATGAATCAGAAATATTTTTGAAATTTATAAAAATTCCTTGTGCTGTTTCTGGTCTAAAATAAACTTCATTTACCTTAGTATCTGTTTTTGAATAATTTGTTTTAAACATAAGACCAAAACTTGAAATTTTTGATCAACGTGTTTTATCTCCATATTTTTTTAATTTTATTTTTTCTTGAATTATCTTTTCTACCTCTAAAATCGTTAAATTTTCAAAAATATAATTAGTATATTCTTCTAAAAGCTCATCTGCTCGATATATTTGATTATCATTTAAACATGTGATAATATAATCATTAAATTTTTTAAGATGGCCCGAAGCTTCTCATACCTTTGAATTTAAAATAATTGACGAATCAAAATAATAATTATTTTCTTGCATGTCTATAAAAAAATAATTAAAATAATTTTTTAAATTTATTTTAAGCATCGTTCCCAAAGGACCAAAATCTCATGAATTAGCAAGTCCTCCATAGATATTAGAACTCGGATAAATAAAACCTCTGTTTTTTAAAAAATTTACTAAATCATTCATTTTTTTATTCATTTTTCTCTCCCTTATGGATTAATTTTGCAAATCAATTTTGCAGTCTTCCTCTGAATAATATGTATATCAAAAAGTATAAAAAAGTTAGATAAAAAATAAAAAGAACAAGTCCATAAATCGGAAAATATTGATAACTTAAAATAGTATAGGGATAAACACGAAAATAATTATCATCAATAACTTTTCCTGCATCATTTGAAATATCGACACTTGGTAAGATAAAAGCCATCATTTCAACAAAAAATAGATAAAAAAGCAGATAGATTGATATTAAAAATAAATAAAGAAAACTTTTATAAAATTTATCATAATTTAATTTTTGTTGCTCTTTTTTTGTTATTAAACTAAGATCAATAATTAAAAAAATAGGTGTTACAAAATGTAAGAAAAAAGATTCTAACCCAGGGACAATTATCGGTTCGGCTTTTCCACTATATCAAGTAGATCCAACATAATCAGGAAAGGCATCAAAATTAATAACATCGATCCATGAAAAAAAGTAAATTGGAATAAAAAGAAATAAAACAGCAAAGAAAACAAATATTAAATAAGAATTAACCGCAAATCTTAATTTAATATTTGTAAATCTTAGCAAAAAATTATCCTTTTTCAATAAAATAAAAACAAAAACAATTCCATAATAAACAAAAACAGTTCAATTTGTTCAAAAAGTTAGAAAAAGATAATAATATTTATAGTAAACGGTATAAGTTTCGGTAATTGTTCCAATTAACGATAATAAAACACCGATACCAGAAGATAAAAAAATTAAAATTCAAATTCACTTTGTTTTATTTGATATTTTGTATTGTATTTTTTCTTCCATTAAAACCTACAAAATTAATTATAAATTTATTTAGTTATCTATAAAAATTAATTTTATACCCCAAAATATCATTAAAATAATTTGCATATAACGAAAGCATAATTTTTTCTTCAGCAAATGATAATGAAAGATTATTTAATCTCTTTAAACTTTTTGTTTTAAATAAAAAAACTATTTTTTTAATTAAATCAACGCTCATTAATTTAATATTTTTATTTAGATGTCTTTTGCATACAAGACCACCTTCATCAAATGAAAAAGAGCTTATTTCTGAATTACGGTTGCAAATTACACATTTTTTTAATTCAATATAAACACTTTTTGCGATTAAAACCTGTACAAGGAGATAAAAAAGATTTAAATTTCAATTTAAGATTCCAACATCAAAATTGCTGAAAAGATAATAAATCGTATTATAAAATTGCTTATTTAAATCACCTTCTGTTAAAATCAATAATTTATTAATGATGTTTAATAAATTTAAATGACTATCTTTTTCTTTATAATCAAAATTTATTTTTTCTCCTGTTTTTAAAATCCCATAATCATTGAGAGGACTTGAAAAATATTCTGTTTTAATAAATGTACTAATTTTAAAACGGTGAATATTTTTTGAATCTGTTTTAAAAAATCCTTTTGCTCTTAATGTTATTTTTTTTCCAGATGGTTGTAAAAAATAGAGCATTGCTTCGTATTCTTTATATTCTTTAATAAAATATAAATATAAAATTTCCTTTTTATACATTTAAATATCCTTAATAATTGACTCTTTATTTTGTCAGTCTTTTTTTATCTTTACAATTAAATTTAAATAAATTTTTTTGTTTTTGAAATATTTTTCGATTTCGATTCGTGCGAATTGACCTATTTGCTTAATTTTTGTTCCCTGTTTTCCAATTACTATTTTCTTTAATGATTCTCGATCAACGATAATTTCTGCATCAATTGAAATTAAATCCTTTTTAGTTTTAATTTCAGTTGTTTTTACAAAAATATGATGAGGAATTTCATTATTTAAATATAACAAAACTTTTTCTCTGATAATTTCTGCAATATAAAATTCATCGCTTACTGTATTGCTATTTTCTTGATCATAATAAAAAACATCATCTTTAAGATCTTTTTTAATTTCCTCCAACAAAAGATCAATGTTATATCCCTTAAGTGAAGAAATTGGAATTATTTTATCAAAAAAATCAAGTTGAGCAATTGATTGCACTAATTCATGAAGATCATTATTTTGATTTTTTTTGATTAAATCTATTTTAGTAATTAGACAATATTTTTTCGGAAAAGATTGCTCATTTTTATTTCTTAAAAGAGAGAGATTTTCTAAATAAATCTTGTCAAATTTACCTCAAAATGGAATTAAAAATAATATAATATCAACTCCTAAAAAAGAAGCGATAATTCTTTTTTTCATTTCCAAATTTAATTTTGTATTTTTTGTTTGATTTAAAAATCCCGGCGTATCAATAAAGACAATTTGTAAATCTTTTTTATTATAAATTCCTCTTATTTGATTTCTTGTTGTATTTTTACGATGGGTTGCGATTGAAATTTTTTGATCGATAATCTTATTAATTAATGTAGACTTGCCAGCGTTTGTTTTTCCAATAATCGTTACAAATCCAGATTTTTTTTGATTCATGTAGTTAGTTAAATTCTTTCTTATTTTATCAACAATAAATAACTCATTTGCATACTTTGAACAGAATCATCAGCAAAGCTATCTTGTATTGCAGGAATAAAAATTATAAGACCTACAATTACTGCAATTAAAGTTATAAATAATGTTGCTGTCGCCGCAACATCTTTAATTTTTTTCGCTTTTACATTATATTCAAAAGAGACAATATCAACAAGATATTCAATTGCCGTATTAAAAATTTCAAACCCAATTACAAGACCGATCATTGTGATAATAATCGCTCATTCGACGATTGAAAGTTCAAAAATAATCCCAAAAATTATTACAACAAAAGAAACAAAGAAATGGACTCAAAGAGAATTTTCCTCTTTAATTATTATTCAAAAACCATGCAGTGCATTTAAGAATTTGCGATAAATACGTTTAAATCAATTAATCATTTCTAATTTTTAGTTTTTTAAAAAGCTCCTTTTGTCGATTTATCATTTTCTTTTCATCTTCGATATTTAAATGATCATAACCAATAAGGTGTAACAATCCATGCATAAACAAAAAGCAAAATTCCGTATCTTGATCAGAATTAATTGATTTTGCTTGTTCAAGTAATAACTCACCATTAATAAATATATCACCTAAATCGTAAATATTATCAAATGATTCATTTTGCGGAAAAGATAATACATCTGTCGTTTTATTTAAATTACGATACTTTTTATTCAAATCTTTTATTTCTTCACTTTCAAGAAGATTAAGAGAAACAACAAATTTATCTTTTAAATTAAGTTCTTTTGTAACTTCTTTTAATAATTGATAGAGTTTTTTTTGATTTTTTTTAAATAAATATTTTTTATTTGGAATTTTACAGTAAAAATTTATTTCAAGATTTGAAAATTGACCCATTACAAACTTTATACCCTTTTTGAATAATTAGGAGAATCATCTTTTTCTAAATTTGATTTTCAATGCAGCGGTTGCAAATTATCAATTTCATCACTCCCGTTGCGAGCGATAGGGATAACATGATCGATATTTCAACCATATTTACTTTTTTTGTTATATTCATCTAATTTAATAGTTCTATTAAATTGATCTTTGCAAATTTTTTTGCCACAACAATTAGGATCGCTATTTCATATCTCCAATCTGTCATTGATTGTAAAAATTCTTCTTTTCATTTTAATTTAATTAGTTAGTTATCTAATAAAGTTATTTTATCAAAAATTAAATATCTGTTGAAATAATCTCCTTACTTCCTTTATTTCACATAAAAAGACCATATAAAGCATTAAAGAAATAACTAATTGCAAGAATTAAAGAAATAATTAAAGTTGTTTTGTCAGATCCCTCTTGCTTATCAAAGGCGAATAAAATTAATGAAAACATTATTATTTTGACAATATTTAAAAGGGTGTATAAAAAAAATGTTTCACGATATCTTAACATTGAAAAAATAAAAGCAACTAGCGAAATTGAAGCACTAAATGCATCAAGTGCTATTTGATAAGTTGGTACTTCATCTTCACCGATTAAATCAATTACAACATAAGCTGAAAATGCCGCAAATCCTACTGTAAGAATAGTAATTAAAGTGACAATAAAAATTCCTTGTCAAAAATTTAATTTTCTTGTTTTAATTAAATTTTGTTCTGTAAATCCCTCTTTTTTTCAATTAATTCCAGCAAAAATTAAGATAATTGGTAGAAAAATAACATTTACTGTTGCAAGAGCATAACTACCGGTTGCAAACATTACAGATCCATAAAAAACGGCATCGATAATTAAAAGAATTCACGCATAACGATATCTTTTAGATAATGCAATAGCAGCAATTATACCGATAAAAATATCAACATAAATTAAATAAGTATCTCAATTATTTGTATCGATATTTGCAAAAATAAAATAACTTGAAGTAACTATTGCAAAAAGAAACAAGATTATTTCAATTCAATTTATCTTAATTTTCTTTAATTTATTATTTTTATCCATTAAATTAACTTTCCTTTCCTTTTTGAATTAAAAAATTATAATAGTTCATATTTATCTAAATCATCATTATTTTGATAAATGGGCTTTGATGTAATTAAATTTTCTCTTGATAATCTTTTAAAAACCTTTTTTTCAATAAAACTTAAAATCTTATTCATAAATTTTTCCGGTTCCAAAAGAGGAGAGACTAAGATAGAATTTATTCTCAAAATATTAGCAATAAAAATATCTGTAATAAGCATATCACCGATAATTACAATTTCTGAATTTTTATACTTCCCTTTAAACTTATCTTCTAAATATCTTTTTGTTTTTTTGGGAAAAGGTTTCCTTGCATTTGCAATATAATCTTCTTTTACACCTAATTTTTCCGCAAAAAATTTAACTCTTTTTTCGGTATTATTTGAGATAATAACAAATTCAAATTTCATTTTTTTGACATTTTTTAAAAACTTAAATGAAGAATTTGTTGGAAATTTACGAAAATGAGGAACTAAGGTATTATCAAGATCACAGATAATTAATTTGACCCCTTGATTCTGTAATTCTTTAAGATCGATATCTAAAACTGAATTAACATAAGTTGACGGCTTAAAATAATCAATAAAAAAACTTAAAAGAAAAGAAGAATTCTTTTTTTTAAGTTTATCATCATTTTGGTTATTTTTTGTTGTTTTCAAAATAATAAATATTAATAGTAGTATATAAAAATTATTTTAATTTTGTTTTTTCTTTATGTAAAGTATATTGATTACACTTTTTGCAAAATTTTTTATATTCTTCTTTTTCAGGATGCTTTGTCTTATTTTTATCAATTAAATAATTTAAATTTTTACATTGAGAACATTGCAATAAAATTTTTGTACGCATAATAAAAATCTCCTATCCTAACGATTATAAAACTCAACAACAAGTGATTCATTTAGCTGTCCTGAAATCTCATTTCGCTTTGGAAGACGCAAGTATTCACCGACTAAACTTTTTTGATCGACTTTGACAAAAGGAGCGACTCTTGCGATCACTAAATTATTTTTAATAAAATCTAATTTTTTACTTTTTTCTTTTAATTCAATCTTACTTCCTGGTTTTACGATAAAAGAAGGAATGTCAACTTTATGATCATCAACACGGACATGACCATGATTAACAAACTGTCTTGCTTGTCTTCTTGTTGATGCAAATCCCATACGATAAATTAAATTATCTAAACGAGATTCAAGTAAAAATAAGAAATTTTCACCCAATACACCCTTCATTTTTGTTGCTTTTTTAAAAGTTCTTTGCATTTGTTTTTCACTCAAACCATACATATAACGAACTTTTTGTTTTTCGTAAAGGTGTTCTCCATAATTTGATAATTTTTGATTTCTATTACCGTGTTGTCCGGGGATTGAAATTTTTTTCTTTCCCTTTAAATATTCTTTATTATTTTCAAGAATTGAATATTTATATCTACGTGCTTTTTTATTATTTGGTCCTGTATATCTTGACATTAAAATAAAATTTCTTTCTTTATTATTAATTTTCTATGAGGATACAATCAATTTAAAATAAAAAATAAAAACATTTCTTTTGATCTTAAAAAATATTAATACTTTCAAATTACAGCTTATCTACTCGTAAAACTTAAGTTATTTTTTAGCTAAAATCAAAATAATGAATGCTGATTGTAACTATTTAATTATATCATGAATAAAAGTGATATTAACTATTGTTAATATTAAAAAAAATGATAAAATTATATTGTTTCAACAAAAGTAAAGAAAAAATCTTTCACCTAAAAAGAATAGGTATGAATAATAAAATTACTATTTTTCAATTTAGGTTATCAAAAAAATTAAAAATATTTCAATTATATTTGATTTATTGGGAGGTTCTAAAATAGCAATTAGAATTAAAAAGAAATATCAAGGGCGTCAACGTGACAGTCACCAAGATTTTGTAAACGAAAGAATTCCATATGGTTTTAAAAAAATTTTAGTAATTGGTCCTAACGGCGAAAAAATTGGTATTTTAAGTAGACAAGAAGCTTTAAATAAAGCTGAACAAGAGGAACTTGATCTTGTAATTATTTCAAAAAATGCAACTGTTCCTGTTGCAAAAATTATTAATTATGGAAAATTTCGTTATGAACGTAAAAAACGTGAACAAGAAAATAAACGAAATTCAAAAACGGTTGAGCAAAAAGAAATTAGAATAAGTGCAAATATTGGAATTAATGACTTACTAGTAAAAATAAAATTTGCTCGTAAATTTATTGAAAAAGGAAACAATTTAAAAATTTCTTTGGCTTTTAAGGGTAGACAGATTATAAATAAGGAAGTTGGTTTTAATAAAATGAAGCAATTTATCGATGAATTATCTGATGTCGCTCAAGTTGATAAAAAACCACAATTAAATGGAAGATTTTATGATGCTTATTTATCACCTATCAAAAAAATAAATAAGGAGAAGAATAATGCCTAAGCAGAAATCCAAAAGTTCTCTTAATAAAAGAGTAAAAGTAAGAAAATCAGGTCAAATTAAAAGAGGAAAAGCTAAAACATCTCATCTTTTTGCAAATAAGACAACAAAAAATAAACGACAATCTCGCAAGGGTGCTAATGTCTCTAATGCTGATAAAAAAAGATATAAAGATCTAATATAAAGAGAAGGATAAAGATATGACAAGAGCAAAATCAGCTGTTACTAAGCATAGAAGACATCGCAAGACAATTAAGCAGGCGAAAGGTTATTATGGTCATAAAAGTATTGGTTATAAATCTGCAAAAGAACAGATTCGTAAATCAAATGAATATGCGTTTCGTGATCGTAAGCAGGTAAAAAGAGAATTTCGTAAGATTTGAATTAAAAGAATCAATGCTGCTGCAAGATTAAATGGTTTATCTTATTCTCAACTTATAAATGGATTAAAAAAAGCACAGATTGAACTTGATCGAAAAATGCTTGCCGATATCGCTTTAAATAATCCAAAAGAATTTACATCACTTGCAAATATCGCAAAAACTGAATTAGCAAAAAAAGCATAAAAAAATAATTTTATATTACAATTATTTAAATCTATGGCTAAAATAATTAATAAAGACCGATTTGTATATCGAATAATAATGGCAATTTTATTTACAATCGGTTTTTTATTTTGAACAATAATTCTTTTTCTTCCTGATGATATTTTAAATATCGGAATGAATAATACTTATTATGCTTGATTTAGTTTAAATACGGTTTTTTTAATTGAGCGTTGATTTTTAATCATTCCAAATGAAAGAAATTTTAAAAGTAATGAGGCTCCTTACATTGAAAAGAAAAAGAAAAAAGAAATAATTCAGATTGAATTACCAATTGCAATCATTTCAACAATTTTAGTTCTTTTTTGATTTCTAATTCAGTTATCACAGAGCTTTGATAACTCCTGAATTTTTGCAAAGGGTGATATTAATTGTTGACCAAGTCTAACCTTTTCAACAATTATTCTTTATAAAAGATGATCAATTATCACCGATTATAGTACAAATCCTAATCATGTAAGAAGAATAAGATTTGTCGTTAATTTATTATTATCGATTGCTTTTCTTTTCTGAACAGCACAACTAATCGCATACCAATTATCAGATTATGATAAATTAGCAGCGGGATTTTATCCCTGAACACTTACAACCGGAATCGTAAATGTCTCTGAAAATATCGGTGTGTATTGAATTGATTATAAAAAAGAAAAATAAAAAAAGCAATAGCTTTATTTTTCGCTATCGCTTATATTTAAATTATTTATTTCTGCTTCAATTTTCTTTTCAATATCGCTCAATTTAATATCATTTCTTCAATCAAAAGGAACCTCTTTTGTTTCATCGAGCGCCAATAACTCAAGAATCTCTCTTTTTCTTTTTTTACTATAAAAAATATTTTTAAAAGACAACATTTAACTACCTTTAATTTAAATTTTAAATTAATAGAAAAATTATAACATATTTAATATTTTGTTTCTTTTTGTAAATTGTCGATATATTTACGACCATTTCGCGTAATCTTTTTGGGCATCTTTAAATTAATTTGAATATAAAGATCTCCTCTTCCTTTTCCTCTAAGATTTGTAAATCCTTTATTTTTAAGTCTGATTAATGCCTTTGGATTTGCAAATTCGGGAATTGAAAAAACTATTTTCTCCTTATCAATACCATCAATTTGATAACTTTTTTTTGCTAATAAATCAAGATAATTAACATTTAAAGTGTAAAATAAATCATTATTCTTTCGAACAAAATCGGTTTTATTGATAATATAAAATTTAAGTAATAAGTCGCCATTTGGTCCACCGTTTAGACCTTGTTTTCCTTCATTTGCAAGTCTTAACGTTGTTTCATCATTTATTCCGGCTGGAATATCAATTTCTTTGATCTGTCCATTCCGTAATCTCAATTTGATCTTCTTGCCTTTAAAAGCATCTTTTATATCGATTGAGATCTGTTGAACTATACTCGCTCCTTTTTGTCTAATATTTGTAAATCCTGAAAAGCCACTAAAACCACCAAAGGGATTACCACCAAAAAATTCATCAAAAATTGAATTTAAATCATCAGGATTAAAATTAGCACCAGAGAAGCCAGGTCGACCAGATTGATTATTATTTATTCCGTCATGACCATAATTATCATAGATTGATCTCTTATTTTGATCTAATAAAACTTCTTTTGCTTCATTTATCTCTCTAAATTTTCGCTCTGCTTCCTTTTTATTAGAAAGATTGCGATCAGGATGATATTGCATCGCTAACTTTCGATAAGCCTTTTTAATTTCATCCTCTGATGCATTTTTTTTAACACCTAAAATCTCATAATAATCTCTTTTTGCTGCCATAATTTATTTAATTAAAAATTTTTCCTTAATATTAATACGAATTTGCTCTTTTCCAATCGTTGGATGATTAGTATTATCAATATATCCCATTAAAAGACAGACAGCAACTGATTCATGTTTTGAAATTAAATTTTCCTTTATTAACAATTCTGTTAATTTTTTCTTAAATCCTTCCATCGGTGTTGAATTTATATTCTTAAAAGTTGCCGCAACCAAGGCATAACCTAAAGCAATATAAGCCTGTCTCTTTGATCATTCTGTAATATTATCAACCAAAACATTTAAATTTTTTCCGGTTCTTAATGATTCAATCTCTTCATTAACTTTAGCCATAATTTCAGCTTCGGTTGATTTTAAATTAAATTCTTTGATAAAAGCTTTGCTTTTAGCTTCTCCAATTTCTTTTAATTTTTGATAATTTTTTGGATCGGTAAATCACTCTCTATTTTTAGTAACAAAAATTAAAGCATCTGAACTATCGAGAAATTTTTGCTTATTACCTTCCATAAAACCATCAAGAAGTTTTTTTCTTAAATTGGAATCTTTAATATCCAATACTCTTCAATGCTCAACTCCCATCGAAGTCGGTGCACTATTTATAAATTCAAAAATATAATTTAAGGTCTCTTGATCTATTTTTTGATTTGAATTATAAGCCTTTGTCGCTTTGCGTTTTTTTAATTTTTCTAATAGTTCCATATTTTTCCTTTGATAATAATTTTAAATGAAAAACTAAAATATTTATTTTAGTTTAACATCTTTTAATTAATTTAGATTTAATTTTCTTCTTTTACATCAATGACTTCTTCGTCTTGATTATCTTGTTCTTTATTTTGCTTTGAATTTTTTTCTTTATTATCTACTTCTGCTTCTTGCTTATTAAAATTCATATTTTGCATATTTTGAAATTGTGCTGCAAGTTGACGAATTTGATCTAATTTTGTTTTTAGTTCAGTGATGTTTTTTTCTTCGATCAATTTTTTAAATTGTTCTAATTGCGTATTTGCTTCTGCTCTTTGTTGATCGGTAAACTGTTTGCTTTTTTCAGGATCATTTAATGTTTTTTCTAATTCATTTATCAATGTCTGTGCTTCATTTATCGTTTCAATCTCTTCTTTTAATTTTTGATCTTTTTCACGATTAATTTCTGCTTCTTTAATCATTTGTTCGATTTCTTGTTCTGAAAGTGAACCACTATTTGAAATAGTAATAGATTGCTCTTTATTTGTCTTTTTATCTTTTGCTTTTACAGAGACAATTCCATTTGCATCAATTGAAAAAGTAACTTCGATTTGCGGAATTCCTCTTGGTGCCGGTTCAATTCCTGATAATGTAAATCTTCCAAGTGATTTATTATCAAAAGCCATCGATCTTTCCCCTTGTAAGATATTTATATCTACCTGTGGTTGATTATTTTCAGCAGTTGAAAATACTTGTGATTTTGATGTCGGAATTGTTGTATTTCGATCAATCAGTTTTGTCATCACTCCACCAAGTGTTTCAATCCCTAATGAAAGAGGTGTTACATCTAATAATAAGACATCTTTTACATTTCCTGATAGAACTCCGGCTTGAATTGAAGCTCCAATCGCCACAACTTCATCTGGATTAATCGATGTATTAGCTTGTTTATTTAATTCTTTTTCGACAAGTTTTTTTACAGCTGGAATTCTTGTAGAACCACCAACCATTAACACTTCATCGATTTCACTTACATTTAATTTTGAATCTTTAATCGCTTTCTTTAAAGGTTGCAATGTTTCTTGTAATAAATGATCTGCTAATTTTTCAAATTGTGCACGTGTCATCTTTGTTTCATAATGAATTGGGCCAGCATCACCAGAAGAGATAAATGGTAATGAGATATTTGTTTCTAATACTCCTGAAAGATCTTTTTTTGCTTTTTCTGCTGCATCTTTTAATCTTTGCATCGCCATTTTATCTGTTTTTAAGTTAATACCATAGCTTTTTTGGAAATCTTCTAAAATAAAATCAATTATAACTTTATCAAAATCATCTCCACCCAAGCGATTATTTCCCGCTGTTGCTAATACTTCAAAAGTTCCTTCTGATAACTCTAAAATTGAAACATCAAATGTTCCTCCTCCAAGATCATAAACAAGAATTTTTTCTGTTTTATGTTTTTTATCAAGTCCATATGCAAGTGCTGCTGCTGTCGGTTCATTAATGATTCGTTCGACATTTAAACCAGCAATTTTACCGGCGTTTTTTGTCGCTGTTCTCTCTGCATCATTAAAATAGGCAGGAACTGTAATTACAGCGTTTTCAATTTTCTCACCTAGTTTTTTTTCTGCATATTCTTTAAGATAAGAAAGAATCATTGCTGAAATCTGTTCTGGTTTATATTCTTTTCCGCCAACATTAATTTTTTTATCTGTCCCCATTAAACGTTTAATTGAAATTATCGTATTTGGATTTGTGATTGCCTGTCTTTTTGCGGCATCTCCTACGATTATTTGATCACCTTTAAAAGCAACAATTGAAGGAGTTGTACGATTACCTTCTGGATTTTCCAAAACTGTTGTCTTGCTTCCATCCATAATTGCGACAACTGAATTTGTTGTTCCTAAATCAATTCCTATTATTTTTTTAGCCATATCTATACCTTCCTTTATTAATTTTTGATATTTTTCTTACTATCGTTTATTTCTTCTGTAAGTTCGATTCCCTTTGATACGATAACCGAAGCCGGACGAATCAAACGATCTTTTAAAAGATATCCTGGTTGAATAACCTCTAAAATATAATCTTTTGCAACCTTATCTGAATATTTAGTATCGATTGCTTCATGATATTTTGGATCGTATTCATCTCCTGCTTTTACAATAATTTCTTTTACGCCGATTCCTTCTAAAATCTGATCAAAATTATCTTTAATCATTTCAAACCCTAACAATCAATTTCTTATTTCAGATGAAACATTCTTTGCTTGAAGAGCCTTTTTAAACATATTAAGAGTTGGAATTATTTCTTGTAAAAGAGCAACATTACTAAAATTAATAATATCTTTGCGATCTTTATCCAATCTTTTTTTAAGATTTTCCATTTCCGCAAGTAATGTTAAATTTTTAAATTGTAATTCATCTAAACTTTTTTCAAGTTCTTTAATTTTCCGCTCACTTTTGCCTGATTTCAATTCTTTTTTATCAGCTTTGAAATTTCGATAATGCGGTGTATCATTTTCCGTTTGAATTGTTTTTTCTAAATTTTGTTCATTATCTTTTATTTTTGTATTCATTTTTAATCTTTAATATTTTCATCTAGAATATTAATCATTGCTAGGATTTTTTTATAATCTTGATTCTTAGGACCGATTATTGTGATTTTTTTTAAACTATTATTATTTAATTTTAAAACTTTATTAATAACAGAAATATCTTTTAATTGATCAAAATCAAATGAAATTGTTAGATTCTTCTCCTTATTTTTTATCAATGTCTCAGAATGAGAATTCAAAAGATCTCAAATCGTTTTATTCTCAACCATCTTAAAAATTCTTTCTAATTTCTCTTTTTCTTTCAAAGTTGGAATATTAACAAGAGAATTTATTCCATAATATTTTTCATCACTTGGAAATAAACTTCTGATAAGATTTTCAATAAAAGCTTTAAATTCTTCTTCTACTAAATTTAATTTTTTAATTACAAGTGTCGATATTAAAGATGATTTTTCCTTTACCTCGCTAATTTTTGTACCGATAAGTCGTTGTGAGATTATTTTGAAGGAATTTTTAATATCTTTAAATTTAAAATTGTCAATATTTAATTCCTCATTATAAAGTTTTCCAGAAGAAGAAATCGCTACAATCATCGCTTTATCTTGATTTATTTTATAAAGTTTTAAATCCTCAACAAAATAATTTTGATCTTCTTCTTTTGCAATTAAAAAAGTATTCGTTGCCTTATTAATAATTTTTAAAGCACCTTCAATCATTTCTTCAATATTAACAGATCGTTTAGAAAATATTTTATCAATCTTATTGCGAATCGTTGTAATTGAATAATTATCAACAGAAAAATTTTCAATGTAAAATTTATAACCTTTGTTTGTTGGAATTCTTCCTGCTGATTTATAAGCTTTTTCAATATAATTTTCTCTTTCCAATTTAACCATTTCATTGCGAATTGTCGCAGATGAAACACCTAAATTAGGATACTTATTAAAAATTAAATCGGATGAAATTGCATTTCCAGTATTTATATATTCATCAACTATCGATAATAAAATTTGTAATTTTCGATCAATGATCATATTCACCTCCTTAGCAAACAACAACTTACTCTGCTAATATGATAATAAATTAATTAGCAAAAGTCAATACTTTTTGCTGATTTTTAAAAATTATTTTCTGTTTTGATTTCTATTCTTCAAATTTGAAATCAATTCAAGATACCTAAAAAATAAAGAAAGAAGTATCAAAGATTGCTAAATAGATAAACTCAAGTATGATATTGAATCGATAAGATAATAGCAGCAATTGTTGAAAATAAATAAAAAATATATGCTTCAATTGATTTATTAATAAGTAAAAATCAACCTATCAAAAAACTAATAGTAATAAAAGCATCTAAAAATGCGGCACTATCAGCATATTCTGTATCATCTAATAAAAATTTTATTAAAGATGCAAAAATAAAAGTAAAGATCAATAAAAAAAGCAATATTAAAACAAAAAAGCGCTTTTTTATCGAATTTATTTTTTTGTTGCTTTCTTTTTTTCCTCAATTTAGATAAGCAAAAAAAACAAGAACAAAAACAATAATTTGTTCAATCGCTTCAAATCATAAAAATAAAATTAAACAACTTAAAAAATAACTAATAATAAAAGTGAAATAAAAAATAAAACATTTTTTACTATTTCGATGCAAAAAAAGATCACCAAAGATCCCAACAAGAGAAGAAATAAAACTTAAAATAAATCAAAAATAAATAATTAAAGCATCGCCCTCTTCTTTTCATTCTAAATATTCTTTCCCCTTGATTGTTCCATTATTGAAAAAAAACTGATAAATTGAAAAGATAAAAACAGCGCTTATTACAAAAAAAACAATCATAGCAAGTTCTTTTGCATAAAGAATTGTGATTGCTTTTTGATTTATTTTTTCAATTAATTTTATCTCTGTCTGATTCATGATTTAAAACAATAAAATATTATTTCATCATGATAAGTGAAACCAATTTATCACGATTTAAATTATAAAAATAATTTTCAAAATCAGCGATTGAGTAGACAATTTTTTTGATCATATCTTGATCATATTTAATACCGATAAATTGATTTTTTAAATCATCTGTATTATATTTTGAAAAATATTCACCAAAAATCTCAAATTGTGAGATTTTTCCATTTTCTAAATTGAAATAAATTTGAATTGTTCCAAATCCAGGAATATATTCATTTTTTTTATATTTATATTCACTTTTGTTTTCTAATAAAAAATTAATTTTTTTAGCCTTTGCATCGGCTATTTTTTTGATCTCTTGTAATTGTTTTTCATTAAATTTATATTCATTGTCATCTGCAATATTAGCAATTAAAGAATTAATAAATTGTTCTTTTGTAATTTTTTGTTTTAATTCCTGATAAATATTACCAACTCTTTTTTGAATTGATTTGACCCCTTTTGAAGCGATTTTATCGTAGTTTGGTGTCAAAATTTTACTGACATTACTAAAATCAACATCAAAAATTAATGTTCCATGAAAAATTAAATTATTATTACTTACAAATTGAGCAATTCCTGAAATTTTCTTACCCTCAATTTGAATATCATTTCTACCGCCAAATTGCGCATTAAGATGTAATTTATCCGTTAAAAAATCAACAATTGGTTTGCTATATTTTTCAAATTGATAAATATCTTTTGCTTTATCTTTTAAGACAAAAGAATAATTAACATTACCTAAATCTTGATAAACAGCACCACCACCCGATACTCTTCTTACAAGTAAGATTTTGTTTTGTTTTAAATAATCAATATTTGTCTCATTCATCGGATTTTGATTCTTACCAATTATTACAGAGCGATCATTAACATAAACATAAAATAGATCTTCATTTAAATTATTGATAATATATTCTTCTGCTGCTAAATTAAAATAAGGATTTGTTGTTTTTGATAAAATGTATTTCATTTTTGTCTTTTATCTTTCAAATTTTTTTAAACACCATATTTTGCTCGACGTTTATATTCAACTACGGTATTAATTTTTTTCGCTTGATAATCTTTTAATTTAATAATTTTAGCATCGATTGTTGACAAAATATCATCAACTTGCGGATAGATATATTTTTCATAATCAGCACCAGGCATAATTCAATTTCTTGCTCCTAGAACTGCTGGAGGTGAATCTAAATAATTAAAGACAAATTCTGTAATATTTGAAGCAACCGCCTTCATAAAATTCATCCGTTCAAATCCTTCATTGATAAGAATAATTTTGCCTGTTTTTTTAACAGAATTTATAATAATATCATAATCAAAAGGAACCGCTGAACGCATATCGATAACTTCTGCTTTTATATTATATTTTTCCTTTAAAATTTTTGCGGCATCGATCGCTGTATAAAGGGCTGCTCCTAGCGTAACAATCGTAATATCATCACCGGTTTCTCTAATTACACCTTCGCCAAATGGAATTTCATAATATCCTTTTGGAACTCCTTCTTTTACAAAGAATTCACCCTTATCATAAAGTTTTTGCGTTTCAATGAAAAAAGTCGGATCTTCTGAATTTAAAGCGGTATTCATAAGCCCTTTGGCATCATAAGGAGTAACAGGTGCAACCAGATTAATTCCGGTAATCGAAGCAAGAACTGAGGTATAATCTTGTGAATGTTGAACACCATATTGACTTCCAATATTTGTTCGAACTACTACCGGAAGTTTTAATTGTCCCCCTGACATCGATCTTCACTTTGAAAGTTGATTAGAAAGTTCATCTCCTGCTCGGAACAGAAAATCAAAATATTCTAATTCGACGATCGCTTGTCCTCCTGCCATCGCATAACCAATAGCCGTTCCAACGATTGCTGCTTCAGCAATCGGTGAATTAAATAAACGATGATAAGGAAGTGATTCTGTAAGACCGTTGTAAACACCGTATGCTCCACCTCAATCTCTTAGCTCCTCTCCTCAACCAGCAAAAGTTGGTTCTTTATAAAAATGATCAAGAATCGCTTCGAAGATTCCATCTCGTATCTGATAAGATTTCATCTTTGAAAGCGGTTTACCATTTTTATCAAATGCATATCTTTCTCTTTTGCTAATTCTTTTAACACGAGGATTTTCTTCTTTAATAATTGAAGTTTCAATCGCTTTTTCTTTTGTATAAGTAAATTTTTTGCGTGAAAACATTAAATTATCAAGAACCTGATTATCATTTTCTCAATCTAATTCTTTTGTAATATCTTTATCGATTGATAATTTATAAACTTCAAAATAAAGATTTTCAATTTCTGCACGAATTTTTTTTAATTCTTCTTGATCTTTAATAATTTTATTTTCAATCATTTGTTTTGCGAATAATTCAATTGGATCTAATTTTTTTCAAGTTGAAATCTCCTCTGGTGTTCGATAAGATTCTAAATCACCAGAAGAATGTCCATTATATCGATAGGTTAAAATTTCATTTAAAACCGGTCCATCACCTTTTAAAACAATTGCTTTTTTTCTTCTAATTAGATCAATAGTTGCTAATACATCTTGTCCATTTACTCTTTCTGCAAACATATTCTCAGGATTTATTCCCGCTCCAAGTCTTGCCGGAATCTTATATCCCATCGTTTCACCGACTGTTTGTCCACCCATTCCATATTGATTATTCATCAAATTAATCATAAGCGGAGGTCTTTTATTATAAGGTGAAGCTCATAATTCTTTATATTGATCCATTGCTGCGAAATTTAATGTCTCTCAAAATGGTCCAGTTGCAACACCTCCATCACCGATATTAGCGATCGAGATTCCTTTTTTTCGTTGTGTTAATTTAAAAAGAGCTGATCCTAAAGCTAGTGAAGCAGAAGCACCAACGATTGCATTATTTGGATATATTCCAAATGGAGTAAAGAAAAGATGCATTGAACCTGCAAGCCCTAGATTAAATCCTTGTTTTTTTCCTCATATTTCTGATAAAAAACCATACATGAAGAAAAATGTTGCTTTTTCTTTGATATTTTTAAATTTATATTTTGTTTTATTAACAGCTTCTAAAATCTTTCCTTCATTATAAGATTTCATAATTTGTTGAAGTTCATTATCACTTAGGCGATAAATTGTTGATAATCCCTTTGAAATTACTTCTGCATGATTTCTATGTGTACCAAAGATAAAATCATCCTTATCCAATAATCAATGTAATCCGACCGTCGCCGCTTCTTGTCCCGTTGCCATATGCGCTGGACCATTATATTGATAAGCCAAACCTTTTCATTCGCCTTTAATTTTAATTATGTCGAGAAATTCCTCACTAACACGAATTCAGATCATCTCTTTTAGGATTTCTAAGGCATCTGCTTTTGTAAGATTATTACTTTTTATTTCATCTTCTAAATTTTTATCGTATTGAAACTCAATAATTTGTCCAAGTTCTGTTGTTTTTTTGACAATCACATCTTTGGGATTGATAAATAATTTTTTAACCATCTTCTTCTCCTTTTATTATTTTATTATTCAAGAATTGCCGTTTTGATAATCTCACCAACCGTAGGATGAGCAAAAATAAGATTTTTTAAATAATTTGGATTATATCTTTTGCCAATTAAAATCGAACCGATATTAATAATCTCAGAAGAATAATTCCCTAATAAGGAAATTCCAATTATCTCCTCAGTATCTCTACGTAAGACAATTTTTAATAATCCATCAAAATTTTTACCGGCAAGATTTCCAGATTCAATCACAAATCTTCCTGAATAAAGCATTGGGACTTTTTTTGTCTTAACATCTATTCCTGCTTTTTTGGCGTTTTCTTCGTTTATACCGATTTCACCAACTTCAGGTGTACAATAAATTACAGATGGAATTTGATCATAATTTATCTTTATTTTATTACCCAAAATATTTTCAAGAACAACCTCTCCTTCACGATAAGCGGTATGCGCAAGCATTGATTTTCCATTTGCATCGCCGATTGCATAAACTCCAGGGACATTTGTTCTTAAATTTTCATCGGTTACAATTGCACCTTTATCAACATAAACTCTAAGATTTTCAAGTCCATATCCCGAAACGACTGCTTTTCGTCCCGCAGCAACAAGTAATTTATCAAATTCTATTTTCTTTTTTTGACCACTTAAATCGACAACTATCGCTTGATTATTTTCAATTTCTGTAATTTTATGGCCTAATAAAAATTTTATTTTCTTTTTTGCCTCTAATTGTTCTTGTAATTTCTTTGAAATCTCAAGATCAAAAGGACCAGCAATCTTTGGTGCTAATTCCACAATCGTAACATCTGAACCGATCCCTGCAAAAAAAGTTCCAAGTTCAAGTCCGATTACTCCTCCACCCATAATCAAAAGTCTTTTTGGAATTTCAAAAAGTGATAAAGCTTTTGTTGAATCGATTATTTTTGCATCTTTTGGATTAAGCCCGGTAATTGGTGGATAAAAAATTTCTGATCCAGTTGCAATTACTAAATTTTTTCCATTGATCTCTTCTTTATCATCAATCTTAATCTTAAAATCTTGTGGTTTTGAAGTTTCTAAAATTTTCCCAAAACCTTTATATATTTTTGCTCCTGATCTTTTAACTTTCATTTCCGCCGCTTTTGTTAAAAAAACAACTTTTTCATCTTTATATTTAACAAGTTGCTTCTGATTGAAAGTAATATTACTTACATTTATTCCAATATCATTACCCTCTTTTGCTTCCGAAAAAACTTTTTCTGCATGTAAGAAAGCTTTAGAAGGGATGCAACCAACCGTAACACATGTTCCACCGAAGCGATCTTTTTCAATTACTGCTGTTTTTAATCCTTTTTTTGCAGAATTATAAGCAAGTTCATATCCGCCAGGTCCACCACCTAAAATAATTAAATCAAACATTTTCTACCTTTCTATTTGATAATCTCATCATATGAGATATCTTCTAATCTTTTAATTAATTCTTTTAAAAATTCAGCTCCTTTTGCACCATCAAAAGGACGATGATCCATTGTTAATGATAGTGTAATTTCTGCAAATTCAATAATTCCATTTTTTTGCATTTTTAAACGCTTAATCGGTGAGCCAACCCCTAAAAGCGCAGCTTGAGGAGGATTTAAAATCGGTGTAAATCCACTAACACCAGAAAGTCCTAAATTACTAATTGTAAATGTTCCTCCCATTTGATCTTTAGGTGATAATTTTCCTTCCTTTGTCCGTAAAATTAAATCTTTTGTTCTTCGCGTAATCTCACCCAAAGAGATTTCTGAAGCATTTCTAACAATAGGAACAAAAAGTCCTTTTGGAGCATCGATCGCAACAGCGATATGTGCAACTTTATAAGCATCATAATAATCAGGACCGATCAAGGAATTAATATGCGGAAAATCAACTAGAGTCCGTCCTAATACATAAATAATAAGATCGTTTATTGATGAATCTTCAATCTTATCTTTTTCCTCTTTTGTTTTAGTTTTTATTATCGCACGAATATTTAATAATTTTGTCGCATCAAAAGGGGCCATTAATGTAAGTTGTGCTCCATGCTGCAATGAATTTTCCATCGATCTTGCGATTGCTTTTCGAACTGATGTAAAATTAACATGTTCAAATTCTGCTCCTGCTTTTGCTTCATCATCTTTTTCTTCTTGATAATAAGTTCTTAAAACATCGCTTTCCATTGCGCGATTTTCAACACCTGACGTTTTATTAATATCATCTAATTTAACACCTAGAGATTTTGCAACCATTTTTGCTCTTGGTGTAATCGAAATATTTGCTTTATTTTCAGTTGATGGATTTTGCGTTGTTTTTAAATTTTGTTTAAAATTAGAATCATCTTTTTCTTCTTTTGTAGAAGATTCATTAATTGAATTTTGTTCTTGTTTATTTTCTTCTTTAGGTGATTCTTGTTTTGCTTCACTTTTATTTGATCACTGAGAAATATCATCGCCTTTTTTACCAATTATCAATACAGGTTCAAGAACTTTAACTTCATCGCCTGATTCATAAAAAATTTTTAAAACTTCCCCACTATCTTCGGTTTTAAATTCAGTCGTTGATTTATCAGTCTCATATTCAAAAAGAATATCACCTGCTTTTACTTTATCACCTACTTTTACTTTTATATCCCCTAGAATTATCGATTCTACGGTATTACCCATTTTTGGGGCTTTAATTGCTTTTGCCATATTGATAAATATTAATTTTTACTCCTTAATTACTATTTATAACTTGTAATGCCGTTATAATTACTAAATTAACAATTTCTTGAACTTTTGCTCCTCTACTTAAATCATTAACTGGTTTTCTAATATTTTGTAAAATTGGTCCAATCGCTTCAAAATTTCCCAAGGAAGATGCAATTTTATAAGAAATATTTCCACAATCTAAATCAGGAAAAATGAAAACATTAGGAAGTTTTGAAAAATCATATCCCTTTGCTTTGATTTTAAAAACTTCTTCATTATAGGCAGCATCTCATTGGATTTCACCGATAATTTTATAATTTGTTAATTTTTTGGCAATTTCTGTCGCTTCTTGTATTTTTAAAACGAGCGGATGATTTCCACCTGAACCAAAAGTAGAAAAAGAAAGCATAGCAATTACCGGCTCAATATTAAACATTTTCTTTACTGAATTGGCTGTTTCTATTGCAATATTTGCTAATTCCTCACTATTAGGATTAGGATTTACAGAAATATCAGCAAAAAATAAATCTCTATGATTTTGTTTCTTAAGTCACATAAAAGAAGAAACGGGTGTATTTTTAATTTTTGTTTTTAAAATTTGAAAACTCGGTCTCAAAATATCAGAAGTTGGATGGGTAACACCAGAAACTATTCCATCGGCTTTTTTTGATTTTAAAAGTAAATTAGCAAAATAATTTCGATCTAAAAATTTTTTCTCTAGTGATTTTAAATCATCTTTATCTTTACGCAATTCTTTAAAAAGTTGATATAATTTTTCTTTTTCATTTACATCATAATCTTCGATAAATTTTTGATCTATCTTTAAATATTTTAAATTCTTAAATTCTTGTTCGATTATTTTTTTAGCATCAAAAAATCTTTGATCATCATCGGTTGATAAAATTATTATTTCTTGATGATAATTTTTAATCTTTGCTTTTAAATCTTCAAAATTTATTTTATCTTTCATTTTATATTTTTTCTTTCCAAATTAATTTAATTTTGATTTAATAATTTTTGCGCTATTTTTGCCATCTGTAATTCTTCATTTGTCTTAATTATATAAACAGGAATTTCTGATTCCTGCTTTGAAATTAAATTTATCTCTAAATTTCGATCCATTTTTGAAATTAAATTAATTTTCTTAAGTTTAAAATTACTAAAAATTTTTGTTATTAATTCAAAATCATTTTCACCAATTCCACCCGTAAAGGTAATGGCATCAATTCTATCAACTTCATTTAAATAAATTGCTAAATAATCATTAATTCTTTTTGCAAACATCGATCTTGCTAAAATTGCTCTTTCATCATTTTTTTGCTCACCGCTAATCACATCACGCATATCAGAAGATTTACCATAAATTCCTAAAAGACCTGATTTTTTGATAAAAATATCCTCGACAAAAAATGGATTTAATTTTTTTTGATTAATTAAATAAAAAATTATTGAAGGATCCAAATCCCCACTTCTTGTCCCCATCATAAGTCCTCCTAATGGAGTAAGACCCATTGAAGTATCATATGATTTTGAATCTTTTATCAAACAAGCACTAGCACCATTACCTAGATGAAAATTTATAAAATTAATTTTTTCTTTATTTAAAATTTTTTTTAGTCTTTCCAATATATATTGATGACTTGTACCATGCGCACCATATCTTCGTATTTTATATTTATCATAAAATTCATAAGGGATTGGAAATACAAAATTTAATGGTGGAATTGTTGAATGAAAAGTTGTATCAAAAACAGCAACATGTTTAATATTTTGATATTTTTTAAAAAATTCTTTTAAAGCAATTACATTAAAAGGTTGATGTAAAGGAGCTAATGGTGTTAAAGATTCAATTTTTTCAATTGTCTCTCAATCTTTTACAATGATATTTTCTCGAAAAACTTCCGCTCCCATCACTATTCGATGAACCATTAAATAAAGATCTTCAAATTTAAAAATGTCGTTTTGATCGATAAATCTTTTTAATTCGCTCCCTAAATCTTGATGTTTAAAGTTTTTCTGTTCTTTAATAACATTTTTATTATGATCTTCATAATAAAAAGTCGTTCCTTCAATCCCAATTCTATCAATTAATCCTTTTCCTAAAAGTAAAAGATTTTTTGTAAAAATTTGAAATTTGCATGAGGAACTTCCGACATTTAAAATTAGTATTTTCTCCATTTTTCTAATTCCCTAGCTTTCGTTAAATTAATATTTTATACAATTAAATTATAATTTAATTGTCAAAATTCTTAAAAAATTAAAATGAAAAAATGTTTAATCACAACTAAAAATTTAAAGAAAGAAAGAATCAATTATTTAAATTATGATTTTTTTATCGGAGTAGAAAAAGGGGCAAAGTTTATTTCCAAAAATAAAAAAATAAAAAATAAATACTACATCTCTGATTTTGATAGTTTAAAAAATTACGAAGATAAATTACAAAAAACAGGGAAAATAATAATTTTAGAAAAAGAAAAAGATTTTAGTGATGTAGAAGAAGCGATCAAATATGCGATTTTAAATGGTTATAAAAATAATCAAATTGAACTATTTGTAAATGAAAATTTAGGGAGAAAGGATCATTTATTTAATATTTTTAATCTTGCAAGAAAATATGAGATTTTAGTATATGGAAATAAATTCAAAATAACTCCTATTAAAAAAAATCAAGAAAAGATCATAAAAAAAGATCGATATAAATACCTATCTATTTTTATCTTTGAAAAAACAATTATTACGACTTCCAATTTAAAATGAGATTTAAAAAATAGAGAATTTAATCCTAATTCATCTACTAATTTAATTTCAAATGAAATAACTAAAGATCAAGCAAAGATTAAATCCTCTAATTTAATTCTTATTGTCCAAGCAAATGATTAATTATTAATCTGGACATTTTAACGCAACATCATTTATATAATTAAATGGTTGATTAAATCTTGGCAAGAAGAAGAAATCAAGATATTTTAATTCATCAATTTTTGTTTTTTTTGCGATTGCTAGTGAAAACATATGAATTCCCATTGAAATATCATATGTAGATGCCATCTGTGCTCCTAAAATAAGTCTTGATTTTTTATCATAAATTACTTTAAGTTCTACCTTATGTGGTTCATTCATAAAATCTGGTTTTTGCTCTGATTCAATATAACTTTCTTCAATTTCAAATCCACTTCTTTTTGCAGCTTCTGTATTAAGTCCTGTAGAAACCATATTTAAACCATAAATTGAAATTGCATTTGACCCTGTTGCTCCTTCAATTAAATCATTACGACCCAAAATATTGTAAGCAGCAGATTTACCTGTACGAACTGCATTTGAAGCAAGAGCAATATAATCAGCTTTATTAGTAATACTATTATAAATAGTAGCGCAATCACCAATCGCATAAACATCTTTAATATTTGTTTCCTGATGTTTATTTGTTAATATTGCTCCATTTCCCAACAATTTTAATTCTGTGTTTTTAAATAACTCTGTATTAGGTGTTGCTCCGATTGCAAAAATAACAAAATCTGTCTCAATCTCTTTTTTATTTGTTTTGATTGATGTTACTTTTCCATCTCTACCTTTTAAATCTTCAACTAATTGATTAAGCTCAAATTTAATACCTTTTGCAGCCATTCTTTTAGTCATAAGTTCTGTAAATTCTGGATCATAATATCTTTGTAAAATTTTAGGAACAGCATCAATTATTGTTGTTTCTTTTCCATACATTTTTACAGCTTCAGCAAGTTCAACACCGATATACCCTCCACCAATAATAGATACTTTTTTAACATCTTCTCTTTTTAAATAGTTAATAATTCATTTTGCATTATCATAAGTTTTAACAGTAATAATATTTGATCAATCTTCAAATTTTGATGATCTAAATTTCGGAACAAATGGTTTTGAACCGATTGAAATCACAAGTTTATCATAAGATGTTTGATATTGTCTATTTGAATTAAGATCTTTAAAGAAAACTATTTTGTTTTTAAAATCTACTTTTGAAACTTCATGTTTTAAATAAATTTTTGCTCCTAGTTTTTCTAATTTCTCTTTTGATGAATAAAATAATCCATTAGGATCTTTTACCACATTACTTATTCATAAAGCAATTCCACAACCTAAAAATGAGCAATTATCATTTTTCTCAATTGCTAATACTTCATAATCTCTATTATTTTTTTCTAATAATGTACTTATTGCGACAGTTCCAGCATGATTAACTCCCAAAAAAACTATCTTTTTTTTCATTTTTTTAAATCCTTCACTTTTCTTCTTTTAATATAAAATTTTTTATAAAATAATTATATTATTTTAAATTTATTTTTATACTATTAAAATTCTCATTTTATTCTCAAATTTTAATAGCACTATCTATAAGATTATCTGTTCTTTTATCTATTTCTTTAAAATTTCAATCAGAAAGATTTGAGATTTCTTTATTCAATTTAACATTTCCTTTTGCATAAAATTCTCTTTTATCTTTAAATCCTTTATTTCCGATCTTTTTATTATTTGCTGTTATCGTTAAATTGCCTATTTTATTTAAATGTTTTTGATAATCTTTAACATCTTCTCCTAAATCCTTTTTTCAATCATAATTTAATTTTTGAGGCATGATGTGATCAATTTCAAATTTATCTTTATTAGAATGATAATTTATAGATTCATAATTATCTTCATATTTCATTAATTCAATCTTTCAAAAAAATCCTTTTAAAATTTCAGAATTTATGCCATTATAATTGTCGGATTTTTTTAGTCCTTCTTTAAATTCATAATTTCTTGGAATAAAATTATGATCAGCAAATTCTTCAAGAAGAGATTCATAATCACTCACTTTTATTTTATTTATTGTTCTTGTCAATAATCTTGTTCCCTTGCCACAAAAAGTCCTTTTAATAAACATTTTTTCAAGTAATGAAATTGATTTTTTAAAATCATCATTTGCATAAATTATTTTCCCTTCTCGATTTAATTCAACATTTTCTTTATTATTAATTAATTGAACTAATATTGGAAAAAATTGAGATCCAGTAAATAAATTATTAAATAACATAAAAGAAATTTCGTAATCCTCTAATTTTCCTCTCTTACCACTCATATTTTTATAATCTTTAATTGATTTTTTGATTAATAAAAATTTATTTAAATTACTTATCGATTCATCAATATCATTTTCTGTTTTTAGATTATTAAATTCAGCTTCCAAAACTAATTTAAATTTTTCATATAAATCTTGTGAATCTTTTTCTTTTGGTAATTTTTGATTTCTTAAATAATTATTTTTGCTTCAAACAGATTTATAAATAATATATTCTTTGATTAATTTTGTGAATTCTAAATTTAAATTTTTATCATTCCATTCACTCATTTTTTCAAAAAGAATTGATTCAAAAAATAGTTTTATAAAATTATCTAGTTCTGATATTTCATTTTCATTTATATTATTTTCTTTTTCTATTTCATGTAAACGCATAAAATAAAGATTTTTTATTAAATCCGTAACGCTAAGAGAAGTTCCTTTAGAATTTAAAGTTTCAAAAATTTTTAATTCATTATCATTTTTCTGTAGATTTATTTTGATTACTCAAATTTTTTTAAAACTTTTAAAAAAATCATCAACATCATATTCATCTAAAAAATTGTTAATTTTTTCTCTTCATAAAAAATAATTTTCATAAAAATTCCCTCTTTTTTTAAAACTATTTTTTCTTTCTTGAAAAAAGTTTTCAGATAATATTTCTCTAAAATCTTTTTGGTTTTTATTATCACTAAGATTTAATTTAATTAATTTATCATAAATAATATTCCCAAATTTACTATAGTAAATAAATTTTGATAAATTATTTTTTATATTTTCAATTCCATAATATTTTTGATCATTAATTTCATCTAAAATAGCTTTAAATAATAAATTAAATGTTATTAATCGCTGCTGCCCATCAATAACTCATTTTTTGCCATTTTTATCAATGTTTATTAAAATATTTCCTAAATAAAGATTTATTTTTTCTTCATCATTTTCAATTAAATTTAAAATATCATCTCAAAGAGATTCAATATTATTTTTTTTTCATACATATTTTCTTTGATATTTAGGAATATAATACTTCGATTGGTTATTAAAAAATTCTACCAATTTTATTCTTTCAACCGATTCTCGCTCTAATTTTTCTTCCATATTCTCTCCCATCAATACTTATTAATTTGTTTTAAGTATATCTATAAATGCACTTTGAGGAAGATTTACAGATCCGATCTGCTTCATTTTTTTCTTCCCCTTTTTTTGTTTTTCTAGTAATTTTTTCTTTCGTGAGACATCACCACCATAAAGATATCCGGTTACATCTTTACGATATGCCTTAATTGTCTCCCTTGCAATCACTTTACCACCTATGATTGCTTGTAAAGCAATTTCAAAATTTTGCCTAGGAATTATCATCTTCAATCTTTCAACCATCGTTCGACCAACATAGTAAGCGCTGCTTCGATGAACAATTCTTGCAAAGGCATCAATCTGTTCTTTTGCAACTAAAAAATCTAATTTTACCAAATCTCCTCTTTGATAACCAATCTGTTCATAATCAAAAGAAGCATAACCTTTTGAAATTGATTTTACGGTGTTAAAAAAATCAAAGACTATCTCTGCAAGCGGTAAATGATAAATTAGTGCGTTCATTTTTTCGCTATAAATCTCTAAATCTTTATAAATTCCTCTTTTACTATGAATATATTCCATCAATTTACCCATATATTCAGAAGGAGAATAAATTATCACTTTTACATATGGTTCTTCAATTCAAGCGATATGAGAGCGATCAGGAAAATCAGTAGGATTTTGAATATATTTTATCTTCTTGTTACTAAAAACAATTTTATAAATTACTGAAGGAATTGTTGCAATTACAGGAATATTAAATTCTCTTTCAATTCGCTCTTGAATAATTTCTAAATGTAATAAACCTAAAAAACCAACCCTAAACCCAAATCCAAGCGCTTTAGAGTTTTCTTTTTCATAAGTAAGCGAAGAATCAGAAAGAGAAATTTTATCAAGAGCTTCCTCTAATGCCTGATATTTTTCTGTCTCAAGCGGATAAAAACCAGAAAAGACCATTGGCTTAGATGGACGGTATCCAGGAAGAGCTTTAATATTATTGGAATTATCTCTTATCGTTAACGTATCACCAATTGCAATTTTTTTAATATCTTTAATATTTGTGATAACTCAACCGGTTTCACCGGCTGTTAATTTTGCTTTTATTTTCTCTTTTGGTGTATTTACACCACAAGAAACAACATCTAAATTTTGTTTAGATTGAACAAAACTTAATTTTTGATTCTTAAAGATAATTCCTGTAAAAATTTTTAAAAATAAAATTACTCCTTGATATGGATCAAAATAAGCATCAAAAACAAGTGCTTTTAGTTGTAAATCATCATTTGCATTTTGTGGAGGAGGAATTTCTCTTATAATTTTTTCAATTACCTTATCGACATTTTGTCCTGTTTTAGCTGAAATAAGCGGACAATCGCTAGCATCAATTCCTAAAATTTTCTCAATTTCTGCTTTTGTTTTAGAAATATCAGCATTTTCCATATCAATTTTATTGATTACTGGAATTATCTTTAAATCATTTTCAATCGCAAGATAAAGATTAGCAATTGTTTGAGGTTGAACTCCTTGTGTTGCGTCCACTAAAAGAATTGCCCCCTCTGATGCTGCAAGGGAACGAGAAACCTCGTAAGTAAAATCAACATGACCAGGAGTATCGATTAAATTAAGTTGATAATCTTCATTTTGATATTTATATTCAATTTGAACAGCATTCAACTTAATTGTTATCCCTCGTTCCCGTTCTAAATCCATTGTGTCAAGCATTTGATTATGAATTTCGCGTAGAGGAATAGCACTAGCTAATTCTAAAATTCGATCTGCTAGTGTTGATTTGCCATGATCAATATGAGCGATAATTGCAAAATTACGGATATTTTCTTTTTTCATAAAAAAATATAATAAATATTTAATTTATTATAAATTATTAAAATTAATTATATTCTTTTATTTTCTTTTCAATTATCTGATCGCAATAATTTTTATAAACCTCAAAATTTTTTTCAAAGTATGCATCCAAATTTTTTCAATTAAATCAAATTGTTGGAAATGGATTTGTTCCCGTTCTTAAATTTTTTTCAATTGTCTTAAATTGACGACTATATTCATTTTTTAAAATGTTTTCAATCGTTGCAATCTTTTCTTGATAAATTTTAAAATGTTTTAATTGTCCCTTTTTTAAACTTTTTTTGACTTGCTCAATTTTTTTAGGATCTGAGAAAAAAGCATTAATTGATAATTTCTGATCCTTCAATTTATCTTCATTTAATTTAAGATATTGATCAAATAAAATTTTATTATATTGATACTTTGCTTCTGTTAGTAAGCGAATATATTTAAATTGCTTCGCATGCGGACCGTTAAAACCTTCTCATTCACTATTATATTTCTCAATATATTTGATTTCAGTCGGTTCAATATCTTCAATTTTTTGATATTCTTTTTCTTCTAAAATTTCCATTTTTAAATCGGTGATTTTTTTATCATTATCAATCATAAAGATCGCAATTTTATAATAAGAAGCGCCATGGGCAGGAACGGTATAAGAACGAAGTGATTCTACCAACAAATTATCTTTATTTTTAAGCATTTTCCTAATCATCATTTTATGAATAGTAAAACGATTGTAGATATTTTTTGATGCACCGATATAACTTCATTCCTTTCCGTTTTTATCACTTAAATATAAACGATATATTCCTGAGATTTTTTGTATATTATTCATTTACTTTCATTAATCCTATTTAATTTTTACTAATTCTTCCCCGATTATCTTATCTCTAAGATAATTATCTCCCATAATAATTCTATAACTAAAATAGTAAAAGTAAATATATTTTAAGAATTAACCAAATTTTCCTGATAAATAATTTTTTGTTTCTTTTTGTTGAGGATTATTAAATAATTGATCAGTTTTGGCAAATTCTATTAATTTTCCTTGATAAAAAAAAGCGGTATAATCGGCAACTCTTTGTGCCTGTTGCATGGAATGAGTTACGATAATAATCGTATAGTTTTGTTTTAATTCAAGAATTAATTTTTCAATCGCGGCACTTGATTTTGGATCTAGAGCCGATGTCGGTTCATCCATTAATAAGACCTCAGGTTGTTGGACAATCGCTCGTGCGATACATAATCTTTGCTGCTGTCCACCGGAAAGCGATGTTCCAATCGCTTTTAAATTTGATTTCACTTCATCTCAAAGATTGGCTTGCTTTAAAGCTCTTTTAATCAATTTTTCAGTTAAAATTTTATTTTTAATTCCCGAAATTTTAAGCGAAAAAGCGACATTTTTCCGAATTGACATCGGAAAAGGATTTGGTTGTTGAAAAATCATCCCAATTTTTGTACGAATATCGGTAAGATCGATTTTTTTATAATGATTATGAATTGATCTTAATTTGTAAATATCATATTCATCATTAAAAATGATCTTTCCCCTTACTCTAAATTTAGGAATATTATCATTTATACGATTAAGTGTTCTTAGAAAAGTTGATTTTCCACAGCCAGAAGGACCGATAATGGCAATTATTTTATTTTTGGGAATTTTGATATTAATATCATAAAGAGCATGCTTTTGATCATATCAAACATTTAAATCTTTTACAATAAAAGAATATTTATCATTTGTTGCTTTTTTAGTGTGACGATTCAAAGAATCATCGATATCTTGATTTATTTTTTGATAAAACTTATTTTTGTTTTTTAAATTATCACGAAATTTCTTATAAGTGTCTATTTTTTGCTTAACTTTTAAAAAATGATCATCTTTTTGTTCTATTTTTTGCGCTTTTATAAAATCTTTTTTTAATAATTTGGCTTTTTTTAAATCTTCTTTTAAATAATATTTTTTTACATGGTGATTTTTATCAATTGCTGCTAATTTTTTTTTAATTTCCAAAATTATTTTATCTTGCTTTTGTAATAAATTATTAGCATCTTTTGCAAACTCTTTTAAATCATTAAAGTCTGCTATTTTTTTGCGTAACTTATATATCTCTTCATTTAAAAAGAGAATTCTTTGATCGTTTTTGATAATTAAATTTTCATTACTGCTAAAAATCTTAAATAATTCTTTTTGTTTTTGATTTAAATCAGCAAATTTAGCTTGATCCTTAGCTTTAAGGGTTTTTAATTTATCAATTTGATCTTCTAATGATAAAATCTCTTTTGTATTTAACGGATCATTTTTTAAAACATAATTTAATTTAATTTTTAAGGTTTTTAAATTACTATTTACATCATGTAATTCAAAAATAATTTGATCATAATTTATCTCTTTTTTTAAATTATCAATCTGTAAAATTTTACTTTTGATCTCTTTTGCTAAATTTTGATTATAAACATCTTGATCTTTCATCACTTACTCCATTAAAATTCGCAAATTTAAAAAATGATACTTTTTATTAAAGTAAATTAATAATGGATAAATAAACATTCCAAAAATAATAATTACCAAACTAGCAAAGAAAACAATTTTTCAAGCAAAATAAACCGAAATAAAAAATAAGATAAAGCCGATAAAGATTACTAAAACTTCCTTAAATCTTTTTTCCCGAACAAATCCAGCTGAGATTGAAAGAACGATAATTAAAAAGACAATTAAAAGTCCGATCGCTTTTACCTGATCTCAAGGAACGACTCCCCCTCGTGCCATCGAATACATCTCTAATGCCAGAGTAGGTCCTCCTTGATTAATTCAATCACCGACATTTTGACCATCGAATGCCGTTCCATAAAGAATAAAGAAAATCGCTGAATCAGCAAGAACAATCCCTGTGGAGATAACGGCAGCTGATATTATCTGTGGATAAACTTGCTTTAATAAAACTCTTGTTGAAGTCTTATATTTTGTTGCTCCTAGCGCATAAGAACCCTCTTTTTGCCCTTTGTTAACATCATTTAAAGCCTGTTCTGTTGTCTTTACAATTGTTGGTAATAAGACAATTGCCATGATAAAAACTCCAGCGAAGGCCACAATATTTAAATTATCAAGTCGCAATAATTGTAAAAATAGAATACTTCCAATTACGCCATAAACAATTGAAGGAATTGATGATAAAAGTTGAATTGAAAGTGAGAAAAATTTCGCTCTTTTACTTGTTTTTTGTAAGTAAATTGAAAAATAAATCGCAATCAAAACTCCGACTGGAATTGCAATAAGAAGCGAGAAGAAGATCGTAAAAAGCGTGCCGATTAAAGGAATTGCTAATCCATCTACTGTAAATGTGGTACCAGAAGAATCGGTAAAAATATATTTACCTCTTGTCGTTAAATATTCTCAATTTAAAGCACTGGCGCCACCAATCATTAAAAAGATAATTATCGCTCCTAATAAAATAAAACCAATTGAAGCAAATAAAGCAAGCATCACATTATTTTTAATCTCTTTTTTCTTTTTATAATTACGAACTTTTTTTGTGACTAAAGTATTGCTAAAATTAAGTCCCTTTGTTAAAGCATAGCTTTCATTATCGATTCGTTTTTTTTCATATTTTTTGATTAGCTGGCCTTCAAGATATTTATGCTGGTCTTTTAAAGGAACATTATCAACACCGTGTTTTTGAATTGATAAATTAAGATTTGCTTCTTTATTTATCTTCTTAATATTTCGTTTCTCAATACTTTCAATTGAATAATAACTCTCAAAAATTTTAAGCGCACTAAAGACAACGATAACGACAATAAATAACAAAGTACACATCGCAAGGGAAGAGGCTCTTTCGATTGATCCAGCTCCCCCTTCGCCTCATTGTGACATCATTGTTGCTGTTAATAAGCGAATATTTCCCAAAAGATTAAAAGTTGGTCCAAAGTTTGTCTGACTAGCAACCATCGAAACGGCGGTCGCTTCTCCCAAAGCTCTTGCCACCCCTAACAAAATACCGACAATAATTCCACCTTTTGCTGCTTTTAATGTCACATAAAGTGAAGTTTGTGTTCTTGTTGCACCCAAAGCATAAGCTGATTCTTCTAATTTATTATCAACTGAATTTATCGCTGTAATTGAGAGTAATGTGATCGTTGGCATAATCATAAAAGCAAGCATTAAAACGACCGTTAACATCGTTCCCGCTTGTACATTAAATATCGCTGTTATAACGTTATTTATAACAATCGAACCAAAGGCTCCATAAACAACGGAAGGAATCGCAGCAAGAATTGCAATAATTGCAAACATAAATGTCGCAAATTTTTTTGGTAAAACTTTTGCGATAAAAACAGATGTAAAAATCGAAATCGGAGCGGCGATCAAAATCGCAAAAAATGAAACCAATAAGGTATTTATGACCATAAAACCAGCAGCAAAAAGATTAGCAGCTGGGTTATATTCATTCCCAAATAAAAAATAACTTAACGTTAATTCAGGTTGGGTGATAAAACCATTTATACTCGCTGTAAGTAAAAAAATTAACGCAAAGAGAATAAAAAATCCCGTAAATAAAAATAAAATTAAAAGAAAAGAATGATAAAAACTATCTTTTTTACGATTCTTTTTTGCGGCTTTTTTTTGAGTATAAATTATACTTTTATCCATTATTTAACCTCTAAAATTTAAAGAATATCCTCTTCTGTTTCAATAAGACCCATCTCATATAATCATTCTCATGATTGACCATCATATGAATAGGCATATTTTAAAGCCTCTGGTTTAAGTCCTTTTGGATGATAAGTCTGTCCATTTGCTGAAAATGAAGTATCCTTCCCTGTAATAATGATAATTGGATCAATCGCAAAAGTATAATAAACAGGTTGGGTAAAATTGGCTGTTGTCTCTATATCTGGTAAATAATATGAACCTTGTGGATCTAAATCATCTTCTGTTACTGTATCATAACCTCAAGAAATTTTAGTATTGGCATCAATCTGTTCTTGGTGTGTAATATCATCAATATCATAACCACGCGACTGTGAACCTAAAAAAGAATTAGGACTTGCATTATTACTTTTGATTGCAAAAGCCTGTCCAGAACCATAATTATTTAAAGCCAATGCAAAATTAAAATGATATGAATCATCACCCTGATAATAATCTTGCAATCAAAGTGTAAGATAATCACTAAATCCATCATATGAATCATTCCCATTTGTAAGTGCATCAAGTGTTGGCTGATCTGTTCCTGTTCCCTCTATTGTCAAAATTAAAGTTACATCTTTTCCATTGTCACTGTTATTTTCAACAAAATTATCAATCGTTCAATCGGGATTAATTGTTGCCAAATTAGTAGCAAAATTTTCTAAGTAAAATTCAAATTCTTGATCAGAAAGTAAATAGTCAGAACTAAAATCATCTGGTTGATATGATTTTGCGACATCATCGATAATTAATTGTGCTTGTTCTGAAAAAGCGATTCAATTAAAAAAAATGAAACTGAAAACAAAATATTTAACATACCCTGGATCTATTACATAATCTTTGAAATATTGCTCTTGCTCTGATGTAAGTGTTCCTAAAACTCAATTATCTCCTCAAATTGTCTGATCGATATCTTGTCCTGTCGTATTACTAAACATAATATTATTATTGATAATTGGAGCGACTGAAGCAGGGACACGAAATCAGATATTTAATGTTGAAAAAATCGGATAAAGATCAGAGGTATAATCAACATATCCTCCTTCATCTGAATTTAAATTATCAGGATTTGTATCATCAATTCATAATTCAAGTGATTTTAAAGACCCATCAGGATTTTTATCTTGATCATAAATCGCAAAGGTGCTAACACTTCGACCGATATAACCTAATGAATTTTTTGATTGTGTAACTCCATTTATCATTTGTTCTTCATTTTGTGCTCAAACTAAATTATGATTTCAATGGTCATAATCTGTTTCCACACCGATATAATTATCAAATTTTTCTCCTGTTCCGGTAATATTTGCATCAAACCCATAAACAAAAATTGATGATTTTTTTCCTGATCCTGATAAAACAATCGGTAAGAAAATTAAAAGTAAAATCGCAACGGTAATTATTACTGAAATAAAAATACGACCTCAACTTGAGGAAAAAAAGTATTTAATCTTAAGTGTTATTTCTTTAAATTTCATAAACTATTCTAATAAATTCCTATTTAAATCTTTTATTTCTTTTATTAAGCTTAATAATTTCTTTTTATCTTTTATTTTCACTCCTGCTGCTAACTTATGACCTCCTCCACCATATTTTTGTGCAATTTTATTCACTGCTATTTTTCTTGATCTTAAAGAAACAGAAAAAAGTTTATCTTTATAATTATAAATAGCATAAAGAGCGATATTTGTATTATTATTTAGCATTAAAACTGAGACAAAATGCGTAATCTTTTCAAAATCTAATTTAAATTTTTTTGCTAAATTTTTTTTACCGACAAAATAAGCAAAATCATCTTCTTGTTTATAATGATTTATTACATAAGCTTGATATTTTAAATCTTTTTCTGTAATCGTATTCAATAATTTATAAATCTTATCTGCTTTAAATCCTTCTATTTGATAAATTGCTTGTAAAACTCTAAAAGTATCACTATTAACCGAAGGATAAGAAAATCTTCCTGTATCCGTTAAAATTCCCAAAAACAAATAATTAGCAATTTTGCTATTTATTTTAAGATTATTATTTGTTTTTAAATAATTAATTAGATCAAATATAATTTCTGAACAAGAAGAACGATTATAATTGACATATTTTAATTTCGCCCCATAATTATCAATTTGTGGGTGATGATCAATTTTAATAATCTCTCTTCCTAATTGATAATTACTATTTGCGATTCTCTCTTTATTAGCCGTATCACAGATAATAATTAAGGCATTCTTAAAATCATCTTGTTCTGGATTATCTTCTTTTTTAAAAAAAATAGGCAACCAATTAAGATCATCTTCATGCGCAAGCATTATTTTCTTATTTGGAAAATTAATCTTTAAGAATATAAAAAGTCCATACTGGCTACCAAGTGCATCGCCATCAGGATTTTTATGTCTATGAATAATTATTTTTTGATAATCTTCTATTTTTTTTAAAAAATCATTACTAAATTTTTCCACAGTTATTTAATATTTAATTTTTTCAAGTTTATTATAAATAATAATAAGTTTTTTTATCTTTTTTTTTGATTTTAATCCTCTTCTGTTTCAATTAATCCCATTGTTTTAAGTCAATCTCAAGATTGGCCATCAAATGAATAGATATATTTTAACCCTTCCGCTGTAATTCCTGTTGGATGATATAAAATTCCATCAGTTGTAAAAGATGTATTTTTACCGGTTAAAACTAAAATTGGATCGGTTGCTAATGTGTAATAAACCGGTTGAATAAAATCTGTTGTCGTTTCGGTATCAGGAAGATAATAAAAGCCATTTTCATCTAAATCTGCTGCTGTTATCGTATCATAACCTCAAGTTAAATCCTGATTTAAATTAATTTGCTCTGTCCTTGTAATATCATCAATATCATATCCTCTTGATTGCGTTCCTAAAAATGAATTTGGACTAGCACCATTATTTTTGATTGCAAAAGCTTGTCCAGAATCATGATTATTTAAAGTAAGTGTAAAGTTAAAATTATAATCGGTGTCACCTTGATAATAATCTTGTAATCAGATTGTAAGATAATCACTAAAACCAAGATAATTGTCGATCCCTCTACTTAAAGCATTTAATGTCGGTTGAACGGTTCCCGATCCTTCCAAAGTAAGAATCAAACTAACATTTTTACCACTACTATTATTTGAAACAAAATTATCAACTGTTCAATCAGAATTAATTGTCGCCAAATTAGTAGCAAAATTTGCTAAGTAAAATTCAAATTCTTGATCAGATAGTAAATAATCAGAATTAAAATCATCTGGTTGGTATGATTTTGCAATATCATTCACAATTAATTGCGCCTGTTCAGAAAAGGCGACTCAATTAAAAAAAATAAAGCTAAAAACAAAATATTTGATATACCCCGGTTCTATTACATAATCTTTGAAATATTGCTCTTGCTCTGCTGTAAGCGTTTCTAAAACTCAATTATCTCCTCAAATTGTCTGATCGATATCTCTTCCTGTCGTATTACTAAACATAATATTATTGTTGATAATTGGAGCAACTGAAGCAGGAACACGAAATCAAATATTTAATGATGCAAGCATTGGATAACCATCAGAATTATAATCAACATAACCAGGTTCATTAGGATTAGTATTATCAGGATTAATATCATCTGTATAAAGTTCTAATGCTTTTAATTTCCCATTTGGATTTGAAATTGGATCATAAAGATCAAATTCGCTCACACTCTTTCCAAGATAACCGATTGAATTTGCTGATTGTTCGATTCCTGTTAACATTTGTTCTTGATTTTGTGCTCATACAATATCATGATTTCAATATTGATAATCTTTTTCAACACCGATATAATCATTAAAATTTGTTCCTGTTCCGGTAATATTTGCATCAAAACCAAACACATAGATTGATTTTGTTTTATTGGAACTAGTAAAAACTATTGGAAGAAAAATCACAAGAAAAATCGTAATAATAAGAAAAAGGGAAATAGTTATTTTCCCTCAACTAGAAGCAAAGAAATATTTAATTTTTAATGTTATTTCTTTAAATTTCATATTAGAATTAATTTATAATTTTATTCTATAAATCTTCCGTAAATAAAACAATTTTAAATTATTAAGCAATTAATTTTTCCATTCTTAATTATAAAATAATAATTAATTAAAAATTATTAATTTTTAAAGATTGATTTTCCATTCATAATTTTAGCAATTGTCTGTATTTTTTTACCAGGAACAATAATTTTTGTAAAAATAATTATTCCATCAATTGTTTGAAAAAAAATCCCTTTTTTTTCCATTTTTAAAAAAGTTCCTGGTTTAGCATTAATTTCATCTTTTGCTAATAATTTATATTCAGATTCCAAAATAAATATTTCTTTATCTTTATATAATAATTTTGCTTTTGGTTTTGGATTCAATGCGCGGATTTTATTATATATTTCAATCGTCTTTTTACTAAAATCAATCACTTGTAAATCTGGAGAAATTTTTCCTCAATAACTTACCTTATGTTGATCTTGTCTGATTCTTATCAATTTATGATCAAAAAATCTTTGCAAAATAATGGCGATTTTTTCTTTAATTAAAGAATAAATTTTTTGTTCTAAACTTAAATAAGTATCATCATCAGCAATTTTTATTTTACTTTGATAAAAATAATCACCGGCGTCCATTTCTTCAACCATTTCCATTAGACTAAATCCTGTTTCTTTTTCGCCATTTAAAATTGCTTGCTGAATTGGGTTTGCCCCTCTTCCTTTTGGCAATAAAGAGGCATGAATATTAAGATTTGCTAATTTTGCTAATTTTAATAAAGCAGGTTTAAGAATTTGTCCAAACGATAATGTTACGAGAAGATCAAAATCCAAATTTTTAAATTTATCAATATCATCATTAATATTTATCGTTTTGATTAAATTTAAATGATGTTTTTTGGCAAATGAAGCAACAGGAGTAGGAACTAATTTAGAATGGTTACGACCAATTTTTTGATCTATTGTTGTAACAACAGCGATTATTTTAAATCTTTTATCACTAACTAATGCTTCTAATCCCGCAAGCGAAATATGTGAATTTCCCAAAAATAAAACTTTTATTTCTTTCATATTTTTTAATCCTTTTGTTTATATATTTTATTTAAAAAATCTTCAATTTTTAAAGTGAAAGTTTCCTTTTTATGATATTCACGATAAGATATCTGTTTATTTTTCACTTCATTATCACCGATTATGATTTGATATTTATATTTTTGTTGTTGATAAAAACGAATTTTATATCCCAATCTTTCATTTTGATGATCGAGTTTAACTCTAAAATTATTATTTAATAACTTTAGATAAATCTCTTTTGCATAATCTAAATGAAATTTATTGTTAATGGGTAAGATAATAATTTGGTTGGGAGCCAATCAAAAAGGAAAATTTCCTTTTGTTTGTTCTAACAAAATAGCAATAAATCTTTCATATGTTCCGATCAACCCACGATGAATTATAATTGGCATTACATTTTTTGAATCTTTATCTAAATATTTTAAAGAAAATCTTTCAGGTAAAAAGAAATCTAATTGTATCGTTGAAACAGTAATTAAATGTCCGAGTGCTGTCTTAATTTGAATATCAATTTTAGGACCATAAAAGGCCGCTTCTCCTTTTTTTTCGACAAATTTTACTTTATTTTTAAGTAAAAAATTCCGCAAAATATTTTCGGCATAATCCCATTTTTTCTTATCACCATGATATTTTTTAAGATCTTTTTCGTCTCTTAAGGCAAGTTCGATATATTCAATTTTAATATTAAATTTTAAAAGAATCTTTTCAATTAAATTCAAAACACTTTTAATCTCTGCTTCTAATTGATCTTCTTTTAAAAAAATATGCGAATCAGTTAATTCCATCGCTCTTGTTCTTTCAAGACCAAGTAATGCTCCAGAAGGTTCAAATCTAAATTGATTGACATTTTCAGCAAATCTTAAAGGTAATTCTTTATAAGACCTCGGTTTACTTTTGTAAATCATAATATGATGGGGACATGCCATCGGTCTTAAAACCAATTCTTCTTCTCCTTTAAATTTCATCACCGGAAACATACTTTCTTTATAAAGTTGATAATGCCCTGATTGTTTATATAAATCTAAATGACCAATCTCTGGTGTTTCAACATGAATAAAATCATATTCTTGTTCTTTTTTATAAAGATAATCATGAATTACTTTTTTAAGTTTGACACCGTTCTCTAATCAAATCGGAAATCCTTTTCCAATATTTTCATCGATATAAAAAATCTCTAATTCTTTTGCAAGTTTACGATGATCATGTTGTTTTTCGTTAGTATTTTCCTTAATTTTCTTTTCCATATAATTTTTTTCCGAAATTAATCTTGATCATAAGTAATTAATTTAAAAAATGAATCGGGGTCAAGTGAAGCACCGCCGACTAAAGCTCCATCAATATCTTTTTGCTTCATTAGTTCTTTAATATTTTCTGGCTTTACCGAACCACCATATTGAATTCTTATTTTTTCAGCAATTTTTAAATCATAAATATCAGCGACAATTTCACGAGCTTTTTTGATTGTATCTTGTGCTTGCTTTGGTGTCGCTGTTTTTCCTGTTCCGATCGCTCAAATTGGTTCATATGCTAAAATTACTCGCTCAATCTGTCCCTTACTAATTCCAGCTAATCCTTCCTTTAATTGCTTTTCAATTACATCATTAGTTTTATTTTTTTCAAATTCTGCTAAACTTTCTCCAAAAGCAAGTATCGGAATAATCGAAGAATTTAAAGCGGCTTTTACTTTTAAATTAACTGTTTTATTGGTCTCATTAAAATATTGGCGACGTTCAGAATGACCGACAATTCCATATCTAACTCCCAATTGTTCAAGCATCGGCAGTGAAACTTCACCTGTAAATGGACCTTCATCTTGATAATGAAAATTTTGTGCACAAAGATCAATTTCAATTCCTTTATTATTACCATGATCATGCGGCATAATATAAGGTAATGTAACAAAAGTAGCAGCAATTGCAAAATCACAATTTATCTTTTGATTATGTAGTTTATGTTCTAATTTATGTAAAAAAATATGTCCATTTTCTGGCCCATTGTACATTTTTCAATTACCGATAATTATTTTTCTTCTTTTCATGATTTTCTCTTTTCTTTCTTATTTATCATTAATTGCAGCAATTCCCGGTAATTCTTTTCCTTCTAAAAATTCCATTGAAGAACCACCACCGGTTGAAATATGACTAATTTTATCTTCAATTCCCATTTCAATTGCCATCGCAGCAGAATCACCACCACCAATAATTGTAATTGCATCTTTTAAATTTATTAATTCATCAGCAATCGCTTTTGATCCCGCTTGATAATTTTTAAATTCAGTAACACCAAAAGGACCATTTCAAATGATTGTTTTTGCACCTTTTAATTCTTTTTTGATCATTTTAATTGTTTTTGGCCCAATATCAAGACCCATTAAATTATCAGGAATATCTTCATATGCCTTTCCTTTAACATCTTTGTATTCTGGCGTACAAATTGAATCAGAAGCGATAATTAATTTATGAGGATATTTATTCATTAAATCTTTTGCTAAATCGATCTTTTCTGGTTCAGCAAGTGATTTTCCAATTTTTTTACCCATTGCAAGATGAAATGTATAACACATTGCTGTACCGATAATAACTTTATCTGCTTTTTTTGCCAAAGCATCGATTACATTAATTTTATCTGATACTTTTGCTCCTCCTAATAAAGCAATAAATGGTCTTTTTGGATTTGAAATTGCATCATGTAAAAATTTAATTTCTTTTTCAATTAAAAAACCAACTACCGATTCATTAATATGTTTTGCAATTCCAACATTTGAAGCATGCGAGCGATGTGCCGTTCCAAATGCATCGTTTACAAAAAAATCACCTAAAGATGCTCAATATTTTCCTAATTTTGGATCATTTTTTGATTCATAATTAACAATTTCACCATTTTTAACATCTTCAAAACGTGTATTTTCAATCATCAAAATTGAACGATTTTCCATATTATTTATCGCTTGTTCAAGTTCTAAACCACGCGTTTTTTCAATAAAAGTAATTGGATGTAAAGAGATTTTTGCAAATTCACTTGCTACGGCTTTTAAAGATTTACTTCTCTTATCTTCTTCACTTTTGATTCTACCAAGATGTGAAAATAAAACTATTTTAGCATCTTTTTTTAATAAATATTCTATCGTTGGTAAAGCTGCTAAAATTCTTGCATTATTTTTTACTTTTCCATTTTCAAGCGGAACATTAAAATCAACACGAACAAGCGCTATCTTGCCTTTTATATTTTTAAGATCATATAATGTTTTCTTTTTCATTATTTTCCTTATCTAATTTATATAAATATAATTAAATACATTATTATTTATGTAATATTTTAGTTATTATATCAAATAAAAAACAGCCTTTATAATAAATAACATTCTTTAAATTTAATAAAATTTGCATAAAAAAATAACCCTTATTTTTAAGAGTTATTTTCTAATTTAAATCGTATTATATATTATAAATTTACAAAATACTTGATTACTCTTACCAATTGATTTACATAAGACATTTCATTATCATATCAAGCAACAATTTTAAACATATTGCTATTTGGTAATTGCTTTGTTGATAATGCATCAAATATTGAACCATGTGTTTCATCTATAACATCTGAAGATACAATCGGATCCTCTGTATAACCTAATGTTTCATTTTGCGCTTTTTTCATTGCCTGATTTATTTTTTCAACTGTAGTACTTTTTTTCAATGTTACAGATAAATCAACAACTGAACCTGTAATTACAGGAACACGCATTGAATTTCCATCTAATTTTCCCTTTACTTCCGGGATAACAAGACCTAAAGCTGAAGCAGCTCCAGTTGTTGTAGGAATAATGTTAACACCTGCAGCACGAGCACGTCTTAAATCACTATGTGGTGCATCAGCAGTTCTTTGATCGTTTGTGAAAGCATGTACAGTAGTCATAAATCCACCAACGATTCCAAATTGTTTTTGTAAAACATTAACCACTGGTGCTAGACAATTTGTTGTACATGATGCTGCTGAAATAATGTTATCTTTTTTGTTTAAAGTTTTATGATTTACATTATAAACAATTGTTTTTAAGTCACCTTTAGCAGGGGCAGAAATAATTACTTTTTTTGCTCCTGCATCAATGTGAACTTGTGCTTTTTCTTTGGAAGTAAAAAATCCTGTTGATTCAATCACTAAATCAATATTTAATTCTTTTCAAGGAAGATTTTTTGGATCTCTTTCAGCAAAAATTTTAATTTTTTTGCCATCAACTATAATTGAGTCTGATTCTGCCTTTATTTTATCAACTTTATATGAACCATGTGCTGAATCATATTTTAAAAGATGGGCTAGGGTTGCAGGACTTGTTAGATCATTAATTGCGACTATTTCAATACCTTTTTCACCAAATAGTTGGCGAAAAGTTAAACGTCCAATTCTCCCAAATCCATTAATTGCAATTTTTTTCATTAATAAATTTCTCCTCATTAAATTAATAAATAGTTTATAAAAAATACAAATCTATTATATAATTTTTATCTCTAAAATGATTAAAATTAGTTGTAGTTTGTTAAAATATTATATAAATATAAGAAAACGGAGAACGATATGGCACAAATGGCTATTGCTCAAGGAAGAAGCAGAGATGCTTTAGCAAGAGAGATATTAAATATCATAAATCAAGTAGGACAAGACAAAATTATAAGTGTAATGCTTGATGAAACAGGTAGATTAGCTAATCGCGGTGGATTACTATCTCTTTCTAAAGCTTATGTTTTTTATAAAAATTAATTTTATATTAATATCAAATTAAGAAGCAAAAGGCAAATAAATTTTTGTCTTTTGCTTTTTTTATAATACTATTTAATTAAAAATGAATTCTTTAGTAGATGTATTATTTGATACAAGTGGGGAAATACTTTATTTTATTTTTGGCTGATTATTTCTTGCAATTGTTATTTTTCAATTTCTAAATTATTTCTTTGAAGATAAATGAGAAGTAATGATAGCTGAAAAGCAAAAAAGCGATATCTTAATCGGCGGATTATTTGGATTTATTCCTGGATGTGGCGGTACTATTTTTTTAATCAATCTTTTTAAAGAAGAAAAAATTGGTTTAGGGACTCTAGTTGCTTCTTTTATTACAACTGTTGGAGAGGTATCACTTATCTTAATTGTGATTGATCCATTACTTTTAATTTATATCTCAGTCATAAGTTATATTGCTGCAATTATTGTTGGTTACATTGTTAAATATTCAAAAATTCAACAAAAATACAATATTTATGCAACTACTGAAACAAAAAAGAAAAAATTACATACACATGAAAAAGAATCAAAAAAAGCATTGCAGATATTTTCACTTATTGATCATTGAATAATTCCAATTTTATTTACAATAATATTTTTAATTGTTTTTCCTTTTACAATAATTGCTTCTTTTATTCCGGATGGAAAGGAAAATTTTTCTAATTATCTATTAATTGTGGAGTGAATTTCAATTATCATTTTGCCAATTACAATTATTTATTATCTTATAAGAATTTATTTCATAAGAAATATTCATGATGAAATCCATTCTGAAGAAAATATTCATAATAAAGGAAAAGAAGGAATAAAACATCAAATAGGTCATATTTCCTATAATTTAATTTTAATTTTAACTTGAGTTTCTATTACATTATTAATTGTTGATTTGGTAATTTATGCGATTATTTATTATTCAAATATTTATCAAAATATAAATGATTTACAAGATGATATCGATGAAATTAAAAATGATTGATGATATTTAATTGTTCTTGTAATAATTGGAGCTTTAATCGGACTTATTCCAACTTGTGGTCCACAAATTGCCTTTACTCTATTAATGATTGGAGAATTAGGAGACAATAATGCAATCGCTTTTGGTGGAATAAGTGCCCTTATTGCAAATTCTATCTCTCAAGATGGTCATGCAGGAATTGTCTATTTTACTTTTGATAAAAAAGGTTATGGAATTGTAAAATTAATTGAACTTGTTGCGGCAATTATATTTGGATTAATTTTTATTCCTTTGGATAAATATACAAGTTTATAATAAAAATATATTAAAATTTTTAAAAAAGGGAAGATATAAAAATGAATAAAGCGAGAAATTATAATATAGAAAATGAATTTTGAGAAATTAAAACTAATATAAATTTGGATTTAGAAGAAATAGAAAAATTTAAAAATAATCATATTTACAAAAATATTAATTATAATCAAAATCAATTTGTATATTTAAAGATGAATGAATATCAAATCAATCAATATGAAATAAGTATTTTAGATGAAAATAAAAATGTAATATTTAATTCTCCAATTAAATATTGAATCACCAAAAAAAAAATAAATAAAATGATTAGAATTTTGATAATAATTGGTATTTTAGAATTTAAAATAATTCCAAATAAAAAAATAAAAAAAGATGATCTAACAAAATGCATTTATATCCTTAATACTTCAAATAATTTAGATTTTTTATTTAAAAACTCATATTTAAATTTTAAAAAAAGATGTGAAGAAGATGATTTTTTTGAATTTTTTTCAGGAGAAAAAAAAGGATATAACAGTTTTATTAAAAATAATTTTTATGAAAATTTAAATAATAGGAACGAAAATTGAGAAATAAAAAATATCTCATTTAATGAAAGTGCAAAAATAATAGATGAGCCAAATATTAATTTAAAAAGAAAATATCAAAATTTAGATAATAGAATATTAATTAAAGATTACTTAAATAAATCATCAGAAAAATTTAATAAAAGTATAGGTCAAGAAAAATTTATTTTAAAAAAAAGAAAATATATTGAAAATATTAAAAATAATCATGTCTATTCAGAATTAATAAATATTAATATCTTTTTAGAAAAAAAATATAAATTTTGAATTCCTTTAATACAAAGAAGTTATGTTTGAGGAGAAAATAAAATAAGTAATCTAGATAAAATGATGGAAGAATTATTTCAAAATAACTCTCATTCAAATTCAAAAATTTTTTATTTAAATAATATTGTTTTAAAAAAAACCAAAATTGAAAATGAATACGAATTTTATCATATATTGGACGGACAACAAAGAATAACTTCTTTGAGTTTAATATTATGTTCATTGTGAAATTTTATTTTTGAAATATTAGATAAAGATGAAAAATTTTTATCCAAAAATTATTATTTTAATTTATTAAATAAAATAAAAAAAATGAACTTTTTCTTTGATAAAAAAATAATTGATTTTAATAAAATTTTAAATAAAAAAAATGATTATAAATATTCAAATTTATTCAATAAAATTTTAAAGAAAATAGAAGAACATTTAGATAAATATTCAAATATAGAAAAAATAAAATTTCTTGAACAAATTTTAAAGAAAATATTGTTTAAAACCACTTTTTCTATAACAATAATAAGAGAAAAAGATAATAGCATTGATCAAAATAGACTTTTCGAATCCCTAAATACAATTTTTGTAAACTTAGATGAACTTGATTTATTTAAAATTGTATTAATGAAAAATATAAAAAATCTTATTAATGAAAATAAGAAAAATTTAGATGAAGAAACAAAAATAAATAATTTATGAAAAGAACATATTGAAGACAAATTTTATGAAAAAAATAAACGTGACGTAACATTTATTTCTACTTTTTATGAATATGTTAAAAATAATTATTTTATTAATGAAAAAAATAATGTTGATTATCATGAATATAAAATGGAAATTTGAGAAAATTACGTTTCCAAATATTTAAATTTTAATTTAGAAAATTGTAAATCTATCCAAAACTTTGAAGAAAAATTAAAAATTATATCTTATGAAATTAAATTTGTGAAATCATTTATTAAAACTCTTGATGAAAAAGATATTTCTAATTCTAATTTATTTTATATACAAGATTTTTTGTATTCTTTTAAGGGAAGAAAAGTATATATACCCTTAGTTAAAAAAATAATATCTATAATTTGAGAAAATGGTGAAAATCATTTTCAAAATTTTTCAATTGATAAAAAAAACAAAATACTAGAAAAAATTAACGAAACAAGAAAATGATTATTTGAAATTGAAAAATGTGAAGTTTATTTTCAATTAAATCTTTATAGAGGACAATCATTAACAAATATTATCAATTCAATTGCAAGCAAAATAGATAATTTAGGAAAATTTGAAAAATTTAAAGAAATTATTAGAAGTAAAATAATGAATATATCCAATAATAATCAGAAATATAATATATTGTGAAGTGAATTAGGAAAAGATTACAAGGATGGATTTAATATAAATTTAAAAACAAAAAAAATATTATTAAATAGAATAGTTAATAGCGAATTAATTGAAAAATATTATGATGATTATAATTTCATAAATTGTCCTTCAATCGAGCATATAATGCCTCAAGATTTTCAAATATCTAAAAATAATTATATTATTGAAAATAAATGAAATTTTGAAAAAGATAAAAATGATTCTTTCATAAATATTGAAAATTATTCAAATGTTAAAGAATCAATAAAAAAAGAAATTCATGAATTGTATCTAAATAATATAGGTAATTTAATAATTTTAGATAAAGATATAAATTCGAAAATTAAAAATCATTCATCTTTTTTTAAGAAAAAAAATGTCTATATTGAATATTTTAATAGAGATTTTAAATTAGATTTTAAAGAGCTTATTTCAAATAGTAAAAAATGATCTAATGATGAAATTATCGAGAGATCAAATCGAATAATGGAAAAAATTATTGAAATATATAAAGATAATTAAATGGAAAAAATAAATTTATATGAATCTTTTGCTGGTATCGGAAGTCAATATTTAGCTTTAAAAAGATTATCAAAAAAAAATAAAAATTTTGATGTTAATGTTGTTGGAATTTGTGAATGAGATATTTATGCTTTATATTCATATATAAATATTCATTTTCCTGAAATTGAAATTAACGAAAAAACAAAAAATTATGAATCTTTAAAAAAATTTATTTATAATAATGATTTTTCAAGTGATTCAAAATCTGTTGCAAAAAAAGAGCATCTTTTAAAAGATGAAAAAAATTTAAAAGTAATTTCAAAAATAAAAAATTTTAGTGAAAAAGTTAAATTAAATCCAAATATTGAAAAATTAAGTGGAAAAGATTTAATAGATTTAAAGGTAAATTTTTTAACTTATTCTTTTCCATGCCAAGATCTATCAAATGCAGGGAAAAGAAAAGGATTTGAAAGAGGAAGTAATACAAGGAGTAGTTTACTTTGAGAAATTGAAAGAATAATCGAGGAAATATTTAAAATTAATAAAAATAAATTACCAAAATATTTATTATTAGAAAATGTCGCCTCTTTATTAAATAAAAAAAATAAATCACTTTTCCTAGAGTGGATTGATTTTTTATCAAATAAGGGATATAAAACTTTTTATGATAAATTAAATGCAAAAGATTTTTCAATTCCACAAAATAGAATTAGAACTTTTGCATTTAGTATTTTAAATTATGAAGGAGAATATAAAGAAAAAGAATCTCTAGATGAAATAATTAAGGATTTTAATTCAAAAAATAAAATAAAAAATAAAATAAAGCCTATGGAAAAATTTTTAAAAATTGATTATAAAAATGATAATTATTCACTAGAAGCAAGAGATTCATCACCAAATCACACCAAGAGCAGAGAAAGAATGTGAAATGAATCAGAAATAAAATTATTAGAATATGATGAAAATGATATACCTATTCCAAATGAAAAACAAATATTTTCCGGAACATTAACAACAAAACAAGATAGGTGGCATAATGGTGGAATGATTCAATTACCAAAATCATTTAGAAAAAAATATTATGATAAATCTAAAAATCCATTAAAAGAATATAGATATAGATTTTTAACACCTACAGAAAGTCTACTATTAATGGGATTTAAAGAAAATGAAATAGAAAATGTTATTAAAAGTATTAATAATGAATTGAAAAGAAGACATGTTATTCATCAAGCAGGAAATACAATTGTAGTAGATATTTTAGAAAAAATATTTGAAATTTTTATTTTATAGATATATAAAGAGATATTAAAATAAATATACAAACTTATAATTATCTTAATATCTCTTTTAATTCAGAATTAAGATTTAAATCAATATCTTTTATCCTAAATCCACTTTGATAATGTCCGGGATAAATGAGATAATCGTTTTCTTTTGCCAAATGATAAATAAATTTTATTGATCTCATAAATTTCTTAAGATCTACTTTTAATTCTTTTTGATGCATTCCAATTCCTTTTAAAAATAATGTATCGCCGATAAAAATATCTTGATTATCAAAAAGATAAAAAGTAGATCCTGCTGTATGTCCGGAAACAGGAATTATTTTAATATTGATTCCTAATAAATTAATTTTTTGTTTAGAATTTGCAGCAAAAGAAATTATATTATCTTTATTTTTTAATTTTCAATCCAAATTAGCAAAAAATGATCTATTAATTTTAGGGTCAAAGAGTCCTAAAAAATCGTTTTGATTGATATAGATTATTGGATTAAATTTTGCAATAATTTTATCTAAATCGATAACATGATCTAAATGATTGTGTGTTAATAAGACATATTTAATTTTAATATCATGATCGATACAATAATTAATTATTTTCTCTCCTGATGCAGCGGTATCAATAAGTATCGCTTCTTTATTTCGTTTGATATGAATGTAAGCGTTACTAAAATTAAATTTATTATTTTGAAAATTTTTAATCATAGTCTCTCCTATTTTTAATTTTACATCATAAGATTTTAATTTAGTTTAATTGCCTTATCTTTTTGCATAAGATTCATATTCTTTTGTTTTTAAAATTCTTGATTGATTTAAATAATTTTTCTTATATAAATTGTAATTGATATATTTTAAATAAATTACCTCCAATTTATGTGTTTATTTTCGCTAAAAAAATATCATTAATATTAAAATTTTTAAGAAAAAAGTAAAATTTTTGTATATGAAAAAAACAATTTTAATAACCGGTGGATTAGGATATATAGGAAAAAATATAGCAAATTTACTTTTAAAAAATAATTTTAAAATTATTGTAATAGATAATCTTATAAATAGTTATGAATATAAATTTAAGAATGATAATTATAAATTTATAAAATGTGATATTTTAAATCAAATTAAATTAGAAAAAATTTTTAAAAAAGAAAAAATAGATCTAATTATACATGAAGCAGGATTAACAAAAGTAAAAGAATCAGAAGAAAAAATAATAGAATATTTTGACGTAAATATAGTAGGGACAATTAATATTTTAAAAATGATGGAAAAATTTAAAATAAAATATTTAATTTTTGCTTCGAGTGCAGCAGTTTATGGAAATCCAGAAAAAATCCCAATAAATGAAAATGATTTAAAAAGACCAATTAATAATTACGGATTCACAAAATTTATTTGCGAAAAATTGATAAATAAATGTGAAAAATTAGGAATAAAAAGTATTATTTTTCGTTATTTTAATGTTGCTGGTAAAAACATTGAAAGCAATCTTTACTATAACCCAAAAGGAAATATAACTCATCTTATTCCATCAATAAGAAATGTAATTAAAAAAAATAAAGAGAAAATAATTATTTATGGAAATAATTTCAACACAAAAGATGGAACATGTATTAGAGATTATATTCATATTGATGATTTAGCACAAGCACACTTATTAGCAATTAATTACTTATTTAAATATCAAAAATCAGAGATTTTTAATCTTGGTTCAAAAAATAAATACAGCAATTTAGAAATTATAAAATTATCTGAAAATATTATAAAAAATAAAATAAATTTTGAAATTTCTAAAAATAAGCGCAAAGGTGATCCAGATATCCTTTATGCAAATACTAAAAATATTGAAAAAAAATTGAAATTCCATCCAACCAAAAACATAATAGATATACTTAGTGATGAATTTATTTAAATATTAATTAATGAAGAAAGGAAATTATTAAAAAATTAATAAATATTAAATAAAATATTTCTAATAATTAATCTTATTTACAAATTTTATAAATGTATTTATAAATTTTTTCGTATTTATTATTGTCTATATTTATAAGCGCTAATGTTTCTGTAAATAAAGCAATGTTAAATAAGACAAGAATAAAAATTAATTCGTTTTTATTATTAATTTTTTGCTCAATAATTTTATTTTTCATCGCAAAGTTATTAAACGTTACATTTTTGCGAATGTAAAAATCATCTTTAATTCGTTCATAATTTTTAAATTGTTCAAAAATCAAGCGATGATCAAAATTTAATTTTTTGATTTTTTTAAGTGAATCTCGATATCGTCTTCTTGTAATTGGAGAACCAAAATAAGTTAAAAGTTTGATATCCGCTTTTGAATTTTTCATCTTATTTTTTTCTTTTATTCCTTCTAAAAAAAGATAAAAATTTTTGATAATATCTTCATCTATATCTTTACGCAAATTGATATTAGAATCTTTTCGATATTTAAAGTCTCATATCGCATAAAAAATACCAATAAAAGCCATTATTGATGTAACAATACTAAGTGTCGCAAGAAAAGTGCCGGTGAATCAAGCTGCAAAGCTATCCATTAAATTACCCTCATTTACATACAAATTTTGTAAATATGTTTATAAATTTTATCGTATTTTTCTTCGGTTATTTTTATAAATGAAAAACTTTCAGTAAATAAGGCGATATTTAATAATGTAAGAATAAAAATATTTTCCTTACGATCATTAATTTTTTCCTCAATAATTTTATTTTTTATGGCAAAATTATTAAACGTTACATTTTTACGAATATAAAAATCATCTTCGATCTGTTTATAATTACGAAACTGATCAAAGATAATCTTTTGATCAAAATTTAATTTTTTAAATTTCTTAATTCGATCACGATATCTCTTTTTTGTAATCGGTGTCTTAAAATGAGTCAATAATTTAATATCAGAAGTAGATTCTTTCATTTTTTGTTGATTATTTAAATATTCAATAAAGAAATTAAAATTACTAATAATATCTTCGTGAATCTTTTTTCTTAAATTAATATTTGAATCTTTTTTATATTTAAATCCTCAAATTGCAAAAAAAACTCCCACAAAAATCATAATAGAAGAAGCGGCGCTAAAAAATAGCAAAAAAACGCCCCCAATTCAAGCTAATGTACTTTCCAAAATTACCTCTTTAAACCATTTTAAAAACTTAAATAAAATTTAGGTTTTTAAAATGGTGCCCGAAATGGGACTTGAACCCACACAGCAAAGCTAAAGGATTTTGAATCCTTCGTGTCTACCATTCCACCATTCGGGCAATATACTAAAATACAAAATAAAACAAGTAAATTATAATATAAATTATATTTTTTATAAGTTATTTCTTCTATAAGATTATATATATTGAGTTAATTTATTTTTATTATTGTTATTTTTAATTATTATTTAAATTAATTTAAAAAACACACTTTCTAAATAGTGTGCCATCAAATTTTTTAATTTAATCACAAAAAGATCTAAATATAACTATTAAATTAAAAAATTATTTTAATTTATCTTTCAAAATTATTCTTCGCTTTTTACTTTGATAATTTCTACTTTTCCGCCTGCATCTTCGATCGCTTTTCTTGCTGATTCTGAGAATTTATGTGCGGTAACTGTATAAGCTTTTGTTAATTTTCCATCACCAAGAATTTTAAGATAACCATAATTTGATTTGATAATATTAGATTCAATTAAAATTTCTGGAGTAATTTTATCACCTTTTACACGAACAAATTTATCAAGATTTAAAACTGTATATTCAATTTTATTGATGTTTTTAAATCCTCTTTTAGGAATTCGTTTATAAAGAGGATTTTGTCCCCCTTCAAACCCAATCTTTTTTGAGTATCCTGCGCGTGATTTTTGTCCATTTTCACCACGTCCAGCTGTCTTATCACCACGTCCGACTCTCTTATTCTTTTTTCTCGAACCAGGAGTTGATTTCATTTTATTTAATTCCATCTTCTTGCTCCTTTTTATTGATTTTCTGTCCTCTATCTTGTGTAAATTTTGTTTTATTATTAAATCTACTTTTAACTTCTTCTTTAAGATGTAATTTTTCAATCTCTTCTTTTGTTCTTAAATTTTTAAGTCCATCTAAAGTTGCTAAGATTACATTTTGCGGATTATTTGTTCCAAGATTTTTAGAATAAATATTTCTGATTCCAGCAAGTTCGACCACAGAACGAACGACATCGGAAGCGATAATTCCTTTTCCTTCTCCTGTCGGTTTAAGTAAGACTCTTGCTGCTCCATGATGTCCTATAATCTCATGCGAAATCGTATCTTCTTTTCCAACAATTTTAATTTTTAATAAATTTTTCCGTGCTAATCTTGATGCTTTTTTGATTGCTTCTGGAACTTCGATATGTTTTGCAATTGCAAATCCAACATTTCCTTCATGATCACCAACAACAACAAGAGCAGAAAATTTAAATCTTCTTCCCCCTTTTGTTACCTTAATAACTCTTTTAATATTGATAATTCGTTCCTCAAAATTATCTTTTTTATTATTAAAATTTTTATTTGCTCCCGGTCTTAAAAAAGGATTAAAATTTTCTGGTAAAAAATCATCAGCTATTTTTTGCTGTGAAGTTTTGCTTTTAGAATCTAAATCTTTATGTGCTGCTTTTGCTTGTTCTTTTTTAATCTCTTCTTTTGCTTTATTTTTTTCCAATTCTTTTGCTTGTTCCATTTTATTTTTTATCCTTAAATTTTAATGTTTTCGCTTCGCACACCATCAGCTAGTGATTTTACCTTTCCATGATAAATATAACCGTTACGATCAAATACAACCTGTTCAATCTTTAAAGATTTTGCCTTTTTAGCGATATCTTTTCCGACTGCAAATGCACTTTTGATATTTTTAGCATCTAATTTTAAATCTTTTGTAGAAGAATAAGCGATCGTTTGGCCTTTAAGATCATCAATCAATTGAGCATAGATATTTTTATTTGATTTATAAACAGTTAAACGTGGAATTTTATCAGTTCCAAAGATTTTTTTACGTACACGTAATTTTCGTTTTTTTCTTGCTTCTATTTTTTTATTTTTTGCCATTTTTAAAATCACTCTTTCTTTTTATTTAGAATTTGATTTTCCAGCTTTACGGATAATCACTTCATTTTTATAGCGAATTCCTTTTCCAGCATAAGGTTCTGGTTTTTTAAGTAAACGAATCTTTGCTGCAAACTGACCAACTTGCTGTTTATCAATTCCAGAAATCTTAAGTTGTGTTGGTTTTAAAACTTCTGCCTTAATTCCATCTGGAATTGATAGTGTTATTTTATGTGAATAACCTAAAGAAAAAGTTAATTTATTATCAATAAAAGCGACATTATATCCAACACCGACAATTTCTAACTCTTTTGTAAAACCTTTTGTTACACCCTCAATCATTCCTTTAATTAAAGAAGCGTATGTTCCATGTAACATCTTTGTTTTTTTATTTTCATTGATTCTTTCTAAACTAATTCTATTATCAATTCTTGTAATCTTAATTGAATTTAAAAAAATCTGTTCTAAGGTTCCAAGCGGACCTGTTACAACCATTTTCTTACCATCAAATTCAACCGTTACATTTTCGGGAATAATAATCTTTTGGTTTCCAATTCTTGACATTTAAAAACTCCTTATCAAATATAAGCCATTATTTCGCCACCTAAATTGGCTTTTTTGGCAGCATGAGAAGTCATTATTCCTTTAGAAGTTGAAACAATCGCTATTCCATATCCATTTAGCACTTCTGGTAATTTATTAGCTTCTTTATATACTCTAAGTCCCGGTTTTGAAATTCGTTTAAGACCGGTAATAACACGATTTGTCCCCTTATATTTTAGAAAAATCTTGAAATTTTTTTCGCTTACTTTTTCACCGATAATTTTATAATCTAAAATATATCCTTCATCTAATAAAATTTTAATTATTTCTTCCTTTAATTTGGCATAAGGAACTAAAACCGATTTGTGTCTTCGCATATTTGCATTTCTGATTCGTGTCAATAAATCTGCAATGGGATCATTTGTCATTTTTCTTACTCCTTTTTTAATCTATCATGATGATTTTTTCACACCAGGAATTTCACCATTTGCTGCCATTTCACGGAAACAGATCCGACAAACACCATATTTACGCATATATCCATGTGTACGACCACAAATTTTGCATCTATTTTTTGCTCTTGTTGAAAATTTTGCATTCTTTTCCTGTTTTGCTATTTGTGCTTTTCTAGCCATATTTTAAATACTCCTTTAATTATCTTTTTGCAAAAGGCATTTTAAACTTTTTAAGTAAAAGAAAGGCTTTTTGATCATCACTTGTTGAGGTTACGATTGTAATATCCATTCCCTTCATCAATCTTACTTTATCAAGTTCGATTTCAGGGAATATAATAATTTCATTTACACCCAAAGTATAATTTCCTCTTCCATCAAATGAGGTTGGTTTTAAACCACGAAAATCTCTAATTCTAGGTAATGCAAAATTTATCAATTTATCTAAAAAGTCATACATTTTTTCTTTTCGTAAAGTTATCTTAACACCGATTGGCATTCCTTCACGAATTTTAAAAGAGGCATTTGATTTTTTGGCATAAGTGATAATCGGTGTTTGACCGGTAATGATTGCCAATTCTTTTTTTGCTTCTGTTACTAATGACTTATCATTTACGGCTTTACCAAGACCGATATTAATGACAATTTTTTCAAGATGAGGAACAGCCATAATTGTTTTTAAGTTTAATTCTTGTTTTAATTGCTGTTTAATTTCAGTATCATATTTTTTATGTAAAAATGTCTTTTCTTTTGCCATTAAATCTCATCTCCTGTTTTTTTGGCGATTCTCTTCTTTGTTTTTTTACCACGAGAGGTTACGTATTTGTAACCGATTCTTGTTCCTTTTGCTTCTTTTTTTGTTCCGATATCATACATTACATTTGAAACATCGATCGGGGCTTCTTTTTTAAATATTCCCCCTTCTTGATCTTTTTGTGATGGTTTTACATGGAATGTACGAACATTTACATCTTCGACAATTACTTTATTTGTTTTTGCAAAAACTTCTTTAATAAGACCGGATTTACCCTTATCTTTTCCTGAGATTACGATAACACGATCACCTTTTTTTAATTTCATCATAACCTCCTATAATACCTCTTGCCCAAGAGAGATAATTTTTTGATAACCTTTTTCTCTAAGTTCTCTTGCGATTGGACCAAAAATTCTTGTTCCTCTTGGTTCTTTATTTTCTTTAATAAGAACGGCGGCATTATCATCAAAACGTAGATATTCTCCGGTTTGTCTTTTAATACCATGTTTTGTTCTTACGATTACTGCTTTTACAACTTGACCTTTTTTGATTTGGGCATTTGGTTGGGCTTTTTTAACCGTGGCCACAACGATATCACCGATTGAAGAAAATTTCTTTAAAGATCCACCTAGATTACGAATGACTAGTAATTCTTTAGCACCGGTATTATCGGCTACTTTTAACCTTGTTTCGGTTTGAATCATCTTACTTACCATCCTTTGTTTCAACAATTTTTACCAAACGAAAATACTTTGTCTTTGAATAAGGTTTTGTTTCCATAATTTGGACCTTATCGCCAATTTTTGCCTTTTCATCTTGATCATGAACATGAAACTTTTTTGAATATTTATATCTTTTTCCATAAAGTTTATGTGCACGATAAGTATCAACTTTTACAGTGATTGTTTTATCCATAGCAGTAGAAATAACTATTCCTTGATAATTTTTTCTTCTATTTGTCCGCAACATTAGTCTCTCCTTTATTTTTCTTTAAATTTTTATCTTCAATTTTTACCTTTGTCTGATTTTTTAAAGAAAGATCTTTTTCGACAATATTAATATTATGTTTTCTTTCATTTATAACGGTAAAAAGTTTTGCAATATCTTTTTTTGTCTGTTTAATCAGATGAGTTTCATTTAATTGTCCGGTTGCATTTTCAAATCTTAGAGCTAATAATTTTCCTTTAAGATCAGAGACTAATTTTAATAATTCTTGATTATTTTTCTTACGTAATTCTTCAATCTTATACATTTTCTAACTCCTCACCTTTTGTAACGATTTTACATTTTACAGGTAATTTATGCATTCCTAATCTTAATGCTTCTAATGCTTGTTCGGTTGTAACTTCATCTAATTCAAAAAGAATCATTCCTTTTTTTACAACAGCAGCATAATGATCAACATTACCTTTTCCTTTTCCCATTCTTACTTCCAATGGTTTCTTAGTAATCGGTAATTGCGGAAAAATTCTAATTCAAACCTTTCCATTTCTCTTTAAATATCTTGTGATTGCGATCCGTGCTGCTTCAATCTGTCTTTCGGTAATATAATTGCCTTCAAGTGATTGTAATCCATATTTTCCAAAAGCGATTTTTGTTCCCCGTTTTGCTTTTCCTTCATATGAAATTTTATGTGGTTTACGATATTTTTGTTTTTTTGGAGTTAGCATTATTTATCTCCTCTTTGAAGATCTTTTTCGCTATTTTGGTCTGTTTTTCTAATTATTTTACGATCGGAAGGAAAACGATCACGTTTAATTTTAACTTTATCTTTCTCTTTACGATTTTGTAAAATTTCTCCACGCGAAATTCAAACCTTTACACCTAAAATTCCATATGTTGTTTTTGCTTTTGTTTTGGCATAATCAATATCATATCTCAATGTTTGCAAAGGAACTTGTCCTTCAAGATAGCCTTCTGTTCGTGCCATATCAACACCATTTAAACGACCTGAGACCTGTGTTTTAATTCCCTTTGCACCGTTTCGCATCACTCTTCTTATCACTCTTTTTTGAGCAATTCGAAAAGGAACACGATTTTCAAGTTGACTAGCGATTTCGTTTGCGATAATTGTCGCATCTAAATCGGGCTTTTTAACTTCTTTTACATCTAGAATGATTCTTTTCTTTTGAATTTTATTATGTAACAATTTTAAAAGATCAAGTTGAATTTTTTTGATATTTGATCCTTCTTGTCCAAGTACAAGTCCTGGTTTTGAAGTATTAATCGTAATTCTTACTTCTTTTGTAGTACGATCAATTTCAACCACAGATAAAGATCATTTTTTAAAATATTTCTCAAAGTAATTTCTAATTTTACGATCTTCAACCACTCATTCTGTTCATTGTTTGTTATCTTTTGCAAAATATCTTGATTTTCAATCACGTACAATTCCTAAACGCATCCCATTTGGATTGGCTTTTTGTCCCATATTCTCGATCTCCTTATTTATTTATTTTGTTACCTTTTTTAGTTATTTTAAAATCATCTGATAAAACTATCTCTAGATGTGCTGTTCTTTTTAATTTTTTATCAACACGACCCTTAGCACGAGGACGAAAACGCTTGATTGTTGGTCCTTCATTTGCAACAGCTTTAATAATTATTAAATCTTCATTCAACATTCCATGATTTTCTGTTGCATTTGCAACAGCTTGATTAAGAACTTTTTTTAATAAAGGGGCTGCTTTTTTATTTGTCGTATCTAAAATTGAAAAAGCTTGATCGACTTTTTTATATCTTATAAGTTCACAAACAAGATTAGCTTTCTGTGCAGAAATGCGAATATTTTTAGTTAACGCTCTTGCTTCCATTATTGCATTTGATTCCTATCTTTTTTTCTTTTTATCTTCGCCATGACCACCAAATTTACGTGTCGGTGCAAATTCACCTAATTTATGACCGACCATATCTTCGATTATATAGACATTGATAAATTCTTTTCCATTATGGACTTGAAATGTTAAACCGACAAAATTAGGAAAAATTGTTGATCTACGTGATCAGGTTTTGATTGGTTTTTTTGATTTTGTTGTAATTGCATTTTCAACTTTTTTAGCAAGGTGCTCATCGATAAATGGTCCTTTTTTTAATGAACGACTCATAATCTTAAATTATTTCTTACCCTTTCTTGTTCTTATAATATATTTATTTGACTGTTTATTTTTTTTCCGTGTTTTAACCCCTAGGGCTTTTTTTCCTCAAGGCGTCATCGGTGATTTTCTTCCGATTGGAGATTTTCCTTCTCCCCCTCCATGCGGATGATCATTTGGATTCATCGCTGAACCTCGAACCGTTGGTCTTTTTCCTTTATGGCGATTACGACCGGCTTTTCCAATTCGTTCAAGATTATGGCTAGAATTAGATACAACACCGATTGTTGCACGATTTCTGGCAAGAATTTTACGCATTTCACCTGAAGTTAAACGAACAATCACATATCTTTCTGTCTCATCTTTTCCTAATACTTGCGCACTTGCGCCTGCTGAGCGAACAAATTCGCCCCCTTTTCCTGGTTTAAGTTCGATATTATGAATAAATGTCCCTTCTGGAATATTTTCTAAAGGAAGAGCATTTCCAATAGCAATTTCAGCATCTTTTCCTGAAAAAATCTTATCACCTACTTTAAGATTTTCCGGGGCGATAATATATCTTTTTTCACCATCGATATAATTTATAAGGGCAATAAAAGAAGTACGATTTGGATCATATTCAATTGAAACAACTTTTCCAGAAATACCATCTTTATTACGCTTAAAATCAATAATTCGATATTTTTGTTTTACTCCTCCCCCTTTATGCCTTACAGTTATTTTTCCTGTATTGTTTCTTCCGGCCTTATTTACTTTTTTTACAGTAAGTGATTTTTCCGGTTTTGTTTTAGTAAGTGATTTTTTATAATCAATTACAGATGAATTACGGCGTCCAGGAGAAGTTGGTTTATATTTTTTAATTTCTGACATATTAATCACCTAACTATTTAATATCTTTCTCTGCTTCTTTCATTAATTTTTCAGTGTTAATAATTTTTAGACCTTTTTTATTAGATTCTTTTTTATCTTTTTCAACACCTTCTGCTCCATAAATTGGGATTGCTCCTGCACTTAAAATTACATATGCTTTTTTGTAAGATTTTTTAAATCCTTCGTAACGTCCCATTTTTTTTGCTTTTGCTTTTACTTTTGCAATATTTACTTTTTTAACCTTAGCATCAGATTTTGCAAAAATATATTCAACAGCTCTTTTTACATCTTCTCTTGTAGCATTAGGATGAACCTCTAAAATATAAGTATTATGATCAGCTGTAAGTCTTGAATTTTTTTCGGTAATTATCGGTTTAATAATCACATCATTGATATTAAGTTTTTTCATTCATAAGTCCCTTCTCAACCGATTTAATTGCATCTTTTGTAAGTAAAATTTTAGTTGCTTTTAAAAGTTTATTAAGCATCACATTTGTATTTAAATTAACAGAGATATTTTTGATATTTCTTCCTGAAAGATAAGCATTTTTCTGTTCATTTTTCTCAACTGAAGGAATCACAAATAAAACCTTTTCTTTTTCAATTGCAAGATTTTTAAGCATTATCTTAAAATCTTTGGTAGAAGGAGTTTTAAAATCTAAATTATCGACAACGATAATTTTATTTTCTTTTAATAATTGTGATCAACCTGATTTTAAAGCTAATTTTTTAACTTTTTTGTTAATTTTAAGAGTATAGTTTTTTTCTGCTTTTGGTCCAAAAACAACCCCTCCACCTCTTCATTGTGGGGAACGAATTGAACCCTGTCTAGCTCGACCTGTTCCTTTTTGTTTTCAAGGTTTTCTTCCTCCCCCTGAAACATCTGAACGAGTCTTGGTACTATGTGTTCCTTGTCTTAATGAAGCGCGTTCAACAAGAATTAAATCATACATTGCCTGTTCATGAGGAGTAATATCAAAAACTTCTTCTGCCAATTCTAATGTATCGACTTTTTTTCCTAAAACATTTAAAACATCGATTGTTGCCATTATTTTTGCTCCTCGCTCTCTTTATTCTGATTTCGATTTTTTCTTGCATTCATTAAAGCTTCTACTTTTGCAATTTCTGATTTTAATTCTTGATTAGACATTTTTAAAGCTTTAGCTTTATTAATTTTTAATAATTCTGCTTTTTCAAGTAATATTTTGTGTTCTTCTAAATCTTTTTGATGTTTGATTGTTGCTTGTTCAATCTCAACTTTCATCTGTTCAATTGACATAGAGGATGTTAATTTTGCGCCAACCTTTTTTCCTTCTTCAAAAAGTTGATTTTTAATTCTAACTTCTTCTACATCAACTAATTTAATAAGATTATTAATTTTAGTTCCTTTTTTAATTGCTTCTTTAATTACAATAAAAGATTTATTCGGACCTGGGATTGATCCTTTAATTAAAAAAACATTTAATTTACGATCAAAAGAAATAATTTCAAGATTTTGCATCGTTACTTGTTGATGCCCCATATGTCCAGGCATCTTCTTACTTTTTTTAACAGTGCTTCTAATATCACCAGATGAACCGGTAACACGATGAGATTTTGAACCATGACTCATCGGTCCTCTTGATTGATTATGTCTTTTAATAGTACCTTGAAATCCTTTTCCTTTTGAGATTCCAGTTACATCTACTAAAGATCCATCAACAAAGATATCACCATTAATTAAGTCACCTCGTTCAAAACCATCCATATCTCTAATTTCATGAATAAAATACTTAGGACTAGTATTAGCTTTTTTAGCTTCACCGATCATTGATTTGATTGATTTATTAATTTTCTTATCTTCTAATCCTAATTTAAGTGCTTTATATCCATCTTTTGCTAGTGTTTTTACTTGAAGCACAACATTTGGTTTTATTTCAACAACAGTAACAGGAATTGCTTTTCCTTCTTCTGAAAAAACAGTTGTCATTCCTGCTTTACGGCCTAAAATACCTTTCATTTTAAACCTCTTAATCTACTTTGACTTCTATCGCCACGCCGATAGGAAGTTCAATTCGATTTAATTTATCAATAGTGTCTGTTGTTGCTTTTTTAATTCCAATTAAGCGTTTATGTGTTCTAAGCTCAAATTGTTCACGAGAATCTTTATTAACATGAACAGATCTTAAAACTGTAAAGATTTCTCTTCTTGTCGGAAGAGGAACAGGACCATAAATTTCTGCTCCTGCATCTTTTAAAACCTTAATAATTTTCTTTGCTGAAATATCTATTAATTTCGCATCATAAGATTTTAATTTAATTTTGATTGCCTTATCTTTTTGCATAAGGTTCATACTCCTTTGTTTTTAAAATTCTGGGTTAATTTAAAATAATTTTTCTTATATAAATTGGAGTTGATACGTTTTAAATAAATTACCACCGATTTATGTGTTTATTTTCGGTAAAACAATATCAATTAATGATACATTTTTTTAAGAAAAAAATAAAATTTAATATATTAAAATATGATATAAATTGTTTAAAGTAAAACAAGATTGAATAGAATTAGTTTATGAAAAATAAAGATATAATTTTAACTTTAATTATTACAATATATAATCCACAGTATTATGAGATAAAAAATTGATTAAATTTTAAAAATAAATTAAAAGAATATAATGATATCCAATTTCTTTTTTTAATTGATAATCCAGAAATTAACGAAAATATTTTAAATTTAATAAAAAAAGAAAAAGCGGAATATAAAATGTATGAAAAAAATCATGGAAAATTTTATATTGTAAAGGATGCTTGTGATAAAAATATTGCAAGAGGATTATTTATTAAAATTTGCGATCCTGATGATTTAATAATTACAGAACATTTATTAAATTTTGCAAATTGATTAAAAAAATTAAAATCATATAGAGATTATTTAATTTTAACAAGTCACGGAATAATAAAAACAGGATATCATGCAGAAGAAAATATCAACATGAAAAAAATTCAATTAAAAACTTTCGGAGGAGCTCCCATAAATTGCAATACTGTTTTTTCAAGGGCAATCATTAAAAGATTTAAAAATAAATATGATAAATTAAGTAAATCTAGCGATTCTTTAATATCAGTTAATACACTTTTAGATCCAAAAACAATATATATTGTCGCAGATCAAAGTAAATGATTTTATATATATAATTGACGAAAAGGAATATCTTCTTATAATTTATTTGATTATAATAAAAAGAAATTAAAATTGAAATATAAAAATTTATTTTTAGATAATTATAGATATTTGAATATTTTAAAAAATATGCAAAAAGAGATTAATAATATCAAATATGTTAATTTTCCTACAAAATATGATTTCATTACTGTAAATAATTCATTAATAAAAGGAAAATTTTCTTGATTTGCAAGGATTTGTTATATTACAAAAATTTATAAAATATTTCAAAAAATAAATATTTCAGAAAATGATTGAAATTTATTTATTTTATTTAAATGTTATTTTTTTCAGACTTTTAAAATTAAAAGAAAGTAGGAAAAATAATGAAATTTACTTTAAATATTTCAATTACTTTATTTAAACCCGATACAATAGAATTAAGAAATTATTTTATTGCTTTTAAAAAAATAAATAAAATAATAATAGAAAAACATCCTAATAGAATTAATGATTTAATAAATTTCTCAATAATTTCTGATAATCCTAATTTAGAAAAAAACCAAAAAATTGTCTATCTTATTAAAGAATTTGAAAAAATAAGAAATTTTAAGTATTTTGCTACTAAAGAAAGATTACATAAAGCGGGAATCGTTATAAAAAATATAGATCAAATAAATGCAAAATTTACTAAATTTTGTGATCCTGATGATCTTGTAATTCCAGAAAATATAATAAAAATAGCTTTAGAATTAGATAGTCTTACAGAAAATTGTTTGATTTTACATGGTTTTATAAAAACTAATTATAGACAAAAATTAGTTTGGGAGAATATATGAAATTTAAACAGTTGAAAATCATTTACTCCTTTTTCTTTTAATTTAAATACAATTTATCCTGTAAAATTATTAGAAAAAGCGAAAAAAGATAATTGAATTTTTAAGCATTCAATATGATCTGATGATGCCCTTGCTTTATCTTTAAATAAATATAAACCTTATTATGTTTTTTTACCTAATTTTTTCCCATATATACATATTCCAAATAATGGAACTTCAAAAACAAAAACAAAGCATACTGAAAAAGATTTTTATAATGCAAGCATTGATCTTATAAAATTACTTTCAAAAGAGTATAAGTATTTTGACCATGAAACTTGTACAGATAAGCCTAATTTTTTCTTTGTAAAAAGTGTTTATCATGATTTATTTTTATATAAAAAAAACAGAATCATTAAATTTTTTAAATATTTATGATTTATATTATTTTTAAATATTAAATTAGGAAAAAAATATAAGTGGTTTTGTAAAAAGAGATGAAATTTATTCTGATTTGAAATATTACTTTTATTAAGTTTTTTAATTAAAATTAGAATAAATTAATTTATATTTTATCAACTAATTAAAATATCATCATTTAATTTTAATCATATCGGATATGCTCTATAAACATATTGTTCTCTAAAGAGAGCGTCATAAACAATATTATAATTAGAAAAATCTTCTATTTTTGGATCTATTTTATCAAATTGATAAATTGTTAGTCTTGCCTTTTGATCTTCTTTTGCACGACCTTGATCTACAGCAACATAATTCGTATTATTTTCATTAAAAAAAAGGCATGAAGAAATAATATTGGATTTTTGTTCTGTTGGATGATTAAAAATAGTTCTCGCTGTCATCGGTGCTAAATTAGTTTTTGAAATCTGATTAGTTGGATTTAATTCAATTATTTTAATATAAGAATTAGAATCATCCTCATATTTAGGATAATTATATTCGCTCTCTTCATGAATTTCTAAGCTTGTGTCATCCGCTTCGGCATGATTATCAAACATCGAAAAATATAAATCATTTGGATCATAATAATTAGGGTCAGTAAAGAAAAATTCTGGACCTAATTCTTCAATATATGAATTTAATAATTTAACACAATGTTCGCCCATAAATAATTCTTGCTCATTTTCTTTTTGTGCATTTTTTAATAATTCTAAATTACTAGCATCATAATAAATTCCATTTATCTCTCAATTTATAAATTTTTTCTGTAATCCATTATTTTGACTTTTATAATCATAAATTTCCTGTGCATCATATTCGGGATTAGAAATATAATAATCAGAATTATCAGAATAAATAATTGGAAAATCACCATCTAGATCTTTTTCATAATAATAAAAATATCCACCATAATTTGCAGAATAAATTCAATTAACCTCTGGTTGATTCATAATATTACCATTATTATCAATTACTTTAATAGAAATAATAGAACCTAAACTTCTTGAATTTGCATAAATATTTTGTCCATCAAAATCAATTGAATTAAAATGAAAAAAATCATTTGTTGGCATTATTGTTCGATAATAATTATTATTTTCATCAATATAATATCATGAATTAAAATCATAATTTAAGAGCTGTGAAATATTTATAATTTCAAAATTCCCAGTATTACAATCTAAAAAAACAATCTCTTGAATTGATGGATCACCCAATCCACCATTATCATCATTATCTTTTCCAGAACCGTAATTTATATTATCTATTGCAATAATATAATTGCTATCTGGAATATATAACATTTCATGATTAATAGAATTACCTTCTTCAATAAACATTGCAAAATATTCTAAATTAGAATTAATTAAATCATTTAAATCTTCTTTATTTTCAACTTTGTAAAATGAGGTTTGACCCTTTTCTCCTTTTCCTCATGATCATCAAATAAAAGAAATTCTATCGTCTTGATTGTAATATGGTTGAAAAAAATGATAATTATTACTACTTGATACTGAAAAAAAATCCAAAGAAGGAATATAATCAATAAATCTGTATGTCTCTGTGTTTCCTTCCGATATATATAAATATGAGTCGGTTTTATTGGAAAAATCATCAACAATAACATCAGAAATAAAATATTCTTGATCTAAATTATCATCTTTTGTTTCTTTAACAGAAAAATAAATAATTCAAGTTAAAAATGTAATGAAAATCAAAATTAAGACAAACAATACTCAATATTTTAATTTTTCCCTTTTAAATAACATAATATTCTCTTTTCTTATTTATAAATTTTTTTCATAATTCTAATTATATTTAATTAATTAATTTTTGTTTTTATATTCTAATTATATTTAATTAATTAATTTTTGTTTTTAATTTTTTTCCTTTAATCTTCTAATAAAAAAGTAATCAATTATAAAATAAGAAAAAATAAAGAAACTAAATATTAAACGCATGTATTTTCCAAAAAACATCGTAATAAAAGTTGTTGATGCTGAAAATATATTAATAAAATTATTAACTTCAATATTATTCACAACACGGTCAAAAGAAATCATATTAGTATTAGCCAATTCATAAATATTTTGCCACAATAAAATACTATACAAGCCATTAACCATATATTCTACATAACCAAAAGAGATAAATGGAAAAAAGTCATTAGCATTTTTAACAATTGATCTTAATCCTGCAAATTCAATAAAATTATATTGAACATCTAAATTTAAATCACTAGGATTTAAATTTATTAATGCTGGAAATAAATTTTGAATTTCAGTTCAATTGTCTGGTAAAAATTCTGTATTAACATAATTTACTGTTAAATCATATGCCATCATTGTCTCTATTGCTTCAAAAATAAAAAAGAAAAAAACAACAGCCGAAGTTCGAATCATTAATTTTTTATTTTTAAGTCATTTTTTAGAACTTATTGTAAGCTCATATGATTTATTTTCAACTGAATTAAATAAAGAAAAATAATCAACATTTTTATTTATAGATATTTTTATTTTCAAATAAAAATATCTATAAATATCATGAATTTTGCCATTTATAATTGCAAGTCCAGATAAAATTGAAAATCCCGTAGAAATAAATAATCCTCCCAATGATAATGCTAAAATTATATAAACGTAAGATCCCATATCAAAAGAATTTATATTAAACATAAATAAATAAATAAATCCGATTGTGACAAATATTACTCCTGATAAAAAATGAATCATTCCTCGAAAAATAAATCCGGCTCCTATTATTCCACCAATTTTTGGTTTTGAAATTTTTATCGCTTTATTAATATATAAACTATAGAAAAATATTGATAGAATGTGATTTCCTGTAAGTCCAAGAACAAAGAATCTAATTTGTGAAGCAAAAAATCAATGAAAAGCATTTTTTCAATTAAATTTTTGATTCTCAATATAATTAAAAATTAACATTAAAAACATTGAAAAGAAAATTGAAACAAAAAAATTAAAAATAAGAAGATAAAGAGCAGCAGTATCTGCTCCTGCTCCTAAAATTTTAAAAACATTATCATAACTACCTTGATATAAAATACCAAAAGTAAATCATAATGTTACTCCCAAAATTAAAAATGATACTAAAATTCAGAAAAAATTTTTTTTTGATAATCTTTTTTTTGTTATTGGATTTGAAAATTTTATAATAATTGATTTTAAAATCTCATCAGATCTAAGAACATCAATTGATCATTTTGAATAAAAATTTGTTTCAAAATAAAATTTATTATCTTTTTTTGTTTGAATTATTAAAAATTTCCCATAATTGTGTGAAAATTCATAATAAATTTTACTTGTATCTTCTGACCTTTTAATTAATTTTATTTTTAAATTATTCCCTTTTCCATCAAAAAAATTATTATTTACTTCTTTTAAAAAGTTATCAAAATAATTTAAATCAATTTTTATAACTTTTCTTTTCGATAAATTATAAAATCCGCAATTATCAAAAATAATTTTTTTTAAATTATTTAAATTTTTACATCTTTTTAAAACTTTTAACTTTTCAAATTGAAAAGCAAGATCATCTTTTTTGTAAATATTTTTATTTATAAAAACAGTATTTTCACCACTTTTTTGCACTTTTGTAAAATTTTTATTTTTTTCAATTAAATTCTTATAAATAAGTGGAAGTTTATTTAAATTAGGAAAAATATAATCGTATTTATTTTTATTTTTTTCAATAAAATAAATATTAATATCAATTCGGTCAATTTTTAAAATTTTATGCTTTTTTATCTCAAAATAATCAAATCCTAATTCAAAACTATCAAAAAAAACTAATGAAAAAAATTGTTCTTTTTTTAAAATTAGACTAACCTTATAAATATTATTTGTATCAAAATCTGAAAGCAAAAAAGAATGATAATTTTTTAGTTGACGTGAATTATTCACAAAAAACTGATCATATTTATTTTTATCTTCGGCTTTTTTAAAAATAATTGCACTTTTTATATTCATATTAAAATAATTAAATAATATTAAAATTAATTTTATTATAATTCAATTGTCTAAAAATATTAAAAATTTTAATAATATAATTTTAGGGAGAAATTTTTGCAGAAAAAAATTTTAATTATTGGCGGGGGATACGTTGGATTATATACAGCAATAAAATTAATAAATAATGAGCAAATAAAAAAAATTGATATCTTAGATATAGATAAGAAAAAAATTGATAAATGAAAAAATCTCAAAAACCCAATTAGTGATTTATATCTTGAGGATTTTTTACAAAAAAATAAATCTTTTTTTAAAAAAATTAATTATTTAAATAAAGCTAATTTTGAAAATTATCATTTTTTTATATTAACGCTTCCGACAAACCCAGAAAAAAGAAAAATAATAAATTGACAATCAAGTAAAAATAATATTTTGTCCACAAACAAAATTTTTTCTTATTGCAAAAAAATAAAAAATATTAAAAAAAATAGCAAAATTATTATTAGATCTACTGTTAATTATAATGATTATCTAAAAATAGATGATCTTAATATAAGTTATTGACCTGAATTTCTTTCACAAGGACAAAAAATTGATAAAAATATAAATGGGCATAAGATAATTTTTGCAAAAGCAAAAAATTTTACAAAAAAAGATATTCTTAATTTAATTCCAGAACAAAAATATAAAAATATTATTTTTGTAAAAACAAACGAAGCAATTATGATTAAAATTTTTCATAATTCATTTGATGCTTTTTCAATTACAATTTCCAATTTATTAGCAAATATCTCTCAAAAAAATAACATTAAATTTTCTAATTTAATTCCGATTCTAAATGACCTTTTAAAAATTAAACCGAGAGTTAAAACACCAGGATTAGGATATGGTGGATCTTGTTATCCAAAAGATTCACGTTCACTTTTAAATATTTTAAATTCAAAAAAAGATTTAAAATTAATAAATCAACTTGATAAATATAATTTAAATCAACAAAAAAGTTATAAAAATTATCTTAATTTAATTAAAAAAAATGACAAAATTTTAATCTTAGGTATTTCTTTTAAAGGACAAACAAACGATATTACAGAGACACCGATTAAATCATTAGTAAATTATTTAATTAGAAAAAAATATAATTTTAAAATTTGAGAACCAAATTTAGATAAATTAAATCTAAAGATGATAAATAAAAATATAAATGAGCAAAATATTATAAAAAATATCGAAAAAGATCTTAAAGAGTGTAATATTATTTTTATAGGTTCTGATTGAGATATTTTCAATAAATTTATTAAAGAAAAAAAAATAAAAGATAAAAAAATTATAGATTTAAAAGGATACCTTTCAATAAGTAAAGAAAACATTCATTATCGGATTGGGGATACATTTAATATAAATTATTAGTATGAGGCTTAAAACACTAACTTTTTTTTATTCAATATATAATCCTAATATTATTGAATTAAATTACATTAATAAAATTATCACGTATATTAAAAATAAACCTGAATTAAATAGCGAGATTGATATTTTAATTTTCGATGATACTCCTAATAATAAATTTAAGGATTTTTTTAAAAATTTAGATATTAAAACATTAAATATTAAAAAAAATATAAAAAAAAATGGCGCTCTTTATTATTCATTAAATCATATTAAAAGTAAATATATAAAAATTATTGATCCTGATGATTTTTTAGTTTTTGATTTATTAGAAAAATTAATCGAGAAATTAAAAAAAAGTGATAGTGATTATGTTATTCATTCCTTTTATAAATTAAAAGAAAAGAAATTAAGATATCGTAATTATAAAAACTTAAGATATTATAATTTTAATACGATATATTCAGCTGAAAAACTTAGAAAACATCAATCCTTAATTAAGAATGATATTCTTTACTGCCAAGATCAATATCTTGGAATGATTGTCGATCTTGATAGTAAATATAAAAAAATTAATATTCCATTTTATATTTATAATCGTAATTCTTTTTCTTCAATTTGAAATCAAGTTAGAAAAAATGATGGATATAAAAAACAAAATATCGATAAAATCCTAACTGATATCAATGAAAATATTAATTTTTATTACTTGAATCAAAATAGACTTTCAAGATCTGTAAAACCACGATTTATAAGTCTATTTTTCTTTAAGGAGAGATTTAAAAATAAATGAGAAATTTATCGTTATCTTAAGCAAAAATTAAAAATTAAACGATTGAATGTTAAAATTTGATTGATATATGCTTGTTTTTTAAAGGCAAAATGAATATAAAAAAGGCACTTAAAAGTGTCTTTTTTATGTCCTTATTTTTGTGCTTTTTTATTAGCTTTCTCTAATTTCTTTTGCGCTTTCTTTTGTTTTTTGGTTGCTTTTTCTTTTGCTTTTTGCGCTTGTACTTCTTTTTTGTTTTGTTTATATATCTTTTTTATCTCTTTTCGTGAATAATCTCGCTCACTATCTTTAGTGATATTATTAATCACAAATAATCGATGTTTTTGAAAATTATTTTCCGAGATAATTGCTGCTATCTTATAAATTTTATAACTAGAAAAACTAATAATAATTATAAAAAAGGCCGCTTCAATAAAAACTCAAAGACTTTGTAAAAAGACAATAAATCCTTCAAGTCCATCATCGGCACTAAATGTATCTTGAATTGCTCGTACCGCATAGACAATCGCAAGAACCCCTAAAATAATTCCCATTAATCAAATTCAAATTCAAAAAATAAGCAATGGTCATAATCTTTTATTACTATTTTTTCATTTTAATTGCTCTTGCTCTTTTCTTGTCATCTTTTTTTCTGTATAATTACTAATTTCTTCAGAATTAACTAGTCTTGTGTCATTATCATTCATAGAGTAAATTTATTAGGTTTTATTGATTATCAATCAAAACCTCTCCTGTCATCTCTTTTGGAATTTTAATCCCTAGTAAATAAAGGATTGTCGGTGCTAGATCTGCTAGCTTTGCTTTGATATTTTTCCTATCATTAAATTTTGCTTTAAATTTTAAATTTTTATCAGTAATAATTGTAAGAACAGGATTTAAGGAATGCGCTGTCATCGGTTTACCTTCTTTTGTAAGCATTACATCAGAATTACCATGATCGGCTGTGATTATCATCACTCCTCCCATTTTTAAAACGATTTGATTATATAATCTGCCAAGCATTTCATCGGCTGTTTCACAAGCCTTAATCGCAGCTGGAATTGAACCGGTGTGTCCAACCATATCTGGTTGAGCATAATTTATAATAAAGACATCGATTCCCTTTGCATTTGCAATAATTTTATCAGTTAACTCATAAGCTGACATCTCTGGTTTTGAATCATATGTTGCAACTTTTGGTGAATCAACAAGTACTCTTATTTCATGTTTTTTAGCAATTTCTTGTTGTCCATCCAAAAAGAAAGTGACATGTGGATACTTTTCTGTTTCTGCCGCGCGCATCTGTTTTAATTTATGATCTTCTAAAACTTCTCCTAACAGATTTTTCATATGATGAGCAGGATATAAGACATTACTTTTAATTCCGGCATATTCACGCATTGTTGCATAAAATAAATTTTTTCTTTGATCTTTTACTTTATAATCATAATTTGTAATTTTTTCATCAGATCCAATTAACATATGTGACATTTCGCGTGCACGATCAGAACGGAAATTTGCAAATAAAATTGAATCATTATCTTTTATTTTGGCATCAAAATTTGAATTATAAGCAGGGATTAAAAATTCATCTGTTATCTTTGCTTTATACTCGCTATCAATATAAGCGAAGGGATCAGTAAAACTTTTACCCTTACGATTAGCAATTACATCGTAAGCAAGTTTAATTCTTTCTCATCTTTTATCACGATCCATCGCATAATAACGACCAGAAATTGAAGCAAGCTTAATTTTTGCATCATAAATTTTTTTAATTGAATCTTTAGAAGAAGTAGGAGAAACATCTCTTCCATCAGTAAAGGCATGAATATAAACATTTACACCATTATTTTCAACAATCTTTGCCAATTCAATAATATGATTAATATGAGCATGAACGCCCCCATCTGAGCAAAGACCCATAATGTGAAAATTGCTATTATTTTTTTTAGCATGATCGATGGCTTTTAAAAGAATCTTATTATCTTTTAAATTATCTTCTTCAATTTCTTTATTAATAAGCGCAAGTGATTGATAAACAATTCTTCCTGCCCCTATATTCATATGACCAACTTCTGAATTACCCATCTGTCCATCAGGAAGACCGACAAATTTTCCTCCTGTATTCATTAAAATATTTGGAAATTCCTTTGTTCACTTATCGATATTTGGTGATTTAGCAAGCTTTACTGCATTTCCTTTTCCTGCAGGCGCTTGTCCATAACCATCCAAAATAATTAAAGCAACCGGTTTTTTATTATTTCTTGTATTCATATTAATATCTATTTTATCATTATCCTTTCTTATTTAAATTTTCTATCTTCCAATCGGCAAAAACACAATTTAATTCAAAGATTTTTTCATTTAAAATTTTGCTATCAACTTGTTTTGGATAAGAACAGGGATCTTTTGGAATCTGTTGTAATCAATGAAAATTATTTTTTTCATAAACTTCATTTAAATAAATTAAATTTGTTTTGGTCGTCTTTTCAAAAATTTCTTTTGCAAGATAAACTGTTTTGTTGATTGTGGCAAGCGTTTTTTTACGTTTATTAATTTCAATAATCGAGAAAAATTCAATTCCCGTAAGTAGAACAATTTTATAATTAATCTTAAAAGGTAAATTACTTAAAAAACTATTAATTTCAATCGCAGCCGTAAGTAAATTACCTTCCGCAAAACTATTAGCTTTGTAGTGTTCAATAAATCCATAGATTTCTGTTCCAAATAAATGATAGTTATCAATTAAATAATAATTAAAAATTTTTAAAATACTCTCAGCATAAAGATTTATAAATTTTAATTTTTCTTTTTCTTTTAATTTTTGCATTAACTTTTGATAATTTTCAATATTTATATAAATTGTTGTAATTTTAGTTTTATAATGACTGCTAATAGGAAAATTTTTAATATTAGGAAAATTATTATTAATATTTATTTCAGCATCCTCAATTGTTCTAATCTTTTTTTGAATATTTAAACGCAAAGAACGAATCATGAATTTTTAGTTTATTTCCTTATAATTTTTCAATATAGAAAATTATAAACTTTATTATCATTTTAATAAAGTTTGCTCTCTTCCAAAATTAAAAATTATTCTAAAGCATCACTTGAAATAGTAAATGAATTTATAAGAAGAAGATAAATTCCACTTAATGCCAATGTAATGAAAGCAAAAACCAGCATTATAATATCATCAGTTGTATATTTCTCAACAATTTCTACTCCTGAAATTGAATTGATAATCGCTCAAGCCGGATCATTTTGATATAAATTAGCATAATATAAAAAATTCTCTGCATATAAAAAATATAATGTAACGAAAAGAACAATCACAGCGGCAAGAAATATTCCATAATAAATATTTTGAAATATCTTCTTCTTAAAACTTAAAATCAAAAATAAAATTGTAACCGCAAAGACAAAGGCAAAAATAAACATAAAAATAATCGGTGTATAAGTTTCTGCTTTTAACGCTCCTGTATTAACGAAAAAATCAATATCATTATTAAATTTAACGGTATCTGAAAGTTTAATCGCTGCGACCGTAAAAAAGGCGATTAATGTAATAATTGAAAAAATTAAAAAGATAAATTTAAAAATAAAAAACTTATCTTCGGTTGTTAACTCTCTTTTTTGTTTTGCTTTTTGTTTTTTCTTTACCATAATCAAATTATAAATTAAAGATATTCTAAAAATATTTTTTTAACTGCTAATAAATTAAATTTATTGATTGAGGAATATAAAATAACTTCATCAAGATCTAAAATTTGCTTAATATTTTTTTTAAAAGCAGCTTTTTCTTTTTGTGTAACTTTATCTAATTTTGTTCCAATAATTTTAAATTGTAAGTTATTTTTTTTAAAATAATCAATCATTAATAAATCATCTTGAGAAATTTTTCTTCTAATATCTAAAAGCAAAATTGCTAATTTTAAATTTTTTCGTTCACTAAAATATTTATCTAATAAAATTGCAAATCTTTTGATTTGATCTTTACTTACATTTGCATATCCATAACCAGGAATATCAACCAAACGAAATTTATCATTAACACTAAAAAGGGAAAGAGCACGTGTTTTCCCTGGCTTATTTGATTTCTTCGCAAGTTTTTGGTTATTACCGATTGTATTTATAAAAGTCGATTTTCCGACATTTGATCGTCCGACTATCACAATCTCTTTAAGATTATCGTTTGGCAATTTACTAAGGTCACTTGTTGTAAATAAATATTTTATATTTTTTAAATAAAAATTATCTGATTGATCATTCAAAACGCTTCACCCCGATTCCTAGAAAAAAAATGATCATGATAAGAGGGGTAAATGAATAAAGAATTGATGTTTTATCTGATATATCAAATAAAACAAATGGATCGATGAAAAATTTAAGTCATCTTTCTCCCCCTTCTGAAAATACTGTTGTGATAAAATTTGATAATGGTTCAACATTTTTAAAGACAATAATTAAAGAAACATCATTTCCAAGAAAAGAGACCGTAGTATCTTTTAAATCATTAAAAAAAGTACTCAAGTAAATTTGATCAGCGACATTTGTTCTTGTTGCATCAGTAAAAGTTTGTGCATCAATTATCAAATTATCCCATTCTCAATTTTGTACATTTCCTAGTTTATTAAATAAAAGATCGGTAACTTCTGTTGCCTGTTGTGGTGTAAGTCCTGCTTGTGCTAATAAATCATTAATAAAATCATAACTCGCATCATTTGATAATGCCATTACCATCGTTTGATTTGAATAGTAATTGGGAGCGATATATCTTAAATCTAATAAAAACTCAATTCCGGGAACGGCTTCACTTTTCCCAAAAACAAAAAAATTAGGAATTGAAGTATATGTACCAAACATAAAAAATAATAGATAAAAAAATGACCACAGATATAAGGTAGTACTTGATTTTGAAAATGAAATCAAAAGAAAAGTTAATCCATAGGCTAACACAATTGCTAAGATAAGTGAATATAAATAAAGTCCTCAATTTACATCTGCTCAATAAATATCACCAGAAAGTAATTCTAAAAATTTTTGATCAGATCAAAATGTTCAATCTGTAGCAAGAAAAGTATTATCACCGATCGTAAGTAAAAAAACAATCAATGAGATAATTACAATCAAAATTAACGTAAACAAAAAAGCAACAAAAAGATTGACCATAAAAACCCTTGTCTTGCTTAAATTTGTAAGTGACATCGATTTTATCATCGATGTCTTTCTAATCTCAAGAATTGTCCCACCAAAAAGAAAAAAGGCAATCATGATAATCGAGATGGAAAGCGTAGTCGCATAAATGTAACTAACAGGAACAATTTGTCCCAATCCAAATAAAAAGGCCACTGGAAAGATAATTGAAATATAAGTAAAAGGTGATTTTAAATATTGTTTTAATAATGTTTCAAAATAATATCACATTTTATTTCCGCTCCAAATATTTCCCTATATGTATTTTATATTATAAATTATAAATTTTATCTTATCGATCATTTAAAGTAATGAATGCCGATTCAACCAAAAACAATTATCAATGCTAACGGTAAAAATGCATTTAACATTGAATCTACATTTCCTCAATTTCATGGCTCCGTACTTGAAAATACTCGTGCCAATCCATCTAAATTCTCGAGAACAAGTCTTAAATATAAACTAATATTTTCTGACATTTCAGCACTAATTTGTCCACTTCCATCAATCATAATTGCTAGTTGACGTGAATCTGGATCACCTATTATCTGATAATTAAGATCAAAAATAGAAACGACAATATTACCTGATAATTCTCCTTCTGGAATTAAGCCTCCAGGACCAGGAATTAAAACAATATCAATTTCAACTTGATTTATTAAAAATGTTTGCGAATCAGGATTTAAAATAAACATTAAGAGTGAATCATCTAATTCGCCCGATAAGGTTGCACTAGAAATTGCAATGCTAGCGGTATTTGCGATTGTTTCGCCAAATTCATAATCGATAACTGTGATTATTAATGGTTCGATATCGAGATTTTGCAATTGTCCATGCGCACTCAATAATTTAAATAAACCTGAATCAAATCCTAGTGCTGAAATATCATCACTTGTTATTTTGGTAAGATCACCATCCAAACTTAAAACATAATTTCCTAATGTACTGATATCATCTCTTACTAATGGAATATTAATATATTTTTTTAAAGTCTCAACAAAATCTGATTCTAAAAATTTAGCAAGATATGAATTATTTGATGCTAGAGCTGATGACATTAATTGATTTGTATAATAATGAGGGATAAATTTATAAACATTTTGCGCCGGTGAATTGACAAACATTCCTAAAACAACCGGAAGAATAACCCCTCCTAAGATTAAAATCAAAAGAAAATATAAAATCGAAATAATATAAAGAGCATTTGTTGTTTTCGTAAAGGAAATAATTACAAAGGTAATAGAATAAGATAGACAGACAGTAAGAATTACGGCATAAATAAAGGTAAATCAATAAATTTGATCTCAATTAATATCAAAATTTAGTAATATAAGTGGATTCGGATAATCTCTTAAAAAATTTGAAAAATCAACCGCAAGATATCCGGCCTGATATATGCCATAAGAAAAAGCTAAAATCACAATCGTTGTAAAAATTGCAAAGGAAGTTGCAACAATAACATTTATTGAAAAAATCATTGATTTTGATAATTTTGTAAGCGACATCGATTTTATCAATGAGGTTCGCCTAACCTCTTGAATCGATCCCCCAAATAAAAATAAAATTGTAATTACAATTGCAATTGTAATTGCTGATGGAATAACAATCGCAGCTGGAATTAACTTTCCTAATCCTAAAATTAAAATAAAAGGAAAAAGAAACGCCGAATAGGTATATGGTGATTTTAAATACTGCTTAAATAAGATCTTTGTATAATAATACATCTATGATTCCCTTTATTTTAATTTTCTATCTTCTTATCTTTAATTTTTTCTGAAATATTATAACTATTTTCTGTTGTGTCTGTTTTAAAATTTAAACTATTCAGATTAATTAATTTATCATTGATATCCTTATAAATATCAACAAAAATTTTTCTCACATTTGCAAGTGTCATCTTTTTAACATTATGAATTTGAACAACTTTACCTTCTTTTAAAATTATAAGTTTATCAACCAAGCGATAAACCTCTGCTGGATTATGACTTATCAAAACAAGGTTGGCATTTGTTTGATCTAAATAATATTTAATATACTTATTGATCTCTTCGATCGATTCTACATCAAGCCCGGTTGAAATTTCATCTAATATTAATAAACTCGGTTGTTTTAAAAGAGCGATAATTACATTTAGTCGTTGTCTCTCTCCTCCTGATAAGATATCTCCATTTGATTTTAAAATATGATCTAATTTAAAGATATTAACTAATTTTCAAAGCTCTTCCTCTGAAATAGCTCACATTGATGTATTTAAAAATAACAATAAAATATCTTTTACATTTAAATCAGAAGGAAATTTAGATTCTTGAAACTGCATTCCAATTTCATGTTTTGCGATTGATTTTGTCGGTGCAAAATAATATTTAATTCTTCCTGTCGTACTTTTTAAAGTTGTCGCTAAAATCTCAGTAAGCGTTGTCTTTCCGCTTCCATTCGGACCGGTAATTGCAACCCTTTCTCCTTTATTAAAATTAAGCATCACGCCATCAACAGCCGGTTTTATTCCAAAATATTTTTTAACATTGATAATTCTTATCTGTTCTTTTTGATAATTTCGATAAAGTTCATTATTAAAAATTTGTGGATATTGCGAAGGAATTTCTTTTAATAAATTATATTGATTATTTAAATAAATTTTATCTTCTTCAATAACATCTTGTTTATGAGAAATATCTTTTTTGATTGTATTTAAATATTCCTCATTTAAAATTATTTTCTTGTTTTTTTTAGCAATTTTTTTATTTTTAGCTAATTCTTCTTTACTTTGTTTTTGTCTGTGCAGCAAGCGTTTATTTTGATCTTTATCTATGCTCAAAATTTCGATTAACCTTTGATAAATATCGATTGATTTTTCTTGAATTTCATAAATTTTATCTTCGATTTTATTTAATTTTGAATTTTCTCTTCAAATCTTACGATCGATTCGATTAATTTTACGATCGATAAGATTCTTAGTACGTTTTTTCGATTGATTTAATTCAATCGTCTGTTCAATAAATTTATCTTTTTTTTCATTTAAAGAATCAATCTTGTCTTGATAATAATCAATTCCGGTTTTTATTTCAATAATTTTTGTATTTTTTCGATCGATGTAAAGTTTAAATTTTAAAACTTCGTTATATTTTTTCTTAATAGCTTCTCTAAAGCGATAAATTGAATTATAAAACCGTCCACGAATATATTCTTTTTCGATATTAAATTTAAATTCGAAATCTATTTCTTCTTCATTTCGCTTGATAAAATCATAAAAATTACTTTCATTTAAATTATTAGAAGGCATTTCAAGCAAAATTTTGCCATTTTTTAATAAAAAAACCTTATTTGTAAGATTCTTAATTTCATCTAAATTATGTGAAATTAAAATAACGGTAACATTATTTTTTTCGATATATTTTTTAAATAACTTAACAACTCTTTCATAAATATTAATATCAAGACCGGTTGATAATTCATCTAAAATTAATAATTTTGGTTTTTTAATAAACGCAAGAAAAAGATTGACTCTTTGTTTTTGTCCACCTGAAAGTGAAATTAGATTTTTATTATAAAATTTATCAATTCCAAATTCACGAATTAAAATTTTAAGTTCTTGATTCGTATATCTTATTTTTTTATTAACCATTCGATTAAAAAAAACAATAATCTCGCTAACCTTATATCCCTCAGGATAATTTAATTTTTGAAACTGAATTCCAATGCTATCACCCAAATCCTCTCTTGATTTACCAAAGTAATAAATCAGTTCACCCGAAGTTGCATTTTTAACACCAGAAATAATATCTGCAAGCGTTGTTTTTCCTGAACCATTATGACCGATAATTGAAACTCGCTCCCCTTTTTTTATTTTTAAATTAACACCTTTTAAAACTTCTTTTTTACCAAAATTTTTATATACCTCTTTTAATTCGATAAAATAATCATTTTTAAAAATACTTTCAAATTCTTTAATTCTTGCAAAATATTTATTTTCTTCTTCATTTACCAAAACAAGTTTTTCTTCTAATGCATCAATTTCTTTTACAAAATTTTCAAAATCTTTTTTATTATTTAAACTATCTAATTGATCTTTTTTTTCGATCGTTTTACTAATTCGTTTTTTTAAACGATCTTTATCATCAATTATTAATTTATATTTATTTATAACTCTTAGATATTCAACATTTAAGAAAGTAGTCTTAAAATCAACTTTTGAAATTTTTCTACTTTCACTTTGTTTATCTTGCTTTGAATTATCAAATTTATTTTCCATTTTCTTAAAATAATAGAATACCAATTAGTAAATATTTTACATTTTTTAAAATTTTTATATAAATAAAACAATTAATATTTTTTTAAGTAGGCGATAGCAAATCCTAGACATCAATAAAAAATTATATTGACATAAGGAAAAGTTAGCACTAATCATCAACCAGCATTTGTCGCTCTAAAAGGTAAAAATTCTATTTTTGTAATCACATCAGGTGAATTAAGGGCAACAACTTGATTATCATAAACTGTAAAAACAAAAATATCTGTAAAATCAGGGAAATCAGGATTGTTAATAGGCGGAACATAATTAGGATCATATGGAATAATATCCATATTAGCGTAAAAGGCACTAAAAAGCATTTGATTTACATGATAAAAAGGGAAAATTTGTGACAATACTCATAAAAATGATCGTGTATCTAAATCACCAAAATTTGTTACCTCATAATATCGATAATTAATAATTGTTTTCTCATCTTCAGAAATATATGACATATCATGAATATACATCTGTGTCGGTGCGATTTTTATTACATAAGGATCAATTTCTGTTCCACTTCCGCTTATTCTTACATAATCAGAATTTAAATTAATAAAAAAACCTTTGTATTCAAATTGTGAAATTCCATTATCATAAAATTTACTAAAATCAACCTTTGTTCCCTCAATGTTTGGTCCGAAGGCAAAAAATAGACATCCACCAAAAATTAAATTTAACAAAATTATCCCTGATGTAATCACAAAAAAACCTTTAATTGTATTTAAATTTGCTTGAATTGCAAATGATAAGGCAAAAGTAATTGATGTGATTAAAAATAGACAATAAACAATTATTCCTCAGCCAATTGATGTAAATGAATAATTAACTGCAAAAAATTGCTGTCCTTGAAACCTAGGCACACCTGTAGGATAAGGAAAAACGGGCCATATTACATTTATTCAATACATCAAAAGCGTAAAAAACATCGTAAAGAGCATTACGATAATATTAGAAAATAACATTAATAAAAAAATTGATGTATAGATATAAAAACGATATTTAATATTAATTGAAAAACTATTATAGAAAGTGGAATTCCGAATATTATAAAAATAAATTCCGTAAACCAAAAAACCACTAATTAAAAAATTAAATGATAAAGTTGGTGTAACCGAAAAATAGGGGGGAAAAACAAGACACATCGTAATTAACATGATTGAACAGATTAATAAAATATAAATTGTTGAAATCGATGTAAAATATTTACGAAAAAATAATCACAGAATATTTAAGAAACTCTGCTTTATAGCATGAAAATCTTTATAAACTTTCATCTCTGAATCTAATTTTAATGAAATTTTTTGTTCTGCCGTTAACCCTTTTTTATTTTTTGAATTTGCCTCGCTTGTTAACTTTTCCATAGTTACCACTTACGTTGATAATAAAAGTATTTTAACATTTTGTATTGTTTTTTTACAAAAAAGAGTTCAATCAAAAATAAATAGACAAAATTAAAGATAAACGATCCAAATAAAACAAAATCTCAAAGAATATTATCAAAATAAAGATAATCGATCTTTACAGATTGATTTAAATATGAACTGCCCACAAGATCAGGATTTTGTAATAAAAGGTTAATATAATCTTGCACATTGTTATAAGACATTGTTATATTTGCAAACATAAATCTTGTAACCGTATTTATATATCAAAATGGATTAAGTAGCGAAAAAACAAACGGAGCGATCTGATCTTGATATTCTATTTCTGATTTAATTACAATTAAACCACTCGTAGAATCATAGTAACTATTAGCATTAGTAAGAGGACTAGGATAAAATCAAAATTGGAGTACACTTCCAAAACAAAATGAGTAAAAAAGGATAAAAACACTAACATATAGAAATTTAGATTCTTTTTTGATAAAAATACTAAAAAATAAAGCAATCAAAAAAGTCGTAATTGTCGTTTGAAAGAAAAAAAAGAAAAAAAGAATTCAATTAATCGAATTAAAATTTAACGTAATATTTGTAAGTGAAATACTAAAATTAAAAAATCATTCATTATAAACAAACCCTATTTGAATCAAAATAAATATTAAAAGCGAAACATAAATCGTAATCAAAATATTTGAGATAAAAACCATCAATAAGGTTGATGCATATAGATTTTTTAATTTTACTTTATGATATTTAACTAAAGAAGATGATTTAATTCGAAAAAAAGAGGTAGCAAAAATAAAAAATGTCGATAAAATTAAAGAAACCGAATATACACCTGCTGTAAGTATATACATCGGTGCGATTGTGCCAATAAAGACGATAAATAAAACGGGAATAAAATATAAAAAAATAGTTGTAAATGAAGTAAAATACTTTTTTAAATGAAAATAGAACATCTCAAAAAAATCAATATTTTTATCGATATACAGATTAGATTTTATAATCTCTTGTAAATAAGGAATATCAAAATCGACTTTTCATTGATCTATTTTACGATTAATTTTGTCAAATGATTTATTTTTCTTACCTTGTTTTTTATTTTTATTATTTTTAATTATATTCACTTATAAAAGATGTCTCTTCTCTTGTTAATAATTCAAAATTATATTCATAATTCTCTACAAATTGTTTTAATCTTTGAAAAATTGCAACCATTAATAATGTATCATAACAGCAATATTCAAGCATCGCTTTTCTTATCTCTAATCATTTTTTATCATAAATATCACTATTTTCAATCAATCAAATTTTTGCTTGTTTTGCTGATTGATCTCCCTTTTGGACTCTTTTATCTAAATTTTTATAATTGATATCAGGGACAAAATGCGGCCCAACTACCTTGATCGAATAAGAACCTAAAAAATCAGGCGAATAATACCAATAATTAGCAAATGAATCCATCATATCTAAAGTTTCTTCTCATATTTTTTGTAAAAAAATATAATCAGTACTTTTCTCTGCTTTTTGAATGCGGTTGAGATAATTTAATATAATACTTTTTTCAAATTGCTTATTATATGAAACATAACTTCCTTCACCATATTTTTGCATATCCTTAATAAAATTAGTTCAAAATTGTTCATAAAAATCTTTATCATCAGAAGCTAATCATTCTAGATGAATAATATTTTTCATTGTTTTAAAATCGAAATCATCGCGATCTAAAATAATATGAATTGAATATTGATAAGGAACTTGTTCATAAGTTGAAATATTCTTAATACGTGGAATGGCTTGCGAAATAGTTTCAAAATCATACATATAAATTACTTTTTTATAGTCATTTAAATGTAGTTTTATTTTATCTAATAAATTAAAATTCTTGTTAGTGATAATTGCATTTTTTTGAATTACTCGTTTAAATTTTTTGGCATTATTATTATTTTTCAAAAAATCTATAAAATCATTATTTTGTAAAAGGGCATAATTATCATTTTGTAAAAGTGGTTTAATTTTTGAATCGATATTTTTAAATAAAGTCGGTGAAATAAGATCGATATTTTTAATTTGTTCAAGTCTTGTTGTTTTTTGATTAAATAATTGTCCTTTCTTTTTATTAGTAAATCAACTATCTCCCCCCAATAAAAATACCCCTTTATAATTTGGGACACCCATATATTTAAGGAAAAAAGGAAAATATTCTGAATCTAAATAACTAAAATTTCTATCTTCAAAATAATCTGCTTTAGGTAACTCTTCTTTTCTTTGATTAATTTTTATTTTCTCTAAAAAATCATCAAAATCAGCAAAAATATCGTAATATTTTTCATCATTAACAATCTCTTTTATTAAGAAGCCTTTCCCTTTTGTAAGTGCCATCTTCAAATCCTTTGGTTTTGATTTAAAATAATAGCTATGCTCACTAAATAAATTTAATAAATTAAAATCTATTAATTGATCTATATTTTGTCTATTTTCACTTTCATAAAGTTTAAAATCATTATTAAGAATTGTTAATTTTAAGATTCAATCTTTTATTTTATAACCGATTTTCTCTAAAATCTTTGTTTGAAAGATAATATCTAAGGCATGATAATCCAAACAATTGGTAACGGCTTTTACTTCACAAAGTTTAAATTTATCATTTTGCTTAATAATTACATCGGTTCTTATTTTAAAATCATTATAAATAAAAGCCCCTTCAAATATAATCGCTTTTTTTTCTTTCTTTAAAATACTTGCGGTCTTTTTAACCAGATTTTCAAAAGTTGTTTTTTCTAAACTTAAATCATATATCTTAAAATTTTGCCCTTGATATTTTTTAATATAATATTTTTTTGATCAAAAAGAAACATCATTTCCATCGATTATTGTTGTAGGAAGATCTAATTGTGAAATAATTAAATTTTTATTTTTTAATTTCTTATATCGGTAATAAGATAATTGTTTTAATTCTTCATATTTAGATACCGCTTTTAAATAATTATTATCATCTGTAAGTCAAGCAAAAAAATCCCCTTTTAAATAATTTAAAAAAGTATATTTGGTAAAACTTTGTTTTTTATTATTAAAATTGGATTTCATTATATTTTCTTTCAAAATTTAATTATAATTAGTATTAATTATAATAAAATTATTTTAGCAACTTAAAATTTTTAGATTTAAAAAAATTAGAAAATGAACAAATGGAGAATTAATGGCTAATATAAAATCAAAAGAAAAACGAAGAAAACAAGATGACAAAAAATATTTAAGAAATAAAGCTCAAAAATCTAAGATTAAGACAGCAATTAAGAAAGCCAAAATGGAGCCGACTGCACAGAATAAAAATTATGCGGTTAAATTAATTGATCAATCTGTAACTTCAGGATTATTTCATAAAAATAAAGCAGCAAGACTTGTTGCAAAAATACAAAAATTAGAAGAAACAAAAAAGCAAGATAATTAATATCTTGTTTTTTTAAATCATTTTAATTTGATCAATTTGATAGTAATTAGGAAATATTTTTATTAAACTTATTCCTAGAAACTCTTCATTTTTATCAAAATAATAATAAAATATCGTTGGATAATATTCTTTTTCACTATTAAAAAGAGATTTATCAAATTTAGTAGCCTTTGTAAGAATACTTTTTTGATAAATTTTTTTTATTATATTATTTTCAAAGAAGTATTTTTTACCATTTTTAATTAGTTCTTTTTCTGTTAAATTTAAATTTTGTTTACAAACTCAATTTATCGTATAAAAAATTATTTTATTATCTCTAAAATATAATTTAATGTATTTTAAAAATTTTTCATTTTCATAATTAAAAACAAAGGGAAAATTTTTCTTTACAATTTGTGGAATTTCATAACTTATCGGATGACGAGAATAGCTATTTAATTTTAAATTAGAAATAATTGATTTTATATCAAAATTTAAATTAGAGAATTGAGAGACAAAAACCCCTTTTCCTTGTATCGAAAAAAGAATATTTTGATTCACCAATTTAAGTATAGCTTTACGAACCGTTTCTTTTGAACAAAAAAAAATTTTTATTAATTCTTTTTCTGTTGGGATTTTTTCTCCTATTTTATACTTGTTATTTCTTATATCACTAATTATTTTCTCTATAATCTCTTGTTGCTTCATATTTAATTTTCCAAAATCTAAATTTTATTTTTTAATTTATATTTCAAAAGCAAGATAAATTATAACATTATGAATAAATAAAAATAGCCTCGAATAATGAGGCTATTTTTAAATTTTAATTAATTCTTATGAGTTTTTTCTCACTCTTTATATGTAAATCCCTGTTTTTTTAACATCATTAATTCTGTTTTAAATATATCTGCTTCTGCGCCAAAGATAATTTGCATTGATCTTCCGCCAGAAAATTTAACAATTCCTTTTGCCCCTAATTTTTTCTTAATATTTTCTTCATCAACTTTTGTTGGATCAGAGACAGAAATTCTTAATCTTGTGATACATGCATTAATTGAAGGTAAATTATCAAAATCACCCAAATAACCAAGCAAGCTAACTGTTCTTAAAAAACGTGGATTACTTTCATCAAATTGACCTTTTTTAGCTGCTGGAACAACATTTTTTTGTTCCTTCTTCGATTCTTTCGCTTCAAGATAATCTTTTTTGCTCACAAGTTTCATTTCTTCTTCACTATCTCCTCTTCCTGGTGTTTGTACATCAAATTTTAAAATATATCAACGGAAGAAGAAGTAATAAATAGGCATATAAATTATTCCAATTGGGATAACAATTCAAGCCGCTGTATTATATCCTGTTGCTAAAGGTAAAATTCCATATAAAATATAATCAATTATTCCGCCTGAAAAGGTCATTCCTACCGATACTTTTAAAAGGTCATCGACTCAAAATGAAATTCCGGCCATAAAAACATGGAAAATATATAGCATTGGTGCTAAAAATAAGAATGTAAATTCAATCGGTTCGGTAATTCCTGTTAAGAATGTTGTTAAAACAGCTGCCCCGATTAATGATGTTGCCATCTCTCTATTTTCTTTTTTTGCACACATAATCATCGCAAAACCAGCAGCAGGTAATCCAAAAATCATAAATTGATACTTACCTTGTAAATATTGTCCCGGATGCGCTCCTGCCGTAATACAATAGACACATTGATCCGCTCCTGATGAAAAATCTAGATTTTGCGCAGGTAAAAGATATTCATTAATATCGGTCGATGCTCCGCCATTACCGCTAGGATCAAATACTCAATATCCATTGATATTAATAATATTTTCAATTGTGTCATTTGGTGTTACTCAAAATTCTGTTGTAAGTGAATTATAATCAAGTCCATAATTTTGAATTGCAAACCACATACTTTCATCACCGGCAGCAACAACAAGTTGTTCACCTGAACCTGGATCAATAGCAATTATTTGCCCCCCCACCGATGTAAATCATAACGGTGTATAAAAAGCATGATGTAACCCAAAAGGAACCAAGGCTCTTTCAATTATTCCAAAAAGCAAGGCATCAAATCCATAATTCATCCCTAGTAATAATTGACCAAATGAATCTAATCAAGTTCCTATTAAAGGTCAAGTTGCCAAAAATATAAAAGCAACTAATGGCATAAACATAAAGGCAATAATCGGTACCGATCTTGTTCCATTAAAAAATCCTAAAAAATTCGGTAATCTCAAAGTACTAAAACGATTGTATAATCATGCAGCAACAAACCCTACCGTTATTCCACCAAAAACTGATGTTTGTAAAGATTTTATCCCCAATGTTTGGCCGACGACGGAGGTTGGTACCTCATCATATCAAAGAATTTGATAACTTGTTAAAATTCCATTCGAATCTACATTATCAAAGATTAAAATAGATTGCGTAACCGCAAAAACAACATAACCTAAAAATCCCGTAAATGCTGCAATCCCCGCATCATCCGTATAAGCAATAGCGATGGCGACAGCAAATAAAGCTGGTAAAGTTGCAAAAATAATATTACCTATATCTCTTAATATTATTGGAATTAAATACCAAGGATTAGTATTTTTATCTAAACCAACCGTATCCATAATATTAATGATTCCAGAACCTATTCCTAAAAATAATCCCGCTATCGGAAGAACAGCGATTGGAAGCATTAATCCTTTAGAAAGTTTAGATAAAAATCCTCGTACTCCTTCCCCCTTCGAATCTTTCGCTCGGGTGTATTCTATTTTTTGATCCATTTTCCCTATATCCTTTTATAAAATCTAATTAATTTCTTTGCTTTTTTGTTTTTCAATTTTTTTTTGTTTCTTTTCTGATTTCTTTTCTAATTTCTTTTCTTGTTTAGAATTAATTTTAATAATTGAATAATTTCTTCATTTTGCAAAATATTTTTTCATAAATATTGCAAAAAATTGTAAAACAATCCAAAAAACACCGCAAACTATTATTGCAACAGTATACATCTCTGCATCATCATTTAAAATAACATTATAAGAATTAACTCCGACCAATATAATAAATATTGGAAAAATTAACATAAATAAAATTCGTGATAAAAAAGTAAAAAAACGATATCAAAAATAACCAACATTAGGTTTAATTTTAACATCTATTTTTGAAGTAAAATTACTGATTGAACTTTTTATTTTTTTATTTATTTTAGCTATTTTTGCTTTTAATTTAATAAAAAAATTTTTAATTTTTGACACTTTATTCCTTTCTATAAACTTAAGTTAATATTTCTATTTTTCTAAAAAATATTAACTTAAGTTTAAAGATTAATTGTATTAATTTCTCAAAATTTAATATTTATTTTCTTTGGTCTAAATTAATTCAATTATCGCGATATAAAAAAGCCCAAGTGATATCAATAAAAATACAAATCCTGTAAAAATTATTATATTGTATTTATATTCATATCAAAATCCTTTAAAAGACCCGATTGATTTATTTTCTCTGTCTCTTCTAACTCTTGAATTTCATTGATTTCTTTTTTGTGAAAAATACATCCAAAAAAACCAAAAAGTTAAAGCAAGAAACAAAACCCCTACAATTAACTCTACAATCGCAACAGTCTGATCTTGCTCTGCTGTTAAATTTTCTGCAACAAATAATCAATTAACACTCATAGTTAGATATAGATTTATTTTAATTATTAAAATTCTCTTTTCTATATTTTAAATAAATATTTATTTATTTAAAATAAAAAAAACAAAAAATAAAATTTGTATATACAAATACTATTTTATATTATTTACAATATGATTATTTTCTAACTTTTTGTTTCGATTATTTTTATAACTAATTGTTCTAAATCTTTCTCCTACCGGTTTATAAACATTAAAAAAATTATGACTTTTTAAAGAATTTTTTGAAATATAAAATAATAAATCTTTGCTTTTTGAACTTTTTAATTTATTGATTCAATCTTCTGTAATATTTATTGTTTCAAGATATTTACCATCATAAAAAAAAGTAACTCTTTTTGTAAATAATTGGATAAATTTTAAATTATTTACGAAGACAAAAATCGTAAATTTATAATCTTGATTTATTGTATTTAAATTACGGACGATCTCAGATAATTTAATATCATAATTATCAAGTAAATAATCATCAATTATTATTAATCTGCTATCAATAATAAGTAAATTTAATAATTGCACTAAAATTTTGCTATTTATATCTAATTTTTGATATTTAAGTCTTAAATTATCATCCGAAAAATTTAAATATTTTGAAAATGTTTTTAATCTCTGATTAAATAATTCTTCCTCAAATTTATTGAATTTTTTTGCTCTAAAATCATCATATTTTTTGTAAATTTCTTTTAGTTCATTTTTTAATTGTATAACTTGTTGATTTTGCTTTAAAATTGCTTTTTCATTAAATTCAATTTCCTGATTTTGATTCTCTTGCAAAATGTTTCTTAAAAATAATTTTTTTTGTTCCTTGAAAAAACGTTCACTTTTATTTAAAGTTAAATTATTTTTAAAAAGTATCTCTTTTAAATAAGATTTTCTCTTTTGATAATCAATTATTTTATCTTGCATTTCTTTTTTATAAACATATTTTTGCAGTTTTTCACGATCTTTTGAACTTTTGATCTGCCAATCATAATAATTTTTATATTTGCCATAAATTTCATTTATTTTCTCAGCAATAATTTTATGAAATTTTTTTAAATAAGAAATATCATAAAAAAAATAAGCACTGCCAAAAAAGTCAATTAAACCGATAAAATAATTATGTAAATTTTCCAAAATAAAAATTTGGTAATTATAATGTTTAACATCGGCAAGATAAAGATTTATTTCAAATTTACCTTGTTCTTTTAATTTTATATCCTCTCTTACTTTTTTGATATCAAATATTAAATATTCGATTTCTTTAATATTATTTCTAACATATAAGCTAAGATAGTTATATGTTATGCGATTAATTTTAGTATTTATAATACTTTTTTCAAATAAAAGATTATTAATATAATTCTTAAATTCTTCAATTTTAAATTTGATATTTTCTTTAATTTTATCTTGATTTTTATTAATAATATTTAAAACATTCTCTCAAACAGATTCAATTTTTATTTCTGTTATATTATTTTTTTCTAAATTTTTAATCTGTAAGAATAAATGCATTCTAATAGGGTTTGTAAGCAAAAAATTATGTTTTTCTCCACTTTCTAAAATTAATAGACGGATAAATCTTTTGATTTCATTTTTAATATTATTAAAATCTCTCTGATCAAGAGAGTATTTCTTAATTAAATTAAATTCTCTTAAACTAAGAAAATATCATACTTTATTGATATCTTTAAAAAAATGTAAAGTTTTTTTTCATTCTCTTTTCTTTTCTTTTAATTGATAAATATTAAAAAAATATTTTTTATCAAGATATTTGATATTTCTTTGATAAATATTTTTTTCGCGTGCAATTTTTATTTTAATTGCCTTGATTTCTTCTAAAATTTCAAAAAAGTCAAAATTATCATATTTAAAAAATTTCTTTTTTTCTTCATTAAAAAAATCTTCTGTTAATTCTTTTAATGAAAAATTTGATTTTGGTAATTTATTTTTAATCTCTTTTATTTTATTTTCAAGATTATCTATTTTTAATTTAAAATCCTTTATTTTTGTTTTAAATTCATTTTTTGCATAATCAGATTTTACAAATTTATAAAATAAATTAAGATAAACATCATGTCTTTTGGAATAGTTTTCATTCAATAATAAATTAGCTTTTGAATATCTTCCACCCTGATCAAAAATAAATTCTTCTTTTTTTCTTGATTCATTTAAATTATCAATAAATAATCATTTTAAGCGCTTTAATTGCTCTTGATCATTACTTAAAAAAGAATGAATCTCACCTTTTTTAATATTTAAATTAAAATCATTAATTACTAAATTAAGATTCTTATCACGCAATGCAAGATTATTAATTTTTAAAAACAACGATTCATTTAATTTTTGTTTCATTTAATTTTCCGTTAATATATTTTTGGTTTAATAAATTGTGTTAAATTCAAATCACTATATAATCAAGAATAAACAAAATGATTTTTATTTATATGTTTCTTTAGTGGGAGTAATAAAAGTTCAATATTTAAAATATAATTTTTATTAAAATCAAATAAATTTTTATTAAAATCATATTTTAAATATTGAAAATATGAAAAAAAGTTATCATAAACTAAATCTTGACTTTTTAGAATAATTTCTCATGTGATTGGATGATAAGGATTCTCAACAATTTCTTTGATATCTCCTCCTTCTACAATTCTATTATCAAAAATAATCGCACACTCATCAACTATCGAACTAAGTAAAGCAATATTATTCGATATCATCAATACTGTTAATTTATCATGAAAAGAATTAATAAATAATTTTAAATCAAGAATCTCATTTGCATTTAATTTTTGATCAATATTTTCAATAATAACTAATTCTGTTTTTAAAATTAATGCTTTTAAAATTGATAATTTGATAAGCTCAATTTTTTTAAGTTCCTTAAATTTTTTGTAATGATAAATCGTTCCGATTTCTCAATTAATCATCGTATAAAAATCAATTAGATTTTTATTTGCAAAATCCTTATTAAATTTAGAATTTATTAATAAATTTAAATAAATTTGTTTTCCAATCGAAATTCTTTTATTAAATGAAAAATTATTTTTTTCTGAAATATAAATAAGAGAGATGTTTTTAAATACCTTCTCATTTTTATTCAATTCAAAAAAATTGACAAAAAAATTATCGTTATCAATTTGTAAAAAACCAAAATAAGAATTTTTTTTAACTTTAAAATCAAGATATTTAATTATCTTTGTTTTATCTTTAAAATCATAATGTTTATAATCGATTACTTCCAAGATAAATTTTTTTTCCATATGTAATTATTTCAAAAATTAATGATACTATAATTATCCTTAAAAACTAATTTTATTCTTAATTATTTTCAATTTTTAATTTCATTGCATAATTACAAGCGACAATAAATAAGAAAGTGACAAAAATTTTACTTGGAACCAAATATGTTGAGCTAAATAATCTTTCATAAAATTCTAATTTAAAAGGAATATTAAAAGCATAAAATTGCGAATAAGGTCTTATAATAAAACCAGTAAAAATTCTTGCAATAATGAAAATGATCGTGAGATAAACAAGTAGCATTAAATTCTCTTTTTTATATTTATATACATAAAAAAATAATAATTCAAGTAAAACTATGAAAATTGGTGAAATTATCACAAGAACAAGTAATGAATTCTTTAAAAATTCCTGTTCTTCTCCTTGCTGACCAAGAAAATAAACAAGAATAAAACAAATTGCCAAGAAAGAAAATAGAGCGATTTGAAAAATCCAAAATTGTGTTTTTATATTCAAATCTTTTTTTCGATTACGATAATTTTCTCCCAAAACACCTGCCACAAGACCTGTAAAAGGAAAAATTAAAAAAGGTAATGGAAGCGGAACTCAACCATTTAATAGTGTTCTTGATAAATCAGCAATCGCACCATAAATTATCGCTTCTACCGGTCCAAATAAAATTCCTGTTGCAACAATTGTTGCATCATCAAAACTTAATGGAATTAAATCTGCTGCTTGTGGAATAATCCTTGTAAGAAATGCTTGAAATAAGAATATTCCATAAAAAAAAGCAAAAATAGGAATTTTATAAATCGTAATAGCTTTACGATTTTGCTTTTTATAAAGAATAAAGTAATAAATTAAGGCAAAGATAATGATAGAAGCAAAGGAAAGAAATAATATTCATCAAATTACAGTGTAGTTTACATCTGTCATTTTAATCCTAATTCTTAGTCATTTTCTCGATTTTTTTTAATCAATTATTTATCGTTGCTTTTGAAATATTTTTTCGATAATTAGTATAAAAATAATATTTTAAATCTTCAAGCGAACTATCATGATATTTAATTCTTAATTTTGCCAAATTAATTTGATCTAATGTTAATTTATTTAAATAATTTATATTTTTAAAAGCAATCATAATTGCTTCTATTTGTTTTGTAGAATTTTTTGTGATTTTTGTCTTGTTGAATTTTTCAATTACCTCTGCTCGTTTTAAATTTAGATTCATATCTTTGATAATTCGATTCTCTTCAAAATCAATCAATGAATCTGTTGCTTTTATATATTTTAAAAAATCAGCAATATAAATTGCTTTTTTTAAATAAAAACGATTATTTTTTGCTGTTAAATTAAATTTAAAAGTTAATTTATTATTAATTTTATAAAAAAGTTTATAAATTTGATAATAATTAATTTTATTTACCCTGATTTCTAAATAATTATTTTTAGCAGCAAAATTATTAATTGATCCTTTAATTAAAAATAGTGCAGCTAGAAAAGACTGATGTAAATTTTTATCATTAAGAATAATTTCTTTTAATTTTAAAAAATTATTCTTCAAGACTGAAAAAAAAGCATAATCAAAAAATATTTTATTTTGTTCTTCTGAAAAATTTAAAAAATATTTTTTATTATTAATCTTTTTTAGATTTAAATAAAGAAATTTTAAAATTTCTCGATTATTTAATCTTAAAATAATATTTAAATTTGGTTCTGTTTTAATTAAAAGAAATAATGAAATATAAAAAATAACATCCTGTTCTTTTTTATTTCAATTAAAATTTAATATTTCATTTTTAATTTGGTTAGAAAAATTCATTATAAAGAATCAAGATATTTTTTTGCTGATAGAGCAGCATTTGTTCCATCAGAAATCGCTCCACTTACCTGATGAAAATCTTTTGTTACGATATCACCAGCTGCAAAAACCCCTCTAATTTTTGTTTTTCCTGTTTTAAAATCTATTGTAACAAAATTATCTTTATTCAAAATTTTGCTATCTTGCAAAAATTTAGTCGCCGGAATTCATCCAATATATGAAAAAACACCGCTTACATTAATGTTTTCAATTTCGTTTGTTTTTCTATTTTTAATTGTAATAGAAGAAATATCTTTCCCATCGCCATTTATTTTAATTAATTCATAATTATATTTAATATGAATATTTTTGGCTTGAATAATTTTTTCTTTTACACTATCAACAACATCTAATTTATCAAAAAGATTAATAATATAAATATTTCTTACAATTTTCGATGCAAATAAACTTTCTTCTGATGCCGAAGTTCCACCACCGATTACCGCAATATCTTTGTTTCTATAAAAAACACCATCACAAACAATACATGTTGAAAGACCATGGCCAAAATAAGTTTGATACTCTTTTATTGGTAATTTTTTTGGATTCATTCCCATCGCCAAAATTATCGATTTTGTCTGATATTTTTTATTAGATTTTAAGATTACTGTTTTAATTTCATCTTCAATATTTTCAATCTTTGAAACTTCATCACCCTCAATTTTTATTCCTAAAGATTCAGCATGATCGATAAATTTAATCGCTAGATCGGTTCCTGAAAGTTCTTTAAATCCTGGATAATTATCAATTTTATGTGTATTTAATAATTTTCCTCCAGGGACGCTTTTTTCGATTAAAATTGTTTTTAAATTTGCTCTTGCTCCATAAATTGCAGCAGCGAGACCAGCTGGTCCGCCACCGATAATAATTAAATCTACTACTGCTTCCATATATTTCCTTTTTAAAACTAATTAGTATTTTATTTTATATTTTAAAACGATATCTAAATATTCATTTTGTGGATATAATTTCTTAAAATTATTATAATTTAAATTATTATTATCTATTAAATTTTTATATTTTTGCTGATCTTTATGATTAAAAAAAGTAAGAACTTTTATCTTAAAATTTTTGATTTTTGTTTCATAATAAAATTTTCCATAGGTATGATTAAAAATTGCAATTTTTTCAAAAAATCATTGATAATAAATTATTAAAATAAGCCCATAAAAAAGAAAAAGAAACGATAAGACAAATGAGGTTGGAACATCCCCTATTTTCATAATATATTTATCATCTCGTAAAAGTTCCAAACTTGCCCTTACTGCTCCATATCAAAATAGATAAAAACCACCATGAACGCCGGGTTTTATCTTCGTATTTGTTTTTAGAAAAAAAGCAATTATTATCCAACCTAAAAAATCTAAAATTGCTTCATATAAAAATAAAGGTTGCCGATAAAATCCATCAATTAACATATGCTCACTGATAAAACTAGGTAAAAACTGCAATTGATTTGTAGCAATCTGTCCATAGACATTTTGATCAAAAAAATTCCCTCACCGACCGATCGCTTGACCAATCAAAATATTAGGAAGAATAATTGAAAAAGAGACTCTAAATTCAATATAACTTGCAAAATAAGTCGTATAAACATAAAGCCAAATTAAGATAGCAAAGATTGATCCTAAAATTGATCTTCCTTCACTAATTTGAAAAAGGGAGATAAAACCATTAAAATCTTTTGGATTAAATAATAGATATCATCATCTCGCTCCAAAAATAGCAACAATTACACCGACAAAAAATAATAAAAAAAGATCAAATGTCTTATATTTCTTTTTTTTTCATTCAATGTAGGTAATTAAAAAAACAGCTATAAACCCAAATAAAAGCATTAACCCATATCATGGAATTGGAATTGGTCCAATTCAAAAAGCAATTGCAAAATCGGAATTAGCTTCGGTCATTTTTTTTATTGTCTAGTCTTATACGATTATTTAGATCCTCAAGTGGGAAATATTTATCATATTGTTTTTGTTTAAAATTCATCACAGCAATTTCAACAAGTTCTGCAATATTACGACCGACTAAAATAGGTAACTTGATCATCGGAATACTTATTCCTTTGATTGTTTTTTCAGAAAAATTATTTCCTAAGCGATCAGAATCTTTGGCTTTTGTTGAATTTGTAAAATTTATTATAAAATCTATTTTTGATTCTGGTTTAATAATTTGCGTTCCTAGAAGCTTTTTGATATTTATAATTCCAATCCCTCTTACTTCTAAAAATTCCCGCGTAGTTCTTGGACTTTTGCCATAAAGTTCTCCCATTATTCGAAAGACATCAATTGCATCATCACCGACAAAAAGATGTTTGCGACTAATTAATTCAAGTGCAACTTCACTTTTACCGATTCCACTTTCACCTGTAAGCAAAACTCCCATTCCATAAACGATAAGCATCGTAGCATGAATTCGTTCTGGATTTTGCGTGATCTTTACAAGATAAGGTTCAATTGATGCTCTTATTTCGGCAGGAGATTGATTTGTCTCTAAAATAATAAAACCAATTGATTTGATTATTTTAAAAATATCAGATTTAATTTGTTTTTTATTTAAAATAATAATTTTATTATTTTCAAAAGTCTTTTTAAGTCCTTCAATAAATTTTTCTTCACCCAAAAATGAAAAAGTTTGGTTAATTTTTGCATCAAGAACGATTAATTTATCTTGTGCTTTCGCAATTAATAAAATCTCTAAATTTCCTGAGGTTGTTCCTGTTGCAATAAATTGATAATCTTGCAAATTTTTAATTTGCAAAGAATCATCAATTTTTAAGTTAAATTTATTAATAAATTTTTTTAAATCTATTTTACGCATAATAAAATTATACAATTTATTAACCTAATTTAATTTTTCTTATATACCTTTGCGCAATATCATTTAAGATTTGATCATAATTTATTATTTTATTTTCAAAAAAAATTACTTTCTCATTTGAAGGTTTTGTTTTCGGATTTTTAGGTGTAAAAAGAGAACACATATCTTCACCTTTTAAGATCGAAATTGGATAAGTATCTATTTTTTTTGCTAAATTAATAATATCTTCTTTCGCAAAAGTAATTAAAGGTCTAACCGTAAATAAATCACTTGCTTGATTAATTGATATAAGTGATTCTAAGGTCTGACTTGAAACTTGTCCTAATGAATCTCCTGTTACAAGTAATTTTTGCTTTTCCTTTGTCGCAATGATATTAGCAAATTTAAAAAAAGCTCTTCTTAATAAAATTGTTCGATATTCAATAGCTTTTAAATTTGCAATTTCTGCTTGCATTTTTTCAAAATTTACTAAATAAAGAAAGCGATCTTTTCCATTAAATTTATTAATTTTTTCTGCTAATAATTTTATTTTATTTAAAGTCTCTTTTGTCGATGTTCTTGAAGTAAGAAAAGAGATAAAAGAAAGATTTATTCCTCGACAAATTGTAAGATAACTTGCAACCGGTGAATCAATTCCTCCAGAAAGCATCGCCAATCCTTCACCATTTATTCCCGCTGGTAGACCAATTATCCCTTTATATTTAATCACACTTAAATAATATTTATTATCTTCTGTAAAATTTAAAGTAAAATCATAATCAAAATTTTTAAGATCAACTTTTAAATCATTTTTAATTTTAAAAATTTCTGCTGCAACAAAAATTGTAGCATCTTGATTTGATAAAAATAAATCTTTTGCAAATTTGGAATTTCTTATCGTAACTCTAAATTTAAAATTAAAATCAATATTAGCAATTATCTTTTTTAAATCATTTATGATCATTTCTTTTGATAATTTTTGGATATAGATCGGATAAAAAGTATTGATTCCAGGAATATTTTTTAAAATATCATAAGTTTTATCTTCGTGCTTGTCATCTTTTAATCTTAAAAGTAAATGATCATATTTTTTGATAATAAAATAATCAATTTGCTCTTTTTTCAAGCGATATTTTATATTATCAATTAACCAATTAATGAATTGATTACGATTTTTACCTTTTAATGTTAATTCTGAATATTTAATTAAAATTGTTATCATTTCAATCTATTTATCTGCTTATATGATAAGTAATTACCGTCTCATGTGCGATTCTTAAAGCCTCAATTAAATTATCTTTTTGGTAAAAATATTCCACCTTATTTTTAAGAGATGTAATTTTTTTATCAAAACGATATTTATTAACTATCAAAATTATCTCATTTAAATAAGAAATTAAAAAAAGATCCTTAAAAATTTGTTGATAAAAAATTGTAATCTCTTCTTTAAATTTAAAATATTTATCTTTTCATCTTTTATTTTTTAAATTCTTAATTTGATTTAAAAGTAAAGCAAAAAAATCATTAATTTGTTTGAATTTTTCTTGATACTTTTGTTGATATTTATTTGGTAATTTAAAAAATAAACTTTCAATTTTATAAAAAATAAAATTTAATTTTAAGAGATCATCTTCTTTTTTTTGTAATTTTTGTAATTCACTCTTATCTAAAATTATTTTTTGGTATTTTTGTAAATATTCACTTATCAAAAATAATTTTTGTAATTTTTTTGCAAAAATATTTTGATTAACTATCTCTTTATTAAGAATATCTTGCTTAAAATTATCAACAATTAATTTTTCAAGCGATAAACTTTCCTTTATTTTTAAATTGTCATCCTTTATAAATAAAGAATAATTATATCTAATTATTTTTTGATAATCTTTAATTTTACTAATAAAAAAAAGTAAATTTTTTGTCATTTTATCGATAAATTCTGATTTATTAATAATTTCTCTCATTTTAAAACTAAGTAAATTTAAATTAAAAAAAAGTTTGTCATTTAATTTTTTAACTTTATTAAAATTTAAATTTGAAAGATATATTTTTAATTTAGTAAAATCATATTTAATTTCTTGGAATTTCTTTTCAAAAATCTTTAAGTAAAAAAATGGAATTTTTTGATCTTTAAGTAATTTTTTAATATTTTTAAAAAGAACTTTATATTCAATGTTTATTGATTTATTAATATCTAAGTAAAAAACAAAATTTTGCTTTAAATTAACTATTTCTTTATTAATTAATGTAATTTTTTTGATAAAATCATCAAGATCAATTTTTGCTGTTGATAATTTTTTGATATTTAAATCGACTTTATTAATTTTTTCAAGATATTTACCTTTCAATAAATTTTTTTGATAAATTGAATTTTTTATCTCTTGCAAAAAATTAACAAAAATTTGATTAATTTTGGAAATAAGATTTGTTTTTATTTCATTTATTAAATTAAATTCATTAATTTTAAATTTTGTTTTAGCATAGGTAATTTTATAATCAAATTGTAATTGATCAAGTTCTTTAAGTTTATTTTGAAATTTTTTCTTTCCAAAATAAAATTTTATTTTATTTTCTTGATCTAACTTTTGATATAAAATTTTTAATTTATTAAATGTAACATAATTTAAATTTTTAATCGTATCTTCAAGATCATTAAAAATCTCTTGCTCAAAAAAATTATTTTCTTTCTTAAATTGCAAGAAAATTTTATATAGATATCTAATTTGATATTTATATAAATCATGATAATAAATATTTAAAATTCGTTTACGATTCTGTCTTTCTAATAAAAGAAAGAATCAAAAACTTATAATTAAAAATAAAATAAAAATTAATAATAATAAAATTGCCAATATTTCCATAATTACATAAAACTTTTTTAAATTTTTAGCTTCAAAATTTCTTCAATATCTAATTTTTCAACTTTACTTCTACTTTTCAAAATCTCTTCTTTTAAAAACTGTTTAAAATTTATATAAAGATCATTTTGAATTAACTTTATCTTCTTATTACTAAATTTAGAAAAACCACTTATAAGATCAGATAGTATAATTTCATTTGGATTTTCAAAAAGTTTAATTTTATTATTGCTATACATAATATTAACTTTTTCTTCAAAATCTGTTTGATAAACGCCAATCAATTTATCTTCATATGCCTTAACTTGCCTCAAAATTAAATTACCTCTCAAATTTCTCTTACCTTCTTTAAGATCTTTTGCCCTAATCCTTTTACCTTTTCCCAATTTTGTAAAAATTAAAAACTTACTCTTTCCTTCTGAAAAATCTTTTTGCAAAATGACAAAATTATTAAGAACATAATCAAATGGTAGTAATTTAATATTTTTAACACCGATACTATTAAAATTTGTTGTTGGAATTTTATCTAAATTATATTGTAAATAATAACCATTTTCCGTAAATGTTATTACAACATATTTTTGATTGGTTTTAACAAAATTAATCGCCACAACAGAATCATCATCTTCTAATTTAATAAATTTTTGTCCTGCTTTAGAAACATTAAAATTTAAATTAGAAAATTTTGTTTGCTTAATTACCCCTCTTTTGGTTGCGATCACAAAATTTAAATTTAGATTATCGATATTTTTTTTAGTAAGAGTAAAGGAAATAATTGTCTCATTTGTTGTGATTGAAATATACTTTGAAAGATGATCACCGATATCTTTATATTTATGTTGATTTAATTTATAAATTGGTATTCGATAAAATTTCCCTTTTGAAGTAAATAAAAAAAGATTATTTAAATTGGAAACTTTAATTTCTTTTGAAATCGGAATATCACCATCTAAAAAGGTAAAATGTTCAACATTTGAACTACTCTTTGATTTAGTACTTACAAGTTTTATATATCCTTTTTTAGTAAGGCAAAGATAGAAAAAATCCTCAATTACTAATTCCTTTTCGCTAATTGAAATTTCTTCAATTTTATCTTTTATCAAACTTCTTCGTTTAATCTTAAATTGCTCTTTAATTTTATTTAAATCTGTAATAATAATTGCAGCAAGATATTTTTTATCTTTTAATCCCTTTTGATAATGATTTATCAGATTTAATAATGATTTATGTTCATCAATTAATCTACCAATATCTGTTGCTGTCAATCGATATAAACGCAGATTAACAATAGCTTCTGCTTGATAATCATTAAATTTATATTTTTTAATTAAATTTAATTTAGCTTCACTTTTATTCAATGAACTTTTAATAATATCAATAATCATATCGATATCAGAACTTATTTGAATTAAAGCTTTAATAACTAATAGTCTTTTTTGATACTTATCTAATTCATATTTAAATAAATTTTGATAAATTAAAAATTGAAATTCTTTAAAATCATCAATTATATTAACCAATGTAACTAATTGTGGTTTTTTATCCTTTATTACGATCATATTGATGTAATAATTTTTTCTTAAATCTGTATTTTTAAAAAGAAAATTAATTATCGCATCATGATTTACATTTTTCCTTGTCGATAAAGTCATCTGTAATCCATTACGATCGGTATCATCACGAATTGAAATTAATCCTGGAATTTTATCTTGAATAATAAATTCATCAATTTTACGAACAAGATCGGCTTTATTTACCTCAAAAGGAATTTGATCGATTATTATCTGATTATTATTTTGATCTGAAATAACATTTGCTTTAATTACGATTTTACCTTTTCCAGTATGGTAAGCTTCCTTAATTCCTAATTTTGATTCAATAATTCCACCGGTTGGAAAATCAGGTCCATGAATTATTCTTCTTAAGTCAGAAACAGAAAAATTTTCATTTTTAAGAGCATAAATCAAAGCGTTTATCACTTCGGTAAAATTATGAGGAGGGATATTTGTTGAATATCCTGAAGCAATTCCAATTGCGCCATTTATTAAAAGATTAGGAATTTTAGCCGGTAAAATTACCGGCTCTAATTCAGAATCATCGAAATTATTGGTAAAAGGAACTATTTTTTTTTCGATATCTTGCATTAAGAAAAAACTAATTTTAGAAAGTCTTGCTTCTGTATATCGCATTGCAGCCGCTGAATCACCATCAATCGATCCATTATTACCATGCATATCAATCAAGGGGATTGATGATTTTCATCCTTGAGACATTCTTATCAATGCATCATAAACTGAAGTATCGCCATGGGGATGATATTTTCCAATTACATCACCGACAATTCTTGCTGATTTCTTATAGTTTGTATCATAGTTTAATTTCAATTGATTCATTGCAAAAAGAATTCTTCGTTGAACCGGTTTTAAACCATCTCTTAAATCAGGAAGAGCTCGCTCTTGAATAATATATTTAGAATAATCACCAAATTTTTCACCAATTAATTTATCCAAATTTTTAATAATAATTTTTTCATTTTTAAATGATGAATGTTTATTTTTCATTTAAATAAATATCCTCCAAACCAAACTCAACATTATCTTCAATTCATCTTCTTCTTATATCGACATCTTGACCCATCAATATCTCAATTATCTTTTGTGCTGTTTCTGTATTTTTAACTTGAATCAATGTTCTTGTTTTAGGATTCATTGTTGTTTCCCATAATTGCTCATAATTCATCTCACCCAAACCCTTATATCTTTGTATTTCATAATTAACAATTTTATCTGTTTGTGATTTTAATTCATTTAATGATCATGCATATGAAAATTTTTTGTCACTTTTGTTTGTAATTTTAAAAAGCGGCGGAAGAGCAATATAAACCCTTTTATCATTGATTAAATCTTCCATAAAATTATAAAAAAAAGTTAATAATAAAGCTTGAATATGAGCACCATCGGTGTCGGCATCGGTCATGATGATTACTTTTCCATAATTTGATTTAGAAACAGAAAAATTATCAGCAAACCCTGCACCGATCGAATTAATGATTGTTGATAATTCATCATTTGCCACAATTGATTTTAATGTTGCCTTTTCAGTATTAATGATTTTACCTTTTAATGGAAGGATAGCTTGAATTTTACGATCTCTTCCTAATTTAGCACTTCCTCCCGCTGAATCTCCTTCGACAATGAATAATTCACGCTCGAGCGGATTTTTTGATTGGGCTAATACTAATTTTCCTGCAAATGATTTCTTTGCTTTTATATTTAATTCTCGTGTTACTTGTCGAGCTTTTTTTGCTGCTTCTCGCGCTTTTTTTGCCGCATATGCATACTTAATAATCTCTAATGCTTCTTTTTTATTTTGATATAAATAATCCTTAATTACTTGATATAAGTTTTTTTCAAAAAAATTACGAATCACCGGAGAAGCTAATTTTGTTTTTGTTTGCCCTTCAAATTGAACAATTGATTCAACCAAATAAACAGAAATAATACAATAAATCCCTTCACGAACATCTTGTCCGTCTAAATTTTTACCATTCTGTTGTAATTTTTGCTCTAATGCATATTCATTAATTGCACGAGTAAGAGCAATTTTAAAACCAGCTTCGTGTGATCCACCATCTAAAGTTGGAATATTATTTGCAAAAGAAATAATATTTTCATAAATTGATTTTGTATAACAAAAGGCAATATTAGCTTTCACTCTTTTATCTGTATTTAATTTAAAATTTGCAATACTTGTAAATTTTATTTCACCTTTTGTTAATTCTTCAAGATAAGAAGTAAGACCTCTAGGAAAATGAAAGACAAATTGATCCTCATTTTTTTGATCATAATATTCAATTATAAGATTTGGATTTAAATAAGCAACTTCTTTAATTCGCTCAATTATCTCATGAGAATTAAAATTTATCGTTGAAAAAATATTTTTATCAGCCTTGAATTCAATCTGTGTTCCGGTTTGATTTGTATTTCCTAATATTTTTAATTTACTTATGCTTTTTCCGCCGTTTTTAAAATCAATTTGATATTCTTTATGATCTTTTCAAACATTAACAATTAAATATTCAGAGAGCGCATTTACAACCGAAGCCCCAACCCCATGTAAGCCCCCAGAAATTAAATAACCAGAATTTTTACCACCAAATTTCCCACCAGCATGAAGGATAGTAAAAATCGTTTCAATTGTTGTTTTATTTGTTTTTGGATGGATATCAATCGGAATTCCTCTTCCGTTATCTCTAATGATGATAGAATTTTTTTTTGTAAGTGTTATTTTAATTTTATTGGCAAACCCAGCAAGATATTCATCGACAGAATTATCAAATATTTCTTTAAATAAGTGATGTAATCCTTTTGCACTAGTATCACCTATATACATTCCCGGACGTTTCCGTACAGCCTCTAAATTTTCAATTACTTCAATTGAATTTGCATTATAATCCTTTATTTTTTTCATATAAACTCAAACTAAATAAATTTCGCTACTTTATTATTATAAAAAGATTTATTAATTAATATTAATAAATAATTAAAATTTCTTACTCTTTTTTTTAAAAGAGAATCTTTTAAATCAAGATAAAATGATAATAATTGACTTTGATCATCTAAAGTAAATTTTTGCGCATTTTTGCAAGTAAAATAAATTTGTAAAAAAGAATTAAGATTATTAATATAATCATAGTCCTTATAATAATATTTGAATAATTTTGCAATAAAATTAACTTTATTTGCGGTATCGATCATCAAAATTTCTTTTGAAATTAAATCTGCAAAATTTTCTTTTGTACTACTTTTTGTTTCAAGTGCAAAAAGATAATATTCGAAAAAATATTTAGAAAATTTTTCTTTATAAATAAAATTAATAACATTTGTAATAAAAGATTGTTGATAAAATTTATCATTTTTTTGTAATCATCTTTTAAAATGTTGATCTTTTTTGATCTTTTTTAGATTATCCATTTTTATTTTCGTTTTTTATAAGTTTGACGATTTTTCCCTTTTAAAGCATTCATCGTATTTCGAATCTGCGCTTCTGATGGTTTTCTTCCCATTGATTGAAACATTGCTCTTATTTGTTGTTCACTGATCGGTGGGTTTTTTTTAATCTGTCTTTCAATCAATTTTTTTGTAATATAAAATGTGAAAAAAATTGTAATTGGAAACAAACAGATAAAAATGATTCCTGTAATTTCCCAAGCCATAAATTTATTTCTCCTTTGTTTTTTTACTTGATTTTTCTTTCTCTGTTTTTATTTGCTTTTTTAACTCTTCTTTTTCTTTTTTCAATTGAATCTTCAATTCTTTACGTTCTTTTTTTGATTTTTCTTTCTCTTGCTGTTTTAGTGATTTTTTTTCAATTTCACTTTGTAAATTTTCGATATTTTTTTGATAATTAATCTGTTCTTTATGAATTGCTAAAAGTTCTTGTGCTGATTGTGCTTTTTGTTCTTTTTCCTTCAATTCATTTTGAAAATTAGTATTTTCAATAACAGCACCCCGTTGAATTTTTGGTTTATCTTTATCAAAAAATGACTTAAATTGTGCCTTAATATTTTTGGTCTTATTATTCAATTTGGGACCATAAATATGTCAACGAGCGAAGGCAATTATTAAAATTAAAAGAAATATAATTCCTAAAAAGAACATATGCAACAACAGATATTGTAGTCACATTTCCATGAATTAATTATACATTTTTTCAACGCCTTTATAATATTTTGCGTTTTCTCCAAATTTTATAAATTTAACAAGACTTTCTTTATTTTCTTTTCAATAAACCTTTGTATAATTAATAAAATTTTTATCAATTGAGCTAACTTTGATATTAGGGATATTTTGTTCAGGGTAATAACGATAATAATGCTCTTTTAATAAAATTGAAGCGCAAAAATTATCAAAATTTTGATTAACTAATAAAGAAGAAGAAAATAATGAAGAAAATTGATTATTTCGAAAATTATCAAAATTAATGATTTTTTTAATTTCAAATTCTAAATTTTCAATATAAGTTTGTCCAAAAGAAAGAACTTCAATATCTTCCAAATTAAGATTTAAATCAGCAAGCGCAAGAATAATTCCAACCATTGAGGGATTGTTAGCTCATAATCCTCCATCAGCAAAATAATCATTTGTAAACGAAGATTTAATCGGTTCAAAATAAAAAGGAGCAGCACTTGAAGCATATATAGCATTTCTTACCAATTCTTTACGATGCTTTTGATTTACACTTTTAAAATTTTTTGAAGCAAACATAACTGGCTTCCCATTGCTTACATTTGAAGCACAAAAAACAAAATATTTTTTTACTTTTGCTTCAAAATCATCAAAATTTAAATCACCTAATTCTTCAATTAAGCTTTTTTTTAATTCTTCACCATCAAATTGTGGAAAAAAGGGTTTTCTTGTTTGTGATAATATATCAAGTCTTTTAGAAAAAATCCTATTAGGAATTTCTTCATATTCTCGACAATATTTTTCAAGATCTAATTTAAGCAAAATTAAAAGGGCAAGAATTGCTCCGGTTGAAGTTCCAACAATCATATCAAAATAATCATAAAGATTAATTTTGTATTCATCCATCAATTTTTTTAAAGTATAAATTGTAAAATACCCTTTTACACCGCCTCCATCAATTGAAAGAATACGAAATTTTTTTGCCGTTTGAATTGTTTTTTCAATTATTTCTTCTTTATTATTCATTTGAAATATCTCCTTTTTTTGTTGGTGCACCCATCATCTCATCTGTTCCTTTAGATGATTTAGGAAATGCAATTACTTCCTTTATACTATCAATTTTTAACATTAAGGCGATTAAACGATCGATTCCAAGCGCAATTCCACCATGGTGTGGGACTCCATAAGTTTGAGCTTCTAAAAGAAAAGCAAAATCGTTTTCAATTTGTTGCTGATTTAAATCTAAAATCTGAAAAATCTTTGTTTGAATCTTAGGATCTATAATTCGCATCGCTCCACCGCCGATTTCAACACCATTTAAAACAATATCATAAGCTTCTGAATTTAATTTAAGTAGCTCTTTCTTTGATTTGATATCTATCTTTAAAAATTTTTTCAATTGATTTTGTTTAAAAATAGTAAAAGGGTTATGCATTGAACCGATTTTTAAATCTTTTAATAAATAAAATAAAGGAAAATCTTCTATTCAAACAAAGGAAAATTGTTCTTTATTAATTAATTTATTTTCTTTTGCAATTAGCACTCTTAATTTTCCGGCGATTTCTTTTGCAATTAATGCTTTATTTTTAATAATTAGGATTGAAAATTGATCTTTTTTTAATATTAAATCTTGATTATTTTTAAGAAGTTTTAAAAAATCAACTTTGATAGCATCTTGCAAATTTGTATCTAAAATTTTTTTATTTTTAAAATTAATAAAATAAAAATCTGTTTTTTGTTTTATTTTTAAAAGATAATCATTAATTTTGCTTTGATTTAATAATTTAGGAGAAAAAACAGCAATTAAAGATTCTTGTTGATTTAAATTAAACTTTAATCTCTCTTTTAAAAAGTTAAAGTTATAAATTTTTCCTTGATATCTTAAATCAGGTTTATCGGTACCAAAATTATCAATCGCTTGTTTATATTTTAATGTCTGAAAAGGAATTTTTAGATCTAATTTTAAAAGATTATTAAATAATTTAACTAATAATTTTTCAATAATTTTTTTTATCTCTTTTTTTGTTGTAAATGCTTTTTCTAAATCTAATTGTGTAAATTCAAGTTGGCGATCTTTTCGTAAATCTTCATCACGATAACATTTTGCAATCTGATAATATTTTTCGATTCCCCCATACATTAATAATTGTTTATAAATTTGCGGAGATTGAGCAAGCCCATATTGATAACCAGGATGATTTTTTGATAAAACTTTAAATTCACTTGCACCACCAAAAGTTAATTTAGTAATAGTTGGTGTTTCAATTTCTAAAAAACCAAGTCTATTAAAATAATTTCGAATAATCATATTAAAATCAGAACGAAATTTAATAATCTGATAAATATTTTCTCTTCTAAAATCTAGATAACGATAGCGCATTCTAAGCGGTTCTAATCCATCTGTTTGATCAGCGATAATAAATGGCAATTGATTTGCTTTTGAAATTATTTTTAAATTAGAAGCGATAATCTCAATCACTCCTGTTGCTAATTTTTGATTAATGCTTTTACGTTTTTTTACAATTCCTTCTACTAAGATTACATCTTCTTTTGTAATTTTTTTTGCAATTTGATAGATTTTTTCTTTATCACTGGTAATTACTATTTGGACAATTTTGCCTGAGTTTCGTAAATCAAAAAATATTAAATCACCTAACTTGCGAATTTTTGCAACTCAACCAGTCAATTTAACTTTCTTTTCAATTGCTTTCTCATCAAGATTAAAATTATTATTCATAACAATTATTATATTTTTTAATTAAAAAATTTTACCAAATTATCAGCAAATTTGACTGCTGTACGAAAATCAAGTCCGGTAATAATATTACCATCGATTATCGTTGAACAATCTTGTTCTGCTTTACAATTTAAATTTTTAATTTTTGCACCATTTGCAATTAAAATACTTTGATATTTTTTATTCGGATAGCAAATTGCATATTTTCCTTTTAAATATCCTCTTTTTGCAAGTAAGGTTGGAGCAGCACAAATTGCGGCAATTTTTTTATTTTTGCTAATAAAATGAGCAAGAATTTTCGATGTATCCTCTGAATTATCAAGTCTTGTTACATTTCCATCGCCACCAGGAATCATTAAATAGTCATAATTATCCAGTTTTGGAATAATTGAATTTAAAGTTTCCTTTACAATAATATTTAATCCACATGCTGATGTAACATGATCTTTATCTTTTTGTAAAAGATAAGCGACATCAATATTAAATCCTCATCTTTGCAAAATATCAAAAGATGCGGTAAATTCCAAATCTTCATAACCATCTGCAGCAATAATTAAAATATGATTATTTTTGCTCATTTTGATCCTCTTCATTTATATTTTTTTTAAGATATTTTTCTTCATCTAATTTAATTTGTTTTTTTTGATTTCGCTTAACAATAAAGGTAAACAAAAGATAAAAAAAGATGAAAATAATAAGAAAAACGGCTAGTGCAATTATTATATAAACTGCCGGACTAGTAATTTGATAATCTTTTCTCATTATTTATTTTTAGCATTTGCTTGTTGTTGATTTTCTTGATTTTGTTGTGATTTTTGAATTTGCTTTATTTCTTCTGGCGTTAATTTCATTGATGCATTCACTAAATTAGTATGAAATTTAATTACAGCATCTTCTGCCCGTTTCATTTCTTCATCACTTTCATCTTTAATTTTAACTGAAAAAACACGATAATATGCTTCATCATAATTCATTAAGATTTTAACCTCAAATTTTTTAAGATCAGCCCGTATTTCTCTAATCTGATCATAATTAAAAATTTGTGCGGCGATCTCTACATCACCCTTTGCTAATAAAATTAAAGAATTTTTAGACATAAATATTCTTCTAAAATTTTCCATTATAACTTATCAATTGATATTTCCTTTTCTGTTTTTGCTTTAATATCTTTCAATATAATTTTATTATTTTTTATTTCTTTTCCAATGATTATTACAAAATCAAAGTTACTTTTGATTGCCTGTGTTAATTTTTTGCTAAATTTTTGTTGATTATCATTAAAATAAATATTTTTCCCTTTATTTCTTAAAAATTGCGCAATTTTATAAGCATCATCATAATATTTATCACTTATAGGAATTATAGAATAAGAAAAACTTTGTAAGTAATTTTTTTCAATATAGGAATTAGCAGCGAGCATTAATCTTTCAACCCCTAATGCAAAGCCAATTGCTTTTGCATTTTTTGATCGATCCAAATTATTAATTAAAAAATCATATCTTCCGCCACCAATTATTGTTGCTTGTGCTCCTAATGATTTCTTATCAAGACCGACAAATTCAAAAACTAAATCATTATAATAATCAAGTCCACGAACTAAAAAAGGATTAATTTTATAATTTATATTTTGCATTTTTAAATGATTTTCAATTAACGCTAAATTTTTTTTCTCATTACTATTTAGATAATCAATTATTTTTGGTGCTTTTTTTAAAAGCAAAAGATCATTTTGATCTTTTGTATCCAAGATTCTTAAAACATTTTTTTGCAATCTAATCTGTGAATCTTTTGATAATTGATTATTTATTTTTAAAAGATATTTTTTTAAATCTTTAAGATAATTTTGTCTTGTCTCTAAAGAACCGATTGAATTCAATTCTAAACAATAATCGCTAATTTCAAATTTTAAAAGAATCGCAATTGCTAAATCCAATATCTGATAATCGGCATATATTGAATCAGCATTGACATACTCAATCCCAAATTGTAGAAATTCTCGTTGACGACCCTTTTGCGGTCTTTCATAACGAAACATACTTTCAAAATAAAAAAAACGTAAATCATTTTTATCGGTATCAAGTAATTTATTTTCTAAAATCAGACGCATCGTAGATGCCGTTCCTTCCGGTCTTAGAACGATTGATCTATTTTTACGATCAAGAAAATGATACATCTCCTTATTTACAATATCAGTCGCTTCGCCGATTGTTTTTTTAAATAAATCTTGATATTCAAAAACAGGAAATTTAATCGGTTTAAAAAAATAATTCATTGCAATTATTTGCAAATTTTTTTCAACAAATTTAAGTTTCAGCCCTTCTTTTAAATAATAATCTTTTGTTCCTTTGATTTTTTGATAAATAATTTTGTTCATATTAATCATTAATTCCTTCAATTATCTCCTCAATCACAACATCATCTTGTTTTGAGAGAATGTGATCACGATCTTTTCGTCTTTTTTTATTATTTTTAAATCTTTGGTCTAATCTAATAACAATAGTAGGAAAAACAAAAATAGTTGTAAAAACTTCAATAATACTAAAGATTAAAAGATAAATTAAAGTTATTAAAGCAATCTTACCGATAATAATAATTGCAAATAAAGAAATTAATAAATTTAAAATTATAAATTGAAATAAAAATAAAATGAAATTATCCTTAAATTTAAATTCCTGATCCTTCGTTCTTTTTACTAAAAGTAATTTTGCAAACAAGCTGAAAAAAATCGAAATTAAAAGCGCAAAAACAATTACATTAGCAAAAGGTGTAAATAATAATAAGGTAAGCGTAAGAGTGAAAATAACTTCGATTAATAAAGTTGCCAAGATTGCTAAGGTAAGAGCAAAACGATATGTGATTGCGCCAAAAAATAAAATTGATAAGAAGATTAGTAAAATTGCAATAAAAACATCTAAACTTTGATAAGTTAGACTTGTGTCAGTAAGATCATTAACACTATAACCAACAATATTTGCTGAATTAAAATAAATTGATGGTGCGCTAACATTAGGATTAGTTGGATCTGCTATAAAGGCATTGTTTTCATAGCTATCTTTATAATAGCTTTTTCAATTTTGATCTTCAATTGAAATCGATGAAGTTGGAATTAATTGATAATAGTAATCATAATCATAATAATAAGGAGAATTTTGCAATTGTCCATAATAGGCATATTTTAAATTATATTTTTCATCTTTTGTATTATGTAATGTCTGTTGATAAAGGTCATTATTAATTGCGACAAACATTTCTGATGTAATTTTTGTATCTGAATAAACAGAGATTCCATACGTAAATTGATAATCATAATTTACAATCGTACTTACCTGATTTTCATCTGGTTTATAGCTTTCTTGATAAATTAATTTATCATAGCGAATAATTTGATAGTGATCAATTTTTACATTATTAGTCTTTAAAGTTTCAATAATTTGATCGATATTATCATTTAATTCATCGATATGTCCGGCTTGATTCTGTGGATCTTCTAAACGAGCATTGCCATCAGTTGTTTGATTATCCAAACTATTATAACTTGCATATGTATCTTTTGTCGATGTCTGATATGTTTTAACAATATCGTATTGATAAAGTGAATCATTTAAAAAACCTTTATTTAAACCACTATTTGTTTGTGAATAATTTATCGCAAAAACCGCTCCAAATAAAACCGAACTAATTAATGTTAAGATAATAATAAATTTAAAATTATTGTTATTTTTTTTAACTTTTAATAATTCTTGCTTTTTATTACTAAATAATTTTTTATCATTAAAACCAATAAAATAATTTCAAAATTGATCCTCTTTTGTAAAAACAAAATTTGTAAAATTTGTCGCTCAATCGATAAAAAAGAGCACTAGCGGTAAAATAAGATAATTAACTAGCAAAAAGAAAAGAATCGCAAAAACTAAAAAATAAATAAAAATTTGCGGAAATATCGGTAAGAAAAATCCACCAATTAAAAATGAAACCAAAACTACAAAAAGTAACGGTAAGAAAGTAATTGAAAAATCCTTCATTATTTTTTGATATTTAGTCTTCGCATTCCACAATTTATTATCAATATCTTTATATTTTTTTAAAATGTAAAACGAGAATCAACTAGTAATAAGAACAATCAAGAACAATCCACTCAATAATGCAAATGAAATTGGAAGTGAAAATAAATAAATAAAATAGCTAAATAAAATTGCAAATAAAAGATTATTACCTGTTGCAATAAGTCCTAGTAAACCAAATCAAAAAACAAAAAAGAATCCGACTAATAAAACAAAGGTAATAAATAATCAAAACATTCAACCTAAATCATTGATTGAATTTTGATTATAAACTAAATTGTAATTACTTATACTTAGATCAAAATATTGCAAAGTATCGGAAAAATTAATTCTTCGAACGATGTTATTGGCCTTTGCAACACTAAAATCACCTGTAATTGCAAAATAATCATTATATACGCTCGTATTATAATTTGATGGTTGGCCGATCGTAACAAAATAAGGTTCAGCGATTTTTTTAGTAATTTCTTGTGTTAAATTACCATCTTCATCAGTATGAGTATATGTATAAACATTCTCTTGTACTTGTTCCCCTGATGGATCATAATCAACAGGAATATAATCAAAAATACCATTATCTGTCCCTTTTAATAAAATATTTTCTAATTGATCATAATCAAATCAAATCGTCCAATATGATGAATTGGGATCACTTGAAGTTGCTTGTGCCGCTTGATCTTGATATCAAGTGATTGCATCACGAAAAATTGTCGCATCTTTTGGATAAATTTTAATATAAGGATTACCTTGATAATAATCAACTTCTGCTGTATCAATTAAATTACCTTGATTTGTTGTGGCATCTAAATTAGAATATAAATCAGTTGATACATCATCAGTTGATGCGATTGGAGGAGCAACAAATTGATCGCCATTTGGAAATAATAATTCACCATTATAACTACGAAATTCTAAATAATCTTGATTTATCAAAGTTGCCTGTAAATAAATAACTTCTTGAAGTAACGCTTGTTGTGTCGGATCAGAAAAAGGTTTATTTAAAAGATCATCACCATAATTACCATTTTGAATTGAAATTATTGGCATATCAATCAAAATCGTATCATCATCAACAACATAAACCTCACTATCATAATAATTTTCATTAATTGATAATTGTTGATTAAAATAGTCTGCTAATTGATTAATTTCATCATTTCGATCAATCTGTTGATCTTTTCACTCTACGCTAACCTCAAATTGGTAATAATTTTTAAAATTATTACCAATTTGATAATCATTAGGATTATTAAAATTAAGTAAACCAAAAATTGAACCGAATAAAATTAAAATAAAAAAAAAGACGGAAAAAAATAATGTAATTATCTTTCCTCTTTCTTTTGTTTCTACTTTCAAATTTTTTCCTTGTGTTTGCTTTAACTTATTTTTCACAATTATAAAGATAAAATCATCTAAAAAAGAGATTATAAATACTTATATTATAAATAAATTGTAAATTTATTTAATTGCTTCCAATGCCTTTTTAGTTGTTTCTTTTAAAATTGTTACAGATTTTTTAAATTGCATTAATTCTTCTCTTGCCAAAGGAAATTGATGAGTTTTTAATATTCCTTTTCTCCCGATTATTGAAGGGACTCCTGCATAAATGCCTCTCTCCCCATATTCTCCATTAAGTAAAGAACCTGTAGCAAATATCTTTTTCTCATCTCGTAAAATTGCTTGCGAAATCTCTGCAAGAACAGCTCCTATTCCATAAAAAGTCGCACGTTTGCGATTGATGATTTCATAAGCTTTCATATAAACATTTTTATGAATTTCTGCTCTTTTTTTAGCATCGATATTTTTCTTTAAATAAAAGTCTTTTAATGGAATCCCATTTAAAGTTGCATTTTCAATCGTTGATACAGATGAATCTCCATGTTCACCCAATACAAACATGTTTAAATCTTTTGCATTAACATCAAAGATTTTTGCAAATTCAATTTTTAATCTATTTGTATCTAATGTACAAGATGATGAAATAACTTTTTTTGCATCAAATTTTGTCACAAATTGATAAACTGTCGTCATAACATCGACAGGATTTGAAGCAATTAATGTGATTCCATCAAAATTTGTTTTTTTGATCTCTAATGCGATGTTTTTCATAATTTTAGCATTATCAGCGACCATCTCTAAACGAGTTTCACCTGGTTTTTGTGGACGTCCTGCTGTAATCACCAAAAGATCGGCATCATTTAATAATTCATAACCACCACTTTTAACCATGTAAGGATAAGCGGCAGATGGAGAAGCATCTTCAAAATCTAATTCTTGTCCTTTTGCTGCGTCTTTGTTAATATCAATAATTACATATTCTTCAGCAATTCCTTTTGACATTGCTCAATATAAAAAAGAAGTACCAACGGCTCCGGCACCGACCAAGGCAATCTTATTTGTTGTTTTTTTCATAAATGAAATTTCTAATTTCTCCTTTATCGCTAACTTTTAAAGTAAAAGTTACAACTATATTTTAAAATAAAAAGATAATAATAATATAATTTATTACTAAAAGAAATCTTTTATCTAAAAATTCATAATGGCATTTAAAAAAATTTATAATAACAAAACCAAATATTATTTTTTTGTGAAAAATAAAGATACAGAAATTTATCTAACAAGAATAATTAATTTTAAGGATTATAAAAATAATTTGATAAAAATAAAAGAATTTCCTCCTAATTTTGGGTATTTTATTTTTAAACCAAAAGGATTTAATTCTTTTTTAATAAATGAAAAATTGGATATTATTTTCACAGATTGGGATAATAGAATTTTTTACCTACAAAAAAGTTTTAAAACAAATAATTTTACTAAAGGATTTAAAGATGCAAAATTTCTTTATATTTTGCCACAAAAAACGATTGAAAATTTCAGCATATCAATCGATGATATTATTACCCATAGAAGAATGAGTAATAAAAAATGAAGAAAAATAGAATTTCGAAAGATAAATTATTAAGTTCTTTTATTAATATATTTGATAATATTTTTTGTAACTTTATTTATTGAAAGATAATCAGTATCTAATTCCAAATATCTTTTCGAATATTTACGAAAAATATCTTTATTTGCTTTTTTAGAATAATAACGATAATATAAATCTTGTCAATATTCACGATCAAATTTTTGCTCTTCCAAACGATTTCGTTTTTTCATTCGTTCAATAATCACATCAAAAGAAGCACGAAGAACGATAAAAAAATCTGGTTTTTCAAATAAATCTATCTTTTCAAGCATCGAATTATAAACCTTCTCATAGGCAAGACCCAATTCTTTTGATCTTGTTTTTTTAATTAATCTTAATTCTGCAAAAATTTTATCCTCAAGAAAGTGACGATCATAAATAATCACAACATTTTTATGATTTTTGTATTTTTGTTCAATTTCAATGAATTGATGAAATCTTTCAAACAAAAAATCAAGTTGAGCAAGGAAACTTCAATTTAAAAAATTATTAAAATAAAGATCAAAATAAGGTGAATAAACTAAAATTTCTCCCATTATAATCACCTTTTTCCCCTCTTTTTGATAATAATTTTTTAAATTATTAACCGTTGTGCTCTTCCCAACGCCAGTTGTTCCGCTGATAACTATTTTCATAAATATTTCCTTTTTCTATTATTTTTAAAATATCATCCAATACTTTCTCTTTACTTTGATCAGCATTTATTAGGTAAAAATGATCGCTGTTTTCTTTAAAGTATTGTTGAATTTGCAAATCTTGATAATATTTTTTATAAAGTTCCTTTCAATAAAAATTAAGTTTCGGATCTAATTCTATCTCTCTTCCTCGTTCTCTAATACGATTTAAAGTTATCTCAAATTTGCTTACCAAAAGAAAAAAATAAATCTTATTTTTTTGGTAATTTAGTTTCTCAAGTAGAATTTGATTAATTTTTTTATAAATCATAAAATTAAAGCTTGCCATCGAATCCTTAATTAAATTAAGAGAAGAAAAAACATAATCATCAAGAAAATGACGATCATAAATATTAATATCATTATGATCTTTATTTAAAAAAGAATCTTTAAATCTTAATCTTAAAAAATCAAGTTGAGTAAGAAATGATCATTCTTCTTTATTTTGGTAATAAAAATCTAAATAAGGATTCTCTGTGAAAATTTCTTTAATTAAATTGATTTTTGATTGCTTTGTTTTTTTTAATTTTAAATAAAGCATTTCAGAAATTGTTGATTTGCCAACACCAACCGTTCCACTTATTATAATATCCATTTTAAGCTATATCTTTTATTATTGAATTTTAATGTGTGATAATATCTCGTCTTTTACTTGCTCTGGACTTTTATTTAATGTATCAATGATGATAAAATTTTCAACATTTCGTTTAAAATGATTTTGAATCATCGGTCGTTGATAATAATTATGATAAAGATCTTTTCAATAATTAAGATCAACACTCTTCTCTACACTTCGATTCCGATTTTTAAATCTCTTAATTATTTCATCAAAATTAGCTGTAAGAAGAAAAAAATAATTTGGTCTTGCCTCTAAAAAATTCATTTTATCAATTAATTCTTTATAAATTGCTTGATAAGTAATTGAATTCATATTAGAGATATTTTCTTTGATTGTATGTAATTCAGCAAATACATAATCATCAAGAAAATGACGATCGTAGATTGTAATATAATTTTTATTACGATCTAAAAATTGTTCTCTTCTTTTTTCATCTAATAATCACTGTTTAAATCTTCCTAATAAAAAATCCAATTGCGAAATAAAAGCTCACTCCTGTGGATTTTTATAATAATAATCAAGATATATTGATTTTACAGTTTCCTCTTTTAATAAATTTAAATAATTAGTTTTTTGTAATTCTTTAAATAACAATTCTGAAACAGTTGATTTACCAACACCGACCGTTCCTGAAATTACAATTCTCATAATATTATATTTACCTCTCTTTTATTAAAAATTTAAGAAACCTTTGAAACATATTTTTTTGTTTCCGTATTTATTAAAACCTTATCATTTATACTGATAAATTGCGGAACATCAATTAAAAGTCCGGTTTCTAATTTTGCTTTTTTTGTCGCATTTGTGACAGTATCACCTTTTATTGCATCTACCGTTTCGATTACTTCTAACATCATATTTTTTGGAATTTCAAATTCAATTAATTTGTTTTCATAAAATATTAAATTAAAAATAACACCCGATCCTAAAAAATCACGATTAACATCAACTTTAGAATCAATTATCTCGATTTGATCAAAATTTTTTGTATCCATAAAAAAAGCTTTATTACCTTCAAAATAAAGAAATTGTGCTTCTTTTTTTGTAACATAGGCTTTTTCTACTTTTTCTCCACCGATAAAAGTTAAATTTTGTAAAGAATTTGTAAAAAGATTCTTCGCTTTTACTTTTACATGTGCTTGTCCTCGACCAGATTTTGCATGACTTGCTTCGATTACTTGATAAACTTGATTATTTCTCAAGAAAGTAATTCCTTGTTTGAATTCATTTACATTAATTTGATCGGCCATATTTTCTCCTATTATTTAAATTTAAGAACAAAATTATTATTACATTTTAAATTAAATTTAAAAAATATAAAATTATATTTTTAAATCAATTGGCGAATGATTTAAAATTTGATGGCCATTTTTGGTGATTAATATATCTTGTTCCAAACGAACGCCAAATTCATTAGGAAGATATATTCCCGGTTCAATTGCAATTATCATTCCCTCTTTTAAAATTAAATTACTATATCCACTAATAACCGGTGCCTCATGAATATTTAAACCTATTCCATGACCAAGCGCATGAATAAAATATTTATCATAACCCTCATCTTGAAAAATTTTGCGAACTAAATGATCTAATTCTTTAATCTCAATTCCTGGCTTCATTATCTCAATCACTTTATCTAAAGCATATTTTACAAGTTCAAAAATCCTTTTTTGCATTTTTGCTATATTATTACCAACTAAAATCGTTCGTGTCATATCAGATTTATAACCATTATAACTAACACCAAAATCAATCGTAATAAGATCACCTTTTTTGATCGTATAATTTGTCGGTTCAATATGAGGATTAGAACTATTCTTACCAGCAGCAATAATCGGATCAAAGGCAAATTCACAATCTCTATATTCAATCAATAATTTATGCAATCTTTGCTTTAAATCTTTTTCTGTTTTTCCTACTTTAACATATTTTAAAAATTTCTTATAAATCTGATCTGTAACAAAAACAGCTTTTTTAACTAACTCTATCTCTTCTTTATTTTTAATCATTCGCATATAAATTAATGATTCTGATTTTAATTTAAGTAAAGGATAATTTTTTCTTAAATAATCAAATTCTTTCAAAGTTAAAAATTCATCATCAACAGATAATTTTATTCCTGTTTTTAAAATCTCAGGAATAATAATATTTTTAAAAGGTAAGAGATTAGCATTAAAAATATTAATTCCTTTTAACTTATTTTTTGCTTGTTCATAATATCTATCATCGGTGACTGCATATCAATTTTTATTAATATAAAATAAATTTAAATTTGTTGATTTAAATGATGTAAGATAATAAACATCATCAGGATTTTTAAATCAAACATTTTTATTATTTATTAATTTTTTTAATTCCGGTTCATTTATTTTCATAATTAAATTCCATATTTTGATAATATTTATTAATTTTTTTGCTTGATTTTAATTTTAAAACATAGCGAATATAAGCATCTCTTGTATTCTTATCTAAATCGGTAAATTTAATTCCCCGTTCTTTTAATTTTTCGACCTGTTTATTTAATAATTTTGCAAAAGTAAAATCTAAATTCTTATAAGCTTGTTTTCTTTGATGATAAATTTCTTTTCCTTTACGATCAGAAGAAATCTTATCAGCAACATAGATAATTTTATCAAGTTTAGACATTTTTCGTGCTGCTGTCGTATGTTTTCTAATCGCTCCTAAAAATTCCTGATCTTTAATTTTATACATCTGTTCTAATCAGAAAGCAGCAGCATAACCATGAAGGGCAGGAAAAGGTGGTAATTCTTCATTTTCTTTTAAATTTTTACTAACATATTCAAGTAGAAAATTTTTAGAATGATATTTAAAAAGATCATGAATAAGTCCTGCATAATATGCTTTTTTTCAATTAAAATAATGATAATTTTTCGCTAATCTTTTAGCATGAGAAGCAACGGAAACAGAATGTTGATACCTACGAAATTTAAGATTATTAAAAACAATTGTTTTTAAATAAAGATAATTCTTAGCAAGATATTTTTTTGTCGGTTCTAAAAGTTCTTCTCACCTTAAATTTTGCAATATATCGGTAGAAGATATATCATAAATAATTTCATCATAAAATTCTATATATTTTTCATCGATAAATTTATTATGATACGAACCGGTAATAAATCGACGATAGACAATAATATTTGCTAATTTTTGTATCTCTTCATATTTATATCAATTATGAAATGTATGATAACGATCTTCACCCATAATAAAATAAAATTGATTATCGGGATATTTTTCTTTTAACTTTACTAGTGTCTCGTAAGTATATGAAATATTATGATTTTTGATCTCGATATTTGATAATTTAATTCAATTTATCTTTAATTTTTTTAAAGTATATTTGATAATTTTATATCTTTTTTTAGCAGAAATATTTTCAATTGAAAAAATCTTATCTACTGTAATATAGGTCGGAATTATTCAAATTTGTTTTAAACCAAATTCTTTCTTAATATTTTTAATAATATTAAGATGACCTTTATGGAAAGGATTAAAAGTTCCCCCCAATATTCCTACTTTCATTGTTATCCTAAATTTGTATATACATTTTGTATATCCTCATTATCTTCTAATCCATCTATTAATCTTTTAACTTTAGGTAAATTTTCTTCTGATAAATTAATATATGTATCAGGAATTTTTACAATTTCAAAAGACAAAAATTGATCTACGCCTTTTTGTTGCAAATACTCTTTTAATTTTATTAAATTATTTGGAGTTACTTCAATTAAGATTAAATCATTTTCTGTATAAAAATCAATAATATCAAAATCTAATAACTTTGTAAAAATATCTTCTGAATTATATTTTGTCTCATCTAAAATAATCTGTCCTTTTACTTTAAATAAATAAGATACAGAGCCACTTGTTCCTAAATTCCCCCCCAATTTATTAAAAATTGATTTTACAAAAGCCGCTGTCCGATTAGTATTATCGGTAAGACATTCAATAAGAAAAGCAACACCAAATGGTCCGTATCCTTCATATGTAACCTCAGTAAAATTTGTTGGATCTTTTTCACTTCGTGATAATAATTTTTTAATATTATCATTTGGCATATTACGGGCTTTTGCTTTTTCAATCGCTAAACGTAAGCGCGGGTTTTTTTCAGGATCACTTCCTCCTGATTTACTCGCTACTAAAATTTCCTTTGCAAATTTTTGAAAAAGATTCGATCTTTTTGAATCTTGCATCGCTTTTTTATGCTTAATATTAGCTCATTTTGAATGTCCAGACATAATATTTCAATTTTTACCTTTTTATTTTATTGATTAATATTCGTTTCTTCCTTCTAATCCCTTTACAATATCAATTCCATTTGAAGTTCCAATTCGATCGGCGCCACTTTTAATTAATTCTTGCGCTTGCTTTAAAGTTCTTACGCCACCTGAAGCTTTAATTTTTGCTCTACCATTAATTACTTCTTTCATAAGTTTTACATCCTCAACTGTCGCCCCGGTTGTATTAACAGCTGTTGATGTTTTGATAAAATCAAATCCTGCTTCTACTCCAAGTTTTGTTGCAAAAATCTTTTCTTCTTGATTTAAAAGACCGGTTTCGATGATTAATTTAATTGTTTTACCTTTTGTAACTTTTCTAAGAAAAGCAAGTTCTTTTTTTAAATATTCTTGATCTTTTTCATGAACTTTACTTGCATTAATAATAAAATCTAATTCATCAGCGCCATCTTTCATCGCTCTTTTAGCTTCACATCCTTTTACTTTCATTGATTGTTGGCCATAAGGAAAACCGATTACAGTCACAACTAATATATTATTTTGATGTAATTTTTCTTTAACATGAGAAATTCAAAAAGGAGCTATACAAAGTCCCTTAAATTTATATTTTATTGCATCACTTACAGCCTGATCAATTTCTTTTGTTAATACATCTCTTTTTAAAATTGTATGATCAATATATTCATTTATATTCTTTTCCATTCTTAACACCTAGACTTAAATTTATAAGTAATAATCTTATATTAATAAGATTATACATAAAATAATTCAAACTTTGGAGAGTAATAAAAAAGGTGCAAGCATCTCTGCTTACACCTATTTCTAAATTTTTTAGTACTTATCTCTGATTGAGTCACCAATTATCTTCGTTCTACATTCTAAATCTAAATTCTGCGTTCTAATGGTTATCTTCTAATCTACTTCCCAACCATAATTATTTTATCATAAAAAGAGAAAAAATCCAAATTCTCTTATGAACTTAATAACAAAATTAATCTTATTGTTCTATTATTTCTTGTGAATCTTTTTTAGTATTATTATGTCATCTTTCAAGTTCAGGTAATTTTTTATTATACATATTAACCATGAAGTTTGGAAAATGTCTTTTTTTCATTTCTTCTTTATTTTTATTTTTAATATCCTCTACTGTGCATTTTGGACATGTAAATTCTCCATTTTTATAGCAGTTTGAGCAATATTTTTCTGATGGTGAACCATCTTTTTCTTTTGCTGGTCCATTTTTATCTTTTTTTAGAGGCATACCGCAAGATTGACAAATTTTTTTATTATTCATTTTATTCCTTTATATTTAAAAAATAAACTTTTTTAACAATTTAATTATATTAAATTAAGTTAAAAATTTCGATAATTTTTTCCTTTTAAATCAATTTCACCATATAATAGTCCTTTAATTCTTTCAATTATCCGCATAATATTTTTATTCTCAAAAAGATCTTGTTGTTTTTTTGCATTTGCTTCATTTTGCAAAATTTTTTCATACTGCATCAAAGAATAATTAGAAATAAAAAACGTTAATTTGCTTGCTTCTAATCGATAATTTATAATTGGCAATAAAAAATTATTTCTAATTCAACTATTTGATTTTTCGGCACCGATATCATCAATTATTAAAACATCAGCCATTTTTAAATAATTAAATCTCTGTGCTGTTGAAATCTCACTTGTATTTAAAGAAATATTGTTTTGATAATCAAGAACAAAATCTGGTCAAAAAATATAAACAACTTTAAAATTTAAATTTCTAGCAATAAAATTTAAAAACGAAATCATGATGTAACTTTTGCCAACACCAAAATCACCATAAATTCAAAATCCTTTTACTTTCTCATGATTTTTCAATTTATTTAAAATCGTAAAAAGATTTTTTTGTAAAATTAATCTTTCTTTTGTTCAATAAATATCTTTATCAATATCTATCAAATAATAATCTTTTGTTGAGAGAGGAAAATAATAATTTTTTGCTATTTTATTAATTAATAATTCTTTACTGTATTCTAAATCTTTTACAGAAAAATTAAAGATGAACTGTTTATTTTCAATCGCTAAATTTAAATTATATCTGCGCAAATTTTGATTTTTTTCTTCAAATTGATCAATATATTTTAATAAGAGATTTTGATTACTAATTATCTCTTTTTCTGAAATATCATTATTCTTAATTTCCAAGAATAAATTTTTATCAATTTTTTCTAATTTTTCTAGTAGGTATTCTGCATTATTTTTCATTCTTATATAAAACGTCCTTAAAAAGGTTTTTATCATCTAAAGAAATATTATTAATTTCATCTTCCAAGTTAAGTTGATTTCATTTAATTTCTTTTGTTTTTGCTATATTACTATTTTTTAATCGAAAACTTTGTTTTAAATAATTAATTAAATATGTTGGATCTTTAATATTTTCTTCTTTAATCGAATTTGCAATCTTTAAAATATAATTTTTAACAATTTGTTTATTATTTACCAAATAAGAATAGTCTAATAATATATTTATAAAATAATCTGAAAAAAAATATTTTTCTCTTAAAATTGTAATTAGTTTTTGATGTGAATTAATTAAAGTATCAATATTTAAGAGATCTAATAAAAAGTTTTCCGGAGTTATTATTTGTAAATGATTCCATTTTAATCGCTCTTTTTCAATAAATGAATTATGATAATTATTTAAAATTCTTTTTTGATAATTTTTTACAATTATTTCTTTAAATTTTTCAAGATCAAATCCATTTAAAAAATCATATGATTCAGATATGATTCTTGCAAATTCAAAATTATCAAGTCCATATATATTTTCATATTCATTTAATAATTTCTTCAATTTAAAATTAAAAAAAGCTTCATATTTGATTCCTTTTTGCTTTAAAAGCAAATACAAGACACTAAAATTATAGTGATCTTTTTCTTTTTGATTTGAATAAAGATTATCATTTAGATTAATATTTTCTTGTTCTTGTTTAAAATCATTTATTAATTCAAAACTGTCAACTTTGATGTTAATAATTTTTTTTTGCAAAAATTTTAAATTTAAATCATAATTTTCTTTTCCTATTTTTGCTAATAATAAATTTGTAAAATATGTATTTTTAAAAAATTCATTACATTCCAATGGTTTTTTTAATTCGTATATATAACGATTTTTTTTTTGATCAAAATATATATTAATCAAATTTAATTTTTCAATTAAAGAAAAAGCCTCAATTAATTGATTTTGATTTAAATCCAAACTTTGTGAAATTCTTGCAGATGGAATAAATAAATTATTAATTAATCTATTTTCACCTTCCGCTAGTAAAAATGAAAAAAGAAAAAACCCTTCTTTTCCAAGTAATAAAAAATAAGTGTAATTAAAAAAAATTTCATTTAGAATTGTTCTTGAATAATTAAGATGAATTTTATAAGTAGAATAATATTTAAATTTTTTCATAATTATTTATTTTTTAATAAATTTTTAATATATTTAATATCCTTCTCTTTTAAACCATTTGTTGTATCAATTACATAATCAAATTTAATTGCTAAATTGTCCCATTTTTCAATCATTTTTTCGATAAAAGGATAATAATTACCGCTTTCTTTTGCTCGTTTGATTATTTCATTTTTATCTGCTTTTATTAAAATTAATTTATCATAATTAAATTTTATCGGCGATGAAGAAATGATTGGTAATTCTGCAACATAGTTATCTTGATCTTTTAAATGATTTTTGATTATCGGATGAATCATTTCATTTAATTTCTTTAATTCTTGTGGATTATTTGTAACTAATATTCCTAATTTTCTTCGATCAACCGATTTGTCTGTGACAAATTGCTTCCCGAAGTATTTTTTAATTAATTTATATCCCTCTCCATTCTTAAGATAAATTTTTTTAACAAAAGAATCAGCATGAAAAACTCTTACTTTTTCTTTTTGTAATTCTTTTAAAATTGTTGTTTTTCCAGAAAATGGTGAACCTATAAGAATAATTATCATTTTAGTCTCTTTCTAAAAATATCTTTAATTATATAATAATTAAATTAAATAAAGATTTCAATAATTAATATTATAGTTTTCTCTTCTATTTAATTAAAGATTATTTAAATTAATATTAAATTGTGCTCTCAAGAACGATAAATAAAATTAAAATCGGTGTAATAAAAGCAAGAATTGAATCTAATTCTTTTCATCTTTTGGTAAAAATCATTATTATTACGTAAAAAATCAAGCCAAATATTATTCCGTCGCCGATTGAATAAGTTAAAATAGAAAAAATAATAATTGTAAAGCTGGCGATAAGAATTGCATTATCTTTTAAATTAATTTTAGTAATATTTTTAAACATCAAAAAGCCAACAAGAAATAAAGCCCCAATCGTAATACAATCTGTTATCAGACTTTCAAAAAGAGGAATAAAAGGAATCGCTAATAAAAAGCAAATTCCGGTTGTAATTGAAGTTAAACCGGTCCTTCCTCCATAAGCTATCCCTGTCGCCGATTCTGCATATACGATTGTATTTGTTGATCCAATTAACGAACCTAAACTTATAGAAGTTGAATTTATAAAAAAAGTTCGTTTACTCTTTTTTGGATCAATTTGATAATTTGGATCATTTTCTAATTCTTTTTCAATCATAAAGATTGTTCCTGAACTATCAAGTAAAGAAATTAAAAATAAAATAAAAATAATAATATAAAAATTGATATCGGTTCAGGTTGAACTATCTGTTAACCCTTCTCAGAATAATAAACTAAGATTATTAATTCCTATAAAAGACTCCTTATAGCCACTAAAATCAAAATTTATTCAAGGTAAATCTTCATTTATTTCTGAAGTATAATTTAAAATTAAATTCATCAATAAACCGACTAAAATCGCAAAAATAATCCCATAAATAATCGCTCCATGAATCTTATTTGCTCAAAGGATTGTTGTAAAAATAATCGTAAGGAGCGCTAATAATGTAACAAGATTATAAAGATCACCTAATTCTGTTGGTGTTCCGTTTCCTGCTGTAATAATCCCAGTATTATATAATCCAACATAAAAAATAAAAGCTCCTATTCCAACTGTAATCGCTAATTTTAAATCATTTGGAATCGCTTTTAATAATCGCGCTTGTGTTCCGGTAAGCGCAACAATCATCAAAAATATTCCCGAAATTAAAATTGCAAGATAACTTGCAAAAGGGCCGATCAACGAAATTGCATTATAAGCGATAAAAGCATTTACACCCATTCCAGATGCTATTCCAACCGGAAATTTTGCATATACGCCAATTATAATCGTTGTTATTCCGGCCACAATTGCTGTAATTATCATAATTGAGCCAGGATTATAAATTAAAAACTGATCTGGATTTGCTTCATTTCAAATATCAATTCCCACCGATAAAATACTCGCTTGGACAAAAATAATATAAAGCATCGAGATAAAAACGATTAATCCAGCGATTAATTCTTTTTTAATATTAGTCTTATTATTTTTTAATTGAAAGTAATTGTAAATAAAATCATGCAATTTATTAACCCTATTATTTATTAATATTTAAAATCTGTTCTGTTGGACAAAAATAAGTTCCTCTTCCAGCGACAACAATTTTTTTAATTGGTGTACGACAAATTTTACAAGCCAATCCTTTTCTTCCATGGACCATTAATTTATTTTGAAAATTTCCTTTTTCACCAAATGACTTAAAAGTCTTAATTGTTGATCCACCATCCTTAATTGATGCTTTTAAAATTAAAATTGAGGCATCAATGATTTTTTTAAATTGTTCTTTTGTAATATTTTTTACAATTTCTTGTGGATGAATTTTTGCCGAAAATAAAACTTCATCAACATAAATATTACCTAAACCAGATAGATATTTTTGGCTCAAAAGAAAACTTTTAATCGTACTCTTAATATTTTTAATTTGTTGATAAAATTTTTCAAAATCAAGATCTCAAGGTTCAGGACCGAGATTTTTAAAAAAAGTATGATCCTTGATCTGTTTGTTATTTTCAAAAAGATCAATCGTTGCGAATTTTCGATGATCATCAAATAATAATCAATTATTATCATTTAACTTAAAACTAGCAATAGTATGTTTTAAATCATATCGTTCTAATTTATCTTTTTTTAATAATTTAAAATTTCCCTCCATTCTAAGATGAAGAACAAAATATTTATCTTCTGTTTCAATAATTAAATTCTTAGCAATTTGAAAAACATCAATCACTTTCAATTTTTTTAAATCTTCTAATTCTTTTTTTGTTACTGTTCGCAAAGACTTTTCACAATAAAGTTTAATTGAATCAATTATTTGATTTTTTTGTAACAAAATTGCTTTTAATTGGTTTGCTACAACCGTAACTTCTGGTAACTCAGGCATTTCTTTTCTCGCTTAATTTTTATCTTATTTTTTTTTGTCTTCCGACATCTTCATTTTTTTAAATTTATCTGCTAAACTAAAAACTTCTTTCTCTTCAAAAAAAAGAATTAATTTTTTAAAATCATTTAAATTATGATAAAAAAAGTCATCTAATTTAAATTTGAAATCATTATCTTTTGTTTTGATCGTTGCCAAATCTTTAGATTGAAGCGCAGTTGCTTTTTGAGCAATAATTTTTGTTGCAAGACTCTTTGGTAATTGATTAATATTTGAAAATATCGTCTCTAAATTATTATAATAAACTAATAATTTAATTGCTCCTTGCGGACCGATTCCTTTTATTCCTAAAATATTATCAGATTTATCACCAGCAATCGCTTTATAATCAGGAATTTGAACAGGACTAAGATTATTAAATTTTTTGGCAAAATTATTAATATTAAATTCTTCTAAATCCTGTACTCCTTTTCTAGCAAGATAAACCGTTACTTTTTCATCAACTAATTGCAAAAAATCGTAATCTGTTGTTACGATATTTATTATATAATCATCTTTTTTTGCTTCCTTTGCGATAATTCCAATCAAATCATCTGCTTCATTATAAGGATTATTAGCAGCATAAATACCATATAAATTTAAAAATTGATAAACCATCGGAATCTGTAAAATTAAATCTTTTGGTGTCTCTTTTCGATTTGCCTTATAAAAATCAAATTGATGACGATACGTCTTTTTTTCTTTTGAATCAAAAGCAACAAAAATATATTGTGCATTTTTAAAAATTTGTTGTAATTTTAAAATCATCAAACTAAAAGCACGTAAAGCATTTACAGGTTCACCTTTTGAATTATAACCCTTCTTATTTTCTAGCATTTTATAAGTACCATAATAGGATTTAAAAAGTAATGAATTCCCATCTATAAGTAATATTTCTTTGTTTTTCATATAAATTTTCTTAATTATGACTTAATAATTTTAACCAACAAGAACTAAAATTCCACCAATAAGTGAACAAAATAAACCAAAAATTCCAGCAGCAATCTTATATTTTACATTCCCTCTTAATACGACAAAATTAAAATAAATACAAGGAATTGTATAAATAAGCGTAAAGATGAAAAGACTAAAAAAGATTCCAAAAAAAATGTTAATAACAGCTCCTATTTTTGTAACTGTTGAAACTTCAACTTGAAAGACAGTTTGTTGATGATTATATTGTTCAAAATTATTTTGTACCCTTTGTGGATTTTTTAGATCATCCGCTTTTAATAAATCAATCATTTCTTGTCGGTTAGTTTTATCTTGAACAAATGGAATTTTACGAGCAATTAATTGTTCAAGTAATTGTTGATCAGTTAAAATATCATAATTCATAAATAAATTATAATACAGAAAATTAAATTCAATCACTTAATATTTTTTTAATAAATCAAAAAAATCAGTTTGCAATTTTTGTTCTTTAATTTGCGAAATTAAATTTAATAATTGTCTATTTTTTTCACTTAATTTTAATTTCTCTTCAAAAAATAGAAGATTTTTTTCAGCACGTTTTAAGATATCATAAACTGAATTTCGATTAATATCTAAAACAGTAGCAATTTCTGTAAGGGAGAAATCTTCAAAATAATAAAACTCAAATAATTGCTGCTGTTTTTTTGTTAATAATAATTTATAAAAATCATAATAATCAATAAGTTTTGCTAATTTATTTATTTTATTTGTCATTCTCATCATCTTCTTCTAAGAGATCAGAAAGCATCGCTAGCAAATATTGATTAAGATCAAATTGAGCAAAATCGGTGATTTTTTCACCCATTCCGATAAATTTAACAGGAATGTTAAATACATCTTTAATTGCAAGAATAATTCCCCCTTTTGCACTTGAATCGGTTTTTGTAAGAATTATTCCTGTAAGGTTGATTAATTTATCAAACTCCGCAGCCTGATTAATTCCATTTTGACCGATCGTTGCATCAAGAACTAATAATTTTTCTTGTGCATTTTTATTTAATAATTTTAAAATTACCTTATTAATTTTTTCAAGTTCTTGCATTAAATTTGCTTTATTTTGCAATCTTCCGGCCGTATCGATAATTAAAACATTTGCTTTTATTTTTTGTGCTTTAAGGATCGCTTTATAAACAACTGAAGCCGGATCTTGTCCTTCTTTATCTGGAATTATAACATCTATTTTTAATCTATCTCCTCATACTTTTAATTGCTCAACAGCACCGGCACGAAATGTATCGGCCGCTGCAAGGACTACTTTTTGTTCTTTTTTGATTAAATAATCAGCAAGTTTAGCGATTGAAGTTGTCTTCCCTGTTCCATTTACACCGATTACTAAAATAACATTTAAATCATCTTTTAAATTAAGTAATAATTGCTCTTTTTTATGATCTTTTTCTAAATATGAATCAAATAAATAATCAACAACAAATTGATTAATTTTTGCTGTCTCGTTAATTTTTTTAATTTTAAGATCTGCTTTTATTTTATTAATTAAATTATTAGCATATAACGCCCCAATATCAGCTTCAATTAATATTTTTAATAATTCATCAAAATATTCCTGATCGACAACAAATTTTCTTGCTGCCAATTTTTTTAAACGATATGCAAATGATTTATTTGTTTTGCTTAATGCTTTTTGATATTTTTGTTCAATTTGATCTTCTTTTTGTGCTTTAATCTTTGTTAAAACTTGATCTTCTTTTTTCTTCTTTTTTAAAAATTTAAATATTGCCATTTTTATTCTCTTTAATTGATAAATTCTTCTTTAATTTGATCTAAATTAACATTAAAAATACTTGTAATCCCTTTTTCTTGCATCGTAACACCGTAAAGAATATCTGCTTTTTCCATCGTTCCTGGACGATGAGAGACAATAATTAATTGTGTTTGATTATTTAAAATTTTAGCAAAATAAAAAATATTTCGATATTTTCTTCAATAGATAATGCTTTTATTTCATTTAACAATCCATATATAAATAATGTTCATGACGAATGTAAATTTAATTAATAAAAATCCTTCATTTCTTTTAAGATATTTATAAATTTAATTTATTATTATGTTTGTTATAATGTTAATTTATTTTAAACTTCATATCAATTAAATTTTTGTAGAAAAAAATCCATTATAAAATATATTTTTTTATCAATAAATTCTTTTTTAATCTTGAAACTTTCATAATCTAATATAAAATTAAAATCATTATTTTTTCTTTTGTTATTTTCTCAAAAAGATATTTCATTTATTTTTTTTAAAGAAAAATTTTTGTTTAAATTTTCTATTTTCATGTTATCGTTAAAACATAAAACATTATAAGTAAAGTTTCATCTATATACTCGATTTTTATCTTCTTTTGAATTCAAAAAAAGAATTGTTTTTTCAAAAGATTTTAAAATATGCACTATACGATTTTTTTCATTTTTTCTTCTATGTTGACGAAGAGATTTTTTAAATCAATTATCTATTGATTCTTCATTTTCTATGTATTGAAATGTTTTTCATTTAAAAAATCACATATAATATAATTCTCAAAAATGTAATTCATTTTGATCTAAAATTTTATCAAACAATTTTAAAATTTTAAAATCTCCTTTTCATTCTTTTTTTATTGTTTTTTCTTTTTTGTATCAATGTTGATATAATCTATTTCTTAAATTTGTTGTTCTACCAATATAAGTAATTTTATTATCTAATCATAATGAATATATGCATTTTATATTATTAAATTCTTTTTTATTAATACTATTGTAGTTAAACATTTCTCCAAAGTTATAATCTTCAAATTTCACTTTTTAAGTAATCCTTTTACAATTCTTTATATACAATATTTTAAAAATTTAAATATTGCCATTTTTATTCTCTTTAATTGATAAATTCTTCTTTAATTTGATCTAAATTAACATTAAAAATACTTGTAACTCCTTTTTCTTGCATCGTAACACCATAAAGAATATCTGCTTTTTCCATTGTTCCTGGACGATGAGAGACAATAATTAATTGTGTTTGATTATTTAAAATTTTAGCAAATGAAGCAAATCTTTCCACATTTGCTTCATCAAGGGCCGCTTCTACTTCATCTAATAATAAAAGTGGTAATTTTCTAATCTCATTGATGGCAAAAATTAATGAGATTGCGATCAATGATTTTTCACCACCTGAATAAAGAGAAAGATTTTTCACCGCTTTCCCAGGAGCGGAGGCTTTTATTTCAAGTCCTGATTCTAATAAATTATCTGGTTCTAAAAATTGTAATTTAGCATGTCCACCTCTAAATAAAGTTTTAAAAATAGCATCAAAACGATCATTTATTTTTGTAAAAGTATTTCCGATTCGTTTAATCATTTCTTGATCCATAATTTCAATCGTAGAAATTAATTTATTCTTTGCCTCTGTTAAATCAGTCACTTCATAATTTAATTTTTGATAATCTTTTTCTAATTTTTGATATCTTTCAATTGAATCTTGATCGATATAACCAATCGCTTTTAATTCACTTCGATATTGTTGTTGTTTTGCTATTATCTCTTCTAATTTCTCTTTTGTCTTTACAAATTTCTTTTGTTTTAAATTATCATATGTTAATTGATAATCTTTGTTTAAAATATCAATATTATCATTAATTTCTCGTTCTAATTTATCTAATCTAATTTCCGCATGTTGCACTTTCTCTAAAAGCTCTTGTCATTTTTTATTTTGTAACTGTTGCTCATCTTGCGCACCAATTATTTTAAGTGACAATTGATGTTTTTTAGCATTAAGATTTTTAATTTGATTGATAATTTTCTCAAGTGATAAAGGCTTTTCAATTTTTGTTTTTTGCTCTAATTGATTTAAATTAAATTCTTCATTAAACGTAGTTTGATAACCTTCTAATAATTGCATAAATTCATGATCTAAATGATTCAATCTTTCACCACTACGGATAATTTCTCGTTGAATTAACTCTTTTTTGGCATTAAAATCTAAAATATTTGTCTCTAGATTATCAATTTTTATTTGATTTACTTTGATAATTTTTTCTAATTTTTCTTTTCCCAATTGATATTTTGCTAATTCATTTTTTGTTTTAACTTTATTATTATATCCGCCCTTTACCGTAAAACCTGGATAGATAATATCACCATCTAAGGTTACTATCGTTAAACGATATTGAATAAATTTTGCAGCCATTAAAGCTGAATCTAAATCGTTAAAAATAACAATATTTCCTGTAAGGGAAGAAATGACATTTTTAAATTTTTGATCAGCTTTTATTACATCGCTTAAAATTGCAACAAAACCATTAATTTTTAAAACAACATTTTTTAATTCATTGTTTAATAGTTTTCCTTTTACATTTTCAGCAGGGATAAATGTTGCAACTCCACTTTTATTATTTTTTAAAAAAGCAATCGCCTCTTTGATTGTTTTTTCATTATTTACAATTAAATTTTGAAATTTATTAGTAATTGCTGCCTCAAGTGCCAATTGATATTCTTTATCAACTTTAATAAGATCTTTTACCGTTCCATAGATAAAATTAAAAATTAATTTATTATCTAAAATTATTTTTACGGCTTGATTATAATTTTTATCGCTTTTTTTTAAATATTCGATCTGAAATTTTATTTGATTCAATTTATTACTATAATCTTTGGTTTGCTCTTCTAAATTAGACATTTCCTTTTTAAAAGAAATTATTTCCTTATTTAAATTTTCTTCTTCTTGTTCTGCTGTTTTGATAATTTCTTTTAAATCATTTACTGCAAAAAGCGAATATTTAATTTTGCTAGCAAATTCTTTTTTATCACCCTTGAAATTAATTGCTTTATTTAAATTATTTTGTAAATTATTCTGCTTTGCATGTAATTCTGTGATTTCTTGGTCTAATTTTAAAAGATCTATTTGATCTTTTTTTAGTTCTCTTGCTAATTTATCTAAATTTTTTTCAATTAAAACCTTTTCATCATCACTTTTTAATTTGAATTGACTTAATTCTTCTTGTTCTTTATAATCATCATTTAAAATATTTTGAATAAGTGGTAATTCAATCTTTGCTAATTGCTCTTTTATTTGTAAATAATTTTTGGCTTGTTCACTCGCCTTTTTTAAAGGGGCAATTTGTTTTTTTAATTCTGCTAATTTTACCTCAAAAATTTCTAAATTTGTCTTTACTTTTTCAAATTTTAAAAGCGCTTCTTTTTTATGGAGTTGATATTTGCTAACTCCTGAAGCTTCATCTAAAAGTGCTCGTAAATCTTGCGCTCTTGCTTCTGCAATTTTAGCAACCGAACCTTGTGAAATAATCGAAAGATCGGTATTACCTAATCCAGTATCTAAAAAAAGATTACGAACATCTTTTCTTCTTACTTTTTCTTTATTAATAAAATATTCATTTTCATTTTTATTACGATAAGACTTTCTTGTAATTATTACCTCATTTGCCTCATGTTCTAAAATTTTATTATCGTTATCAAAAAAAAGACTGACCTCTGCAAATTCAGCCGCTTCTTTATTAAGTGAACCACTAAAGATCATATCATCAGTTTTTTTAGCACGCAAAGTCTTTTTTGAGCTCTCGCCCAAAACTCACTTTAAAGCGTCATTTATATTTGATTTTCCTGAACCATTTGGACCGACAATCACCGTAAGTCCCTTTTTAAATTCGACAACTGTTGGAAAAGCAAATGACTTAAAACCTTTAAGCTCAATTTTTTTTAAAAACATTATTTTAAATCCACCTTTTTACTAATTGCATTTTTGGCCGCTTTTTGCTCTGCTTCCTTTTTTGAATTACCAGTCCCTTCCCCTAATTTATTATTATCATGAAAAACAGCAACCATAAAAAAATTTTTATTTCCTTCTCGTCATTGCTTAATAACCTTATAAAAAGCTGTATTTCCACCATTCGATTGTAAATTTTCTTGTAATCTTGTTTTATAGTCTTTAAACGTTGATTTAACTTTTAAATTTTTCTTTATGTAAATCAAAATATTTTTTTTGATAAAAGATTTTACTGCTTTTAATCCAAGATCAAGATAGATTGCACCGACAAGCGATTCAAAGACATCTTCATAAACCGAATCAGAAGGTTTATTTTTCATTTCGCCTAATCCTCGTTGAATATAATTTTCAAATTGTAATTTCTTTCCAAGCTGTGAAAGGTTTTTTTTATCAACATGGGTCGAACGAATTAAAGTCATTTCGCCTGGTGGTAAATCAGGAAAATTTTTATAAACATATTCACCAACAATATAACCTAAAATTGAATCACCAAGAAATTCTAGCCGTTCATAACTTTCAATCTGATTTTTTGCCTCATGACTAAAAGACATATGTGTAAAGGCTATTTGATAATATTTTATATTTTTAAAATTAATCCCATTTTTTAATAAAAAAGTTTCAAAATTATTTTTCATTTTTAAGTTTTTTTTGAATGTTTTCTAATAATTGATTTTCAAGTAATCTTTTTCCTAAAATTAAGGAATTAAGAAAATATTTAGTATCAGATCCTCCATGTACTTTAATTAAAAGATGATTTAAACCTAAAACAATCGCTCCACCTACATCTCCTGCACTAAATGCTTTTTTAAATCTTGTTCGTAGATCTTTTGCCAAAAATAGACCTAATTTTGTTAAAAGATCTTTATTTGCAGTTTCTTTCATTAATTTATAAATAATATTAAAAGAACCTTCGTAGGCTTTAATTACAATATTACCACTAATTCCATCGGCAACAATAATATCTTCATCAGCATAAAGTAATTTATCAGCTTCAATATTTCCTAAAAAATTGATTTGTTTTTCATTTTTTAACTTATCAAAAGTTTCTTTTAATAAATTATTTCCTTTTGTATCTTCTGTTCCGATATTTAATAATTTTACTCTTGGTCGATTTGAAATTCCTAAAGCTTTAAAATATTCTGAACCCATAATCGCATAAGTAACTAAAGTATCAGAATCGGGATTAGCATTTGCTCCACCATCAATTAAAATCTTTTGATCACCAAAAATATTAGAAAAAAGCGGTGAAAAAGCAGGTTTTAAATCTTTTGTAATTGTTTTAAAATAAATATAACCAGCAGTTACCAATGGCCCTGATGTTGCAGCCGAAATAACAAAATTAGCTTCTTTTGCAAGGACTGATTTAATCGCTCGAATTAAGGTAGAATTTTCTTTTCGCTTAATCTGCATCGGCCCATCGGTTTGAATAATAACATCTTTACATTCAATAAATTTGATATTTTGATTATAAATACTAGGGATTATAAAATCTTTAGTTATAAAAGCTAAAATCCGATAATCTTGATTTTTTTGCAAAAATTGTTCTGATGCTTTTAATGCTGGTTCTGCACCTTTGTCACCTGACATAAAATCAAATGCAATTACTTTTTCCATAATTTACTCCATAAATAATAATAAATGATAAATTTCTTGTCCACCATATGATAATTCAAATTCTACGTCTTTAAATTTTTTAAAAATTGTTTTTTCCATTATTTTTAATTCTTGGTTTGAAATTTCATCATTGTAAAAAATTGTTACAACCTCTATATTCTCATCAATTAAATCTTTCAAAACTTTTTCAAGAACTTTAAATAAATCATTTTCTGCATAAAAGATTTTTTTGCCGTTAACAGCGATAAATTCATCTTTTTTTACATCTATTTTATTTCTCTTGGTATCGCGAATCGCTTTCGTAATTGATATTTCTTTTAAAGCATGAATTTTTGCTGTTAATGAGGCTTGATGTTTATTAAAATCTACCATATTATCTTTGTTAATATTATAAAGAGCAAAAATTCCTTGTTGGATTGTTTTTGTTGGTAATACATAAATATTTTTATCTTCAATATTGTTTCTTACGGCATCAGTTGTAAGAATAATATTTGAATTATTTGGTAAAAGTAAGATATTACGATAATTTAAATTATTAATTTGACTTATAAAATCTTGTACTGAGGGATTGTATGATTGCCCTCCACTTATTACTGCATCAACACCAAGATCAGAAAATTCTTTATCTAAACCAATTCCATCGGATACAGCAATAATTGCTAATTGATCATTTATTAAAAGATCATCCTTTTTTGTTTGATATTTTACTTTTCCTGTTAAGCTAACAATATGTCCGGCTTCTTCGGCTTGTAAGGCCATATTATCAGCTTTAATTTTTGTAAATTCACCATATTTTTGCGCAATATTAAATACTTCTCCCGGTTCCTTTACATGCACATGAACTTTTAAAATATCCTCTTCTTGGATCATAACCAAAGAATCACCAAATTTTTTTAATTGTGTTTTTAATTTACTATAAGAAAATTTAGCTGGATTTTTTAAAGTTAAAATAAATTCCGTACAATAACCGATATTTTTATTTGGATTAGCCTTAAATGTTACTTGATTCACCCTCTGTTTCGCAACATGTGATGTTGGTCCTTTCGCCTTAATTGTAAGTGGTTTTCCCTCTGCCGCCCTTAAGACACCTTCTAAAAACATTAATACACCAAAAGCACCTGAATCAACAACACCTGATTCTTTTAAAACCTTAAGTTGATTTGGTGTATTATCAACAGCTTTTTTGGCTATATCTCTTAAACTACGGATAGCTGAAACAAAATCAGTTTGTTCTTTTTTAAATTCTTGTTCCATTGCCGTTGCAATCGAAAGAATTGTTCCCTCTACCGGTTTGGAAACCGCTTTATAACCGTAATCTCTAATTGATTTTAAAATTATTTTTAAATCCTTGATTGAAGTTGAAAATCGTCCGACCTTTTTTACACCTTCAGCCAATCCTTTAATTAATTGTGAACTAATAACACCAGAATTTCCTCTAGCCCCAAGTAAAGCTCCTCTTGCAAAATCATTAAGTATTTCAATATCACTCTCAGAATTCTCATTAATATTATTTCATGCATTTACAAGTGTCCCAGTCATATTAGAACCAGTGTCTCCATCTGGAACAGGAAAAACGTTCAAATTATTTATTTTTTCTTCATTTTGTTGAATATTTGCAATTCCTGATTCAAGAATACTTAGAACTGTTTCTTTATGTGATTTCATTTATGCAGTTATTTTCTCCCTCAAAATCTATTTTATTTTTTATATAAAAAATTCAAGCATTTAAAAAATTATAACATTATTATAAGATTAATTTTTTTCTTAAACTAAGATTAAAGTCATTTTTTTGATATTATTTTATTATGTCTAGAAAATGCGATATTTTAAATAAAGGTCCGCAATATGGAAATAGCAGATCAAAATCATTAAATGCTAGCAAGAAAAAATGAGATGTTAATCTTCAGTCAATCAAAGTAGCAATTAATGGAAAAGAACAAAAATTAATGTTATCAACAAAAATGATTAGAACATTAAAAAACAAAAGCAAGGAAAATATAATTTTAATAAATAGCAAATAAAAGATAGGTAGTTTACCTATCTTTTATTTTTTTATTTATCTCGTTGAATCTCTTTTGGTAAGAGTTCAGCATATTGATCTTTAAGATCACCCTCTAATACGATATAAAATCCTTTGTTATTTCAATAAGTATATGCTCTTGATAATAAATTGTCTTTTTGTTGAATATAAATAGAATATACAAAATAATAAACAACGTCCTCGATTGCATAAGATAAATTATTATTATTTATGTATTCTTGATATAAAACATCAAATAAAAGAACAGCTTGATCATCTTTTGTTTGATCATAAGGAGAATATGTTCCATCACCATTATCGATAACTTTTAATTGATAAAAATATTGTTGTGCTTTTTGATTATCATCATGATAATTTTTTGCAAAAGTAAATGGAAATATCGGATAGTAAATATATGAATAACCGGTATATTTTCCAATATCTGATGGCAAATCAGTAAGATTTGTTGTTGATACTGTATTAGTAACATCATCAGGAACATCATCTTCTACTTTTATTTTAACAACCGTTCCATCAGCGGTTGTTTTTCAAGCCTCATCTTCAGGTGAATAAAAATAACTCGGATTATAAACATTTAAGTTTGCAAATTGATTTCCTTTATCTTCTCAATCCGTTATAAGTGATACTTTTTCATCACCATTATTTTCATTTACATCATATTTATAATTATAATATTGATTAAAATCTGTAAATGTAGATGAAACACTTAAATCAGAATTGGAAATACTTAAAACCCCTTCAAATCCTCTTAGTGATTGATCATTATTTTGTAAATAACTTTTTTGATAATCTTTATTTAATTCATCAAGAAAATCTGTTTTTGTTCCATCATCATTTGTATATGTTTTATCATAAACACTATTTCAATTGTCTAATGTAATCTCTGTTGTCGGTTGATTAAATTTTGAAATATTATCGTATTCAATACTTCAAATAAACATCGGTCGATCAAAATACATCTCTTCTGTTAAAAAATAATCAAAATCACCTTTTGGATTTTCTTGCCAAAGATAACTATAAACAAATAATGATTTTGCAATTTCTGTTTGATATTCAATTGTTGAATTTAAGAATGATAATAATTCTTGATAAGAACTTAAATCACCCTGATCATCATAATAATTTTGTATATCTCAAACATTTTCCGGAAATACCGTTGTCACAAAATCATAAATACCATTAATCTTAATCATGTCTACATACTTTGTACTAAAAGCCTCAAGATATTGATACATATCTTCACTTGATGGTAATGTTGTGTCAATAAAAAATTTAATCTTTGCAAAATGATTTGTTAACTGATAATAAGTATCATATTGATAATTATTTGTATTTATGTATTCAGCATTTAATCAATTATCATCTTCTGTTGGTAATAAAATAGATCCTGGTAAAATTTCTGTATTTTCATCAATCTCTGCTAAAAAATCAACCCCAGTAAGTGAAGCTTGTAAAAAAGTTTTTAAAATGATTGCTGCATATTCTTCAGCTTGTGTAGAATATGTATAAACATCAGTAGATGAATCATTTGGATCTGGTTCTGGTTCATCATCTGAATAATTATTTATTTTATTATCAGAATTTAAATTATCAGGAAAATATATCTGATCTAATTTATATAAAAAAGAATTTAATTTTTTTTCCGAATAAACTTTTTCTTCATCACCTAAATGAACTGTAATTTGCGAAGAATTATTTATCGTATTTTTACCAAAATAGAGAGAAAAAGTAAGAATTAAACTAATAAATACGACCCCTAATGTAATTAATGTAATAATAAATCTCTTGCTTCAAAATTTTTCTTTCATCATTTTCTCCTAATTACTTAAATTTCCCGAATCATATAATTGATCAATTGTCTTAAGTTCATAACTATCCCCTTCAAAAGAAAAATATGATAATAATTGATGTAAACTTGCATCTCAATTATAAATATCAAAATTATTTAAATAAATACTTCCATAATCTTCAAAGAAATTATTTGATCTTGCGACTTGCGAAGTAGTTTTAGAGATATCATCTCAAAGTAATTGATTATAAAATTGATTTAAAATCTCAGAAGGATCTGATTCTAAATCTCAATCAAGATCTTCACCCTCCTCAAAGGCAGATTTTTCAGCATCACTAAATTCTCCTCCATCTAAGTTATAAGTATTATTAACATAATTTAAATATTGATTAAAAATAAGATCATTTGCAACCAAACTTAATCATGATTGATAACTTGATAAAATATCATAATCATATTGATAAAGTTGACTAATTGGATTTGGATTACTTTGTAATAATTTTTGATCAAGTTGATATGCAAGCATCACTTGTGCATCACTTATTAAAGTTGGATCATTTTGATTTAAAACGTTATTATGCACTAAATGCATTCCATCAATTGATTGTGTAAGATAATAATCATCTTCATAAATTATCGAATTATCAATATTAGCATTACTGTCAGTTATATTTGCTTTAACATTACTAAAAGTAAAACTAGTTCCATCATAATTATAATAATTGATTGTAGGAATTGTTAAGTGATAAAAAATTTGTCGATCTTCCTTACTAATTAGATTTGTTGTTGAATCAACTTTAGCATAAAAACCTTTGTTTATCTGTGCAACAACCTGTGCTCCAGCTGTTGCACTAGTTAAATTGCTAATATATGTATCGGTATTTTCGCCACTAAAAGTATCATTAATAGAATTATATTTATCGATATCAGTTGATGGTAAAGGATCATCAGATCAAGTATTACCATCACTTGTTGTTGCTCCATAAGCAGGAATAAAAAATCTATATTTATTTAAATTGGTAATAGGTAATGTCTCACCATATGCACCATAAATATCTTTAAAAACATCACGATATTCTAATGCTACTTCTTCGTGGAAGGAATAATAATATTGAAACATTTGACTAGAATCATAAGTATTTAAATCAAAATCAGGATTATTATAATTTTCACTAATTAAATTTCCATATATTTCCATTAAAATAAGTGAAACAGTAGAATTACTAGCAATGCTATCTGATAAGGTAGTAACACCAGAATCTGTAAATGATGGTGATGAAGTATAATCTGGATTTTTAAAATCTAAAAATTCTCAATCATCAATTGAAGCACCATTTATTGCTTGATAAGAGATTACAGCAAGATCAGCAAGAAATACTCAAATATCATCGACATTATCAACGGTTAAAGCAAATGAATCTGTTCCACTTATTAATCCATTTTTAAGAGGCGTTTCGAATGTAAATGGAATTAAAATATCTTCATAAGAGATTGGTTTATAAATTTTTTGATAAAAATCAAATAAAAATTGATGATTAATTACTGTCTTATTTAAAATTGGATCATCATATAAAATTGTTTCTTGTTGGTAATCACCATTTAAAGCATAATATCTTGATGATCCTGTTTCTAAAGTTGACCGATATTTTTTGCTATTAGAATCGGTTTTATCATCAAAATAAAGATATGTATCTGAAGTTGTAATATCTGAAATTGATGATAAAAGTGAGGTTGAAATTAAATTAGTACGATATTGCCCCTCTGTATCAAATCCTTTTGATAAAAGATTTTGCTCTCATTCATCTTTTCAATCATTTCCATACTCATCACGATAAGTATCTTTTTCATCATTTATCTGATTATCTGCTTTATTTTCAGCATCATCTAAATCTTTTTGCGATCCTAAATCATCATTTATTAAAATCTGATAAGCTCAAATAACAGAATTATCTTTCAAATATTTTGTTTCATATTGTGCAGGTCTACTTTGCTTATCAATAATATATTCTTTAATTTGCTCTTTTCGATAACAAACACCACCAATACAAATTTGATTTGGCTCCTTTTTATTTGATAATCCTAATCCCAGTCCTAATCCTAATGCCAATAAAATAATAAAAATTATAAAAATAATTATAATTGCTTTTAAATGTCTTTTAAATCAATTTTTCTCTGAACTATCTTGTTTATTATAAAAAGAGTGTTCTTCATTCCCTTTGTTATCACTCTTTTGTTTATCATTTATGTCAGTCTTTTTTTTATTTTGTTCATTTTTATTTTTTGAAGGTTCTTCATTAAAAATAAGTGAATCTTTTACTTCTCGATGTTGAGCCATAATTAATATTATTATAATAAAAAAATATTTTATATATTTATAAAATAAATAAATATTAATAGTAAAATTATCTTAGATTAAAATTTTTAAATGCATTTAATTTAATATCAGATTTTATTATAAACAGAAAAAGGTATAAAAATGATTAAACTTAACTTAAAATATACAAAAGTAGCACATAAAATGCAAAAATACCAATCACAAATTGATAATATTCATCAAGTGATTATAGATCGTACAGGGGAAGGAAATGAGATGCTTGATTGATATGATTGAGCAAATAAAATTACAGATACTGAAATTAATGCAATAAATTTTAAAATTAAAAATCTAAAGACAATTAACAAAATAGATACTTTGCTAGTAATAGGAATCGGTGGTTCATATTTGGGAGCAAAAGCCGGAATAGATTTTATTAAAGGTAAGATGAGAGCCGATGATAAAATAATTTTTGCAGGAATCAATCTTTCAGGAAGTTATTATAAACAAATTGAAGAAAAACTTAAAAATAGAAATTGAGCAATTTGTGTTATTTCAAAATCAGGAAAAACAATTGAACCAGCGATTGCTTTTAGATATTTCAGTGACTTATTAGAAAAAAAAGTTGGAAAAGCAAAAATGAAAGATCTAATAACGGTCATTACTGATCAAAAAAAAGGTTTATTAAATGATTTTGTTGATAAATATAATTATCAGAAATTTGTTATTCCCGATGGAATCGGTGGGAGATTTTCAGCGATTACAGCTGTCGGACTTTTTCCAATGGCTTTTGCTGGAGTAGATATTATAAAAATTTTAAACGGAGTAAGAAAAGCAAATAATGATTTAAAATCTAATAAATTAAAAGATAATATCGCTTATCAATATGCGGTTACAAGATATATTTTGCACAAAAAAAATAAATTGACATCAGAAATTTTTATTACCTATAGCGAAGATTTTTTGATGTTGCAAGAATGACTTAAACAGTTATTTGCAGAATCAGAAGGGAAAAAGGGAAAAGGTTTATTGCCAAATTCTTTAACATATACAAGAGATCTTCATTCTCTTGGGCAATTTATTCAAGAAGGGAAAAAAACATTTTTTGAAACTAATATTTGGCAAGAAAGTGAAGAAAGCGAAATTAAGATTTTAAAAAATGATTTAGATTTAGATAATCTTAATTATCTTGAAGGCAAAACAATTGATTACGTTAATAAACAAGCTTTAAAGGGAGTCGTAAAAGCTCATGTTGAAAATGGAAATATTGCCAATATAATTATTAGTTTTAAAAGAAATGATGAATTAACACTTGGCTATTTATGATATTTCTTTTTTATAGCCGTTACTTGCTCAGGTTATTTATTAAAAATAAATCCTTTTAATCAACCGGGAGTAGAAATTTATAAAAATAATTTAAATAAAAATTTACGAATAAAAAAATAATTAATCATTTTTTTATATATGGTAAAATTTTAATTGATAATTTTAAAAAATAAAGGAATTATATGGATAAAAAATTAGAAAAATTAACAGTTCAAGAACTTAAAGATGAACTTAAAAAGCAAAATATTAAATTTAAATCTTCCGATAAAAAGGCAGATTTAATTAAATTATTAGAAAACCATCATAAAAAAGATGAAAAAGTTAGTAAAAAATCTCCTAAAAGATTAATTGCTAAATTTAGAAAAAAGCGTATTAATCAAAAAGAAGATGGAAAAGAAAAGTTAATTGAGGGAAAATATCAATTAGTAATTAAAAATCTTACTAAAAAATATGGAAAAGTAGAAGTTTTAAATGGAATTACTTTAAAGGTTAAACCGGGAGAAAAGATTGCTATTGTTGGTGCAAATGGAGCTGGAAAAAGTACATTATCAGAAATTATTGCTCAAGTAAAAGAACCAACAGGAGGAGAATTACATTATTCTTTCGGAAAATCAAAAGAAACAATTTCTGCCAAAATTGGAATTCAATTCCAAGATTCATCATATCCTGATTTTTATAAAGTAAGTGATATTGTCAAATTTATTATTGATGCCTCTGAAATTAAAATTTCAAATGAACAATTAGATCATCTTTATGAAACTTTTGATGTTAAAAATTTTAAAAGAGAAGTTGCAAAAGGACTTTCAGGTGGACAACAACAACGTTTAAACATTCTTCTTGCAATTGTCAATAATCCGAAAATTCTAATTTTAGATGAGGTTGGAACAGGTTTAGATGTTGAATCTAGAACAAAAATTAAATCATATATTAAATCATATATCCATGAAAATGATGCGACTTTATTACTTGTATCGCATAACTCTGATGAAGTTATAGAACTTGTTGATCGTGTCGTTGTTATTCATAGTGGAAAAATATATGAAGATAAACCACTAAAAGAAATTTTGAAAAAATGAAAAGTATTTGATGATTATATGAATAATCTTTATTTAAATGTTTTCAAAAAGAATTTAGATTTAAGAGTAAATAAATCAGGTCGACAAAAAGAAAAAAAGGAGAAAATAAATAAATAAAAATGTTTGCACTTTATAAAATGCAAGCCAGAGTTTGATTTAAGAATCCTTTTTCTTATTTCAGTTTCATATTTGCGACATTTTTCCTTGTTGTATTGGGTGCAATATCTGCCGTTCAAGATACAACATCAGGAGCAAGTGATCAACAGGTTCAATTGTTAGTTCAAACTTCATTTGGAATGGCAATCTCAGCTATGATCATAAGTTCAGCAAATAACTTTGGTTTTACAATCTTTAACTTAAGAGATTCGATTCTTTTAAAAAGAATCGGAGCTACCAAAATTACAAAAACACAGGTTATCTCAGAAATTGTCTTATGAGGGATAACAACATTATTTTTTGTAATGATTTGAATCTTTTTCTTACAATGATTATTGGGAGTAACCGGCTTCTTCGGACAATATTCTACCGGTGAAAATATCGAAACAGATTGAGGAAGAATTAAATGAGGAGGATTAATTGTTGCTATATTAATCGGAGCTGTCGTAAGTTACACAATTGCTCTCTTCTTTATTTCTATCTCTCCTAATACTGATACTTACAATATAATTACTTTATTTTACTTCTTCTTCGCCGTCTTTTTAGGGGGAGGGGTAACAATTGCAAATACAAGAGATTGAATGAATATCGCTGGTAAATTAACGCCTATCGGTTGAAATAGAGAATTCATCGTCAGTTCTGTAAGTGGATTTGATGTCTTTAATTTCACAAGCGCTAATATCGTTAATCCTCCATTTGACAGTTTTGAAAAAATTGAAGGATACACTAGTGCCTTAGACTTCTTTATGCCATTTGTATTTATGATTATTGTAATGCCATTTACAGTTAAGGCCTTTAAGTGAGATCAATAAGATGGAAAGGAAATAAAAAATGACTGCGCTTTATAAATTAATTTTAAAAACCAATATTAAATCACCAGCATTAGCCTTTCCGATTGTTACACCAATTGTTTTTATTTTGGTATTTGTAACAGGGACAAATGATCAAGAACTTACAACTTCGTTCTTTAAAATTATTTCAATAATGCTAATGCAATCTGGAACTTTTGGATTTGGATTTAACATGATTGCCTTAAAAAAATCAATCATGTTAAAAAGAATCGGAGCTACAAAGATTAGAAAATGAGAGGTTCTAACCGCAAATATCCTTTATGGATGGACAATGCTTTTAATTAGTTTGGTTTGAACAACATCTTTTGCATTTATTCTTTCTGCTTCAGGATATTATATCTCTCCTGTTGATGGTAGTACTTTACATCTTAACTTTGCTGGAGTTACAGGTTGAGGAGGAAATTGAGGATATATCGTATTAGGAATTCTTATTTCAATCCTTGTTGGATACTCAATCGGAATTATGTTTGTTTCATTAGCAAAAACCGATGAACAATTTGCAATGTATGCGATGTTTTATCTATTCTTTACAATCCTTCTTGCTGGATTATTAATTAATAATGAAATTAGACAAGAAATACCATTTATGGTCTGGGTCGGATACTTTAATCCAACCGTTTGGGCCAATAGTGTCATAAACTTTGGTGTAACCGGTGTTAATAATGAGGAATTGTGATTAGAAATAGTTGTTCCAATTTTAATGTCATTCTTAGCAATTGGGGTTTCATTAAAAACATTTAAATGAGATTAAATCTTTAGAGAAGAAAATTTTAAACCATTTAAAAACAAAGCTAGATTTATCAAAAATCTAGCTTTTCTTTTATCTAATAATATAATGAAAAAATCTTTATATTTTGCTAAAAAAATGTATAATTAATTGGATATAAAATCCAAGGTATTTGGAGGGGTAGCGAAGTCTGGCTAAACGCGGGTGACTGTAGATCATTTCCCTTTGGGTTCGGGGGTTCGAATCCCTCCCCCTCCACCATAAATGGTCTGTAGCCAAGCGGTAAGGCACATGGTTTTGGTCCATGTATGCGTAGGTTCGAATCCTGCCAGACCAGCCATTATGGCCTCATAGCTCAGTCGGTAGAGCAACTGACTCTTAATCAGTGGGTCGAAGGTTCAAGTCCTTCTGGGGTCACCATCAGTTTTTAGCAATTAATTAAATTGTCTTTGTTAATTGGTCTCATAGCTCAGTCGGTAGAGCAACTGGCTTTTAACCAGTGGGTCGAAGGTTCAAGTCCTTCTGGGATCACCATATAGCCCAGGTGGTGGAATTTGGTAGACACGAGGGACTTAAGCTCCCTTGGTCATTTTGACTGTGCGGGTTCAAGTCCCGCTCTGGGCACCACAAGAGTAAGTTTAACTTACTTTTTTTTTAAAATTATTTTTATATTAGAATTATTTTAAAAAAAAGGTAAATTGGTATAATTATATCGCTTGTTATTATGAATAATAAAAATTTTAAATTTAAAATAGATGAAAGAAATATTCAACTAATATTAAATCGCATCAAAACAAATTCAAAATTAAAATGAATTCTAATTTTAGGATTTGTTCTTATTCCTTATACCTTATTTTGAGTTTTATTCGGTGGAAATGAAAGTAATTTCTTCCTTTGATTAAATCAATATGATGATGCCCCTCGTTTAGCATATGTAATTATTGATTATGGAATGCAATGATTAATCGCTGTTGTATGGGCAATTGTCGCTTTATTTTCAATTGATATCTTAAGTAAAAAAAATAAAGATATCAAAAAAGATGTATATTTTTCAATCGTCGGTTGAACCTTTGTGATGATCAATTTTTGATTAATTCCGATCGGTCTTTGAACATTACTGCTCGCGATTCCATTTTATGTCTGCGGAGTAGCAATTGTTATCGTTATTCAAATCTTTTTATTTATGAAAAATTACCAAAAAAACCTGCAAAATATGCAAGATAATTTTCCTGATGTTTTCAATCAACAAAATAATCAAGATGAAATAAAAATTGAAGATCATAAAAAAGATAAAGACGATAAAGATAATAAAAAAGATGATGATCAAAATACAATTGATATCAAATAATTATTTAATTATCATCTTAAAGAATTTTGCTTTTAATCGCTTTATTCTCAATTTTAATCTTTAAGTTAAATTTCTTTGCTAATCTTATCAAAGTAATATAAAGAATATAATTATCCTTGTATCGAAAACAGATTATCTTATCACCACGTGCGTAAATGATAAATCCATAATCTTGCAGTTGTACTTTTTTAATATCACGATACTTAAAAATATCAATAATTTGTGATCTCTTTTGATCATAGAAAACGATCTCAGAAGCAGAAAAAATCAATTCTCCCTTGTTCTCTAATTGATAGATATGATTTTGATCTAATAAAAATTTATTTATATTCTTATAAAGAAAATAAGCGATCTTTTCTAATTTAATTCCTCGATAAGAAGATTCATAGGGAGTTTCAATTGTTTTAAAAAATCTTCGATTTGTAAAATCCCTTGCTAACATATATTGTAAATTTAAATCTTCATAATTATATAATCTTAAATCTAATTTTAAGATTATATTTTTCATTTTATTAAGAAAAAGTTGATTGTTACGATAATTTTTATTTTTTCAATCAGCAAACAAAATACCCTTATATTCATTAAATAAATCATAATCAAAATCTTTTCCAATATCTTTGATATCTTTTTTTGATAATTTATCTAAATTAGCAAGATTTAACCTCTGATTAATCTTATAAAATTGATATTGAATATTTGCTTTTTCCTTAAATGTTGTCATAATGAAATTTATATTACTATTTAATTTTAAATTTAAATAAAATATTTTTTAAAATAATTTTCAATTATTTTAATTTTGTTAGGGAGATGAAAAATTAGATCTTCTTTCATATCTTGTATTACTTTAATTAATTGTTTTTTATATTTTATAGAAAAATAAATTCCATCATAATAAAAAATTTTAGATAAGGATTTAATTGATTCAAAATATTTAAAATCATCTTGATTTAATCAATTATCAAATATAACTGTTTTATTATGATAAATTTTATTTCTTAAATCTTTAACATTTTTTAATTCCTCAATATATTCGGCTTTAAAATTTCTTATCTTTTCTGAATCTAATTCATTGAAATTTTTAAAATAAAAATCTCAAGAATTCCAATTCGCTGTTAATTCATAATTTTTAAAAATTAATCTAAATAAATTTTTAAAAGATTCATTTTCAAATTTTCTTATTAGTTCAATATAATCCGAAAAATTCATTTCCTCAAATACAATTTCAATATTTTCATTAGAGGATTTTAAATTTTCTATAGTTGTAATTGATTCGATATATTTTTTAAATTCAGGTGTTGGATTCTGAAGTATTTTAGGTGTAAATTTAATCTTATTAAATGGTAAATCTTGAACTCTAATTATAGTCATTAAAATATTTCTTAAATATATTTCAAATTCATTTAATCAATTTCTTATAATTTCTCTTGATAAATTTTGAAAATTCCAAAATTTATCAATTATAAAAGGATTTAAAAATTCGTTATTTTCTGAATTTATTTTCAATATCTTTTTATATATATGCCAAATAAATCTAAAATTATAAATATTTGCACATGAAAAGAACTTATTTAAATCAATAAAATTACTATTGAAAGGAGTTTTAAATTGTAATCTCATTAGATAACTATTTAGTAATTTTTTATCTGATAAAATTTTTTTAATTTTATCTTGAAATAATAAATTCCAAACCTTTTCATAATATTTATTATTACTTATAAAGTTTAATTGTTTTTCAATGTCATTTCGAATATTATATATATAAAGATTATCTTGATTGATAATTTCATCTATTTCAGATTTAATTTCTTTTTCATTAATTCTTTTTTTATTTTCATCCATTTCTTTATAAAATCCATTTTCCATTTTTTTACCTTTTTTAAAATAAAATTTTAAATTTACGTATAGATTAATTAAAATTAATATTATAAATCTCTAAAATATTATTAATTTCTCTCTTTAAATTATTCTTAATTATTTCATTGTCAGAAATATTACTGAAAATACTTTTTAAATCAGAAAATGATATATTTGAAAATTTTTTTCAAAAATTTTCTCCACGAAATAAATTTTTATTTTCTTTTAAATAATCATCACTCCATCTTTTTTTATCATTAAAAAAATATAAAATAGGATTTATATCTTTATAACTTATTTTATTTTTCTCAAAATATCTTCTCAAAGAAAATGTAGTTTCAAATAATTTCTTATAAATATTTTCATGTTTTCCAGTATCGTGATTATCTAAAAATTTTATTTCAAATAAATAATAATTTTCATTATTGTCATATAACAAAAGATCAATATCTTTTCTTTTGATTTTTTTGTTACTTGTTAAATCTTTATATTTTACATTTTTAAAAAAATTTAAATTAAAATCTCTTTTATTCTTCATATAATCTTCAATCGCATCATTTTCTTCTTTAGAAATAAGGCTGTCAATTTTTTTACCTGATAAATTTGATAAATTATATTTTTGATCATTTTTCAAGATATCTCTAATTAATTTCTCAATATAGTTTCCAAAACTAATATTTAAAGATTGTAGATAGCTTATTAAATTTCTATATTCAATCGGTAGAAAATGAATTTTGGTTTTGTTTTCTTTAGTTTTTTTATCAAATTCTTTTGCTTCAATTTTAGATTTTATTAATTTATTTGTATTATCTAAAATTATTCTTTCTAATTCAGTTTTATTTAAATTCACTTTGATTAATTCCTTTTCTTATATCATCTATTAAAATATAATTATCCTCTATTTTTATATATCAATATCTTCATCCATTTAAATATCTACCATTTTCAAATAATTCTGTTGCTTTATGAATAGAATACTCATTTTTATTAATTTCTATTTTTCCTTCTAAATTTAGAAGAGCTTTTTCTTTTCTTGAATTATATAAATATTTTGTTTTTAATTTATTTTCTTTTATTAAATTAATAATTTTTGGATATATAATCTTTTGATCAAATTTAGAATTAATATGATCTATTAATGAATAATCATCATCTTGAATTGATTTAACATTATGAATTCTTTCATTGGCATATTTTACATATTCAATATTATTTTCAATCCCTATAAAATTTCGATGCAATTTTTTTGCAACTGCTCCTGTTGTTCCTGTACCAAAAAATGGATCTAAAATAATATCATTTCTTTTTGTAGTTGCTAAGATAATTCTTTCTAATAATTTTTCAGGTTTTTGAGTATTATGCAATTTATTCCCATCATGATCTTTTAATCTTTCTTTTCCTGAACATATTGGAAATTTTCAAACACTTCGCATTTGCTTATTATCATTTAAATTTTTCATCGTTTTATAATTAAATGTAAATTTAGAATTTTTTGATTTTACAAATCATATTAAATTCTCATTTGAATTTACAAATTTAGTTCCCCTAAAATTAGGAGTAGGATTTGTCTTTTCTCAAGTTATGTCATTAATTACTCAAAAATTCAAATTTTGAATAATATATCCTAATCTATAAATATTATGAAATGTTCCCATTACTCAAATTGAACCATTATCTTTTAAAATTCTTTTACATTGAGTTAATCATTTTTTTGTAAAATTATCATATTCTTTATAAGATCCAAATTTATCCCACTCATCATTTACACCTTTATATTTATTTCCATCGATTCTGTAAAGAATTCCAGCCCCTGTTTGCATAAAATAAGGAGGATCAGCAAAAATTAAATCAACAGATTTTGAAGGAATCTTTTTTAATTCTTTTAAACTATCTCCTAAAATTATTTTATTTTTTAATTTATTTATGTCCGTGTTCATTTTCATTTAACTAATTATAAATAATCATTTAATAAATATAAAAAATCTCTTAAAATAAGAGATTTTTCTATTAATAATATAAATATTTAATTTAAGGGATCTAACTCATCCATATTTAATTCTTCAAAGATTTCATTTACATCTACTCTTTTATCAGGATCGTATTTTTTACGCTCAGTAATCTCTGCAATTTGCTGTTTATTACTGAAAAGTTTATATTTTCCTTCCGGTTCATTTATTCCGGTTCCGACAGGAATTTTCTTTCCAACAATAAGTGATTCTTTTACACCATATAAATTATCAATCTGTTTTGAAATTGAAGCATTTACCAATGCTTCTGCTGTTCGTTGATAACTTGCAGCAGAAAGGAATGATTCAGATTTTAAAGGTAATGGTTTTACACCGATAATAATCTGTTTTCCATAAGCTGGTCTTTTATTTTTAGCTAAAAGATCGGCGTTGATCTCTCTTAATTGATTATGTGAAATAATCTGACTAATATAAAGTTTTGAATCACCACTATCTATTACGATCACTTTTGAAAGCATTTGCTTGATAATAACTTCGATATATTTATCAGAAATTTCAATTCCCTGAATTCGATAAAGTTTTTGAATTTCTTTAATAAGATAAGATTGTACAGCTCTTGTTCCACCAAATTCAAGTAATTCATTTAATTGAATTGAACCCTCTGTAATCTTACTTCCTGGTTCAACAAAATCACCGACTTTAATTCTAAATCTTGGTTTAAGCGTTGTATCAATTGAATAAGAAATATCTTCTTCTTTTTTTGGTGTCTTATGATTAATGACAACAAGATGTTGAATCGGACGATTCTCTTTATTATAACCAGATGGTTTAATACTTTTTACAGTTCCATAAGTTTTTGAGATCGTTGCCATCGATTTAGGATTTTTGTTAGCATCAACAAGCTCCATCAAACGTGAAAATCCTCGTGTAATATCACTTACACCGGCAACTCCCCCTGTATAAAATGTCCGCATTGTTAGTTGTGTTCCCGGTTCTCCGATTGATTGCGCAGCGATAATTCCGATCGCTTCGCCGATATTTACATCTTTTTGTGTTGATAGATCAAGTCCATAACATTTTTTACAGATTCCACGATGAGAATTACATGTAAGAACAGAACGAATTGAGACTTCATCGATTTTATGATCAATGATATCTTTAGCGACCTCTGCTGTTATCAATTGATTTTTAGCAACAATCTTAACATTATCAACAATTATATCTTCATTTGCATAACGACCGACGATTCGATCATATAATGATTCAATCTCTGAATTTTCTTTTGTATCGACAATTGCTTTGATTTTGAAACCTTTATTTGTTCCACAATCTTCTTCTGTGATTGTAATATCTTGTACAGCATCGACAAGTCTTCGTGTTAAATATCCTGATTCAGCTGTTTTAGTCGCTGTATCCGATAATCCTTTTCTTGCTCCATGTGTTGATAAGAAATATTCAAAAGGAGTAAGACCGATTTTAAAAGAAGATTTAATCGGAATCTCTTCTGTATCTTTAATGATGATTCCTTGTTTTTGCAACGCTACATATTCATGTGTCGCTTTAGACATCGAACCACGCATTCCGCCTAATTGAACAAAATTAGAGATACTTCCTCTCGCTCCTGAATCCATTATCGTATATAAAGGATTATCGAGATCTTTTTTAAGTTCTGTTTCCAATAATTTTTCAATTTGATTCTTAATTTCTGCTCAAATCTTAATTACACTTTTATATCTTTGATCTTCTGTGATAAGTCCTTCATGATATTTTGATAACAAATCATCAACCTCTTTATCACCCTTTTGCAAAATTTTTTCTCTGTTTGGGATATCAATAATATCGGTTAAACTGATTGAAGTACCAGAAAGCATTGAATATCTAAATCCTAACTCTTTGATTGAATCAAGAATTATTTCGATCTTTTCACTATCAAATTGATAAACTTCTTCAATCAAATGAGAGATTGTCCCTTTACGTAGAGGTTTAAAATTGTCTTTTAACTCTTTAAATTTAGCCGGTAATTGTGAACTATCTTTTACAAGATAAGTCAAATTATCCTTATCTTCAAGTGATTTTAAATCATTAAAATAGGTAAATTTAATTGGAAGAACATAATTTATCAATGCTCTTCCTGCTGTTGTAATAATATATTTATATTCTGCTAAATTTTTTGCACTTACCTTATCTTTAATAATAGATAAAGGTAAAGCAATAATAGAATGAACATGCAATTTATTTAAAAATAATAAATTATTAATATCAGTAAAGGAAGAATAAAGATGATTTGAACCAATCTTATCGATATTTGCTTTTGTTAAATAATACATTCCTAAAACAATATCTTGCGAAGGAGAAAGAATTAACTTTCCATTTTTAGGCCCTAAAATATTTTTATTTGCAATCATCAATTCTGATGCTTCTTTTTTGGCTGTAAAAGATAATGGGACATGGACAGCCATCTGATCACCATCAAAATCAGCATTAAATGAAGGTGTTACAAGTGGATGTAATCTGATTGCTTTTCCAGAAGTAATAATCGGTTCAAAAGCTTGAATTGATAAACGGTGCAAAGTAGGAGCACGATTTAAAAGAACAGGATGATTTTTGATTACTCTTCCGGCATATTTTCAGATTCGATCATCATAAAGTTCGATCATTTTTTTGGCAATTTTAATACTTTTAGCAACGCCTTCATTTACAAGTAAATTAACGATAAATGGTTCAAAAAGTTTTACGATCATCTGTTTTGGTAAACCAACTTGATGTAATTTTAATTCCGGTCCGACAACAATAACTGAACGGCCAGAATAATCGACTCTTTTTCCTAATAAGTTTTGTCTGAAACGACCTTGCTTACCTTTTAAGTTTTCTGATAATGATTTTAAAGGACGATTATCCTTTGAATTAATAGGATTTTTCTTTCTTGCATTATCAATTAAAGCATCGACCGATTCTTGCAACATTCTCTTCTCATTTTGAACAATAAGATCGGGAGCATCGATTGATAATCATTGTTTTAAACGATTATTACGAATAATAACTCTTCGATAAAGTTCATTTACATCAACAGTCGAGTGTCTTCCACCATCAAGTTGAATTAACGGTCTAAGATCGACCGGAATTACCGGTAAGATATCGATAATCATTGCTGCTGGACTTTGTCCTGATTTTAAGAATGATTCAATCACTTTGATTCGACGGAAATTAGAATTTTGCTCTGGATTTTTTAAAGCGATTCGCTTAATTTTTTTAAGTTCTTTTTTAAGATCGATTTTTTCTAAGATCTTTTTGATCGTTTCAGCCCCCGTACCGATCTTAATATTGGAATGATTTCTAATAAAATTATTATATTCATAAAAATCAATCCCATAATTTTGACCGATATCAGAAGCGGCTTCTTTTTCTAACTGCAAGATTTTTTTATCTACTTTTTTTACTAATTCTTTGTTTTTGGCATTATTTCTCAATTTTAGTAAAATGTTACGATATTTAGAACCGGCATCTTGAATTTGAATTATATCGCGTTCTTTAATTGAAAAGAAACCACCATTATCATAAATAATGTGAGCTTTAAAATAAATAATTGAATCTAATTCATCTTGCTTAAGTCCGATAATAGAACGAATTACGGAATAATCAATTTTGGAAAATCAAATATGTGCGATCGGAGTTGCAAGTTTTATATGCCCCATTCTTCGTCTACGGACAAGTTTTGATTCAATAATTGCCTCTCCACAAGCGATACATTTTTTTCCAGCATCAGAACGTTTGTGTTTTTTACCACAGACCGGACAACGATAATCTTTTGTTGTTCCAAAGATCTTTTCATCAAATAATCCATTTTTTTCTGATTTATGTGTTTTATAATTAATTGTTTCGGGTTTAGTAACCTCACCATTTGATCATTTTAAGATTTTTTCAGGAGAAGCTATTGCAATTTCAATTTTTTTATAAAGATTAACTTGATCTTCTTTTTTATATCGATCATAATTTTGCTCATAAAAATTTTTATTTGTATTCGTTTTTCTATCCATAATTTTATTGCTCCTTATAATGAATTATCGATTTCAACTTCATCGTTATTTTCATCTAAGAATCGAAGATCAATTCCTAAACCACGTAACTCATAAAATAAAACTCAAAATCCTTCCGGAATATTTGGTCTTGGTAATTTCTTCCCTTTTGCAATTGAGTTATATAATTCATTTCTTCCTTTAATATCATCTGATTTTAATGTCAACATCTCTTGTAAAAGATTTGAAGCACCATAAGCTTCAAGTGCTCAAGCTTCCATTTCACCAAATCTCTGTCCACCATTTTGTGCTTTTCCTCGTAGTGGTTGTTGTGTAATCAATGAATAAGGACCGATTGAACGGGCATGCATTTTATCATCAACCATGTGTGATAATTTAAGCATATACATCACACCAACAGTTATTTTATCCTCATATCTTTGTCCACTAATTCCATCTGTAAGATAAAATTTTCCTGTTTGATCTAATTTAGATTCTTTTAAAACATCGACGATATCTTTTTGTGTAGCACCATTAAAAATCGGTGTTGCGACCTTTATATTTAACATTTTTGCCGCCATTCCTAAGTGAACTTCAAGAATCTGTCCGATATTCATTCTTGAAGGTACTCCCAATGGATTTAACATTACATCGATCGGTGTCCCATCTTCAAGATAGGGCATATCTTCTTCTGGCAAGATTCGAGAAACAACACCTTTGTTACCATGTCTTCCCGACATCTTATCCCCTTCTTTTAATTTTCTTTTTTGAGCGATGAAAACTTTTACAATTTTTTCAATTCCATCATCTAAACGATCGCCATTTTCTTTTGAAATAATCTTAACATCTTGTACGATTCCTTCTGCTCCATACGGAACTCTTAAAGATGAATCTTTGGTATTTTTTGATTTATTTCCTAAAATCGCATCTAATAATTTATCTTCTGGTGATAAATCATCTTCCCCTTTTGGTGTTACTTTCCCAACTAAGACATCACCGACTTTTACCTCTGAACCGACAAGTATTATTCCATCTTTATCTAAATTACGCATCGATTCTTTAGAAGAATTAGGAACATCAATTGTAATTTTTTCTTTTCCTAATTTTGTATTTCGTTCCTCTATCTTATGTTCTTCAATATGAATTGATGTAAAAGTATCATCTTTTATCAGACGAGAAGAGATAATAATCGCATCTTCGTAGTTATATCCTCTTCAAGTTGTAAAGGCAACAAGAACATTTTTTCCAAGTGCAAGTTCGGCGTTATCAACAGAAGGACCATCGGCGATAATATCACCTTTTTTTACCTTTTCATTTATTTTTACGATCGGTTTTTGATTAATTAAAGAAGCTTGATTTGATCGTAAGAATTTTTTTAATTTATAAATATGTTCTTTTTTATCTTTATTGATAATTTTAATTAATCTTGAACTAACAAAACTAACTTTTCCATCTTCTTGTGCACACAACACTGTTGGTGAGTATTTTGCTGAAACCTCTTCAATTCCCGTTCCAACAACCGGAGCTTCGGCTTTGATTAGCGGAACAGCCTGTCTTTGCATGTTTGCTCCCATTAATGCTCTATTTGCATCATCATTTTCAAGAAAGGGAATATGAGAAGTTGCAATTGAAACAATTTGTTTTGTTGAAACATCAACCAAACTAATTTCTGATCTTTTTACAGAGACAAATTCGCCATCTCGTCTTGCAATTAAAACCTTATCGACAATTTTATTATTATTAATTGCGATATTAGCAGGAGCAATCGTATGACCTTTTTCATCATCAACAGTCATATAAATAACGTTATTTTTATTAATCATTCCATCCTTAACTTCAAAATAAGGGGTCTCTAAAATTCCATATTCATTAATTCTTGCATATATCGCTAAATTTAAAATCAAACCAATATTTGGTCCTTCCGGCGTTTCAATCGGATCGATTCTTCCATAGTGTGTATCATGAATTCCCCGTACGATTAATGAAGCTGTATCACGAGATAATCCTCCCGGCCCAAGGGAAGTAATTCTTCTTTTATTTGATAATTCTGCAAGTGGATTTATCTGATCCATAAATTGTGAAAGTTGAGAAGAGTTAAAAAATTCCTTGAAGACCGATTCAATTAATTTATGATTGATTGAATTTTTAATCGTAACATTTGTCGTATCTTTTGCTGAGATTCTTGATTTTAAATTTTTCTCAATTCCAATTAAACCGATTCGAAATTGATTTTGTAATAATTCATTAATTGATTTTATCTTTCGATTAGAAAGTGAATCAATATCATCATAATCACTAATTCCCTGTTCTAAATTGATAAAATAACCGATAGCTGCAATAATATCAGAAATTGTAAGAATAATATCATTCTTATAAGGAGAAGATAAAATATTAATTATTTTATTATGATCAAATGGATCATAAATTTTTATAATATTAACCTGTGTAAAATTTTTAATAATTTTTTCTTCTTCCTCTTTTTTTGCTATATCATTACTTAATTTTGTCTGATATGAATTTAAAGGACTGAATTCACCAAAAATTTCTTGGTCAATTTGATAATTTGAATATGATAAATTATTATCTTTTCAATAATCATTAATTATAGTTGCTTTTGCAAGATCGATTTTTGTATCTTTTTTAAAAATAACATTTCCCTTGCTATCTTTTAAATCACTCGCTAATGTCTGATCTAAAATACGATTCTTTGGTGCAAATTTTACATTTAATTTATATCTTCCAGTCTTTGAAAGATTATATCTTTTAGGATTAAAAATTAAATTAGAAATCGCATCATTTACGGCCTTTTTTTCAAATCGATCACCGGAATGAATAACTTTAAAAATTGCTTTCCGTGCTTTATATGAATCTGTTTCATCTTTTGTAATTTTTTTAAATGATTCTTCGATTAATTCATGACTTGAATAAATATCAAAGATATCTTCTCTTGTCAACCCAAATGCATTTAATAGTGTCACAAATTTTAATTTTTTTGATTTATCAATTCTAATCTTGATATCACTAGGATTAATATTTAATAATTTATAATCACGATAATCAAATTCAATTCATGATCCTCTGCTAGGGATAATTGAAGATAATTTATAAACAGAAGAATCAGAAGTTGATTGTGCTCTTGATGCTTTTAATTTTTCAAAATAAACGCCAGGAGAACGGATAATTTGACTAACAATTACTCGTTCTGAACCATTGATAATAAAAGATCCACCTTCAGTCATAATTGGTAAATTTAAAATAAAGGCATCTTTATCATCGATTACAACTCCTTCTTTTAAATTAATCATTTTAAAATGAGCGTAGACTGGAACAGAAAAATTATTACCTTTTTCTTTTGCTTCGTTTATAAGATCGATATATTTTGTTTTATCAGGCATATTTATTTTTAAGCCTGTATATTCAACACGAATTTTATCCTTTGTTGAATGAACTGGAAAAATTTCACGAAAAATTTCATCAATTCCATATTTGATAAATTCATCAAATCCTTTTCATTGAATATCTAAAATGTTAAGAACCGGTAAATCAAGTTCATTTTTTTGATAATTTCTTCGTTTTGTATTTTTACCATAAATTTGAATTTTGTAATTCATATTTTCTCCAATTAATAAATTTTTAATTATTAAGATTTTAAATTGTTAATTTTATAAAAGAGAAAAAAGAAGATATGCTTATCCTCTCTTTTTAAATCTTAGCTAGAGTATCTATTTAATTTCAATCTCTGCACCAATTTCTTTAAATTGTGCGGCCAATTTTTCAGCTTCATCAGCATCGATATTTTCTTTAATATTTCCACCATTATCAACAAATTTTTTTGCTTCCATCAATCCTAATCCTAGGGTATCACGGACAAGTTTAATGACAGCTAACTTATTTCCTCCAGGAGATTTTAAAACAACTGTTTTTTCAGAATTTTCTGCATTATCTCCTTGTTGTCCTGCTGCTGCAACCTGTAGTGCTGCTGAAACATTAAATTCTTCTTCGATTGCTTTAATTAATTTATTTAAATCAGCAACTTTCATTTCTTTTAATTCTTTAATAAAATTTTCAATATTTATTGTCATTTTATGCTCCTTATTAACTTTCTTTTTTTGCAACTTCTGTTAATACTATCGCTAAATTGCGAATGTTTCCAGTTAAAGCCGATACTAACATTGATAGTAAAACCTCTTTTGCAGGTAATGATGCTATCTCCAATATTTCTTTTGGGCCATAAAAAATATTTTCGATATAGCCGGCCTTTATTTTAATTTGTGAATCTTTTTTGCCCTTTGTAAATTGTTTAATTAATTTATAAAGTTCAGGAAGAGCTTGCGATTTTTCTTCTGGAATAATAAGAAAAGATGATGAGTTTTTAAGATAGTCAATGATTTCTAATTTATTTGTATCTTTAAAAGCAATTTTTGCAACACGATTTTTATAAACTCGATCTAATCCTTGCATCTCTTTAATTTTGGCTTTAATTAAAGAAATTTGATTTGCTTTTAAACTATGATATTCTCAAACAACAATCGCATATGAATCATTTATCTTCTTTACTAAATTTTCAATCTGATCTTTTTTTTCTGCTTTAGTTAACATTTTTCCATCCTAATCTTTTGCAATTCTAATTCCTGGTCCCATCGTCGTTGATAAGAATATATTAATAATATATTCTCCTTTAACTTCACTTGGTCTCTTTGCTTTAATTAAATTAAATATCGCTTGATAATTAGCTTTTAACTCTTGATTAGAAAAAGACAATTTTCCAATCGGAAGATTAATTAATCCTTGATCGTTTGTTCGATATTCAATTTGACCTTTTTTGATATTTAAAACAGCTGTTTTAACATCTTGTGTTACGGTTCCTAATTTAGGATTTGGCATAAGTCCTTTTGGACCCAAAATTTTACCATACTTAGCAAATTTTGCCATATATTTAGGTGTAGTAACGATATAATCAAAGTCAAATCAATTTTCGCGTTGAATCTTTTCCAAAACAAGCTCGTCATTTACATAATCAGCACCTGCTTCTTTTGCTTCATTTTGCTCGTTTTTATCAGCTACAACTAAAACTTTTGCTGTTTTTCCTGTTCCATATGGTAAAACAATCGCCCCACGTAATTGTTGAGAAGCTTTTTTTACATTTAAATTAAGATTAAAAGAAACCTCAACCGATGGATTAAATTTTTCAAAAGAAACTTTTCTTATAATATTTAATCCATCATCAATTGAATATAAACGGTTTTTATCAATCAGTTTATTTGCCTTTTGCAAATTTTTTGATAATTTATTAACCATTACTTGTTTTCTCCATCTTCTTTTTTAGAAATTGTAACACCCATATTTTTAGCTGTTCCAATTACCATTTTCATCGCTGCTTCAAGATTTGTAGTATTTAAATCTTTCATTTTATATTCAGCAATCTCTCTTACTTTTTCTAATGATAATGTCCCAACATTTTCTTGTCCGGATTTTTTTGAACCAGATTTAATTCCTAATGCTTTTTTGATCATAACTGAAGTTGGGGTTGTTTTTAATTCAAATTCAAATGAACGATCATTATAAGCTTTTATAACTACAGGAACAATATCTCCATCTCGATCTTTTGTTGCATCGTTAAAAGCACGTGTAAAACCTACCATATCAATTCCAAGTCCAGCAAGTGCTGGTCCTGGCTTTGCTTGCCCGGCTGGAAACTGCAATTTTGCAACTCTTGTTAATTTTTTAGCCATTTCTTTATTCTAACCTTTCAAAAGTAAACTTTAGTTTCACCAGGTAAATTATTTATTACTAAAGTTCTTATTAAAAACTATTTAATAATAACCTCAGTAGCATATTTAAACATTGTGTGGCTACTTTCTTTGGTTTAAATTATTTAAATAATTAAACACGACATAATTTTACCATAAAAAGAAATTTTTTAAACTTTTTCAATGTAATTTAAAGGGAGTTCAATTACTATATTTCGACTAAACATTTCAATTTCAACTAATACAAATTGTTTAATTATAGAAATATCTTTTACTTTCCCTTTTTTGCCCGCAAATTCTCCCATTTTGATCTCAATCTTGTCATCGATATCATAATTGACCTCTTTTATTGCTTCTTTATTATTTGTTACTTTTTGCAAATCTTCGTAATGACTTATTTCTTTTTTTTCGAGTTCTTTAATTTTAATAATTTGCTCTTCTGGAATTGGTGTTGGTTTTGTTCTTTGACCACTTGAACCGACAATTCCTGTAACATATTGAGTATTTCTTATGATATATCAAGATTTATCAGTCATATTTAATTTGATATAAATATAACCTGGAAATAATGGTTTCTTTTTGATCTTTTTAGTTTTAGTTTGATGATATTTGAATGGAATATAAATTTCTGAAATTCCTGTATCCTTATCTTCAAATTCACGATTATCAAGTGATTCTTTTACTTTTTGTTCGTAATTTGAAATAACTTGAATTATATATCATTTAATATTTTTGTCTTTTTCCATTAATAATATTTCCTTTAAATTTAAAATTAATTATGATAGAGCATCAATTAATGAGGTAACACCTCAAGAAAATAAAACAATAATAATAGTAAGAATAACAATTACAAGTAATGTAAGCAAAAAAACTTTTAATACCTGTCTAAATTTTGCTCACCTAATTGTACGAAATTGAAATGCGAGTCTTTTAAAAAAATTCATTATTTGGTTTCTTTATGAATTGTCATTTTATTGCAATTTTTACAATATTTTTTAAATTGTAAATTTTCATTGACGCCAGAAGATTTATTAATTGCATAATTTCGTGAAAAACATTCACTGCAAACTAAAACAACTTTATTCTTACCTTTTTTATTTTTCATTTTTTAATTTGTGCATAAATTATATTAAAAATCAGCGATTTTAAAAATAAAAACAACATAGTTATTCTATGTTGCCAAAATTTTTTAATTTATTTGTAATTTTTTTACGATAACGATAAATAGTTTTTTCAGGAATATTTAATTTCTCCGCAGCTTTCTTTACGCTTCCTTCTGTTTCTAATAATTTTGTTAAAATTTTGTTTTCCTTATCTGTGAAAATTTTGAAATCAATTGTCTTAATTACTCATGTCATAAAATCTTCATCATCATTGAAAATTTCTTCTGTTAAAATTATTCCGTAGTTAAAATTATTATTATCAATCGGAATTGCATAATTTAATAAAATATGATTTTTTGTTGTAAATTTTTTTGCATAATTTTTTAAATCATATTCAAGAAAAGTTTCAATATAGCTTGCAAACTTTTTTCGACCATTAAATTTATAATCTACTGTTCGTTTATAAAAACAATAGATTCCATATTGGTAATAATCATCAAATTTTAAAGGAGAATTATCAAATCTTAATGCTACCTTATTTGATATTTTTTTAATAAAAGATTCATATTTACTTAATAGTATTTTGAAATTTATATCATTTTTTTTGTCTTTATTTTTTTGAATTTTTTGAATTAGGTTCTTTTGTTCTTCATAATCTAATTGTTGATAATTTATTTGTTGATTTTCTTTAATTATCACTTGTTAAAGCGTAAAGAAAAATACCAACCGAAGTTGCTACATTTAAAGATTCAACTTTCGGATTGATATTAATTTTTGATGTATAATCAGATGAATTAATTAATGATAAACGAATGCCTTTACTTTCATTGCCAAAAATTAAAACTAAATTTTGATTTAATTTTTTTAACTCTTGTGGTTGATATTTTCCTTTTAGAATTGTTGAGACAACTCAAAAATTATTATTTTTTAATTTCTTGATAACATTTGCAGCAGAAGATATCATAACAATATCGACATCTAATCACCCACCAGCCGATGCTTTAATCGCTGTATTTGTAATTTTTGCACTATTATCTTTTGTAATTAAAATCCCATCAACATTAAAAGCGGCAGCATTTCGTATAATTGCCCCTAAATTTTGTGGATCTTGTATTCGATCTAAAAATAGCAAAATTGATTTTTGCTTATTTTCAATTTTTTTAAGCAATTGATCTAATGTAAGTTTATCTGGTAGATCAATTTCAGCAATGATGTTTTGAAAATTATTTACATTTGGAAATTTTTTTCTTCAATAATGAAAATCAAATTCAAGCACATTTATTTTCGCATTTTTTAAGATTTGATAAAAAGAAAAATGTTTACTTTTATCTAAATAAACTTTCTTAATTAAATCTCTTCTTTTAGTAAAAATTTCCTTTACGGAATTTATTCCATATATTTGCATAACACTATTTTTTCATTAAATATTTTAAATTAAATCCAAGAATCTCTAAATTAAAAATTAATTTTTGATATTCGATTTCATCAAATTTTTTATTAATCTTTTTTAATTGCAACATCAAATACGAAATTGCATTTGGTGTATTTAAATTATTTTCCAAAATTTTAATGAAATCTTGATCTATTAAGGATTTTGCGCTTTTATTATTGAAAATTTTATTGATTTTTATCAAAAAATTAGATATTTTTGCTATCTGAATTTTTGCATTATTAATAACATTTTCATTAATATTAATTGGTTTCTGATAATAACTTAATAAAAAAAGCATTCTCAAAGTATTTGGAGAATAAGCTTTTAAAAAATCCTTTGCATAAATAATATTATTTAAAGATTTCGACATCTTTTTATTATTAAAATTTATATGTCCGACATATAACCAACTTTTTGCCAATTGATTTTTATGGATTGCTTCATATTGCGCCATTTCATTAATATGATGTGGGAAATATAAGTCAATTCCTCCGCCATGAATATCAATTCCATTATTACCAAAATATTTTTCGATAAGATAAGAACATTCAGTATGTCAACCCGGTCTGCCTTTACCTCAAGGTGAATCGAATTTTATACCTGCTGTTGTTGTTTTTCAAAGAGCAAAATCATTTTGATTATTCTTAGAAATAATTTTGCTTTGTTTATTTATTAATTCACCCATATCTATATTAAGTTTTGAATTATAATTTTCTCATTTATTTATTGAAAAATAAACACCTTCATTAGTTTGATATGCATAATTTAAGTCAAGTAATTTTTTAATAAAATTTATCATTCCAGTTATGTTATCGGACACCTTTGGAAGATAGGTCGGTTTGATAATATTTAATTTTTTTAGAAGAAGTAGATAATTTATTAAATATTTTTCTGAAATTAATTTTTCAGTTTTATTTTGTTTTAAAGCTTGATCAATTATCTTATCATCAATATCTGTAATATTATGTACGTAAATAACTTCTTGTTTGTTTACTTTTGCAAGACGATGCAAAACATCAAAAACAACCACTGCACGAAAATTACCAATATGAGGATAATCATAAACGGTTGGTCCACAAAGATAAATATTAAGTTTCCCTTTAAATTCTTGTTTTTGTTTTGTATAAAAATCTATTAAAAACATATTGATAAAATTATAATAAATAATTTAAATAAAAGTAGATAGGATTTAAATCCTATCTATTTAATCATAAATGCACACTTAGGGATTTATGTATCAAAATATTTAATGAAACTTGTTGCTCACTTGATAATAAAAAAGAGCAACATTTATGCGAGATGCCAAGTATCTTAATTAAATAAGAAGTGCATAAATGCTGCTTTTTTTCTCTTATTTAATTTTGGATACAAGGCAATATATATTATATCCATTTAACTTTTTAAGTCTCAAAAAATTTATCTTTAATAAAAAAGCAGATAGGCAAAACCTATCTACTTCATCATTAAATGCACTTAGGGGATTAATATCTTTTAAATATTTAATGAAACTTAATGTCACTCTATTTATAAAAATAAAAAAGAGCAACATTTATGCGAGACGCCAAGTATCTTAATTAAATAAGAAGTGCATAAATGCTGCTTTTTTTCTCTTATTTAATTTTGGATACAAGGCAATATATATTATATCTATTACAAATTGTGATTTCTCAAAATTGTCTAATTTATTTTAAAAAGAAAATATTTATTTGTTTTGATATTTTTATAATTATTTTTAATTAGATAATTATAAAAATAAATTTGATCAAGATAAAAATGATTTTTAATAAAGGGTTTATGATGAAAATTAAATCATCTCTCTAAATAAGAAATTAAATCAGCAATTTCTATTATTAAATAATGTTCTTCATCTTTTTTATCAATAAATTTAATGTTTTTTTGTAAAAATAATAAATTATTGTATTTAAGATTTAATTTAAATGAATTTAAAAGCTCATAGTCAAGGTATTGACCTCTTGTTTCAATAAAAATGTCACTATTTAATAAAAAACTATCAAAAAATAATTTATTAAAGAAAAATTTGATCGCATTAAAATAAGGATCAATCGTTTTTTCTTTATATTTGTTGTAAAGTGAATCAATATCAATTTTTATTTGATATATTTTAAAATTTTGTGATTCTAATAAATTTAGAAATTTGTAAATATAAAGTTGATAATTTTTATCATATCTTAACTTAAAATTAAAAAATTCGTAACTATGAAAAATAAATTTTTCACTCTTAAAATATTGGATTTTAAATTGTTTAACCTTGAAATTAAGATAATCAAAAGTTTCTTTATTGAATAAAACGAGCGTGATAAAGTTTACTATTTCGTTTTTGTTAAATTTTTTACTTAACTTTACTTTATAAATTTTTTGTAAATGATTACTTGTTATTCCAGATTCATCAATTCCAATGTAATATTTCATTACATTAAATTTATAAAGAAAATTATCTTTTTCAATTTTTTTTATAAATTTAACTGAAATAACAATGGAGGCGCGAATCGGATTCGAACCGACGATCAAAGAGTTGCAGTCTTCTGCCTTACCAGCTTGGCTATCGCGCCATTAATAAATTATTAACGTCTTTTATATTATATCGTAAATTAAAATAACAAAAAAGAACCTTAAAGGTTCTTTTCATTATTTAAAAAATTTATTCTAAAATTTCAACTACTGTTCCTGCTCCAACAGTTCTTCCACCTTCACGAATTGAAAATTTTGTATTTTTTTCAATTGCAACTGGAGAAATAAGTTCGATTGTAAGTTCAGTATTATCACCAGGCATTACCATTTCTGTTCCTTTTGCTAAAGTAACAATTCCGGTAACATCCGTTGTTCTTAAATAGACTTGTGGACGATAATTTGTAAAAAATGGCGTATGTCTTCCACCCTCTTCTTTTTTAAGAGCATAAACTTGCGCTTTAAATCTCTTATGGGGAGTAATTGATCCAGGTTTACAAATAACTTGACCACGTTGAACATCTTTACGATCCACTCCTCGAAGTAATAATCCAACATTATCTCCTGCTTCTGCATAATCTAGAAGTTTTCTAAACATTTCGATTCCAGTTACGATTGTTTTTCTAATTTTTTTACTTAATCCAACAATTTCAACTTCAGAGCCTTCCTTGATTTCTCCTCGTTCAACTCTACCTGTTGCAACCGTTCCTCTTCCTGTAATTGTAAAGACATCTTCTATTGGTAATAAAAATGGTTTATCCTTTTCTCTTAATGGAATAGGAAAATATGAATCACATGTTTCGATAAGTTTTGCAATTGCTTCTTCATATTTTTTGTCACCCTCAAGAGCTTTCAATGCTGAACCATAAATAAATGGAGTTTCATCACCATTAAAACCATATTTTGATAATAATTCTCGAACTTCCATTTCCACAAGTTCGATCATCTCTTTATCATCAACCATATCAACTTTATTGATGAAAACAATTAATTTTTGAATTCCTACTTGTTTAGATAAAACAATATGTTCACGAGTTTGAGGCATCGGTCCATCGGTAGCTGAAACAACCAAAATTGCTCCATCCATTTGCGCTGCTCCGGTAATCATATTTTTAACATAATCAGCATGTCCAGGTGCATCGATATGAGCGTAATGTCTTTTTTCAGTTTCATATTCTACATGGGCTGTATTAATTGTAATTCCACGTTCTTTTTCTTCCGGTGCTGCATCAATTGCATCATAAGACATCTTTTTCGCAAATCCTTTTTTTGAAAGGTAACTTGTAATTGCTGCAGTTAATGTTGTTTTACCATGATCAACGTGTCCAATTGTTCCTATATTAATATGTTCTTTTGAACGATCAAATTTTTCTTTTGCCATTTTTCTCACTTTCTTTAAAATAACGCTAGTTTTAATAAATTAAATTATTAATTAAAATACAATGACATATATTATATATTATCACAAATATTATTAATAAATACAAATATGAAATTGTTAATTAATTATAATTAATTAACTTGTCGAACTTCAAATTCCCCCATAAAATGATTTTGAAGTTCTTTTTCAATTTTAGTTAAACTGACATTTCCTAAATATCTTAATGTATTACCACCCTTAAAAATAACTTGAATATCATCTTTATTTTTATGTAAGAGATAATCTTCGATATCATTTGATGATATTTGAATTTCTGGATTTCAACGAATTTGAAATTTTGCCATTATTAATTCCTTTCTCTTTCGATAATAAATTTTTTACTTTAAAAATTTATAATTTATTCTTAGAAATTTCAAGATAATAAATTGGTTTTTCAAGATCAAGAAACTTTTCTTCATATTCTGTCTTTATAATCTTCTCATCTGTTAACTGATGTAAATCGACTGTTTTTTCAGAAATAAAGAATTTTTGCTTTAATTCTTTTGTTTTTAAATTGATTAAAACATAATCAAATAGTTCTCTTTGATCGGTTTTAATGAATATTCTTCCTTCTTCTTCCAAAATTTGATAGTAATAAAGTAATAATTCTTTTGTCAGTAATCTTCTTTTATAATGTTTCTTTTTTGGTCAAGGATCAGGGAAATTAATAAAAATTTTTTCAATTGAAGAATCAGTGAATCAATTTTTTAAATTATTAATGTCAGCAAGAATAAATCTTACATTTGTTAATTCTAATTTTTCAACTTTTTTTACTGCTTTTTCTTGAATTGTTGCAATTTTTTCAATTCCTATTAATTTAGCATCAAGATTGTTAAGAGCAAGTTTGCTAATAAATTTTCCTTTTCCATGTCCAATTTCAAGTCAAATTTTATTACTTTTCTTAGTAAAATCTTGATATTTATCTTTTGTGTTCAAAAAATAAATAGAATTTTGCAAATAATCCTTTGCTTCTTTTTTTATCCTTACTCTTCCCATAACTAAATTTTATCTTTTTTTCGATTCTTAAAGTAAAAAAGTGGTTTTTAGACCACTTTTTTAAATAAAGAATTCTTTATATACACCCCTTTTTTTCTTCCGTTCTTCATCAAAAAATAGGGTTTATCTTTCACAATTAGTTATTATAGCACGATATTTATTTTAAAATATATCTTAAATATTTTCCCGTAGCTGAAATTTTGCTATTTATAATCTCTTCCGGTGTCCCTTTTGCAATCACTTTTCCGCCCCCACTTCCTCCTTCAGGACCCATATCAATAATATAATCTGCGACCTTAATTACATCTAAATTATGTTCAATAATAAGAATTGAATCACCTTGATCGACAATTCTATTTAAAATTATTAATAATTTTTTAATATCATGATGATGTAAACCTGTTGTCGGTTCATCAAGAATGTATAAAGTTTTACCGGTAGCTTTTTTTTGTAAATGTGTTGCTAATTTAACACGTTGTGCTTCCCCACCTGAAAGAAGAGTAGAAGAATGGCCTAATTTAATATAATCAAGACCGACATCCCTTAAATAACTTAATTTACGACTAATTTTTGGTTGATTTTTAAAAAATTGATTCGCTTCTTCTACCGACATCTCTAAAATATCAGCGATATTTTTATCTTTAAAATGAATTTGTAAAGTCTCTTCATTATATCTTTTACCATTACATTCATCACATTTTACATATACATCAGGAAGAAAATGCATCGGAATTCGTAAAATACCATCACCTTGACATTTTTCGCATCTTCCACCTTTAACATTAAAAGAAAATCTTCCCGGACTAAATCCTTTTACTTTTGCATCATTTGTATTTGCAAATAATTCCCGGATATCACCAAATACACTTGTATAAGTTACCGGATTTGAACGTGGTGTTTTACCGATTGGATCTTGTGAAATTCGTACAATTTTATCGATGTTTTCAATTCCCTTAATCGAACTATATTCTCCCGGAAGATCAAAATGATTTCCATGCGTAATTAAATTATGAATTCCCTTATAAATAATTTCATTTACAAGTGTTGATTTTCCTGAACCAGAAACACCGGAAACAACGACAAATTGTTTTAGTGGAATTTTAACATTAATATTTTTTAAATTATTTGCTTTTGCACCGTAAATTTCAAGATAATTTTGTTCTTTGATTTTTCTTCGTTTTGTTGGAATTGCAATCTGATCTTTTCCTGCTAAAAAATTACCGGTATGAGTATTCTTTTTCGCTATTTCCATCGGTGTTCCATATGCGACAACTTTTCCACCATAAATTCCAGCATCAGGACCGATATCTACTAAATAATCTGATTCAAGCATCATTTCTTCATCATGTTCAACTACTAAAACAGTATTTCCTAGATCACGAATCTCTTTTAAAGTATTTATAAGTCTTTCATTATCTCTTTGATGTAAACCAATTGAAGGTTCATCTAGCACATAAATAACACCGGTTAATTTAGATCCTAATTGAGAGGCCAATCTTATTCGTTGACTCTCTCCTCCGGAAAGAGTATTAGCCATTCGATTTAATGTAAGATAACCTAAACCAACATTTATTAAGAAATTAAATCGAGATTTAATTTCACTTATTACTAAATTAACAATTTTTAATTCTTGTTCTGTTAATTTAAGTTCGCTAATTCATTTATTTGCTTCTTCAATAGAAAATGCTGTAAGATCAAAAATATTCTTATCGGCAATTTTGACAGCAAGAACATGTTGATTAAGTCTTGCACCATTACATTTATCACAAACACTTGTTGCAAAAAATTGCTTATAATAATTTCTTGCAAAATCAGAACTAGTTTCAAGATTTAATCTTTCAATCATTTTCGCCAATCCTTCTATATAATCATATTTACGAGTTACATGTGATTTAGAAGTAATCTTATATGAAATTGGCTTATCTGAACCATTTAAAATTATTTTCTGCTCTGCTTCAGTAAAGTATTTTAATTTTTTAGTAAGTGAAATATCATATTCTTTAAATAAATGAGCAAATTTTTCTCATGTAAAACCACTAAGTTTATCACCAAAATATTTAATTCCACCCTCAAGAATAGTCTTTTCTGGATCAATCATTTTTTCTCAAGTAACTTGTTGAATAAATCCTAATCCATTACACTTATCACACGCCCCTAAAGGAGAGTTAAATGAAAACAATTTTGGTTCAATTTTTGGCATCGAAAAATCGCCATGTTTACAACCTAATTTAAGCGAAAATAATTCCTCTGTTTTCGATGTTAAATTTTCAACGCTTACCATTCCATCACTATATTTTGTTGCAAGCGTTAAGCTCTCATAAATTCTTGATCGATTTTCTAAATTTAAAATAACTCGATCAATTAAAATATCAATCGTATATTTTTTATGAGGATCTAATTCTGTTGTTTGATCTAAATGAAAAATCTTATCATTTACTCTTATTCTTAAAAAACCTTCTTTTTTAAGCTCTGCTAATTCTTTTTTAAATGTTCCTTTTTTATCAGAAAATAAGGGTGCAAAAATCTGTAATTTAGAATTTTCTTTTCAATTATAAATTTGATTAATAATCTGTGTAATTGTTTGAGAAGAAATTTTTATATTATGATTTGGACAATAAGGAATCCCTATTCTTGCAAATAGTAGACGATAGAAATCATAAATCTCTGTAATTGTTCCTACAGTTGATCTTGGGTTATTAGAAGTTGTTTTTTGATCAATTGCAATTGCCGGTGATAATCCTTCGATTGAATCGACTGCCGGTTTTGCTGTTCCGCCTAAAAATTGTCTTGCATAATTTGATAGTGAATCGACATATCTTCTTCTTCCTTCATTATAAATGACATCAAAAGCAAGCGAAGATTTACCCGAACCAGAAACACCCGTAATTATTACTAATTTATTTTTTGGCAACTCTAAATTGATATTTTTTAAATTATTTTCTTGTGCATTTTTAATTATTATTTTATCGTTTATCATAATCTTTTATTATAATTATTTTAATGTGGGTATGTAAATTATATTCCTAAATTAGTAATATAAAAAGAAAGTTAATTAAGGTTGCATGGAAAGTGAAATATCCAAAAGCACTGATAATCAAAAGTATTTAATTCCTATTGATAATGAAAATGAATTAAAGGAAGATGAAGATGAAGCATTTAAAAAAATGTTTATTTTTTTAAATGCTAATTATAAAAATTTATATAAAGAGAATTTAAAATTAATTGAATTTTTTAAAAAAAATATTAAATGTTCAATTCTAGATGAATTTAATTCTAATACAATAATAAATTATTCAAATTGAGTTTCATATAAAGAGTTATCTGAAATTATTTGTTCAATTAAAAAAGCTAATATTGATATCAATGACTTAATAATTGTTTTTGATAAATTTGCTAAATTTATTGATTATTATTCAAAAAAAAATAGCCCCAAGTATTTTGATATTAATAGAACAACTGAAATTATTAATTTAATAAAAAATTTTAGTATTATAAATGACCAAATTTCTTCTAATTTATATAAATATATTAATTATTATGAAAAAAAAATTTCTCATTTAATTTTAGAAAAATCTATTAAAGATAATATAAATATAAGCGAATTAAAATTACGAGAAAACAAAAAGAAAGAGAAGCAAAAAGATTTTGATAAAACTATCAATTTAATAATTAAGGATAAAAAAATTAGTAAAAAGGATAATTTTGAAAAAAATTTAGTAATAATTAAAAATCTTTCTTTTTATTATAAAAATGAAATATTAAAATCAATGTGATATCATAAATTAATAACATTAGATGAATTAATTAATTGTGAATTTATCGCTAAATCCAAAAAAGAACAATTAGAAATAAATTTTAAAAAAACAAAACAAAATTTAAAAGAAGAAAATCATATCTTTAATTTTATTTTCGCAAAATTAGAAAGTACAAGAAAATATCGTAATAAAATTTCTCATTTAGAAAATTTAATTATTTCTAAAAAATCAGCAAATAATTTATATGATTATTTAGAAAAACAAGAAGATTTGATGAGAAATGGAGTTAGTAAAAGTATTTTATTTAAAATAAAATCTATTTTTTTAGAAAATGAGTTTATAAGAAATAATCAATTTACAAAAAAATATTATCAAAAATTTTTAGAATAAAAATGGATCAATCTATAGGACGATTTATTTATAAACTATGATTTATTGTATCTTAAATATAAAATATATGTAACAATTGAAAATTTCTCATTTTTGATAAATATGCAAGCAAAAAGAGAGCACAAATGCTCTCTTTTATTTTATTTTAAAATTTATACAAATCAAATTCAATATATACCAATAATGATTGCTGGAATTCAGAAAATTACAAGCAAAATTGAAATAAGGACTCTAACTAATGTATTATCCTTCATTCAATCAAAGGCTTCTGTTGAAAATCAAACAATGAATAAATTAAGCAATCAAATAAAAGCCATTATTGTTGCAAGAATCTTTCATCCAGTCCCACTTTTAAGTTTATTTTTAAAGTCATCCATAATTAACTCCCCTCTCAATTTTTGAATTATACCACAGAATTTTACAAAAAAAAATCATTAATTTAATAATTACTTTTAAGTTCGGTAATTAAATCACGCAATTTGATCGCTCTTTCAAAGTCATATTCCTTTGCTGCTTTTTTCATTTCTTTTTCTAAAACAGCTATCTTTTGTTTTGATTTTAATGATGATAATTTAAGTTTTTTATCTTGTTCAAATTCCTTAATTAAAGGTTTTGGAATTGCTTTTTTAATTGTAACAGGGGTAATATTATTTTTTATATTAAATTCTAATTGAATTGATCTTCTTCGATTTGTTTCATCAATCGCTCCCTGCATTGAATTTGTAATTTTTTTAGCATAAAGAATCGCTTTTCCATTTATATTTCTTGCAACTCTTCCGATCATCTGAATTAAAGATCTTTTATTTCGTAAAAAACCATCCTTATCGGCATCTAAAATCACAATTAAAGAAACTTCCGGAACATCTAATCCTTCTCTTAATAAATTAATTCCAACAATCGCATCATAAAAACCGATTCTTAATTTTCGAATTACCTCTTCTCGTTCAAATGTTTTTAAATCACTATGTAAATAGGCAACTGAAAATTCTGTTTCTGTAAGATATTTTGCAATATCCTCTGCTAATTTTTTTGTAATCGTATTTACAAACACACGTTCATTTACTTTTTTCCGCTCTCTAATCTCATTTGCGATATCTTCAAGTTGATTTTCAACATTTTTAATTTCGATAACTGGATCTAATAATCCGGTCGGTCTTATAATCTGTTCAACATATTTATTATTTGTTTTTTTAAGTTCATAATCACCAGGAGTAGCAGAGACAAAAATAACTTGATTGATTCGTTTTTCAAATTCAGCAAACTTAAGAGGACGATTATCAAGTGCGCTTGGTAATCTAAATCCATATTCAACAAGCGTTTTTTTACGTGAATAATCACCTTCATACATTCCACCAATTTGCGGAATAGTAATATGTGATTCATCAACTATTAATAAATAATCTTTTGGAAAATAAGAAAAGAGTGTTGCTGGTGGTTCCCCATGCTTTCTTCAAGATTCAAAATAAATTGAATAATTTTCAATTCCCCCAGTCATTCCAAATTCTTGTAATTGCTCAACATCAAAATTTGTCCGATTTTCCAAACGCTGTTTTTCAACTAAAAGATCTTGTTCTTCAAAATAAAGTAATCTTTTAGCAAGATCTTTCTTTATTTTAACAATCGCATCTTTTAAAAGTTCTTTTGAAACGACATTTACATCAGCTGGAGTTATTGTATATCTTTGATAATGTTTAATTGGTCTTTTTGTAAGTGAATCAATTTCGACAATCTCTGTTATTTCATCACCAAAAAAATCAACTCTAAGACTATATTGATCTGATCAGGCGGGAACGATTTCAATTACATCGCCCTTTGAAAGAAATGAACCAGGAAAGAGATCTTCCCCTCGTTTATATCCTAAACTAACAATTTTTAACAATAATTCTTTTCTTGTTAATTTTTTACCGATCGCAATTTCAAAATGATGTTTTTTATATTCTTTCGGTTCACGATGTCCATAAATTGCAGCAACTGAAGCGACAACAATCACATCTTTTTGTGATGTAAGGGCATTTAAAGTTGAATTTCGCATCATTTCAATCTGTCAATTTTGAACCGATCTTTTCTCTACATAAAGATCTCTTTTTGGAAGATATGCTTCTGGTTGATAAAAATCAAAATTAGAAATATAATATTCGACACGATTATTAGGAAATAATTCTTTAAATTCAACATATAACTGATTTGCAAGTGTTTTATTATGAGCAAGAACAAGCGTTGTCTTATTTACGTTTTTAATTACATTTGCAATCGTAAAAGTTTTTCCTGTTCCGGTTGCCCCAAGCAAAATATTATATTTTTGCTTATTATTTAAATTATTTGTTAAATCATTGATCGCTTCTTTTTGATCACCAGCCGGTTTTTTTTCCGTTACTAATAAAAACTTTTCCATAAAGTTATTTCAAAATATCTTTTAAATAAAAAATAACTCCCCCTTTTAAAACAATCTCTGATCAATCCAAACGATAAGGATTATTTTTTTTAATTCACTCATTTAATGATATTTTATAATCATCATAATTAAATTCGGTCATCTTATTATCTAAATATGTCCGAACAATCACTTTTGGAATTCGATCACCGATCTTATAATTAAGTTCGACAAGAACGGTATTTACTTTCTTCGCTTTTGCAAATTTATAAGCAAGTTCGGAAGCGATTAAAACTCCGGTTTTATCAACTTTAGAGAAATCTTTTCCACAAAATGCACCGCCTCCATGACTAACTCCTGCACCAAATGTATCAATCATTAATTTTCTTCCTGTTAATCCTGTGTCTGATAATGGTCCGCAAATAAACCATTCTCCTTTCGGATTAACGATAACATTAATTTTTAAATTAAACTGTAAAAATTGTTGTTCTAAAAATAATTTGATCATTTGAAATTTATCTTTTTTAACACCACAAACCGAAATTGAAAGTTCTTTTAAGGCTTGATTAAATAATAATTTTCAATCAGGAGCAATGATAAAATTGGCTCTTAATCTATCGATTATTTGATAAAGCATCAAAATTCTTTGATATCTCTTTTGATTATAAAAACCATAAATTACACCTTGATCAGCAGCGACAATCTCATCTTTTTGTAATTTTTTAAGTTCTGGTGATTGAGATTTGATATCGTTTATGATTCTAACATTTTGATAATTTGGTCATCATTTCTCACCATAAACTTTTTCAATCGCCTTATAAACCAATTTTGAATAATTAATTTTTGCTTTAGAAAAGATCTCTCCTCCGAGAAAAACGGTATTTCTTGTTACCATTACTTCCGCAGCAACTTTTGCATTTTGATCTTGTTTTAAATTTTCAACTAATATTTTTTCGGAAATATAATCGGCAAAGCGATCAGGATGACCGTATCCTACTAATTCAATTGTTTTCATATTAAAATTATGATTTTATCATCTGATATATCTCTTCTACACTATTTTTACTTAATTTTGCAGCTGTTTTTCCATCGTAAAAGGGAATTATATGCATATGTGTATGGAAAACTTTTTGTCCAGCAAAAGCACCATTATTAAAAAGAATCTTTGTTCCTTTTGCTTTTAATTTTTCCTCTTGTAATTTTCTAACTTTTTCCGCTGCTTTAAATAAGGCAATAATCGTATTATCTTTTTCTTGATAAATATTTTCTTTTCTAATTTTTGGAATAACAAGAATATGACCAGGATTAAAAGGATAAATATCCATAATTGCAATTAATAATTTATTTTCAAATAATTTAAGACTCTCGATCTCCCCATTTATAATCTTTAAAAAAACATCTTTTTCCATTTTTATCCATTCCTACTTTAAATTAAACTGTAATTTTACGAAATTCATTCTTAGTTGCGAGTAAAACTTTTGTATTTTTTTTAATTCCACAATCTAATAATAACTTACGGACTTTATGATCATCATTATAATCTGATAAATTTGCATGATGTTTTGTATAAACACCATAATTTACACCAAATTTAGTAACCTTAGATTTATCTTTAATAAAACCTAAAATGATAGCATTAGCACGAAAACGAGATAAGGCATTGATCATTCTTCCTTTTTCTGAAAAAACAGCGACATATTTTGCATCATTTGTAAGAGCTTGTTTTGCAACAAGGTAAGCTGTTTCAGCATTTGAAGAATCAACAAAAGCATACGCTTTTTCATATGAATCTAAATAATTATAATTTTTTTCAGCTTCTAAATTAATTCTTGCCATTGTCTCAACTGATTCTAACGGAAAATCTCCAGAAGCAGATTCTCCTGAAAGCATTGTTGCATCGGTTCCTGAAATTGCTGCATAATAAACATCGGTAACTTCAGCACGTGTTGGACGTGGATTTTCCATCATTGAATCTAACATTTGTGTCGCAATTACAATTGGTTTTCCTCAAGCACGACATTTTTCAATAATTAATTTTTCATAAAAGGGAACTTCATAATAAGGGATTTCAACTCCCAAATCTCCTCTTGCTAACATTATAGAATCAGAATAATTGATAATTTCGTTTAAATTTTCAATCGCTTTTAAAGCCTCAATTTTAGACATAATTAAAACTTCTTTTCCGCCATTTATATCTAAAAATTTTCGTAATTCAATCAAATCTTTCTTGTTACGAACAAAAGAAGCAGCGATATAATCGATTCCTTCTTTAATTCCCCATTTGATAAAATCTTTATCATGCGTATTTAAAAATGGTAATGTAAGATCAGCACCTGGAATATTTACAGCTTTTTTAGTACTAATAAAATGATTATTTTCTGATTTTACCGTTACTATTCCATTTTCCTTATCGATTGATTTTACAATTAATGACAACTTACCATCATCAATTAAAATTAATTGTCCAATTTTTACGGTATTTGCAAGATCTTTATAGGTAACAGAAAATTTTTTATCTGATCCTAAGATCTCTTTTTTACAATAAATTTGCAATATATCATTGCGTTTGATCTTAATTTTATTACCTTCAATCTGATGAATTCTAATCTCAGGTCCTTTTGTATCTAAAAGAATTGAAATTGGTAATCCTAATTTAGCACGAACATCCTTAATTACTTTAATTCTTTTTCCATGCTCTAAAATATCACCATGGGAAATATTTAAACGAACGACATTTACACCATATGTAAACATCTTTTCCATCAATTCTTCTGTTTCAAAAGTTGGTCCTGCCGTTGCAATTATTTTTGTTTTTTTAATAAATGTATTATTTAATTTCATAAATTTTACTCCTGTTCTTATTAAACTAATTGTTGATATTCTCTTAATAATTCATCTTTTGAAGGTCGCTTCATTTCAACAATCTCAAGTAAATTTTTAACATTTAATTTATTATTAGAAATATTTACAGCAACTCCACTTTTATTTGCAATTAACATTTTTACTGCGTAATTTGCCATACGCGCAGTCAATAATCTTTCTGCGCAATTTGCTCTTCCCCCGCGTTGAATATGTCCTAATACCGTGATTTTTGTCTCTTGTTTTAATTCTTTTTCGATCGCTCTTGCAATTTTATTTAAATCATCATACATTAATTCCGAAATAAGTACAATTTTAGAACGTTTTGAATCACTTTCTTTTAATCTTGTAATAATTTGCTCAATTGTTAATTTTTTTTCTGGAATTGATAAAACCTCTGCTCCGGTGATAATCGCTGCATTTAAAGCTAAATCACCACATCCATGTCCCATAACCTCAACTAAATTAATCCGATTATGTGATTCTGATGTATCTCTTAAATTATCAATCGCATTTACAATTGTTTCAAGTGCTGTATTGAAACCGATTGTATAATCGGTTGAAGAAATATCATTATCGATCGTAGCCGGTAGACCAATCGTTTTTATTCCCATTTCTGTAAGCTTTGCAGCACCCTTATAAGTTCCATCACCACCGATACAGATAAGAGCTTCAATTCCTCTGTTTTTTAAATTAGCAACAGCTTTGTTACGGATTTTTAAATCGGCAAATTGCGGAAATCTCGCCGAATAAATCATCGTTCCGCCCTTACGATCGATGAACTTTACCTCTTCTTTTGTAATTTTGGCAAAATTATCATCATAAAGTCCTTTGTAGCCTTCAAATACAATATAAGGTTCAATTTTATTATTGATTGCAACATTTACAATTGCTTTTAAAGCAACATTCATTCCTGGGCAATCGCCCCCCGATGTTAAAATAGCAATTTTTTTAATCATTTTATTCCTTTTCAATTCAAATTGATTTTTAAATTAAAAAGAAAGCGAAAATATCCACTTTCTCTTTTAAATTAATAAATCCTTATTTTTTTCCTTTAAAATTAACATTCAAGGCATTTTTACCATTAAATGTCTTAATAGTTTCAGAAATTCTTAACAATTGATTATATTTTGCAATTCGTTCAGAACGAGACATTGATCCTGTTTTGATCTGTTTTGCATTAAGTCCACAAGCAAAATCGGCGATTGTTGTATCTTCCGTTTCACCTGAACGATGTGAAACAATCGTTGTATAATTATTTCTTCTTGCAAGTTCAATCGTTTCAATTGTCTCTGTAATTGTTCCAATTTGATTTACTTTAATAAGTATTGAATTGGCAATTTTTTTATTTATTCCTTCTTTTAAAATCTTTTTATTTGTTACAAAAATATCATCACCAACATTTTGAACCTTATCACCTAATTTTTCAGTAAGTAATTTAAAACCATCTCAATCTTGCTCTGCCATTCCATCTTCTAATGAAACAATTGGATATTTTTTAATTAAATTTACATAATATTCAATCATTTGCGCTGATGTAAGTGTTTTCTTTTCACCTTTTAATTCATATTTTTTTGTCTTTAAATTATAAAATTCAGAAGATGCAGGGTCTAAAGCGATAAAGACATCTTTTCCGGCTTTATATCCAGCTGCTTTGATCGCATTCACGATGAATTTTAATGGTTCTTCATTACTCTTCATATCAGGAGCAAATCCACCTTCATCACCTTTTCCGGTATTATATCCTGCTTTTTTTAATAATTTTGCAAGCGCATGAAAAATTTCACTTGATCAACGAATCGCTTCTTGAAATGAAGGGGCACCTAATGGAAAGATCATATATTCTTGAAAATCTACATTGTTATCAGAGTGCGCTCCTCCATTTAAAACATTAAGCATCGGTACGGGAAGAGAGACTTTGCTAACTTCACTCATTGAATTAAAATGCTTTCATAATGGAATTTTAAGATCTTTTGCAGCTGCTTGTGCAACGGCCATTGAAACTCCTAAAATTGCATTTGCGCCTAATTTAGATTTATTTTCTGTTCCATCTAATTTAAGCATTTTATAATCAATTTGACGTTGATCTTGTGCTTTCATGCCGATAAGTTCAGGAGCAATAATTCGATTTACATTTGCGACTGCTTTTGAAACACCATTCCCTTCTCATTCTACACCACCATCTCTAAGCTCTAATGCCTCACGAGTTCCTGTAGAAGCTCCGGAAGGAACGATTGCACGACCAAGATTATTTTTCTTAGTTCACACTTCGACTTCAATCGTTGGATTACCACGTGAATCAACGACCTGACGAGCGTAAATCTTTTTAATTTTTGACATAAAATTATATATATCTCCTTGTTTATGATTTTTTTAAAAAATAATTTTAAATCTAAGTTTATAAATTTGAAACTATATATACTTTTGTATATATACACAAAAATTATAAACCAAAGTTATTAATTATAAAAGATAAATTTAATAAAAGAAAACTTCTCTTTTGATAAGAGAAGTTGCTTTAATTTTAAAAGAATTAGAAAATTATTTTTTTGTTTGGGCAAATCTTTTGTTGAATTTATCAATCCGACCGGCTTTTACATTTGCTCCCATTTTACCTGTGTAAAAAGGATGACATTTAGAACAAACATCAATTTGTAAATGTTCTTTTGTTGAATTTACATTAAATTCCGTTCCACATGTAGAACACTTCACAATTATATTATAGTATTTTGGATGTAAATCTTTTTTCATCATAATTCTCCTTTTCTTTTTTAAATTTTAAAATAAATAAGATCAATTTATTTTGCTTTATTTTTTGTTCCAAATAAGGTTATTTTTTCGGCAACTGTATCTTTCATATTTTTATAAGCATAAGTTCCAATAATTTTTCTAGGATCATATCCCATTCCTTTTTGGTCAAGTTTTTCTTCGATATATCTTCGAATTCCCTTTGCAAATGCCTCTTGAATCTCAGTATTTACATTAATTTTTGCTTCACCAGCTGCGATTGCTTTTGTAATTTGTTCATTAGGAATACCACTTCCTCCATGCAATACTAAAGGTAAATTAGTTGCTTTTGCATATATTTCCATTTCTTTAAATCCTAATTTAGGTTTACCAACATAGTGACCATGAACGGAACCAAGTGAAGCAGCCAACATTGTAATTCCGGTAGCGGCGATGCTTTCACATTCACTTAATGAAGCGTAATTTATTCCACCGACAACACCATCTTCATTTCCACCTACAGTTCCAACTTCGGCTTCTACTGAAGCTTGGTGCTTATTAGCATATTCAACAACTTCTTTTGTTTTTAAAACATTTTCCTTAATATTTAATGAAGATCCATCAAACATTACAGATTTATAACCAGCATCGATCGCTTTTTTGCAATTTTCAACTGATTGCCCATGATCAAGATGCAACACAACAGGAATCGTAATTTTTAAATCCTTCATTAAACCTTCGACCATTCCGACAATCGCATGGAAACCACCCATATATTTAACCGCTCCTTCAGATGTTCCTAAAATTACAGGAGCTTTCATTTCTTGGCAAGTTTCTAGTACGGCTTTTGTTCATTCTAAATTATTAATATTATATTGACCGACAGCATATTTGCCTTTTTTTGCATCATTTAAAATCTTTTTTGCATTTGATAACATGTTATATTTTCCTTTTTTTTATTATTTAATATCTTTGATAAAATTAAAATACAATAAACATTATAAAATAAGAGAGACTAATTAATTATCTTCTTCACTATCTTCAAAAACTATCGGAGAATCTTCAACTTCTTCATCATCAAGTGTTAGATCATTATCTTTAAGTAAATCAATTTGATCTTCTTTTTCAATTTGACTACCAAAAACATTAACCTTAATATCTTCGATTTCTTGTAAAGAATAATTTTCTTTTAAATCCCAAATTTCATTACCAAGCATAATTAATTTTTCATCATTAATCATTGAAATAAAAAAATCTGATTTAATTTCTGGCTCTTTTTTAATAGTATCAATTTGATCAAAAAGTTCTTTCTTAATATTAGTTCAAATTACATCAAATTTTTTTGCTCCGTTTTTTTTAATAAAATCAATCGCTAAATCTACGCTTAACATTCATATTCTCCTTTAATTATCTAAAATTATCAATTTCACATAATAAAAATATTATAAATTAAATCTACATTTTTTCAATTATCTCTATTTTTAATATATTAAAAATTCTTGCAAATAAATTCTTAAGCGCGACAATTAAAATTAAACGTTCATGTTCTTGTTCTTTATTAGAACTGATTATTTTGCAATTATTATAATAACTATGAAATATTTGCGCTAATTCTTTCAAATAATTAGTTAAAATTAATGGTTCTCGATTTAATGATGCTTGCAAAACTTGATCATGAAAGGCAGTCATTTTTGATAATAATTGTTCTTCTTTTGCATCCTCACCAAGATATTTATAATTTTTCTTTAATTCTAAATTTGATAGTCTTTCTTGTCCTGCTTTTTTTAACAATTGATGAATTCGAGAATTTGCATATTGTATATATCAATAAATATTATTAATATCTTTTTTATTAATTTTTGCGATATCAATCGCATGCATTTGTGATTTTCCCTTTGCAAGAATTGAAAATTTAAAAACGCCAAGATCAACTTTTTCTAAAATTTCTCGAATTTTAATCGCTGTTCCTTTTCGCTTAGACATTTTAAATTCTTGTCCATTTTCAAGTAATTTAACAATTGTAATATAATCAATTTTTAACTTATTAGCATCATATCCTAAAATTTGCAATCCAGATTTGATTCTTTTTTCATATCCATGATGGTCAGCTCCTCAAAGATTAATCATTAAATCAAATCCTCTTTGATATTTTTGAACATGATTTGCAATATCAGCTACCATATAGGTAAAACTACCATCACTTTTAATTAAAACACGATCTTTTGTATCAAAAAAAGCAGATGTATTTAATCAAGTTGCTCCATCTTTTTCGTAAAAATATTCTGTTTTTTGTAAATTTTTTAAAATTTCATCTACTTTTTTATCATCGAATAATTTTTGATCTGATGTATAAATATCAAAATCAGCAACCATTAATGAATTTAAATCTTTTTTGATTTCTGATAAATAATGTTTAATTGCCAATTTTTTAAGTTTTTTAATAATTTGTTCTTGCTCTTTTAAATAAAATAATTTTTGTTCTTTTTTTGCTAAATAATTTGCATAATCAATAATTTCATATCCATTATATTCAGAACTTTTTACAAAATCATTTTTGATATTTAATTTCTTTAAAGCATAATAATAAATGGCTTTTGCAAGATTATCAATTTGATTTCCACCATCATTTATGTAATATTCTCTTGTCACATTATGACCGATATAATCTAGTAACATAACCGTTGTCTCACCAATAATAGCATTTCTTGCATGACCTAAATGCAAATATCCTGTCGGATTTGCTGATACAAATTCATAATTTATTTTTTGTTTTAAAATCGTATTAAATTCTTCCTGATAATTTTTATCAAAATAAAGTAATGCTTTTTTAATAATCTGTTCTTTTTTAAAAAAGAAATTAATAAATCCTGGTTCTGTAACTGTAATATCAGAAAAATAATTAAAATTTAATAAAAAATCTTTTATGTTGTTTGCAATTTTAATTGCATCCTTTTTATTTTTATTTGCTAATAAAATTGCAATATTTGTATTAAAATCACCAAACTGTTTATTCTTTCCGACAAAAACAAAAATCTTTTCCTTTGGAAATGAAATTTTATGATCATTTAGATATTTTTGCAGATAAAAAATTATTTCTTCTTTCATATCCTAAATTTTTAAACCTATTTTTTCTGTCTTTAATTGACTATAATCATTTACTTTAATATTTATTACCGTTGAAACCTCTCGTAATTTTTTAATTTTATTATTACTAAATAAAATTAATGCTTCCTTACTATAATTACTTTCTTGATAAAAATGAAATGAAGTTTTTAAATCAATCTCTTCTCAAGTAAATCCTTTTTGCTCTTTTTTCATCATCTTTAATTCATCCATTTTACAAATTGTCGCCCTTTTTTGATAAATCAAATGATTTGCAATTTTAATGATAATTTGATCTTTTTCATTCAGTGATTTCTTAATAAAATTTCAAATAGTATTATCATCCAAATTAAGAAATTGTTCAATTGTCAATTCTTGCTCTTTAAAAAGAGGAATGAATTGTTGGTATTCATGAATTAATTGCTTATTTTTAAATAAATATTTTAAGCGTTTAAAAAATCAGAGAAAAAGAATTGAACAAGCGACATTTTTAGGACTATTATAGACAACTTTATTCATATGATAACGACCAAGAATCATCGCTTCAATCGTTGAAATTGCTTTTTGTGTAAATGCCAATTTATTATTAATTATTTTTGCATTACGTATCAATCAATTATATTCAATTTTGCCATAATCTAAACCAACATGATATGAATCTCTTAGTAAATAATCCAAACGATCAACATCAATTTCTGATGATATCAGTTGATTTACTCACTCCAAATGATATTTACCTTGTAAAATTTGACTAATCGCTATTATTAACTGAGGATCTTTCTTATTTAAAATTTGATTAATTTCAGTATTTTGATCATTAATGATTTTAAGTGAATATTGCTCATGATTTATTGTTGAAATTTGTTCAAAAAGATGCGAAAAAGGTCCATGTCCAAGATCATGCAAAAGAGCAGAAGCAAGAGTTGCCTGATAAGTTAATTTATCAATTTCTACTTTATCTTCAATAAATTTTTTTAAAAATTTTTTTGCTAATTGATAAGCGCCCAAGCTATGACTTAAACGATTATGTGTTGCCCCTGGAAATTGGAAGCTTGTTAATCCTAATTGATTTATTCTAGCTAATCTTTTAAATTCTTTTGCATTAAATAATTCGATTAAAAAATCTTCTTCAAAAGTAATATTTTTTAAAATATTATCAGTTATATATCTCATTTCTTTAAAAATCCTTCTAATATTAATCTTGTTTTATCTTTTCCATAAATTTCAATAGTTTTTATAAGACTTGGTCCTTGTTCTCTTCCGGTAATGGCAAGTCTTAATGGATGCATTAAATCTTTCCCTTTAAGTTTAAATTTATCACCTAATTTATTAATTAAAAATTGTAATTTCGAATCTGTAAAATCAAAATCTTTAATTTGATTTAAAAATTCTTTAATTAAATTGATTTCGATCAATTTAAATTTATGATCAATTTTTTTTCATGTTGGGAAAACAGTAAAAATTTTAATTAGATCTCTTATTTCGCTTCCCTCTCTTAATTGTGCTTGAAAAAGTAATAAAATTTTTGCTAAATTATCTTTAATAATTAAAAGATCCTTTTTATCAATAAATGGAAGTAAAAATTCTTTTAATTGATCCAAATTTAATCTTTTAATATAATAATTATTTGTTCATTTTAATTTTGCATAATTAAATTGTGTCGGTGATTTAGAAAATCTATTTACATCAAAAATTTCAATTAATTTATTCTTTGTAAAAATTTCATCTCTAGTTGATGGAGATCAACCTAACAAACTTAAAAAATTAAAAACAGCTTCTGGAAGATATCCTAATTTTTGATAAGAATCAATAAATTGAAAAACCGATTGATCTCTTTTTGATAATTTTTTATTATCTTTATTTACAATCACCGTAAGATGAGCAAATCGTGGTGGTTCTCAAGCGAATAATTTATAAAGATATAATTGTTTTGCTGTATTTGAAATATGTTCTTCACCACGAAAAACATCGGTTATTTTCATTAAATGATCATCAATTACATTAGCAAAATTATAAGTTGGCATTCCATCTGATTTTAAAATTACAAAATCACCAAGAGAAGCAGCCGGTATTTTAATTTTTCCTCTTACTAAATCATCTCATTCTAAATTTTTATTTTCATCAACATATAAACGAATTACCGGTTTTATTCCTGCTTTTGGAATTGGATTAAAAAAACATTTTCGATCATATTTTACAGACTTAATTCCCTGTGCTTTTTGTCTTTTTGCTGATTCTTCTAATTCTTCTTTTGTACAATAACACTTATAAGCTAGTTTTTTTTGTAATAATAAATCAATATATTTTTGATAAATTGATAATCTTTTTGATTGTAAATAGGGACCATATTGATCCTCTTTTTGATAAGAAAAATCAGGATCAATTCCTAGTCATCTTAAACCATCTAATTGATTTTTTGCTCCCTCTTTTATATTTCTTTTAAGATCTGTATCTTCGATTCTTAAAACAAATATTCCATTTTGGTTTTTTGCATATAAATAATTAAAAAGTGCTGTTCGGGCACCACCTAAATGCAATCTTCCCGTAGGTGAAGGAGCATATCTTGTTCTTACTTCTTTTTTCATAGCAAATTTTAAATTATTATACTATTTAAAATCAACAAAAAAAGCAAAGTAAACACCTTGCTTAAATTTATCTATTTTATTGATGTTTAATTTGATATGAATCTTTATATCTTTGATCAAGCTTTTTAATAACATCTTTTATCTTTAAACCTAAATAATAATTAAGCTTTGCTTCATATTCCTCGTTGACAATTTCTTCTAATTCTTTTTCAAAAATTTTAACCTTGTTTTTAAGAAAAGTTAATTTTTTACTTATTTTATCGTAAGTTTGATTTTTGTAAAAATCACTAAAATCTTTATCTTTATGATCATCATAAATTTGAAATAATGTATCAATTTGTATTTTATTTATGATAATTTCTGAAATTAAGTGATGCATCTTTGCGATATTTTCGATTTGTTCATTCATCTTTCCTTCGATAAACAATCTCTCAGTAATTCTTAAATCTTGTCTTGATTTAGGTCTTAAAATTTCTTCTACAGAGTTCAAACTATGAATGCTTTCCTGATTCATTTTATTCGATTCATTTAATATATCTTTATTTTTCATTCTAACCTCTATGCTATTTAAATTCTTAAAATATTTTAGAAATTTGCATATATATTATTTATACTAAATAACAAAAAAAATATAAGAAAAATTTATTATTAATATGTAATTACTTAACTAATAATAAAATAAGATTCTTTAAAAGATAATATAAAATTCTTATTTATAATCTGTTAATAATTTATTTTTTAAAAAGAATTATAAATTGCACACTTTATTTATAATTAAATAAATAGTAAAGGGTATCGTAAGATACCCTTTTTTTAATATTATTTATTATTTTTCTGATCATATAAAAGCATTGCTGAATAAGATGCTCCATATAATCCAGCATCATTTCCAACATTACATAATTCAATTCTTGTTGTTTCTCTTATAAAATCATGTGTAAATCTTTGATAAACAGGTTCAAGATATTTAAGTAATGTTTCATTATCATGGGCTAATCCACCCCCTAGAATGATTGTTTCAGGATTTAGAATCATTGCAATAGTTGCTAATTCTCTTCCACCATATTCAGCAAAATCTTTTGCTGCCATGATTGCTAATTGATCATTTTTGCGGACAGCATCTCAAATATTTTTTCCATTTATCTCTTTATTATCTAAAATTGATTTTATATTAGGATTTTTTTGTTTTAATTGATTATAAATATTTATAAGACCGGTTGCAGAAAAAGTCGGTTCTGCACACTCTGGTAATCCACATGTACATTGAAATCTTGTTTTAAATCCTTGTAAAGGAATATGACCGACCTCACCTGCAGTTCCCCCTGAGCCTTGATATAATTTACCATTTATTACGATACCGGCTCCCAATCCTGTTCCTAGAGTAAGAAAGACAAAATTATCAACATCACGTGCTTTTCCAATAAATTTTTCCCCAAGTGCTGCCATATCACAATCATTATGTACGGCAATTGGAAAATCACCTCATCACTTTGCTAGATCTCTTTTTACATCATAGTTTTTTCAACCGATATTACCAGAAAATTTTACAACTCCATCAAGAGAGGGAAAACCAGGAATCCCAATTCCCATTGCAATTGCTTTTTTCCCTTCATATTTTGAATCTCTTAATTTATTTTTAAATTCCTTTGTAATTTCTTCAGGGATATATTTTCCTTTTTGATTTAAATTAGTATTAATTTTTCAGCGATCAAGCATTAATCCTGCTCGTGTAATTATTGCTAATTTAATAAAAGTTCCACCGATATCAACCGCAAGAAAAAGATCTTTTTTATTATATTTATCTTTTATATTAATCATGATACTTTCCTTTTTCTCAATCTGCTAATTCCTTTGCAAAAGAAACTTCTTTATTCTCTTTTACAATACCATCTAAAAAATCAACCAATTTTTGATCACCTGTAAACTTTTGATTAATAAAAATATCGACCGCTTCTTCCATAATTCCAAGTCCCGTAATTCTTCCACCAAAAGCAATAATATTTGCATTATATTGTTTTCGTGCGATTTTTGCCGCTGATAAATCTCTTATTAATGCGACTCGTGCTCCTTTTATTTTTTGAGCAGAATTTGAAATTCCCACACCTGTTCCACAGATTGCAATTCCAAAATCACATTTTTTATGGACAACAGCTTCAGCAATCTTTTGCCCAAAAATCGGATAATGAGTTCTAACAAAATCATAGGTACCGACATCAAGAATTTGATGACCATTTTGGATTAGTGCTTCTTTTAGTTTATCTTTCACATCGGTTACGATATGATCACAACCTATTGCAATTTTCATCTTTTTCTCCTTTATCCTAATTTATTTAACATATCTATTCTAATCATATGTCTACCAGCAGCAAATTTAGTTTCAAAAAATAGCTTTATAATTTCTTTTGCAATAAAGATATTAGTAATATTAGCCCCTAAACTAATTCCGATCGCATTATTGTGTTCTCTTGTCATGTGTGCTGAATGTTCATCTGCACATTGTGCAACAATCATCTTTTTTACTTTAGCAGCAGCACAAAAACCAAGTCCCCCGGATTCATCAATAGTAATTAAGCGATCCCCTTTTACATTACTTATTATTTGTTTGCTAACATTTACAATTTCTTTTACATAATCAAGATCATTATCTTTGATAATAAAATCAATATCTTGCTTGAAATTATTCTTAATATAATTACTTATATTATTTGCATATTCTTTAAAATCTTTTTTGGCAATAATAAAAATTTTCATTATTTTTCCTTATTAGGCTATTTTTTTTCTAGCATTTTTTGCTGATTTAATATTCATTGTGAATCAATAGTATAATGGTAATAAATTTGAAACAAAGAGTAAAATACTTTGAATTGAAAGAATTAAATTACCAACTTGAAAGTAAACAACCATTTGTGCAAACATCGCAACTTCAAATGAAATTCATGCTCAATATGTTTTTCTTGTAAGTAAGATTAATCCTGATACTTGAAAAATTCCCACAACCATATCTCAGTAAGGAGCAGTATCATAAATAACTCCCGATTCAACAACATAAGAATAAGCATAGCCATAAGAACCGGTGTCAATAATTTGAGCAGTTTGATCATCAATTGTAGGATCAGTATCACTAAAACCATAAAAGGTTTTATCATCAGTAAAGATTGCTGGTGTAATTAAAAGTAAAGATGCAACAACAAAAACTATCGCAACTGCTCCAACAATTAATAATCATTTTGTGTTAAGTTGTGAAAGATATGGATCTACATCTTCTTTTTTATCTTGTTTGTCTCATGCAAAATAACGTTGTTGACCTAAAACAAGACCAATAATCTGTGAAATTGCAATTCATCAAGCTCCATAAATGATATCTATAAATAGAAATGCCCCCATCGAAATCTGATTTCACCAAATAAATCTTTTTGAAAATTTAATCAAAAAGATATTGGCCATAAATTGACAGACCGATGCAACTAATGATAAAGCTAATAGAAATCAAGAAATAATATAAAAAGGAGCGGTTTTTGAAACTCCATCTTCTGTTACTATTCCATATTTTCCATTAATTGTTTTCCCAAATGCAGATTGATTACTAGCATCATATCCAAGACCATACAAAATAATATTAATAATTGAAATCATTAACAAAATCACAATAAATATGATCATTGTATACAATGTAAAATCCTCTTGTGTTCATTTTTTTGGATGAAAAAACCTTGAAAAATCAACAAAAGAATCACGGTGTTCAACCGATTTGAGATCTACATTATTAGCTTTCTTAATTTCTGTTTTTTCTTTCCCCTTACTTTCTAGGGGGGGGGATGAATTATTCATAATAAATTCTTATAATCCTTCTCTTTTTAGTTATAGAATTTAATTAAATATTTAATTTTAAAATTCCCTTTTATATAACGACCATTTTAATCTTTACAAACAAATGATAATACTTTAAAAATAAAAATCTTTTGAAAATAAAAGTTGTATATACAAATAATAAGCTAATTCAATAATACTTATTTAAAGGTGGTATAATTTTTTAATAATTATATTTTTAGAAGGAGCAGATATGCCTCTTGTAGGTGGAAAAATCTTATTAAAAGACGCAATAAAGAAACAATATGCAATTCCTGCCTTTGGAATTGTTAATTTAGAAGGAGCAAAAGCAGCAATCGAAGCTGCTGAGGAATTAAATGCACCTATAATTTTACAAACAACAGAGGGAGGAATAAATTATGCCGGCCATGAAGAATTAGCAGCAATTGCGATTGCTTGTGCCAAAAAAGCAAAAGTTCCTGTTGCTATTCATTTAGATCATGGTCGTGATATTAAATATCATAAAAAATCACTCGAACTTGGTTATACTTCATTAATGATTGATGGTTCAGTATTATCATTAAATGAAAATATTAAAATCACAAATCAGGTCAAAAAACTAATTAAAAATGATAATATCACGCTCGAAGCAGAACTTGGAATAATCGGCGGAAAAGAAGATGATATCGAAGAAGAAGCTGATAATTTTACTAAAGTTGAAGATGCAGTTAAATTTATAGATAACACTGATATCGATATGCTTGCAATCGCTTGTGGAACTAGTCATGGTTTTTATCATAAAGAACCTAAAATTAATTTTGCTTTAATTAAAGAAATTACAACAAAAACAAAAAAACCACTTGTATTGCACGGAGGAACGGATGTTCCTTTAGAACAAATTACAAAAGCTGTAGAGGCAGGAATTAGAAAAGCTAATTTTGATAGCGAACTTAAAAAAGCCATTATTTGTGGAATTTTGGAATACATGTATCAAAATCCTGATGCTTTTGATTTAAGAAAAATTTTTCGTAAGGGAATAGATCAAGCAAAGGAAGTTGCAAAAAGCAAAATAAAAGCTGTTGGTGCGGTTAACAAAAATTGATTAAAATAATTTTTATAAATTATTTATCTTTAAATTTTTGATTCATTACAAAATAATAAAAAAGCGATAATAAATTAATAATAAATAATAAAACACTCTCTACTAATAAGATTATATTTCCTGCATCTTTATAAATAATAAATTGAGCAACCGTTGCCCCTTCAAAAAATATCCATGCAAATCAATTTTTCTTAGTAAGTAAAATTATTCCTGATATTTGCATAATTGCAAATATCGTGTCTCAAACAGGATTGATATCATATATCAATCCTGTTTTTTGTACATAACTAAAAGCATATCCATATTTATCTAAATCAACCTCAATAATTTCTAATTGTTGATAATTATCTTCATTCGGAATTGTATTACTTAATTCATAAAAAGTTTGATCTTTTGCAAAAAATATCGGTGTAATTAAAATTAAGGCTAATAGAATAAAAACGACTGTAATTATTAAAATAAAAATAAATGATTTAAAATTAAGTTCTGATTTATAAGGATTTTTATTATTAATTTCATCTTGATCTCATTTAAAATAGCAATATTGAACAAAACAAATTTCGATTAAATCAGTAATTACAATTCATCAGGCTCCATAAATAATATCTATAAATAACAGTAAAATTAATGCTATTTGATTATATCAAACAAATTTCTTCGAAAACTTAATCAAATAAATATTTGAAATAAATCAAAAAGTTGTTGCTATCATGCTAAATATAAGAACAAATCAAGAAATAATATATAAAAAATTATCTCTTGTTAATCCACTATTAGTTACTATTCCATATTTACCATTTATCTCCTTTGCAAAGGCAAATTGATTTGTAAAATTAAACCCTAATTGATAAAAAATAATATTTATAATTGAAGTTAAAAAAATAACGATAATAAAAATTACAATAATATAAATTGTAAAATCATCTTGTCTTCATTTATTTAATTTAAATAAATCTTTTAAATTAAAAAATTTCTTTTTCATATCATTACATTTTAAAAAAAATTAAAGATTAAATAAAATAAATGATTTCTATATAATTTAGATAAAATTTTAATTATGGAAAATTTTATTGTAAATAAGGGTTATTCAATTAATTTAATTGTAAAAGAGGAAGACACAGAATTAATTGATGTTGGGAATGAATTTATTATAGAAATAAATAAAGAGTATCTTAAATACAAAAATAAATTACAACAAGAAACTATTAAATTTGCAAAATATAAACAAAATAATAATATTTATTTTTCGCAAGAAAAATTATTAAAGAGATCTCCGCTTACAATTTTAAATGCCCCATGGGGAAGTGGAAAAAGTCATTTTATTGAACAACTTGCAAAAAATTTTATCGATCAAAAGATAAATTTGTCAACATTTAAAAATATTATTATTTTAGATGTTTGAAAATACTCAAATGCAAAACATATTCCTGATGAAATAATGGCTGAATTATTCTTCATCCTTTCTAAAATATATGATCAAGATGAATCAAAAAAATTAATGCATAAACTTCACCGCTTTGCAATTAAATTTTTTAATGCAACAGCAATTTCTTGAATAAATTATTTTGGTAAAACTGACTTTGATAAAATTCAAATCAAAGAAATAAATGAAATCGATGAAATAATAAATAATATATCAAAAGACATTGAACCAACTTTGGTTATTTTTGATAATATCGAAAGAATCGGAAAATATTCCTGGGAAATTTTGAAGGCAATCTTCAAAATATCACAAATTGATAATTTTTGTTTTATTTTACCGATGAATTTAAATAAATTAAATTATAATCAAAACGAAAATAGAAGAAATGATGAATACCCGATAGAAAAATATATCGACTTACCGATATTTGAATTTGAACAAAATTATCTATCTTTTTTAAAAACAAATGGAATCGAAAAAGAAGAAGCAATAATTATAAATAATATTTTAAATACGGAAATTGATGGAAAAAAATTATCAATTCGTGAAGTAGAACAACGATTTAATAAAAATGATATTTTTAAGATAGATAATAAATATTTAAAGATAGATAAAATAGTTAAAAATGTTTGGGGATCGGTAAGTGAAGCAAAAAAATATTTAGATGAAGAAATAAAAGAATTTATCGATAAACTAATTGAACTAGAAAATAGTTTTAAAAAAATTAAAGAATTTATAATTTCTAAAAAATATAGCTTTACGCAAGAAAATAAAAAAAGTGAAATTTACAAAAATCTTAATTTAAATCAAATTACAAAAGAATATATTGATCAGATTTTTAATAATGAATGAAACCACTATCATAATTATGAAAAATGAATCGATGTATTTAACGATATTTTAAAAAATATCAAAATCTATTTAAATCAAAAAAAGCAAAATAAATTAAAATTAATATCACTACAAGAAAAAATAAATGCAAAAATTAATCAATTTAATGATAATCTTAAAAATCAAAAATTAAAGATTGAAAATAATGATGAAAAAAATATTATTTTATTTTTACAAAATAAAAATAATTTAATTAAGCAAGAAATATATAATATTGAAGAAGAATATAGAAATTTAGATTACGATAATCTAGAGAAATATATCGTAGATTATAAAGAAAAAATAAATCAAATATCTCAAAATACAAATGTATATCTAATTAATAAATACTATATGTGAGATCGAAAATTTGATTATGAGCGAGATAATTCAAACTATACTAGCTATTTTGTTGATTGCTTATTTAGTTAAAATTATTTATTTATAAAAAAGAATTAAAAGGAGTTAATTAATGGAAAAAGAAAATTTTTCTTGGGATGAAAAAAGAAAGATCTGAGAAAAACAATACGGCAATAGATTAACAGGGTATGATATTTTTGGTCGATTTGTTGGAAGATGCGGTCTTGAGGTTTATCATATTCTTCCTAAATCAAGGGGTGGAAAAACAGTAATTGAAAATGCAATAATTTTGAGTCCAGCTTCGAATCGAGAAAAAGGAGAAAAATTACACGGAATTATAAATAAAAAATATTTTCAAGTATTAAATATCGGAAACGGAATTGGTAAGATAATTATCAATCAATAAATTTATTATTAAGGAGTTAAATAAATGGAAAGTAATATTGAAAGTGATATTTTTTCTAAAGCAGGAAAGAAAGCAATTTGAAAAAAACAATTTGGAACACATTTTACAGGATATGATTCTTTTGGCAGATTTGTTAGTCAATGCTGTTCTGATACAAAATGTTGCTCAAGTGTTTCTTTAGTTCTTCCAAAAACTTATGGAGGAAAAGAAATTTTTGAAAATGCAATGATTTTGCATCCAAAATCATTAGAAGAAAAAAGTGATAAATTGCACGGAATTATAAATAAAAAATATTTCCGAATTATAAATAATCAAGATGGAACAGGCAGATTAATTGTTAATAATAAATAAATTAATTTTGATGAAATAAAAAGCACGTTAATAAAGAACGTGCTTTTTCATTTTATTATTGCATTTAAAAATAATATAATAAATTTAAATATTAATAAAAGTAATTTTTAAGAAGGATAATTAAATGAAAAAATACTATGCTATATTTTTGATTCCACTAATTGGCGTTATGCCTATTAATAGAAATATTAGTGAAAAAAATATCTCAGCAGAACAAACTGTAATTACTGATTTTTCAGCAGGCGGGCATCATTCTGGAATAATTGTTGATACAGATAATGATTATTATGCTGACACTCTTTATATGTGAGGTGATAATGAATATGGAGAAATTGGAAATGGTAAGAATTTTGAAACTGTTAGTACACCGCAAATAATAGATTATGATTTTAAAGGTAATTTAATCAATCTTGAGCTTGGAGTAATTCATTCTGGCGTTACAGTTGATTCTGATTATGATGGATATGCCGATACCCTTTATATGTGAGGTGATAATGATTTTGGTCAAGTTGGAAATGGTACTAGCGGAGATGAAAATATGTCTGTTTCACCAGAAAAAATTACTCCTGAAGATCAAGACAATTGAAACGGTAATATCGTTGACTTATCATTATCAGCAATGAATACCTCTGTTAGTATCGATACAGATTATGATGGATATGCTGATACCTTATATGTATGAGGATCAGATATGGATGGACAGATTGGAAATGAAAGCATTATAAATGTATTATATCCAACTATAATCACACCAAGTGAAAAAGATAGTTGAGAAGGTAATATAATTGATGTCTCTTTAGATGGTTATAGTAGCGGCGTTACAATTGATTCTGATTATGATGGATATGCTGATACATTGTATATGTGAGGAAGAAATAATTATGGACAGATCGGAAATGATAGTTTTGCCAACACATATTTACCAACGATAATTACTCCTAAAAATCAAACTAATTGAAGTGGAAATATTATTGATTTTGATTTAGGAACAGAACATGCTGGACTAACAATTGATTCTGATTATGATGGATATGCCGATACCTTGTATATGTGAGGTGATAATTATTATGGACAATCAGGAAATGGAACCTTTGGACCTGATTATGAATACTTAACTACTCCGCAATTGATAAATTTTAATTTCAATGGAAATATTATTGATATCTCTTTAGGTGGAACACATAGTGCTGTAATTACCGATTCAAATTCAGATAACTATGCTGACACTCTATATGTATGAGGAAATAGTTATTTTGGACAAGTAGGGGATGGGACTTCAAGAATTACAAATCAAGAAACTCCGCTTATTATCACTCCTAAAGATCAAGATAATTGAAATGGTAATATCTTAAAATTATCACTTGGTTTTAATACAACAGGAGTTGTAATTGATCAAAATAATGATAATTTAGGTGATACATTATATATGTGAGGACAAAATTCATTCTATGAATGTGGAAATCCCAATTTAGAAGTATATTATCCTGAAATCACAATAAATTTTTTATAATAAAATAAAGATAAGAAAAAATAAAAAAAGAGAAAATTATGGAAAAAATAATTAAAGAAGAAGATCTAATTTTGGAATTTAATGAAATTTGTTCTACAGAAAAAAATATTAAAGATTTAAAAAATATTCTACTTTTTAAACAAAAATTCCCATTAAAAAAAGAATGATATGAAAGTATAAATTTAAATTTTGTGCGCAATTTTATTAAAAATTATGGAGTTGAAACAGAATATGAATCAAGGAAGTGATTTTTTGAATATTTTAATAATCCATTTTCAAGAAATCCTTATATAACATTTACGTTTAACCCAGAGCAAAGAAAAATATTAATAAATACTTTGAATAAATTACAAAAATCTTTAGAAAATAAAGAAGAAAATGAATTAAAATAATAAATATAAATTTTAATATATTGTTTGAAAAAAAAGAATCCTAATTTAGGATTCTTTTTCTATTGTTAATTTTAATTATTTAACATTTATTTTAATTTTTCCATTCCTTTTATTTTTGATTTTAAATTTTTTTCCATTAACATAACCAGATAAATTATCTGCTTTTTCTCAATTTGATAATGGATGCAATGGTTGAGCATTTTTTATTATTGTTTTTCCGCCTTTAGATTTAGGAAAAATATGATCAACTTCAAAATTATCTTCAGTAATATTTCTTCCAAATAAATCAATTCCAGAATTAGAATTTCCATAATTTTCTTTTCAAATTGTATTTCTTTGACTTTTTTTAAAGTTACGATTTGGCATATAATCACCCCTTTATTTTAATTCTAAATTATTGATATAAATAATTTAAAATTTATTATAAATTAAATATATAAAAAGTATAAATAAAGAGATTATAATGAAAGATTTTACTATTAGTAAAGGTTTTTCAATAGATTTGATTGCAAAAGATGATGATTATAAATTAATAAATTTAGGCAAAGAATTTATTGAAAAATTAGAAGATGAATACAAAAAATATAAAGATAATTTAAAAAAAGAAATAAAAAAATTTGAAAAATATGCTCAAGATGAAAATGTATATTTCTCACAAGAAAAATTATTAAAGAAATCACCATTAACAATTTTAAATGCACCTTGAGGAAGTGGGAAGACATACTTTATTGAATCATTTGCAAAGCATTTTATTGATAAGGAAATAAAATTAAAAACCTTTAAAAAAATAATTATATTAGATGTTTGAAAATATTCAAATTCAAAAAAAATTCCAGATGAAATAATTTCAGAATTATTTTCCATATTGATTAATAAAACTAGAAAAGAAAAATTAAAAGAAAATTTAAAAAAATTTTCAATTAATTTTTTTATAAATCCTTTTTTAGTATCATGGGCAAATTATTTTTTAAAAGCTAAAATTAAAGAAATTCAAATAAGCAAAAATGAATTAAACAAACTTGTAAACGATATTTCAAATGATATTGATCATACTTTAATAATATTTGACAATATTGAAAGAATAGGAAAATATTCTTGAGAAGTGATAAAAGCAATATTCAAAATTTCTCAAATTGACAAATTATGTTTTATTTTGCCAATGAATATTAATAAATTAAATGATAATGATAAATATATTGAATATCCAATTGAAAAATATATTGATTTGCCAATATTTAATTTCAAGCAAGATTATCTATCTTTTTTAAGAAACAAAAATTTAAATGAAGATGAGGCAATTTTAATAAACAAAATATTAAATACTGAAAGAAATGGAGAAAAATTATCAATTAGAAAAGTAGAACAAAGATTTAGAAGTTTAAATATTTTAAATATAAATGATAAATATGAAAAAATAAAATTTATTTTAAAAAATATTTGACCTGTATATAATGAAGGAGATGATTATTTTAAAAAAGAAATTTTAGAATATCACTGTTTTTTTAAGGAAAAAAATTATATTTTTGAGGATTTTAAAAATATCATTTTTTCAAATGAAGATTTGAAACAAAATAAATTTTTTAAATCAAAATATGAATCTATTAATAAATATTTAGATGATTTAATATTAAATTTAAGATCAGAGAAAATTGATTTAAAAAAAGACTGATTAGATATTTTTTCTAAAATTTATTCAGAAATAAATGGTATTTGAAAAAAGAATACCTTAACTAAAAATAATTTGGATAAAGAAATAAAAGAGAAATTAAAAAAATTAGATATTATTGAAAAACGAGAAAATGAATTAAATTTAAATGACAATGAAAAAATTTTAAAAAATGGAGAAAAAATAAATAATATAATTAAAATTAATTTTAATTTGCAGGAATTAAATAATATGATAAATTCATTACCCATTTATAGAAATAAATGATATTTGAGTGAAATAGAACGTTTAAAAGAATTAAAAAATGATTTTAAAAAATTAGAAAATAAAAATTCAAGTTATACAAATTTAGATATTATTAAAAGTTGGAATTTATTAAATTTTGATAATATGTATGAAGATGAAAAAATCGTTAGATTAATAACAAAAAATATGATAGATAATTGAAATAAACAATAATTATTAAAAAATTTTATTAATAAATTATAAATTAAATCTAAAATGAACAATATCTCCATCTTTAATTTGATAATCTTTTCCTTCAATTCTTATTAAACCTTTTTCCTTTAAGATATCTTCTTTTTGATATTTGATAAGATCTGTATAGGAAAAAACTTCTGCTTTAATAAATCCCTTTTCAAAATCACTATGAATAATTCCTGCTGCTTTTTTTGCATTTATTCCTAATTTAAATTTTCATAGATGAATCTCTTCTTTTCCACAGGTAAAGAAAGTTCCCAACTTAAGTAATTTAAAAATCTTATTTAAAATAAGATTAATTCCTCTTTCTTTTAAATTATATTCATTTAAAAATTGTTCTTTTTCTTGATAAGAAGAAATTTTATTAATTTCATTTTCAATTCTTGCTGAAATTAAAATTGAATCTAAATTATTTTTATTTATATAAGCAAGATATTTTTGATAATTTAAATCTTTATTTGGATTTATTAAATTATCTTCACTAATATTTGCAAGATAGATAATTGGCTTTAAAGTTAAAAAATTAAATTGCTTTAAAAAATCTTTTTCTTCTTCTTTAAATTTAAGATCTCTTAGATTTATTTCATCTTCTAATGATTTTTTAATTCTTAAAATTAAAGTTAGTTCATCTAATCTTTTCTTTTCTGCTTCAATTTTCTTTTTATTTTTTGTTAATCATTTTTCAATCTGTTCAAGATCAGAAATTATCAATTCTAAATTAATTGTATTTATATCCTCAATTGGATCTATTTTATTATTTACATGAATAATATCTTTTTCGTTAAACAATCTTACTATTTGTAAAATAAGATCAACCTCTCTGATATTTGCAAGAAATTTATTTCCTAAACCTTCACCTTTACTTGCATTTTTTACAAGTCCAGCGATATCATAAAAAGATACTTGTGTAAAAACGATCTTTTTCGAATCATAAATATCTTTTAATTTATAAGCTCTATTATCTTCTACATCAATTACTTTAATATTAGGATTAATTGTTGCAAAGGGATAATTAGCTGCTTCGATATTTGAATCTGTAATTGCATTAAAAAATGTTGATTTTCCAACATTAGGTAATCCCACTATTCCAATTTTAATAGCCATATTTTATCATTATTTACTTTCTTATTTAATACCTTTGATTACCTTTTAAAATATTTCTAATATATTCAGAATGAATAAGCATTAATATTTTCATTATGATTCTTATATTTATTTGATAAGAAAAAATAATTTAATTCCTTTAATCATATTCTATATTTTTTTATCTTTTAACTTTTTCTTAATCAAAAAATAACAAATTAAAATTATGAAAACAATAAATAAAAAGAATGCTAATGATATTAAAATTATTGCTCAAATCGGAAATAAATTAAGATCATCAGGATAAATTGATTCTAATAAAAAGATAATATCATTGTCATTAGAATATTTAATAAATTGATCATTTAATTTTGCAACTGAATCAGGATCGACAGATTGTGGTGAAAAATTTATACTTAAAAAATAAATCCCACAATATACTTCAAATATTAAATAATAATTATTAAAATCATCAGTAATTTCTGTATCAAAAGTAATTTCATTTTCTTCAATTTGATTTTGATTAGAAGATAAAGTATAATCAATCTCTTCTATTTCTAATTTAAGATTATCTTTATTATATAAAGATATATCAATAAATCTAGTTAGTTGATATGGATCATAAATTTGATAACTTATAGTCAATATATTATTATCAACAGAACTATTTACATCATAAAGTTCCGGAAAGAATTCTCTAAAATCAAGATATTGTGGCTCCCATATTTTTTCATCGTCTGAAACTTGAAAGTATAAATTATTTTGATACATTAAATCAAGATTTATATCAATTAAAAAAGAAGTATGACGAGGATAAGCTTGATCGGTTCATATTATTTCATTACTTGTACCATCTATTAAATTTATTGTATATTCAAAATAATCTTCATCTCGATAATCAATAAATCCTTTTTTTAGATAAAATCTTACTGAAGTTGTATCATCATTGCTATTTAATTGATAAAGATTACCACCACCGCAAACCATCGTCGGTTTTTCAGGCAAAATTAAACTATAATCTTGTTCAGATTCAACTTTTCCATAATATCAAATATCTAATAAATCTTCATCACCGGCATTATTTTGATTAATTTGATAAATCATTTCTGTATCATTTGAATATTTCTTAAGAAAAATAAAATTGACATAGATTGATGGATCAATTAACTCATTTTGATAAAATCCTGAATAATCTAAATTAAGAAAAGTATAAAACGCATCATTCACAAATAATAAGCCAACTTCTATTTTCTCCTTCTCATTAATAGCATTCATAATATCAAAATTTAAATTAAATAAATAAATATTTTCCCCATGTATTGTTACACTATTATTAATTGCTGGTAAAATGCTATATGAAGTATAACTTTCAGAATTATTAATATTATCATAGACATTTATGTCATTAAAAATTATTGAGTGAAAATAAATATTGGTTCTTAATTGAAAATCAAGATCATAATCATTTATTAAACAACCAATAAATGGATTATAAAATATTCCATAAAAATGATCAGAAGGATTTTCTAATAAAAAATGATCTTGATTTGAATTCTTAATATTAAATTCATTATTTGCGAAAGTAATATTATTTATATATATTGTGTCAAAAATATTTTCAGGATGAGCTTCTCAATTACCATGTCATCAATCATCTCCTTGTGTTTGCAATTTTGCAGATCCAATAAGCGAAATAACAGGAGTTACATTTTGATCATATAGATTAATTTGATTATCAATAAAATTTATATGATCAAAATATGAAGCAATTCAAATAGAGCCATCAAAATTATTCATTATCAATCCAATTGTTGCAATATTAACCGTTCAATCATTTAATTTATAAGAAAAACTATCAGAAATATTAGAACTATAAATATTAAAAATTAAATTTTGGTAGGTTGTATTAAAAATATTTACATTATAAAGAAAAACATGATTTATATTTCCAAAAGGAAACATAAAATTATCAAAATTTAAATCGGCGATTGTAACATCATAAATTTCTTGAAAAAATGAATAATACTTTATTCCGTCATGCTCTTCAGTAACATCAAAAGTTGTAGTATCAAAAACTGCTGTTGCATCACGATTATAGAGAGTATATCCATTTCCATCAATAAACATATGCTCTAATGATAATCCTGTAATATCATCATTTTCTGAATCTGAAAAGTCAACATTAGATTGTAATTCATAAACGCCATCTTGAGGAACGTTTCTTAAATCATCAATAAATTCTTGCGAACTTATCGAATTTTCTTCATATTTTGCGAATTGTTCATCTTCCTCAATTTTAATATTTTCCTCAATATTAATATTTAAATCATTATTATTAAACTGACTAAAAAAAAATCCAGTAAATAATGATAAAAATAAACTAAAAACAATTATAATTTTAAATTTCATTGCATATAAATTATATATAACTAATTTCTAAATTTTCTTTGTCATAATGCTTTATTCCATTTCAAGTATCCTTATTACGATAATGTCAAAATGTTATTCCATTCATAAAATCTTTATTAAGATTTAATTTTATCTCATTTGTTAGTTTTTTATCAATAGTATAAAAAACGCCTGAAGATTTTATGAAATTAAATCAATATCTTGAATCTAAATAATTTTCAATATTTTTTATTTGATCTAATCTATATCCATATTGATAAAAATAATCTCATAAAGAAATTTCTTCATTTTTATTTAAACTATACTTATTTAATTTTCAACTATAATTTGCTTCCCCATTTAAATATGAAGTAAAAAAATCTCCTGAAGATTTTGGTGAATTAAAAATAATAGAATTTTCTTTTAAATTATTTAATCTATTTTCTACTAAATCATTAGCCAAATTAAATATTCCTTCTTCAAAATCCTTTGTACCTTTTAAAAATAATTTATAATTTTTGCTTATAGAGCCAAAAATCATTTCTCCTATTCCTGAACCAGTCTCAATAAAATCTGATAAAAATGCTGTTCTTTGATTAGATTTTGATTTTTCTAAAATTTCATTAAAAGAAGTAGTTTTTTGTGGATATTCATTATCAGAAATTACTGCATATGGATTAATATTACAAGTACTAGAAAAATTAGAATTTGGCATACTTTCAAGATAAATATTAGAATTATGAGTTGAAGGATTTAATGAAAATGTAAATTTTAAAGATAATGGATATTTTTCTGGATAAGGACTTTTTATATAAATAGGATCATATTGAATTGAATTATTACCATTTGTAGTTTCGATTACATAATATTGAAAAGGAGCTAAAAATAATTTATGCTCAAAGATAATATTTTTATCATCCATATATGAATTCGCAGTAATTAAAAAATTATGAATATCAATAGGTTCAGTTTTGGCCATTTCTTTATTAGAATAAAATTTTGATACAAAAAATTTTCCTGATTTTGAAATTATAAATCCATCCTCTTCAATTATCGAAATAACTAAATTATCAGTTTCATTTTTATTAATTGCAAATTTATCAGGATATAATGGCGATTCTAAAATATGAAAACTTACAAAATTTACTTCTTTTAAATCATTTATAAATGTATCTTTTACATTTACATCATTTATTATTGTATTATTTGAAAACTTATTTATTGGATAAAGATAAAAATCATAATTTAATGGCAATTGATACATTTTTGATTGTGGAGATTCACTTTTATAAATTCCAATAATTCAAATAATGGAATTATTTATTACATCATTTCCATACCTAAAATTTGTTTTGATTTCTTCAATTTTGCTTAAATTTAAATTAAAATCTTCTCTTGTTGATAAATTATTTAAATTATTTCTTTCTAAATGAACTCTTTCTATCATTGTATAACCATTTAAAATAGTAGAAATTGGATAAGTTGTATAAATATCTAAATTTATAATGATGATAAATTCTTCCTTATTTAATCATTCAATTTTTGAAACAAAATAAAATTTAAATAAATTATTTTGATTGATAATAATGTAATTTAAATTGCTAATACGTTCTTTTTTTTGATTAAGATCTTCTTCTAATAAATAATCATTAATATTTAATTTTAATTTTGCTTGATAGGTATTATTTATAATTAAATCTTTTTCAATTCAATATCCATTATCTAAATTTTTAAAATCAAATTGATCATTAAAAATAACATAATTAATAAATTCATCTCGTTTTTTAAATGATTCATCTTTTGATTCTCCTGGAAAATCAATAACATTTTTATTAGAGATATTATTTGTATCTCAAAAAATATTGTTTTTTGGTATTAAAATTTTTATCATGTTTTCCCTCTTCTATTTAATCCTTACTCATTTAGTAGTAAATAGGCCAGCTGAAATATTATTTTGTTCAGATGAATTTTTTGATGAATATGGAATTAATTTACCAACTTCATGATGTGATTGTCCTATTCTTATTATATTTTCTTCTAAATCATATCCATCAATATAACCGACAACATCAGAATCATCATTTATTCCTTCTGATTTATTATTACTTCCAACATAAGATTCTGCTAATTTATGTTTATGGCATTTAACATTTCCTGAAGAAATAGTATTTAATTGACTTGTAATTGCCTGAATTGTTGTCATTCCTTCAGTAAAATTTTGATTATATTCATGCAATTTTATTCAAGTTCCCAAATATTTATCATTTAAATTTGGATCATAATTATTTATAAATTCTTTAATCGTTCCAATTACTTCATCTAGCGGATTTTTTTGTATAAAATCAATTTCTGCATTTTCCAATTCATAATTATTAATTCCATTTCAAATTCGTTTATTTCGATAATGCCAAAAAAATATTCCACTTGTGAAATCTTTATCAATCTTTAATTTAATTTCTTCCGATAAATTTCTATCAACCGATTTAAAAATATCGGTTGCTTTTAAATAATTAAATCAGAATCTTGAATTTAAGTAATTTTTGATATTTTCTGTTTTATTTAATTTATAACCATATTTATGAAAATAATCTCATAAAGATTTTTCTTCTTCTATATTCAAACTATATTTATTTAATTTTCAACTATAAGTTTCATTATTTAATAAATATGAAATAAATAAATCTCCATTTATTTTACTTGAATTATCATATTTAAGATTATTCATATATTTTGAAATTTTACGTTTTTCTAATACGTTTGCTATTTGTGGAAATTTTTTTTTATTAAGCATTTGTGAATAAGCTTCTGATTTAGCATCTTTTAAAACATTTAGATATGATATTGTTCTCTTTGGATATTCATTATCTTTTATTATTGAGTATTGATTAATATTTCAATTTGGATCGATTTCAATTTGACTTGAGAATTTTTCAAAATAAATACTACTTGTGTGAATTAAAGGATTTAAAGAAAAATTAAATCTTAAATGATCTTTACGTAATGCATTATTCCATCCTAATTGTAAAGGATCATAATCAATTGAAGATTCACCATTAGTTGTTTCAATTTTATAAACTTGATAAGGAGCTAAATATAGTTTATGCTCAAAAATTACATTTTTATAAGATAAATATGAATTAGATTGAAGTGAAAAATCATGAATAGATATTCCATCACTTCATCCCATTTCCCTATCTAAATCAAATCTTTTAATAAATAATTTTCCTCCTCTTAATTCAAAATTATTTTCATCTATATTTGATAGGGTGATAATAAAATCTGAATTAGAATCACTTGAGTTAACTCTCTTAATATTAATTGCATTAGGATATAGCGGTGATTCTAAAAGATAAAATCCGACAAATTTATCTTCTGTTTCTCCTCCACTAGTTAAACCAGTATCATTAAATAAAGCATTTTTTGTTTCAATATCATTTATCATAATTTTTATGCTATCACCATTTTCTTGACCATTGGTTTTATAAATTGGATAAAGATAGTAATCATAATTTAATGGTAATGTCCCAATTTTTGTTGTCGGTGTTTCTTCTTTACATAATCCAATTATCCATATAATTGAATTACTAATTATGTTATCGCCGTATTTAAAATCAACAGGAATTTTTTCCACTTTGCTTAATTCAAAAGAAAAATCTTCTCTTATTTGTAATTTATCTAAATCTGTTCTTTTTAAATGAGCTCGATCAATCATTGCATCACCATCTAAAATAGTAGAAATAGGATAAGTTGTATAAATATCTAAATTTATCATAATGATAAATTCTTCGTTATTTAATCATTCAATTTTTGAGACAAAATAAAATTTAAATGAATTATTTTGATTGATAATGATGTAATTTAGATTGCTAATACGTTCTTGTTTTTGATTAAAATCTTCTTCTAATAGGTAATCATTAATATTTAATTTCAATGTTGCTTGATAGGTATTATTTATAATTAAATCTTTTTCAATTCAATATCCATTATCTAAATTTTTAAAATCAAATTGATCATCAAAAATAACATAATTAATAAATTCATCTCGTTTTTTTAATGATTCATCTTTTGATTCTCCTGGAAAACTTATCGCATGTTTTTCTATATTATCATCTGAAAATCAATAAGCATTGTTTTTAGGAATTAAAATTTTTACCATTATTATTTAATCCTTACTCATTTAACGGTAAATAATCCGGCTGCAAAATTATTTTGTTCAGATGAATTTTTTAATGAATATGGAATTAATTTACCAACTTCATCATGCGATTGTCCTATTCTTACTATGTTTCCTTCTGAATCATAACCATCGATATAACCGACAACATCAGAATCATCATTTGTCCCTTCAGATTTATCATTACTTCCAACATATGCTTCTGCTAATTTATGCGTATGACCCTTAACACTTCCTGAAGAAATAGTATTTGCCTCATTTGTAACTATTTGAATTGTTGTCATTCCTTCAATAAAATTTTGATTATATTCATGCAATTTTACTCAAGTTCCTAAATATTTATCATTAATATTTGGATCATAATCATTTATAAATTCCTTAATTGTTCCGATTGCTTCATCAATTAAAAAAATTTCTTCTGATAAAATGATGTATTTATGATTATCTTTTGAAATTAAGATCTCTTTATTTGCTTTATTTAATTTTAAAAAATATTCTAATTTATGATTTGTTAATTTAAAAATTGAATTAACGTCATCGTTTTTTACATTCTTAATTTCTCAATCCGAAAGTAAGAAAGATTGTTTATTTTGATAATTAATTTTAATCTTCATTCTTTAATTAAATCTCCTTATTAATCTAATTTTAGTATATCAATAATCTAAATACAAATGTATTAAAAATTAAGGGTAATTTTAATCTACTAAATAAATATAATTTTTATGGAGGAAAGTATGGCGAAAATTATACCTTATATGACGTTTGAAAATAGCTTAGAAGCTATCGAATATTATCAAAAAATTTTCGGAGAAAAGATTTTAGTAGATCGAAAAGAGCTTGACAAAAATAGCGCAAATTTTTTTAAAACAGAACCAGATCCTAAAAAAACAATTCATGGCGTATTAGTAATTGCTGAAAATTTAATTATGTTTTCTGATAATTTTAGTGAAAATAAAATCTCACCGATGACAATTTTAATTAATTTCAATGGTGATAATGAAAATGAATTTAAAGAAGCAGAAAAAATTATGAATAATGCCAAAAATAATCAATGCAAAATTACAATGCAATTTGAAAAACAAGCATGAGGGGGTGCAATGGGGGCATTTATTGATAAATACAAAAACATTTGAATGATTCATGCAGAATCTTTCCAAAAAAATAGTAAAGAAAATGAAGTATTTAAAAAATATTACAAAATATAAAATTTAAAAAATTAATCATAAAAAGACAATAGAAATTATGAAAAAGAGAAAAAGCATATTAGAAACAAGAACACCATTATTTAATTCTTTTTTAAGAATATTAATTTATTTAGCAGTATCAATGCTTATAATAATTTACTTAATTGAATTACATCAACAAATTATTCTTCCTAATAATGATGATACTTTATTAAAAATTGCTTTCTGTTCATTTATTCTTTTTGATATTGCATTTTGATTATTATTTTTAAAAAATATCATAAAAGTCGGTTGAGAATGATACATTTACTATTATGATAAAAATAATAAAAATCAAAATGAAACACAAAATATAGATAGTAAAAATAATGAAGAGAAAACAAAAAATATAGATAATAAAAATGAAATAAAAAGCACAACTATTACAAAAAATAACGAAAAGAAAGAAAAGAAAACTTTTGCAATTGTTGTCTATACTTTTTTTATTGTAATAGGATTAGGAGCTGCATTAACTTCTATTATTTTAGGTTCTTTCAATCTAGAAGAAGAATATTCAAATGTGTGAAATATATTTGAAGTATCATTAATGCCAATAATTTATATGTTATTATCAATAAGTGTTGCAAAATTAATAATAATAATTAGAAATAGTATAAAATATCCTACAGATGAATAATTAATACTAAATTTTTAAAAAATATCATCAAGTTATTTAAAGATAGTAAAAACTAAAATAAAAAAGACTCTTTTAAAAGAGTCTTTTTTATTAACCCATTTAAAAAATTAAAAAACTTTTTAAATGGTGGTTCAGGACGGAATCGAACCGCCGACACAGGGATCTTCAATCCCTTGCTCTACCGACTGAGCTACTGAACCTAAAAACAACTGGCGGTCCTGACGGGATTTGAACCCGCGATCTCCTCTGTGACAGAGAGGCATGATGACCACTTCACTACAGGACCTTGGTTGCGGAGATAGGATTTGAACCTACGACCTTTGGGTTATGAGCCCAACGAGCTACCAGACTGCTCTACTCCGCGATAAATAATGGTGGAGATGGAGGGATTCGAACCCCCGCACGACTTGCGCCGTCTCTCGGTTTTCAAGACCGATCCCTTCAACCAGACTTGGGTACATCTCCATTTGATGTGGTGGTCCGTGCTGGACTTGAACCAGCGACCAACCGGTTATGAGCCGGTGGCTCTAACCAACTGAGCTAACGGACCAAATATTGGTAGCGGAAGAGGGACTTGAACCCCCGACCCATTGAATATGAACCAATTGCTCTAACCAACTGAGCTATTCCGCCTTATAATGGTGGAGCGAACGAGATTCGAACTCGCGACCCCATGCGTGCAAAGCATGTGCTCTACCAACTGAGCTATCACCCCACATGGTCGGAAAGACAAGACTTGAACTTGCGACCCCTGCGTCCCAAACGCAGTGCTCTGCCAAACTGAGCTACTTTCCGATATTTGGCGCGCCTGATAGGAGTCGAACCCACAACCCTCTGATCCGTAGTCAGATACTCTATCCAGTTGAGCTACAGGCGCCTTTATATAAAATAAAATTGGTGCGGGTGAAGGGACTTGAACCCTTACGTCCGAAGACACTAGATCCTAAGTCTAGCGTGTCTGCCAATTCCACCACACCCGCAAATTGGTGCCGTCGATAGGAATCGAACCTACGACCCACTGATTACAAGTCAGTTGCTCTGCCTGCTGAGCTACAACGGCTAATGGTGGGGCATATAGGACTTGAACCTATGACCTCCTGCTTGTAAGGCAGATGCTCTCCCAACTGAGCTAATACCCCAAAATATTGGTGACCCATACGGGATTTGAACCCGTGCATGCTAGGATGAAAACCTAGTGTGTTAACCTCTTCACCAATGGGCCTAAATGGCGCTCCGGAGAGGATTCGAACCTCCGACCAACTGGTTAACAGCCAGCTGCTCTACCACTGAGCTACCAGAGCAATATATTTTATTTCCTAGATAATTTAATTCTACTATTTTAATAAAGTAAAATTAAAAAATAATAAGAAAATACACAATTAATATTATACCGTAAAGTGTCTTTTTTAAAAACAATTTATTTATAACATTTATTAAAATTTAGAAAACATTATATTTTAAAAAATATCAAAAATTGAGGAAAAATAGTTAAATATATAAAAAGAAAAAATAAAAGTATAATTTGTTTGTAAAATAAGAAAGAAGAAATTAATTATGTTTAAATCAAATGGTGATGATAAAGCAAATGCTCACAATCACAACAACACTACATTAGATCACAATAATAAAACATACAAAAGTAATCAAGATAATCGTAGTAGACAAAAAAACAAAAATAAATAAAATCATTAATAATTTTGAAAAACAGCAGATTTGCTGTTTTTTGTATATTTAAATACAATGTATTTTATTTTTATGTAATCAATTATAATTAATTTATGAAAAAACAAGAAGTAATTATTATTGGAGTTGGAAGATTTGCTGAGGCATTAATAAGTGAATTATCAAGATTTCCAAGATTTACATTAATTGCAATCGATAGTGATATTAAAAAATTAGCAGAAATATCAACAAGAGTTGATAAAACATTTGTAGGTGATGCCTCAAATGAACAATTTCTAAAAGAAGTTGGAATTAAAAATGCTGATATTTTTGTTGTAAGTATTGGAGATGATATTCAAAGTAATTTATTAACTTCATCAATTTTAAAAGATAATTTCCACGGAATTGTAATTGCAAAGGCTGTAAGTAAAAGGCATGCTGAAATTTTAAAAAAAATTGGTGTCGATCTTGTAATTATGTCCGATACAATTGCTGCAAGAAGAACAGCTATTAGTATTTTAAATCCGGTTTTAAGTTTGGAATTATCAGAAAGTGATTCTATTAGACTTACAGAACTTGATGGTGGCGTTTCAATTTTAACAATGGAAGCGCTTCCAATTTGAGAAAATAAAATGATCAAGGATCTTAAAATTCCACGTAATGTTTCAATTGCTTTAATCTATCGAAATAAAAAAGTTGTAATTGTAAATGGCTTAACAAAAATTGAAAAAGGTGATCGAATTGCTCTTGCTGGAGCAAATGAAGAGTTAAGCAAAATGCTTAAAAAATAAAAAAGATCTTAAGATCTTTTTTTTTATCAATATTTTTAACCCAAGCGAATTTTTGTTTCTAAATATTTTGAATTATAAATTTGATAATAGTGACGTTTCTTTGTAAAAACAAAATCATCTTCAGATTTAAAAAGATTTAAAATATTATACATTCCAAATTGACCAATAAACATCACAATAATTAAAATGATACTTGCAAATACATCAATATATTGAATATTATTTGTTGAAAGTCCGGTTGTCCCATATGCACTAGCAGAAACAAATAAAGAATCAATATAACTAACACTTTCATTATCAATTACATTTTCTGAAATATATATTGAAAATGAAGCGAGAAAGACAATTACTGCTGATAAGATAAAAATTTTATAAGCATCATTTACGTTATCGTTTGCGATTCTACGATTAAAAATCGCAACTTCTTTTTTCTTTCTTATTTTGGCATAAATTCCAATAATTAAGATAAATAAAGTTGTTGTTCTAATTCCTCCTGCTGTTGATCCAGGTCCAGAGCCGATAAACATCATTAAAACATAAAGCACTTTTGTTGCTTCTGAAAGATCAGCGAGATTGATAGTTGAAAATCCAGCATTTCTTGTTGAAAAAGTATTAAAGATTAAAGCATAAGATTTTTCAAGGCCATCCCCATATAATTCATTTCTATAAAATGAATTATTTCCATTAATTAAAATATCAAATCCCTCGATCACAAAAACCAATACCAATCCGATTATCGCAACACTAAAATAAGAAATAACAGCTATTTTTGTAAAGATTGAAAAACGAAACTTCTGTCCCTTTGCTTTATTTTTTAAATAATTATAGCAATCATAAATTACGGCAAATCCAATTCCTCCAAATACAAATAAAAAAATTGTTAAAAATTGAATAAAGTAATTTTGATAATAAATAGCAAGTGAATAATCACCGGTAAAAATATCAAAACCGGCATTATTAATCGATGAACCAGCATGAAATATTCCCGCTCATAAAGATTTTGTAAAATCGCCTTTTAATCCAATCTCGTCAGGCGTCGGAAAATCAGTATAAGGATAAATTGATGTGTCTGTTCATTCGCTAGGATATTTTGGATCAACCGAATAAAATAATCCGGCAAAAATTAAACCAAAACAAACCACAAATATGACCGTTGAAATAAAGGCCGTCTTCGCTACCTCTAGGGCATGAGCATTTGTCTGTCCGCCTATTTCATTCATAATTTCGCTTTGATCTTTGATCGTAACTTTTTTCTCAAAGATATATTCAACCAAAATAACTTTAATTGTAAATCAACCAATTCCACCGATCAAAATTAAAATAAAGATAATAAGTTGGCCAAAAAAATTATATGTCGCACTAATATCAACAGTACTTAATCCGGTATCAGAAAAGGCACTTGAAGAGACAAAGAGAGAATTAATAAAACTGACTTTTTCAACATCATCTTGTTGAAAAATTGGTATATAAAGTAATACTCCTCCGATAATTGAGAAGAAAAGATATCAAATAAGAACAGTTAATATTCCCTTGTTTTTACGAATAAATCTTTGAAATTTATTTCCCTGATCAAATCTTTTATTACGGACTTGATCTTTTTTGGGAATTAAAATCTCATTATGATTAATTTTACTTTTTCGATAAAAAAGTGTTTCCATATTATTTAATTTCAGATAATTTATTTACATAAATAATCTTAGCATCAGAAATTTGCCTAATCTTTTCAATCTTTGCTTGTGAAAAATTCTTACCGATGAAAAGATAATCTAAATTTTTTGTCGGTCCTGATTTATAATTGGCACCCAAATCTTTTAAATATTTTTTAATATTTTCACGATTTGCATCTTCTATTACCCCCGTTACCAAAACGTTTTGATTATATAATCTATTTGATTTATCAATCTTTTCTCCCATATAATTAAGATTAACACCCATCTTATCTAAATCATTAATTAATTTTAAATTTAAATCATTTTTAAATCAAGCGATAATTGAATTTGCTCTTACTTCACCAAAATCATTAAAATTTTTTAATTCATCAAAACTTAATTCTTTAATTTTAAAAATTGATTGATATTTTCTTGCAAGATCAAGTGCGGCTTTTTCGCCGATATTTCTTATTCCTAAAGCAAAGATCAATTGATTTAAATTATTATTCTTTGATTTTTCAATTGAATTTAAAATGTTATTTGCTGATTTTTCTTGATATCTCTCTAAATTTAGTAATTGTTCTTTTTTATTTTTTAAATTATAAATATCATAAATATTTTTAATTAAATCTTTTTGATAAAAAACTTCAAGTTGTCTTTTTGATAATCCCTCAATATTCATCCCTTTTTTGCTAACAAAATGATTTAATGATTCAATAATTCTTCCGGTGCAATTAATATTAAGACAATATTGATCAACTTCTCCTTCCAAACGAATTAATTTACTATTGCATGCAGGGCAGTTAGTTGCTTCATTTCATCTTTGATATTTCTTATTATCTTCTAATGAAACAATTGAGATAACCTTAGGAATAATTTCTCCTGCCTTTTTTAGATAAACCTCTGATCCAATTCTTATATCTAAACTTTTAATATAATCAGCATTATGTAATGTCGCTCTTTCGACATTTGTTCCCAAAATATTAACTTTTGCTAACTTTGCATTATAAGTGATTTTCCCGGTTCTACCGACGGTAGGAAAAATATCTAATAATTTTGTTTTTTTAATTTCGGTTGGAAATTTATAAGCTATCGCTCACTTTGGAAATTTTGATGTATAACCGATTAATTTATGATATTTATATTCATTTACTTTGATTACAATTCCATCTATTTCATAATTTAATTGTTCGCGCTTTTTGGCAATCTCAAAGATTTTTAAGATAACCTCATTAATATTTTTTAAATGCAAATTATTTTCATTTATCGGAAAATTAAGTTCTTTGAGCTTATTTAAAGTCTCAATCTGTGAATCTCAATAATCATCTTTTTTATTCGCACTTAACGCTTGGAAAATAAATAAATTTAATTTTCTACCCTTTACAACTTCATAATCTAAATGTCTTAAAGTTCCCGAAGCAAGATTTCTTGGATTTGCAAATAATGGGATAATTTTTTTATTTTCCTTAATTAGTCTTTCATTCTCTAACATTCGCTCCTGATTTAAACTATTAAATTTTTCAATTGAAATATAAACTTCGCCTCTTAAATCAATTTCTTCTTTAATTTTAATTTCTAAAGGTAAATTTTCAAATAAATAACAATTCTTTGTAACATCTTCACCAACCTTGCCATCTCCCCTTGTAATTGCCTGAAATAATTTCCCATTACGATAATTAAGCGAAATTGATAATCCATCGATTTTTGGTTCAATTACGTAACTATAATCATCACTATTTAAGATCTTTTTAATTTGCTCATCAAAATGAATTAAATCACTTTGATTAAAGGCATTTTTAAGAGAAAACATCTCTCTTATGTTATGCTTAACTTTTTTAAATCCTTTGCTAACATTTCCACCAACATTTTGCGAAGGAGAATCATCGGTTTTAAATTGAGGATATTCTTCCTCCAATCTAATTAACTCTTTTAATTTTTGATCATAGAAATAATCGTCTACCGTAGGATCGTTATTTTGATAATACTCTTGATTTCACTTCTCAATAATTTTTTTAAGTTCAAATATTTTTTGCTCAATAATTTTTAATTGATCAGAATTTTTCATAATAAACTTATATTTTTATATATGTACTTATTCTATCATTTTGTCTAAAATTATAATTTGTTAAAAATTTCGCAAAAAAAAGTAAAAATGCAAATAAATAAACAAGTAAAATAATATCTATTTGTAAAATCGGTAAATTAAAAAAAATAAGTCAAATTGGAAGCGAAAACATATTAAAAAGTAATAAAAAGAAAAGAGCAAAAAATAAAAAATAATTATTAAATTTTTGATATCTTTGCTCTTTTTTTTGAAAATAGAATCTTAAAAAAATAAATAAATTAATTGTTGTAAGAATAATATAAAAAGGAATTGAAAAGTAAATTACATGAAAAATATTTTCTTTTCAAAAAATCGAATTATTAAAAATAGAATTTAATATCGTAAAGTAATCATCAATCGAAAGAGAAAAGGCGATTATAAATAATAATCCTATTCCCATAAGTAAGATAAAAGTTATGTTTTTTTGATTTTCCTTTACCAAAATTTCAAATTTATAGATTTGCTTTTGATTCTTGCTTAAATAAATAAAAGTAAGCGGAAGAAAAACGACAAGACCAGAAAAGGCAACAAAAATTATTAGATAAAAAATATTAATTGCATAAAAATAAAAACTTCCCTCTATAAATAAAATTAAAAGAAAATAATAAATTGTTGTAAAAATATTCTCTTTTTGATAAATTAAATAAAAAACAATTGAAAAACCGATTGTAATTGTAAAGATAAGAGAATAGTAAGTAAAACTATAAAATAATAAAGTTATAAAAATAATAAAGTAAATATAACTATTATCTTTATAGTAATTATCAGCATATCTTAAAAAAATTATGATAATCGCAAATAAATAATAAAAACCATAAAATTTTTCGGAAATAACATTTTGATAACCAAATACAAAAAGTAAAGCTGTTCCGAATAATAAAAATAATAAATTACTTTTTCAATTATTTTTTTCAAGAATAAAACCTTTAAGTAAAAAAAGAATTATTATAAAATAAAGCGCAGGAACAAAATATTTTACAATTAATTCAAAATCAATATTAAGCGAATTTGTTGTAACAAGCAATCAATAATAATTAGATTGAAAAATAGTGTAATAATCAAGATCATTATTAAATGGTTTAAATAATTCTGTATTTGCATCATTTAAATAAATATTATTTAAAGTTAAGTAATTTAAATCACTACTATAATCATTAAATCAATTTAAATTGTTTTCACAAATTGTAAAAAGATAGATAAAAATTACTGATGTTGCAAAAATAAAGGCAAAATTTAATAATGAATAATAATTTAATTTAAAATTTTTAAATCCCCAAATTCGATAAGAAATTAAAATATAAATAATCAAGAAAATATCAATAATATCGGTAAAATAACTAATATAATTAAGGTTATAATTTAAGATAATAATAATCGCATAACAAAAAAAAGTAAGTATTTGATAAGAGACAAAACCTATAAACGGAGCAAAATAATTATTATTATCTTCAATCTTAAATTTATTAAGAATAATTTTACCCAATCCATAAAAAATAAATAATGATAAGAAAAAAGCACTAACCAATTTAAGAGCAATAAAATCTTCTTGAAAAATTATCCCAATTAAAAACATATAAGAATTATATATTATCTATTTTAGATAAGATTATATTTTGTTTATTTTATATCAATATAAAATAACTAAAAACTTAATAATGATATAATTTTATTGTCTGTAAAAAGGAATAGGAGATAATAAATAATGGAGTATAAAAGGATTGAATTACCATTTAAATATGAATATCTAGAACCCTACATCGATCGAAGAACAATACAGTTACATTATGAAAATCATCATGCAGGATACGAAAGAAATTTAATTGCTAAAATTAAAAATGTTGGATTTGAAAAAAGATATCCAACATTAGAAGATTTAATGCGTAATTACCAAAAAATTGAAAATCCTGAAGTAAGAATTGCTGTTCGTGAATTTGGGGGAGGATTAATAAATCATAATTTCTTATGAACTATTTTAAAACCTAACATTGAATTAAAAGATGGTAATTTAAAGAGAGCTATCGAAAGAGAATGAGGAAGTTTTGCAAAATTCAAAGAAGAATTTACACGTGAAGTTAAAAATCTTTTTGGATCTGGTTGAGTTTGACTGGTAAAAAGAAAAAATGGTTCACTTAAAATCATTAAAACTTTTAATCAAGATAATCCATGATTTTTAAAATTTACACCGATAATTGCAATTGATCTTTGAGAGCATTCTTATTATTTAAAATACAATAGTGATCGAATGGGATATTTAGAAAATTATTGAAATATTATAAATTGAGATCAAGCAGAAGAGTGCTACAATTCTTAGGATAAAAAAAACACCGGTCTAGGACCGGTTTTTTATTTATTCTCAACAGTTATTATAACAATTTATATTCAAAATTAAAATATTTATTTATTTTAATTTATTTTTAAAACAAATTAATTCTTGTTAAAATTTATAATCAACAAAATATTTATGTAATAAGCGATAATTATTAATCGCTTTTTTACTATCGCTATCAAAAATATTAAAATATATTCTTAAAATCGGTTCAGTTCCAGATGGACGCAAGCAAATAAAACTATAATCATTAAAATAAATAAATATGATATTTTGTTTTGCAAAATATTTGTTATCTTTTCGCATATCGATTATCTTAGTAATTTTTAAACCTGCCAATTGATTATTTTTTCTATCAATAAATTTATCTAAAAATTTATTAATATCAAAATTTTTATTTAATTTGTGCATCGTTTGTTTCATCACAAAATATCCATATTTTGCTTGTAAAGATTTAAGAACATCAACAAGATCTAAATTTTTTGCTTGATAATATTTAACCATTTCTAGTAATAATATTAAATTTTGAAAAGAATCTTTATCTTTAGTCATCATATTGATTGTTGACCCATTTGATTCTTCTCATACATATAAACATTTATTTTTTTGATCTTGATGTAACTTTACAACTGCAAATAATTCTTTAAAACCAGTAAGTGATTCGTAAATTTTTACTTTTTTATCTTTTAAAATAAAATCAGCAAAATTTGAAGTAACAATCGATCTTACAACAAAATAATTATTATTCTCTAAATCAGCTCTTTCTAAAAGATAATTTAAAGAAAGAACAGCAATCTCATTTCCGGAGAAAACTTTTCAGTGCCCATTTTTGCGATAACAAACACCAAAACGATCACCATCAGGATCTGTTGCAAAAATTAAATTAACATTATTTTTATTACTTTCTTTAATTGCAAGATTAAATGAAGATTTTATTTGTGGATTTGGGATCTTTGAATTTGTAAAATTAGGATCAGGATCTTTTTGCTTATCAACAAGATAAAAATCTACTTTCATCTTCTGTAAAATTTTTTCAGCAATTTTTAAGCTTGCGCCATGATGATTTGTAAAAGTAAGTTTTATATCATTATAATTAGCAAAATGATTATCAAATCCGATTTCATTTAATAATCTATTGATATAAAATTGATAATATTTTTTATCTAAAAAAATTAGATCATTATTACTTTCATCTAAATTAAAATCATAATTTTCTCGTTCTAAAAAATAATTAATTTTATCGATCATCTTTTGATCAATCTGTTTTCCAATTTTATCATAAAATTTCATTCCACTATATTCAGGTGGATTATGTGAAGCTGTAAGATTTATTCCGCCTATGAAAGAATAATTTGCAATTAAAAACGAAAGAAAAGGCGTCGTTTCAATTTCATTATTATAAGGAAGATATGCTTTTACACCCATCTTTTTGGCAACATTAAAAATAATTGTTGAAAAATATTTATTATCCTTACGATTATCTTTAAAAATTAAAATTCCATTTTGCTTTACTGCTTTTTCACCATAGATTGCAAATAAAGCTAATATATATCCTTTAGTATATCTTGCAATTACATACTTATTTATTAAAGATGGTCCAAATCCTCGTTTTGCCCTAACTCCAGCCGTTCCAAAACTAAGTTTATAACAAAATCCTTCATTAATTTTTTTTGCTGATAAATTTTTTAAACTTAATTTCTCTTCTAAAGATATGTTTTGTATTCAATTAATATATTCTCTGTTTATTTCTTTAGCCATATGAATTAATATATTTTTAAAATTATAAAATATAGATAAATTAAATAATCTTTTTTATCTTTTTATAATCAATCATCCTGTTTTTAAAATTTAAATTAGTTCTTTGATAAATTAAAAAATAACGATCATTTTGATTATTTAATTGATCATGATATATTTCTTTTAATTTTACTCCTCTTTTTTTCAAAAAATTATTATCAGTCATTTTTAATTCTTGCAAATAATTTTTCCCTTTATAAAAAACGCTTAAACCATTTTTTCTGAGTAAAAAAGTACTTATTTCTAAAAGCAAAGCAACTTTTGCAACAGCTCTTACTAAAATTAAATCTATTTTTTCTTCTCATTCCTTAAGATTTTCAATTCGCTTATTAATTACTTTAATATTATTTAGTTTTAATTTCTCAATAATATAATTTAATCAATCTGTTTTTTTACGTACTGAATCAACTAAAATAAAATTTATTTGATCATAAATAAGCGCAAGTAATAATCCCGGAAATCCGCCCCCAGTTCCAATATCTAAAATTATTTTCTGTTCTTTAATAATTTCAAACTTCAAAATTAAAAGTGAATCATAAATATTTTTATCAAGAAATTGCTGATAATCTTTTATCGCCGTAAGATTAACTTTTTGATTATAAATAAAAAATTCTTCTACAAAAATAAAAATTTTTTCCTTTTGTTTTGCATTTAAATCAAATTTGTCTAATAAATTAAAAAGTAATTCTTTTTTATTCATATTTATTTACTATAAATATCTCAATCCGGTATTCATGGATATAAAAGATAAAGCCCTTCCGTAACAGGATTACTGTATTGATCAGAAAAAGTATTCGATGATTTTTCAATCATAATATTGCCACTTTGATCAACCGGTTGTTCTAAAATTGCATATGAAACAAAATCAAAAAAATCGTAATCGCTTGAATCGGGATTAAACTCTTCAAATAAGATTGAAAAGGCATCATTTAATGATTCTGAATCGACAAAATTAAGTCCATCATTTTGATAATCACCGACAAAAATAGAACCATAAATTAATGGATCTTGATCGGTGTAATAATAACTAGAATCTACATCATCAACATAAAATAAATCAGAACTTGGATCTGCGATTGATTGATCGATTTCATCTTCTGTTTTAGCTGATAAATCACTATCGGTATAATCTGGATTATTTTCTTGTCATCCCCCTTCTTCTTTGCTTTTAGAAACATCATCATAATATTTTTGCTCTAATTCTTCATTTTTAACATCATAATCAGGATTTGTTAAAAAATCTTGATCTTGATTATAAGTTAAAATAAATTTATCAATATATCATAAACCGATATTTGTCGCCTCTTGGATATTTTTAGTAGCAGAACCTAAAACCGAATCATCTGAACCAGGAAATTGTTGTGTTATATCTACATCAACGCCAATTACCTTATATTGATTATTATTATTAGTTTGATTTTCTTTTTCAACAAGTGTAACCGTATCAACGGTTTGCCCACCATTCACAGGAAAAATTACCTTTGTCTGTTTATCAATTAAACGTGTTGTAATCGTTCTCCCATCACCGACATTAAACGAACCGGAATATCAATCAGCTGTTTTTTGTTGTGAAGTATTTTTTGTGTAATCCGGTTCTTCACCATATTGATTTATCAAGTGAACATAATCAGAAGAATATGATGAATCATAAAGATAAGCATCTTGATTTGTCTTATTATGCTCTAAATCATATCCCAATATCTGATAATTAAATCAATTAATCGCTTGTTCATAACCTGACATAAAATCAAAAACAGTTGAAAATTGCAATCCACCATAAGTTGAAACATTATTTTGTTCATTATCATCTAATGCTGTAATATAAACAGCAGCAGCAAGACCGGCAATAAATCCCGCTTGTTCGCTTGCAAAACGAAATGAAATTGCATTTCGCGCGATCCTTGCATCATAATTTGCATCATCAATAATTAAAAATCAATCATCTTTATATTTTGAATTAAACAAAACACCATCATCATCACGGGTTGAATTACTATAATTACTCGTTCCTAAAATTGCATCTAATACATTATATCCAGCACAAGCGATTATTTCTGCGCCATTATCATAACTATAGGTAATATTTTTACGATATTCGGTTGTATTGTCAATTTCATTTGGAACAACTTCACCGATCGGTTCATCAAAATCTTCACCATATTGAATTGTTGCTTCAATTAAATTTTGATTAAACCCACGATCATTTTTAGCCGGTGAATTTGGCATCACCATTATTCTTTGAAATCCTGATTTAAGACCGGTATTATAATCAATAAAAAAAGCTGCGAAAAAAAGCACAAGAACAAGAATTAAAACAATTGCAATACTAATAATTGAAATAAAAGTCTTTCGATACTGAGAAATTATTTTTTTCATAAACTACTACCGCATATCCTTTTTAAATGGCTTGCCAGAACTTGATGGTCCATTTGTTTTACTTTTAAAAATAACAAGAACAATCAAAGGTAAAATAAATGGAATTGTATGGGCAAGTTCTGATGAAATTCCTAAATTAACTTCTGATACGATCGCAACAAGAATTGAAAAAAGAATTGAAAAAGAGGTAATACCGATAATTGTTCATTGCCCTAAAATTAAAATTGCAAGCGATAAAAATCCTGATCCATTTACCGTTCCTGAAAATGAATCAAGATTTGCAACAAAAATCGCTCCTGCCATTCCCGATAAAAATCCTGCTGTCATCACTGAAAATCATCTTGTCTTTTTTACTGAAATTCCTGCAGTTTCTAACGCATAAGGATTTTCTCCTGCTGCCTTTAATCTTAAACCATAATTTGTTTTATGAAGAAAAAAGGTAAAAAATAATAAAATTAAAATCGTAACTATCGTCATAATAATGACAAATGAATCGACATTTCCCGATCAATTACTAGAATGACCGATATCACTAATTGTTTCTCCCCCGTTTGGAATTGCATACATTACAAGCAAAGCAAAAGCAGGAGCAATCATATTTAAAGCCGTTCCTGTAATAACATTATCCGCAAGTAAATTAATTGTAAAATAACAAAGTAATGTCGCATAAAGCATTGAAAATAAACCAGCAAAAAAGAGCGCAAGGTAAGAACTAAATCAATCTAAATTTTCCTCGAATCCATTTATCTGGAAAAATAATGTAAAAATAAGTCCACCCATAATCATTTTTCCATCAAGAGCGATATTAACAACACCTGATTTTTCTGATAATAAACCAGCCAATGAACCTAATGAATAAATTGAAAAAAAAGCTAATAATTCAGTAAGAAATAAGGCAAATGAACTATTCATTATTCTCTCCTTTTTTATTATTGTGATGTTTTTTATGCTTTTTGCTATTTTTCATTTTTAAATATTGTTGTTTGTAAACGGTATCGGCTTTTTTTCCTTTTTCAAGAGCGATAATTTTATATTCTTGTTCTTTTTTCTTTTCACTTTCGCCAAAATTATCTCTTGAATTATCAGCATTTAAACTATTAATTGTGGAGGAAGTAAAATTTTTTTCATCTTTCCTTTTAACCCAATTAATAATCTTTGTTTGCGGAGAATAAATTAAAAAGTAATTTGCACCAGAAATAAACAAAACGATAATTCCCATAATAAAATCAACGATATTTTGATCACTATAAACATCTAGATAGATTTTAGCATTTTCAAAAAGAGAGATAAAGATTGCCCCAAATACAGCTCCAATTGGGCTGTTAAAACCAATTAAAGCGATTGTAATACCATTGAAAGGTTCTAATGGTAGATCATTTCCAACAACAGGAAGGGTTTGATTTGTTCCTAAATAAAATGTTGCTCCAGCTAGACCAGAAAGAGCACCAGAAAGCGCCATCGCTTTATAAATCTCTTTTTTATAATTTATCCCTGAATATAAACTAATATTTTCTGAACTTGCTATAATTCCTTGTTTGATTCCAAATGATGTTTTAGCATAAAGAAATCAGATGATCGGAACAATTATCACAAGTAAAATAATCCCAATATTTATCGATGATTCTGGAAATAATGAAGTTAATCAATCAAATCTTAGTGAATTTGATGGATCTATATTCATCGGTACGGTCCCACCATTAAATAAATAAGGGGCATTTACGGGATTACGAAAATAGCGATAAATTCAAAAAACAATTCAATTAAGCATAATTGATGAGACAACAACATTTATGTTATATCTATTTTTTAAAAAAGCAATTAATAAAGCGATAAAAATTCCTGTCGCAACCGGAATTAAAATTGAAAATAAAACACCAATTCTTCCCGGTCAAACAACAAGAGCGGCAAATAAATATCCGAATAAACCACCTGCTACCATCTGCGCAAAAATACCGATATTAAAGATCTTAGCACGAAAAGCAACCAGAGCTCCCAAGCCGATAAAAGTCATTCAAGTAAAAACAGATAAAAAATTACCAAATTCTTTTAAACTTGTAAAATTACCTTCTCAAGTTGCAGTAAATAAAGTAAAGGGATTATAACCAAAAATAGCGATTATTAACATTCCAATATAAAGCCCGATTAAAATTATTATTAAAGAAATAATTAATTTTTGATTAAAATGAAATTTTCGTTTTTTATTTTTATTTACATGTTTTTTTGTCGCCATCTATCTATCCTTATTTACTAAACTTCACCAACAAACATCTTTGAAATTTTTTCTGATGCAAATTTTTTCGGATTAATTATTTTTACAATTCGACCTTTATATAAAATTGCAATTCGATCACAAACAGCCATAAGCTCACTTATTTCGAGTGAATAAAGTAAAGTCGCTTTAAATGGAGCATTATTAATTATTTCTGTATAAATATTTTTGATTGATTTTATGTCTAATCCTCGCGTTGGATGACCGGCTAAGAGCAATTTATGCTCACGCGAAATTTCCCGCGAAATTACAAATTTTTGCTGATTGCCACCTGACAAATTTCTTATCTCAATATTATAATTACTAGCACCCTCTACATTCATTTTCTTAATTAATTTTTCTGTTCATCGATAAATTTCTTTATTATCAACAACTAAATTTTTTCCCTCTTTTTGATTTGTTTTTTTCGGAAAATAAATTTTTGCGAATCTTTGATCATTGAAACTAGTAATTATTGAATTAAAGGCTAAATTTCGATCAGCAATAATTCCATGCTTAAATCGATCAATTGGAATATGACTAATAAATTTATTTTTATCTTTAATTTTAGAATTACTAATATCTCTATCTTCAAACAAAATTTTTGATTCTTTTGTTGCTTTTTTGATTCCGGCAATACAATTAAAAATTTCCTCTTGACCATTTCCTTCAATTCCAGCAAGACCAAAAATCTCTCCTTCTTTAACATCAAAAGAAACATTGTCAACCGCTTTAAATCCTTTTTTTGTAATATAACTTAAATTTTTAACCTCAAGCAATTTTTTTGTAGAAGGACTTTCTTTCTTAAAATCTAATGTTATCTTTGTTCCTACCATTATTTTGGCAATATGATCAATCGTAACATCTGCTGTATTTTTGTAATTAGCAATTAAATTACCTTTATTCAATACAGCAATATTATCAGCGATTTCTTTTACTTCATGTAATTTATGTGAAATAAATAATATTGTTTTATTTGCATCCCTTAATTTTTTGATTAATTGTAAAAGAGAAGAAATTTCATCAACCGATAAAGTTGCAGTTGCTTCGTCAAAAATAATTACATCTTTTTCTACTCAAAGTGTTTTTAATATCTCGACTTTTTGTCGATCACCAACATTTAATTTTGAGACCAATTGATCAGGATTTAAATTAATCCCATAACGATTTGTGATTGCATCAAAACGATTACGATATTTTTTATAATTTAAAATTCCATATTTTGTTGAATTTCTTGTATTTAAATCAACCTTTAAGAAATCTAGTTCTTTTCTTATCTCTTCTAGTTTTTGTGTATTTTTTGTAAGATATTTTTTAAAATCTATTTTTAATTGCGAAATTTGTGAATTAAATTTTTCCGATTTTTTTTCTAAATTTAAAATTTCTTTTTTTAATTTAGAAATTTTTTGTTCTTTTTTTAAAATATTTAATTTGTAAAATATAAGATTACTATTTGTTAGTTTTTTTAATTTTTGTTCTAATTTATTAATTTCTAATTTATTATGATATCTTGCAAAACGTTTTTTTCTTAGTTCTAATTCAATATCATAATATTTTTCAAATTTTTCTTTTTCTTTTGTATTTTTTGAAAAATTATTATATTTATTTTCTAATTCAAATATTTTTTGCTTTAAAGCATCTTTATCATCATTTGAAACAAAAAGATCCTCTTGTCCCAAGATAATATTTTCAAGAACTGTGAATTTTTCAACCAAATGAAAATGTTGATGAACCATTCCAATTTGATGTTTTTTAGCAGCTCCTGATTGATACATATCAGAAATTTTTCCATCTATTTTAATTTCACCAAAATCTTGTTTATATAAACCAAATAATATCGAAGTAAGCGTAGATTTGCCTGAACCATTTTCTCCTACAAGTGCGGTGACTTTTGCCCCTTCAATTCCAAGATTAATGTTATTGTTCGCAACAATCTTTCCATTTAAAAATTTCTTAGTAATATTTATAAATTCTAGTTTATAAATAGGATTAGAGTTTTTTTTATTTGACATTAGAATTTTTAAATCTTATTAACTTACTTTTTAAGTTATATTTATTGTAATATAAAATTCAAAAATTTTTAATTATTTTAAAAAATAATTATAAATTTGATTTTTTTGTTTTGTTTGTTTTTTATAAGAGATAAAATTTAATTGAAAGGGAATTAAATTTAAATGCAAGGGCAAATATCTATAAATAAAAAAGAGAATTACTTTTTAAAAAATTTTGTCGATAAATTAGAGGTTTTTAATAAAAAAATAAATGTTACTTTTAAATTAATTGAGGACTGTTTTTTTTTCGATGGATTATTGAGAAAAGAGATAATTTTAAATATTAATAAAAACATGCAAAATGAATTTATTAATTTAAAAGAATGAGGAAAAAATAATTTTTTAAAAATTAATTTAAAAAAATGAATTAAAATTTCTGTTATTAAAGTAAATGATTATTTTGATTTAATTGAATTAAAAATTAATCAAGTTTTGAAATTAATAGGTGATAAAATTTTAAATTCAAATTATCTTGATAGACCATATCCTTATCGAAAAAATTCTAAAATATGAAGATATGATCTTATTTCAACAGAAGTTTTCAATATTTTAAATGACTATGATTTTTATACCAAAATTCATTCTGAAGAGTTTAATTATTATTTACAAGAATTAAAATTATTAAAAGAAGATTTATTAATATTAATTGAAGACATAGAAAAAACTAACATCATTGAAAATAAGGAAATAAAAGCACAGATTTATAATTTAATATTTAAAGAATAAGTTATTTTTTTTTATTGATATGATTCATTAAAATAATAATATCACTCGGAGATATTCCGGATATATTTTTTGCTTGATGAATCGTAGAGGGTTTAAAATTAATCAATTTTTCTTTTGCTTCTTTTGAAAGATTTAATATCTTTTGATAATCAAAATTTTCTTTAATTTTTAAATTTTGATATTTTAAATATTTTTTAACTTCAATTTCTTGCTTTTTAATATATCCTTCAAATTTTATTTCAATCTCTAAATGCTTCTTTTCTTCAATTGTTAATTGTTGATATTTTTTAAGTTTATTAACTAAAATATTTTCAAGATCAAAAATTGATATCTCCGGTCTTTTTAATAAATTTAATAATGAAAATGTATTTTGATTAATTACTATTTTTTTTGATTTTAATAAATTACTAACATTTTTATCACTTTGATTTAGTTTTAATTCTTTTATTTTTAAAATTAAATTATCAATCAATTTAATTTTCGCATCTCATAATTTATAAGTATCTTCTGTAATAAGTTTATTTTTATAAGATTTTTTATAAAGCCTTCTAATTGCGTTATCGCTTCTTAGTAGTAAACGATATTCAGCTCTCGATGATAATAAGCGATAAGGATCATAAATTCCTTTTGAAGTAAGATCGTCTACCATTACACCGATATAAGCTTCATTTCGATCTAAAATAAATTCTGGTCTTTTTTTAATCTTATTAGCAACATTGATTGCTGCAATTAGTCCCTGTCCAGCTGCTTCTTCATATCCACTTGTGCCATTAATTTGTCCTGCTGTAAATAAATGTGGTATCTTCTTTAATTCAAATGTTTGTTTTAATTGGATTGGATTTAAAGAATCATATTCAATTGCATAAGCATGTTTTGCAACTTTTACATTTTCAAATCCAGGTAATGTTTTTAAAAATTTATCTTGTACATCTTTTGGAAGCGAAGAAGATAATCCAGAAAGATATATTGTATCTAATTTTTCTGATTCTAATTCAAGAAAAACTTGGTGCCGATCTTTTTGATAAAATCGCTTAATTTTATCTTCAATTGATGGACAATATCTTGGACCTATTCCTGTTATTTCTTCTGAATAAAGATAAGATTTATTTAAATTATCTTTAATAATTTGATGTGTTTTTTGATTAGTATATAAAATTCAAGCAGGAATATTTTGATATTTTTTGACAATTAATCTTTCTTCTGAAAAATATAAAGGATCATCTGATCCAGGTTCAATTTTTAATTTACTAAAATCAATACTATCTTTAAAGACACGGGGAGGAGTTCCTGTTTTTAATCGTAAAAGTTCAAGATTAAATTTTTTAAATTGTTCTGATACTCCACTTGTTGTTTTTAAATTATTTGGACCTGATCGATAAATATTTGTTCCCTGCATTATCTTAGAATCTAAAAAAGTTCCGGTTGTAATAATTACATAATTTGCAAAGATATGTTTATTTTTTTTGGTATTAACACCATTTAATATTCCTTTTTGATCAAACGATAAATTAATTACTTCATCTTCAATTAAATCAAGATATTGCATATTAAGAATTTTATCTTGCATCACTTTAGGATAATCAATTTTATCAACTTGAGCTCGAAGCGCTTGTACTGCTGAACCCTTTGATTTATTTAAAATTTTTGTTTGTAATTGTGTTGAATCGGCAACAATAGGCATCAATCCGCCCAATGCATAAAGTTCTTTTACAACAATTCCCTTTGCTGATCCTCCAATTGAAACATTACAAAAAAGATATGAAATATCACTTTTTTTAAAAGTAACAAGAGCTGTCTTAATTTTTTGATTATTTAAAACATTGGCCGCTTCCACTCCAGCATGACCGGCTCCAATAATTATTACATCGTATTTTTTCATAAATTAATTTTATCAATAATTAGAGTAAATTAAATTTCTCGTGTATATTTATCTGCTAAATTACTATTACTTTCGATATATTCAACTTTTATTTGCAAATGATTATTATTAATTAATTTAAATGATTGATCCATATAATCTTTTGCTTTTGTTTTACTATTCACTTTCCCTTTTTTGATTCAAGAAATTATTGTTTTGTTATCTTCATATACCAAACAATTATCTATTTCATTTTTTATTAAATATTTAACAAATTGTAAAAATGCAAAAGCCTCTATTTCATTTGCCCATTCACATTCAGAATTTTCTTTTTTACTTAATAATTGGCCTTTTTGATCAGCAATTATTGCAAGTCCTATTTTATTTTTATTTGAAGAAATGGCTCCATCAATATAAAAAATATTATTATTTGAATTATTGTTGTTGTTTTTATTTAAATTTTTAATATATTTTGCAAAATCTAAATAAAAAATAACAGTTGAAATTTGACTTAAAAAAGATAATAAATCTTTTTCTTTTGCAATCTTTTTGATTTTATTATTAAAATGAATATAAAAATTATCGAGAAGTCCTTCATTAAAAATTTGTTTTAAATTATCTTTTTCCCCTTTAATAAAAAAATATAATTTTTTTAAATTATCTTTTTGATAATTAATATCGGTTGAATTTAAAATATCTTTTATTAAATTATCTGCACTTTCATTAGTAACAGATAAAGATTTTTTTTCATTTAAAATTGAACTTATGATTTTAATAATTTCATTTCTATTTTGCAATAATTTTTGATTATTGTTAAATTTTGAATTTTTATCTAAATGAATTTTAATTCTTTTTAAAAAAGAAATTTTTCCATCATAATCTAATTCATCAAAAATTTTTCTCATTTTTTTTCAATTTGATAAATCTTTAAAAACTTCAAAAATTTGATTATCCTTTAAGTTTGTCTTTTTTACAAAATCACTAATAAAATTAGAAAATTCTTTATAATCTTCACTTATTAATGTAACTTTCCCGTTTTTAGGATTTCAAAGTAATTCAAGTATCTTATCAATCGCGATTTTTAATTCATATTCTTCCATTTAAACTCAATTTTATTTTCCTCTCAATACTAGTCAATCAGCAATTTCAGCATAGATATTTTCTTTTGTTTCTTGATATTTATATCGCGCTCATTTTGCTCAAAAATAAGCCGTAAAGATTCTTGCTATTACAAACTTGTAATAATCAAAATCTAAAGAAAGATTAATATAAGTTTGTAAAAAAACATCCTCTTGTTTTTTTGTTAATTTTCTTTTTACAATAAAACTCGCAAGATCTAAATATTTGCTATTAATTCCACCATATTCATAATCAATAATTTTAATATTATCATTATTTAAAATTAAAATATTACCATCTACAATATCATTATTTGCATAAACAAGATCCTTGTTTAAAAATTTTAACACTTCTTCTAAGATAATACTTTCATTTGGATAATTAAAAATTTCTTTTTGTGTATTTAAAAAATTTCAAGTTTTTAAAAAATTAGGTTCTCTTAATTTTGTATTATTTTTAATTTTAATATTATGAAGTCGATAAATTTCTTTTGCACAATTAATCAAAATTTGATCTTTTACCTCTTCTGTTTTAAACGCTTTATGTTTAATTATTTTTGTACAAAAATAATTATTTTCAATCTCTAAATAATCAAAAACTTTTAATTCTTTCAAAATTAAAATTTCTTGATTTCCATAAACATCAGTAAATTTGTTTTTAACAAAAAACTTACAAATAATATCATTTTTATAATAAACATTATTTGATAATCCAATTTTATCTTTTGCTCAATTAGGATCAATTTTAATTATTTTTTCGTTTTTTTTCATACTGATAAGCGGCATTAATAAAAGATTCAAAAAGTGGATCTAATTTATATAAGGTCGTATTGAATTCAGGATGAAATTGAACACCAATATAAAAATCATTATTTTTATATTCGACAATTTCCACTAAATTATTTTCCGGATTAATTCCTGAAAATAATAATCCTTTTTGTTCTAATTCCTTTTTATATTTATTATTAAACTCATAACGATGGCGATGTCTTTCCTTTATCATACTTTTCTTATATATTCTTTTTGCAAGCGTATTATCAATTAATTTACAATTATATTCACCCAAACGCATTGTTCCACCTAATTTTTTTAAATCTTGATCTTTAAGTAAATGAATAATAAAATTATTTTTATTTGGATTTAATTCTTCATGATAAACATTTAATTTAGCGATATTTTTGGCAAATTCTAAAATTAATAATTGCATCCCAAAACATATTCCAAGTAATGGAATATTATTTTCTCTTGCATATTTAATTGCACTAATTTTTCCTGAAGTTCCTTCAATTCCAAATCCTCCAGCGATAATTATTCCTGAAAAATTTTTTAAATCATTTACATTTAAAGATTTTGCATCAAATAATTCTATTTTTAAAGAAATTTTTTGATAAATGGAAATAATTCTTAATGATTCAATAATTGAAAGATAAGAATCTTTTAAATTATGATATTTACCAACTATTACAATTTTAATTTCGCCAATTTTTTGATCTTTAATTAATTTATCAATCAATTGATAATTTTTAATTGGTGAATATTTTAAATTTAAATTTAAAATATCTGCAATTTTTTGATCAATTTTTTCATCTACTAATTTTTGAGGAATTTGATAAACACTATCAACGTTTTCAAGTTCAAAAATATAATCTTTGTGAACACTACAATTAGCTGAAATTTTATCAATGATTGTAGAAGAGATTTTTTCTTCACTTCGTGTTACGAGAAAATTAGGAAAAACACCAAGACTATGCAATTGTTTCACACTATGCTGAAAAGGTTTACTTTTATATTCTTTATTTATTTTAAGAAAGGGAATAAAACCAATATGAATATTTATGACATTTTCTCTTTGAAACTGCAATTGTCTAATCGTTTCAAAGTAAGGAATAGATTCAATATCACCAACCGTACCACCAATTTCAACAACTAAAAGATCATATCCATTTAAATTTTTTAATACAAGTTCAATAATTTTGTCGATAACATTAGGAATAATTTGAACTGTTTTACCCAAATATTTTCCCTTTCGTTCATCTTCTATTAAATTACTATAAATTTTTCCTGAACTAATTGAAGAATTTTTTGTAAGATTTTGATTAATAAATCTTTCATAATGACCAATATCTAAATCTGTTTCTCCGCCATCTCTAGTAACAAAAACCTCTCCATGTTCAATTGGTGAAATTGTCCCTGGATCAACATTTAAATAAGGATCAAATTTCATCATATTTACTTTTAATTTTCTTTCTTTAAAGATAGAAGCAAGCGAAGCAGAAAAAATACCTTTTCCTAATGATGATAATACTCCACCTGTTATAAAAATTATCTTCCCATTTATTTTTCTATAATTCATAATATTAAAATTATAAATAAAATAGTAATTTTATTTAATTGTAATTTTTATATACTTTATTAAAATATATTATTTAATTGTTTATGAAAAAAATATTTATTACAACCCCTATTTACTATCCTAATGATAAATTGCATATCGGTCATGCTTATACTACAATATTAGCTGATATTTATAAGAGATATAAAAAAATGCAAGGATATGAAGTTTTTTTTCTTACAGGTTCAGATGAACATGGGCAAAAAATAACAGAAAAAGCAAGACAAGAAAAGCAAAACGAAAAAGAATATGTAGATAAAATTATTGAAAATTTTAAATTATTATGAGCAAAATTAAATATAAATTACGACTACTTCATAAGAACAACTGATAAATATCATGAACAATTTGTACAAGAAACTTTCCAAGAATTATTAACAAAATCTTACATATATAAGGGCAAATATAAAGGATTATATTGCAAATATGATGAAACATTTTTTACAGAGAAACAAGCTCTTGTTGGAAATATCTGTCCAGAATGTAAAAGAAAGTTAGTGTCCTTAGAAGAAGAAAGTTATTTTTTAAAAGTAACTTTATTTAAAAATTGAATAAAAGAAAAATTACAAAAAACCGATTTATTAACTCCAAATCATCTTAAAAAAGAATTAATAAATAATTTTTTAGATAAATCATTTTCTGATTTATCAATTACAAGAAAATCAATAAGATGAGGAATAAGTCTCTTAAATGATAAAAATTATGTCATTTATGTCTGATTTGATGCACTATTAAATTATCTATCTGTTTTTAAAAATAAAGAAAGTAAATATAAAGTAACTGATATTTGAAAAAAAGATTCGAATTGAGAAATTTTACAGATAATCGGAAAAGAAATTACAAGATTCCACGCATTATATTGACCGATTATTTTAAAAATGAAAAATTATCGTACTCCTAAAATTTTCGCTCACGGTTGAATAGTAACAGATCAAGGTGAGAAAATGTCGAAATCAAAAAATAATGCTATTGATCCATTATTTTTAATTGATAAATATGGAAGTGATGCAATTAGATTTTATTTGGTGAAAAATATTGCTCTAGGAGAAGATGGAAGATTTTCTGAAAATTTATTAATAAAAACAATCAATGGAATATTAGTAAATAAATATTCAAATTTAATCGCTCGAACAGATAAAATGTTAAATAAATATTTTGCAGGATTTATACCACAAGAAATAATTTATAGTGATTATGAGATAAATTTGTCAAAAGAGATTAACAATTTCAAAAATAATTATTATAAGTTTATGGATCAATTTAAACTTAATCAAGCAATTGATGAAATTATTAAATATATTGAAACTTTAAATAAATACATCGAAAATAAAGAACCTTGAAAAGAAAAAGATCAAAAATACTTAAAGGTAATCTTAAATTTTTTAACAAAAAATATTTTCGATCTTTCTTATCTATTTTCTCCTTTTATTCCAAATTCATTTCAAATTATAAATGAGTGATTAAATCAAGGAGATTTTACAAAAAAAATTAATAAAATAAATTTTTTATTTACAAAAATATAATTATTTATATAATTCTGTATCAATTAATTTAACTTCCGTAAAATCAATCTTATTTAAATTGGCTTTATCAAAATTTACCGCTTTTAATTCGGCTCCTTTTAAATTAGCTTTTGCAAGATTTGCTCTACTTAAATTTACATTAAGTAATTTAGCATTACTAAAATCAACATGAGATAAATTTGCATAAGATAAATCTACATTTTCAAGAATTGCATTTTTTCAAGTTGATAAATTTAAATTAGATTTACTTAAATCTGTCTTTTTTAAAGTTGTTCCATTAAAATTAGCATAACTGAAATTTGTTTTATTAAAATTACAATTTATAAATTTAGCATTAATAAAACTTCCTTTTTTAAGAGACATATTTTTAAAATTTGTTTTATTAAAATTTGCTCCATCAAAAATCGGAGCAATAAAATTTAAATAGCTAAATTTTGCATCCAAAAGATTTGTATTACTAAAATTAACTTTTCTTAATTTTTCGCCAATAAAATTTATTAAAAATTTTTTATTATTAATTGAAAAATTACTTAGATTAGCATTTGTAAGATCACTTTTTGCAAATCTAATTTTTCTGAAATTAGCATCAGTAAGATTTACATCATTAAAGTTAGCATCAGTAAAATTAACTTTTAAAAAATTTGCTTTAGTAAGAGTTGCATTTTTAAAATTTGCTTCTGATAAATTACATTTTATGAAATTAGATTCCTTTAAATTTGTCTCTATAAAATTTGCCATCTTTAAATTAGATTTTTTAAATAATGAAAAACTTAAATTTGCTTTACTAAAATTAATTTTATTTAAATTTGATTTTGCAAAAAGAGAATTATTTAAATTTTTGGTTGAAAAATTAATTCCTGTTAAATTTTTATTTTTAATTTCTGTAATTTCTTTTTTATTATTATTTTCCATAAAATTCCTTTCTATAAATTAATAGTATTTTTAATAATTTTTTCAATATTATTTAATTCCATTTTTTGATTATTAAATCAATTTGAAATTCAAATACGATAAAAATTATAACCTCTTTCTTTTAAAAAGTCTTGCTTTGAAATATCTCTCTCTCTTACAGATTTATAAGAATTTTTAATCGCCTGATCAGATTCTATCAAAAGAATTATTTTATGATTTTCATCATAAAATAAAAAATCTGCTTTATATCCATAAGTTTTATCTCTATTTATTACATATAAATTATATCTTTTTGCTATCTTTATAAGTTCTTGATATAAATCTTTTTCAAATTTAGAATTAAAATTTTTAATACTAAATTGATTTTGATTGATTATTTTTTTATTATTATATGACTTAATACAATGTTTTAAAAATCTATAAAGAATATAAATTCCACTTTCTAAATTATCTTTATGTGCTTGATTACGAATAAAAAAATTCTCAAAATCATTTTGTCTAATTGACGTAATTACATACATTTTTAATTTTGCTCTTGTAACCGCAACATTAATTCTATTTACTCCGCCAAATTTATTAATTGGACCAAAATTAAAAGATATTTTTCCTTCTTCATTTCTTCCATACAAAGTTGAAAAAATAATTATATCCCTTTCGTCCCCCTGAACATTTTCAATATTTTTAACAAAAAGATTGACATCATCACTATTAATTCAATTAGAAAAATTAAAATCATTATAACTTATACTTGCTAATTTCTCTGAAAGATATTTTTCTTGTTTTGAGTTCATTGTAATAATTCCAATAGATTTTTTATTTAAATTTAAATTATTTTTAATTTGATATAAAATTTCTATAATTTTATCGATCTCGTTATGATTAAGTCCATTTTTATAAATTGAATCTTTTAATTCAAAATATTCTATCGGTTGAAAATTTTTATTTTTTCCATTTTTACTAATAAATATAAGATTATCATTATAAAAAATATTATTTGAATATTCAATTAATTCCTTAAAATCAGAACGATAATGATATTTAAGCATAATATGTGGAAATTTAGTTTTTGCATAATTTAACAATGACAATTTATCATCAATTAAATTTTTCTCCTCAAATTTTTCAAATTCTTGATCAATATTTCTTGATACAAAAAAATTGGTTGGAGCTAATTGCTTTTCATCTCCTAAAATTACAACTTTTTTAGATCTTTCAATCGCAGGTAAACTTCTTTCAATAAACATCTGTGAAGCTTCATCAAAAATAACAAGATCAAACTTATCCTTAAGATCAAAAATACTTGAAATTGTCTCAGGATTTAATAATCAAATTTTATATAAATTCTTAAAGGTATCTTTTTCAGTTTTTAAAAACATTTTGATACCTCATTTTTTTTTCGGATCAAAAACTATTCTTTTAAATTGGGGCGATGAATTTTCAAAATTTATTAAAAATTGCTTTGCTAAATAATACTTTGTTATTTCCGAGAATTTTTTAATTTTTGTTTGTCTTAAATTTATAAATTTATCATAATTATTTTTTCAATCAAATATTTGATCTCTTAATTTAAATATATATTTATATTTATTAAGTCTTTCTCGAAAAATTTTAAATTCTATTATTTGCAAAAGTTTATCAAATTTTATTTTCTGACTTTTTATATAGTTAATAAAATCTTTTAGAAATGAAAATTCTTCTTCAGAAAAATTTTTTATTATTTGAAATTTGTTAAATTTCAAAGTTACATTTTGCTCTTCTTTTTTATATTTTGTAATTAATTTTTCCTGATTTTTTAAATTATCAAAAAAAATCTTATTATATAAATCTTCTATTTTAGTTTTAGTTTGATGATAATTTTTTAAATTTAAAAGACAATTTTGCAAAAATGTAATCATTTCTGTCATATCTTGATTTACTTGTAAATCTCTTTTTAAACCGGCGAATTTTCGATCATATTTTCTTTTGCTATTTAAAAATTTTTTCTTTAAAAGGAAAAAATTGTTTTTTAAATTTAAATATTTTTCTTCAATATTTTCCTTTTTCAAATAATTTGAAAATATATTAAAAACAAAATTATTTTTAATTACCAAATTAATATAATCAACTAAAAATGGTGTAAAAACTGAAAGATATATTAAATCATCACAAATCTTAAATAATTGTTCAAATCGATCAATTGGATAATCAATTAGAAATGAGCTTAAACGATCATTTCTAAGATATTCATAAATATCTTTATATTTTTTTTCATTTCAATTTTGTAATAAATCTTTTCATAATAAAGATATCGTCTTTTTTTCTTTTTTTAATTCTTCTTTTTTTCCATTAATCAAAAAATTAAAATAATCAGAAATATCACCATCGTTTTTTTTAATAAAATCCAAACCATAAATATTAGCTATTTCATCTCTTAATTTGATCATTTGTTCAATTTTCGATAATAAATTATTTTCAAATAATTCTTTTATTTTATTTAAAAAAATAGAAAAATTATTATTTTTATTTCCTTCATTTAAAATAAAAGAGTTGATTTTTTCATCATAAATACTCTCTTTTAAAAATTCATTAAAATTTTTAAATTTAAAATAAAACTCCTCAATTAATTCATATATTTTTTTATTTTCAAAAAATTCAATATCTTTATAAAAATCAATTGAATCCATATTTTTTAAATACTCTACAATTTGATCTGATAAATTGTCAATCTTATTAATTTCTTCTTGAAATTTTTTATCATTAATAAATTCAAATTTTTCTGTTTCTAATATTTTTTTTGCCGCTTCATAAGATTGATTTATCTGTTGATAAAAATCACCTTTATTATTCATATCTGTAAGATAAAACGCAAATTTATTTAAATTATTCAATCTTTGATAAATAACATCAAGCGCAGCTCTTTTTTCTGAAACTAAAGCAATTTTTTTATTTTTTAAAATAGCATCATAGATGATTGATAAAATTGTTTGTGATTTTCCTGTTCCAGGAGGTCCTCAAATAACTAAATTATTAGTCTTATTTTCATTTATTTTTTTTAAAGCAAAAAACTGTTGATTATTTAAATTATCAATATAAAATAATCCTTTTTCATCAAGATTATATGCATTTTTTTCAATATGATTATCAAACAAAAATTGAGAATTTTTTTGTGAATTTTTTTTATTTACTAAACTATATCTTTCTAGTTGTTTTGTAAAATATCCTTTTTCTAAAATTAAATTTAGATCTCTTTTTACAGCATTATCATACTTATCAAAAAAACCGATTGTAAAACTTTTTTCTATCTTAAAAAGAAAATTAAATTTTTCAATGTTACTATAATCTTTAAATTGATCTAAATTATCAGAATAAGATTCAAGATAGGTAATAATTTCTTTTTTATTTCTTTTAAAATTAACAAATAAATTTTTAATATTTGATAAAAATGATTTTTCATAATCAAAATAATAATCTTTATTTTTTAAAAAATTTTCAATTATAAAATTGTTAACTATAACATCTCTTGTATTATCATAATACATTCTTACTTTATGTAAATTATTATCAAATATTAAAATTATCGGAACAAAAAAAATTGGTGATCTAATAGGAATTGTCTTATTTATATTTGTAAAATTTGTAAGAAAATAATAAGGGACAAAATAAAAGGTTTGATAACCGATTTCATTTTTAATTTTTTGATTTTCTTTTTCAATATTATTAAAAATTAAAAAATTTTTTTCTTGATCTGTTTTTTTACTAGAAATTTTTTTTCTAATTTTTCTACAATATATTTTTTCTTTATTTTTTATATAAAATAAATTAAAATTTTTAATAAAATTTTCCTTATTTTCAATAATATTCAATTTTAAATCAACTTTTAAATTCTTAATATCTTTTTTTAAAAAGCTATTTAATTTTAATAATGATTCTTCTTGTAAATTGGAAATTGAAAAATTATAATTAGTACTTTTCGATGTTCAAATATTGCGATTTCTCTTATTTAAATTTGTTAGCTTTTTTTGAAAATTTTCTAATTCCTGTTTAAATTTTTCTGATATCTTTATTTTTTGCAAATTATTTTCTTCTTTATGCTTCATTTCTTATCTCCTAAATTTTCAAAAAAATGAATAAGTAAAATTATTATATATTTTTATAAAAATATAAAATTAAGATATTTTTTAAATATTTAATTAAAATATAATTAATTTAGAATGACTAATGAAGAATTAATTTTTATTAAAAACAATAATTATGATTATTATTTAAGAATAATAACAAAAATAGAAGATGAGTATCAAAAAAGTAAAAAAATAAAACTAGCAAATATTTTTTCTGCTTTTTTTTATTATCTTGGTTATTTAATTTTGATTACTTTATTTCAAAACGCCGCTGCTTTAAGTTTTGCAAAAAAAGGACAATTTAGAAAAGCTGCTTTATATGCATTGCTTGGTTTAAATATTTTTTTCTTTTTATATTTAGGAGAAAGTAAAAAATGAAAAAAACATTATAATCAAAAAATTAAAAAAATAAATTTAACTCAAGAAATTCAAGAAAAAATTAAAAATCAAGAATTTTTAAAAGGCTTAACAGAAGATAAATTAGAATTAATTAAAAAAGAAAAATTATTTAATACAAATCCTCCTAAAGATAAAATCAAATTAGGCTTAGTTTATGGCTCAAGTGTAAGAGCTAAAAATTTATTTAAAGATATTGGGGCAAATATTGTAAATGTAAGTGGAGGAAAAATGCAAAGTTATTTTTATCTTTTAAATGATGCAAGAGAAGATGCGATCGAACAGATGATTAAAAATGCAATATTAACCTACGGTGAATTAGATAATAAAGAAATTCATAATATAAGATTATCAACATCACAAATTGCAAATGGTGCAAGTGAAATTTTAGTATATGGAACGGTTGTTAAAAATAAAAATTCTTAATTTATTAAAATTACAGCAAATTTTTTATTCTCAGTTTCCATTTTACTTACAAGTTCTTTGATTTGCTTTTCCTCTAAATAATCATCATGTCTTATTTGTTCAAAATTTCTTAAACCCATTTCCCCAATCATTTGATAAAGGGATGCAAGTGAATTTATTGCTCTCAATTCAAAATGAATTTCATAAATTTTATTAGGAAGAAAATCTCGATCACTATTATAATAAAGAATCTTTTTTGGTTGTTTAAAAATATTTTGTTCAAATTCTTGTTTTAAATAATTTTCAATTGCAAAAATCATCTCTAATAATTTTAGAGTATCAATTTTTTCTATATCATCTTTAATACTATGCAATCCTTTTTCTAAAGATAATATTTTTGTGCTTCCAATTTGATCTCTTTCAAAAATATTTATTTTAAATTGACTATCATATAGAAAAGGTGAATGTGTTGCAAATATAATGTATATACTCTTAAATAATTCCTTATTTTTTGCAATTAAATTTTTTAAATATTTTTTTAATTCAATTTGTAAAGGAATTGATAAATTATTTTCCGGTTCATCAACCATAATAATTTTAATTTGATCATTAGAATTATCATGAATAATAGAATTTAAAGTAATAATAAAATCTAAAAAGACCTTTGCTCCATTACTATTATTTTTACTTTCGTTACTTCCTATTAATCAATCACCTTTAGAATTAAATTGTAATTTTATTTGATTATTTGTAATATTTATTTTAATTTCAAAATCAATGAATTCAAAATTTTGTAAAACCTTTTTTAAATTATTTCGAATCTTTTCTTCAATTTTTGATTTTTCTTCATTTTTTTCATTTCCATTAGGCATTTCATAATAAAATTTTAATTGTTCTTTTTCAGGATATAAAAAATTTAAAATATCATTAATTCTTGCCTTTTCCGAAAAAGCTTCACCTGTATTTATTCTTTCAAACAAATAATTTAAATCAAAATTATATTCAAGATCATTAATTCTTGAATTATTTTTAAGATAAACAATTTCAGGTTTCTTGATCAAAATTTTTTCAATATTTAAAAAAACTCTAAAAATAAATTCAGTTTTTAAATAAATTTTAGTGTTATCTATATTTAAATAAGCAATCTCAGAAGTTAATTCAAATCTTCCTTTGCTTTTTGCATATGAAATTACTCTTTTAATCTTATTAAATATTTTTTCTAATAATTTTTGTGTTTTTAGACCAACATTGTAATCTCTAAATTCCTGATAAAAATTTTTATAGAAATCTTCATTATTAGGATTTTTAAGATATTCAAAAATAATTTTTTTATAAATTGAATTATTATCAAGTGCATGTAAATAATTATTATTAGAATCTACTCCTACTTTTCTTCCTTCATTTCGAAAAATATTCATATATTTATCTTTTAAACTCTTTGGAAATAAATAATTTAAACTATTTTCTAATATTTTTAATTCTTTTTCCGAAAAATTATAATTAATAAAAACTCTCGATACGATATCTTCTTCTTTTTGGATCGCAAAATTTATTTTTTCAGAACCCTTAATATCACGTAAAAATTTAGTTCTTAAATCTAAATTATTTCTTCTTAAAAAAGTTACCGCTTCTAAAAAAGATGTTTTCCCAGAAGAATTTAAACCCAAAAGTAAATTTATATTATTACTATATAAATCTATCTTTTGTTTTTTAAAGATTGTCTTTATCCCCTCTACTTCAAAAGAAATTTTATTTTCTTCTATATTCATATTCTTAATTCTCCATTTTAATATATTTAATTTATATTTTTTAAATTATATATAATGTTTGATATAAAATAAATTATAAATATAATAATAATTTATCTTTTTTAAAATTTTTCGATTTAGATTAAATGTAACTTTTTGCCTATTTTAAATTTGATAAAATTTTTTAGCATTTTTATTTGTGATATCTATTAATTTATTTAATTCAATATTTTTCATTTTAGCAAATTCTTCAAGTACATATTTTAAATAAAAAGGATAATTTTTTTTACCACGAAATGGAACAGGAGTAAGATATGGGCAATCTGTTTCGAATAATATTTTCTCAAGTGGGATAATTTTTGCATTTTCTTTTACTTGATTTGCATTTTTAAATGTAAGAATTCCGTTGACACTAATCATTAAATTTTTTAACTTTAAAAATTGTAAAAGAATTTTCTTTTCGCCGGTAAAAGAATGTATTAAATAATTTAAATTAGGAAATTTTAAGATTATTTCATAAATATCCTCATAAGCATCTCTTCCATGAATAACAACCGGTAAATTTAATTCATCCGCTAATTTTAACTGAAAAATAAATCATTTTTTTTGAATTATTTTTTCAGTTAATTTTATATTTCTTGAGTAATCAAGTCCTATTTCTCCAATAGCTTTAATTTTTTCTTTATTTTCTATGATTGTTTTTTTTAATCATTTAGCTTTATTTTGATCTAATTCTTTTACATCATAAGGATGAATTCCAAGCACAGGAATTAATTTTTTATATTTTTTATTTAAATTTAAAATTTCTTCTATTGAATTTAAATCTGTTCCAATATTAAAAACATATTCAAGTTCATTTAAAGATTTCTCTATTATATCTTCTAAATTATCCTGATAATATGACTTAACAAGATGAGCATGTGTATCTATTGCTTTCATTTATTTTATTTTCCTATACAAAAAGTACTAAACAATTGATAAATATAATCTTCATCTAATTCTTTTCCTAAAATTTTATAAAGATCTCTTAAAATTATTTCAATTTCAAATGAAATTATATCTTCTTGATAATTTTCATCGATCATTTTGATTATATTTGTTAATTTTTCATTTATATTTTTGAAATTATTAATTTGATTATCTGTAATTAAAATTGCTTCTTCAATTGTAAATTTTGCAATTAATTTTGTTTCAATATATTTAATAATCGCCTTTTCAAGTTCTAAAATATTATTTTCTTTTGCAGAAATTTTTAATAAATTATCATTTAATTTATTTTTTTTAAGTTGATCTTTTTTGTTTAAAACAGTGATTATTTTATTAGAATAATTACTAATAATTTCCTTAAAATTATTTAATTGTTTATTTACTGATTTCGTACCATCGATAAGTAAAATAATAATATCGGCATTTTTTAATGTATTAAATGATTTTTTAATTCCGATCTTTTCTACTTTATTACCGAATTTACGAAGTCCTGCTGTATCTTGGAATGTTATTAAATGATTTTTTAAATAAATTGATGATTCTACAACATCTCTTGTTGTTCCTTTGTAATTTGAAACAATTGCTCTTTCTTCATTTAAAATTTTGTTTAATAAGGTTGATTTTCCGGCATTGGGTTGTCCAATTAATGCAATTTTAATTCCCTTTCCAATTTTAATTACTTTCGTTGATTCATTTATTACCTTTAAAAATTCTTTATTTAATAATTTTAATTCTTGATTTATTTTCTTTAAATTATAAATCGGAAGATCAGTATTTTCTGGATAATCAATTGCGACTTGAATTCTTGAGATTATATCTTCCAATTTTTTTATTATTTTATTAATAAATAATCCTTGTTTATTATTTAAATTTTTTGTTGCCTGATTTGCAAGTGTGTAATCATTAGTAAGAATAAGCGTATTAATCGCCTCTGATTGTGTTAAATTAATCTTTCCATTCATAAATGCCTGTTGCATAAATTCACCAGGATTTGCTTGTGTAATATTCATTTTTGATAATTTTTCAATTATTTTATTTGCAATTACCATCGATCCATGAAAATGAATTTCACAAACATCTTCTCCTGTAAAAGAATTTGGCTTTTTAAAAAGTAAAACAAGTGTATCATCGATAAATTCTTTTGCAAAAAATAACTTATGAAAGGTAACAGAATTTGCCTTTATCTCTAGATCCTTATATAGATTTTTCGCTATGTTAAAAGTAGCAGGACCAGAAATACGAATAATTCCGACATTTTGATTTATTGGTTTTGTAACTAAAGAATAAATTGTTTGCAAATAAAACTCCGAATATTATTTTATTAAATTTAAAATATTAAATCTTAATTTTTAATACAGGAAATAATCGTTCAAGTATCAGGTCATCAATCAGTTCCGATAAGCGTATCACAAAAAGCAATAAAGAGAAATGCAATTAAGATAAATAACAAAATATATTTTACTAAAAAATAAATTCCCTTAAAAAAATAATTAATAAAAAAATTAACAATGATTACAATGATTACTATCAGAAAAATCAATATTATTATTCAGAAGAGCATGATTCAATATCATGCTCAATCACTATAAAAATTATTAACCATAAAATTTCTTAATTCTTTAATAAAGTTAATTATTTATTTTATTAATTTAATTGCCATTTATTCAATCGACTAAATTTCAACTTGATGGTCATCAATCTGTTCCAATAAACGTATCACAAAAAGCAATAAATAGAAAAACAGAAAGAGCAACACCAACAATCGGACCGATAATTTTAAAAATTAAAGCAAGTGAAAATTTAAAAATAAATTTTAATAATATAAATATAAAAATAAAAGCAAGAATTGCAATTAGTAATCAGAAAATGAAAGTTCAATATCATTCTCAATCGCTATAAAATGCACCAACTGAATTACCCAAACTTGCCCCTAATTGTCCAAAATCATTATACACAGATTTTAATTTCATACTCTTTCCTTTAATTTTTTTATACTATCAATATTATAACAATGATATTATAACTAAATTAAGAATATTTATTAAAAAAGTCCAAACTTAAAAGATATTTTTCTTTTAAAGTAAAAACATCTTTTATTATTTCTAATAATTTTCCTTCTGTAATTTTTCTAATATAAAATTCACTTTTTAATTGATCTTTCAAATTATTAATATTTATAATAATGAGTTCATCCGAAATATTTTTTTTAAGATGTGGATTTAAAATCTTAAGAACATATTGATAAATTCCTACTTGTCTTCAATAATCAAAATTATTCCCCTCTGATGAGGTTTTAAGGTCACAAACATGAATCATTTTTGTATCCTTATTTATAAGTAAAAAATCAATTTCTCCCATAAAAATTCCATCAGGATGATAAAATTTTAAATTATGTCCAATTACAACAAAATTTTTCTGATCCAAATAATTAATAAATTCTAAAACTTCTGTTGATTGTGTTGAAATTAAGATATCTTCTTCATTTTCTAAATAATCAACAATTTCTCTTTCGATATTTTTTCCATAATCAATCGATTCTTGCAGTTTTATTTTTCCAAGTATTTTAAGTGTTTGACTATAAATTGTTTGCTTAGTAAACATCTTTACTTGATCTTTAATTAATTTTAATTCATATAAAACTCTTTTACCTTTTTCAGAATTTCAATTAATTCAATTTCAACCAAATTCATTTACCATTTTATCTAAATCTACATTAAATTCTTTTTCTTTTTTAATTTGTTTTAATTTATATTCTCCTAAAAGAGGGAGAATATAAGGTTCGTTAAATTTATTCAAAAATTCTGATAAATTAGTATTACTTGGAACACTTAAAAATTCATTATTTTGTTCAAGATAATAAAAATCTAAATTTTTATATGGTTGATATAATTTAGTTTTTTTAATTAATTTAAGTTTAATTTTTTGCTGTAATTCTGGATAATAATAACGAAAATTTTTCATTTATTTTATTTTCTTCTCTTGTTTTAATAGATTATATAATTGATTTTTTTTAATTTTACTATCAAATAAATTATAAATCTTTAAAATTTGTTGATCTTTTAAATTTAAATTTTGTAAAAAATTTAATCTTTTTTTAATTCTATCTAAATCTTTTTCAATATTTAAAATATTTTTTGTCGGTAAAATGACAACAAATTCCCCTTTTAGGTTTTTTTGATTTAAGAGATCTTTGATTGTTGATTTTTTTATCTCTTCAAATTTTTTTGTAAGTTCTCTTGCAATTATAATTTCTGTGTCCTCTTGATAATATTTTGAAATCAAATTTAAAGTATCAACTATTCTTTTTGGCGATTCATAAAATATAATTAAATCAATGAAATTTTTCAAATTTTCAAGCTGTAAAATCAATTTTTCTTCTTTACGGTCAATAAAACCAATAAAAGCAAAAGAATTAAAAATTATTCCACTTCCACTCAAAGCGGTAGTAATTGCACTAGGACCAGGAATTGGAATAACCTCTATATTTTTTGTTTTTAAATAATTAACTGTGAATTGCCCGGGATCAGAAATTAATGGAGTTCCGGCATCTGTAATTAATGCACAATCTCCTTCTAATAATTTTTGATAAACCAATTCTTTTATTTTAATTTCATTAAATTTATGTAAAGAATATAATTTAGAATTTTTTATCTGATAAAAATTTAATAATTTTTGTGAATTTAAAGTATTTTCACAAAAAATAAATTTAACTTTTTTTAAAATTTCTAAAGCACGTAATGAAATATCAGAAAGATTACCAATCGGGGTTGCAATTACATAAAATTTATTGCTCATTTTGCCCTTCTAAATTAAAATAATTATTTATTAAAAAATTAAAAAAAATCTCATTTTCAATAATATTTGTATTTATCGCTAAATTAATTAGTTTTTGCTCTTTTAAAGAAATTTTTGTCAATAAAAAGCAATTTATTAATTGTCTTGTATATTCATCAGCTTGCAAAAAAGTATTTTTTATTTTAATTAAATCTTTACTTAAAAATAAACTTTTAAATTGATCATTTATTTTGAAATTACTAAAATTAAATTTACGATTTTTTAAATAAGATAAAATAAATTCTAAATTACGATTTCATCTAAAATAACTAATTTTAAATTCTTGATCAATTTTCTGTAATTTTAAAAATAAAAAAACTAATTTTTTAAGATTACGATAATTTCATTTATCGATATTTTCAATTATCTTTCAATTTAAAATTAATAACTCTTTTTCTTCTGTTTCAATAAATAATTCTTCTTTATTAAAATCATCTAATTTTTCATTAATTTGTTTTTCAATTAAAATTTTCATTTTTAAAAGTTTATTTTAAGTCCTTTATTATTATTTCAACTATTTCATTTACTTTTTTATTTCCATCAATTATCAAAAATCTCTTATTTTCTTTTTTTGCTAATTGTAAATATCTTTTACGAATTTGCTGATGAAAATTTAAATCATAATTATCAAATTTATTTGTTGTTCGCTTATTTTTAATAATTCGTTTTCGTGCGATTTTAGGATCTAAATCAATTAAATATGTTCTCTTAGGATTTACATCTAAAGTTGCTAATTTACTTGTTATAATAATATCTTGATCTTTTACTCCTTTTAATCCTTGATAAACAAAAGTGGAATCAGTAAAACGATCACAAATTACAATTTTATTGTTTTTTAAATTGGGAATTATAAATTTTTGAATATGCTCCGCTCGATTTGCCTGCAATAAAAATAATTCTGTAATCGGAAGAATATCATAATTGACAATTAAATCTCTTGTTTTTAAAAGAAATTCATTACCTGAATTCCCTGGTTCTCTTGTAAAAATAACTTCTTTATTTTTTAAAAAATATTTATCATCTTTTAAAAAAATTTTTTTTAATTCATCAATAATTGTTGTTTTTCCTGCACCGTCAATTCCTTCAATTGTGACAAAATTTTTATTTCCCATTATATTTCCTCTTGATTTTCAAAAACATATTTCATCGTATCTTCATTTAAATAACTTATATTTAAATCTTTCGGAACCCCTAATTTTATTTTTGAAAATAAAAATTTTCGTTCCTTAAAGCCTTCTTGTAATTCTTTTTTAAAAACTCTGATAATAATTTCACTTTCAATTGAAGGAGGTGTAAGAAAACTTATTTTTAAAATTTTTTCATTTTGATGTAAAAAATCTTTTAATCTCAATATAACATTATTTAAATTATTATTATTTAAATAATCACTCTTGTGATTAAAATTTAAATTAAATATTTTTATTGTTTGATTTTGATATAAATCATAAATTTTAAAATAATCATTTAAATTTTCAACAATATAAATAAAATCATTACTCAATTTACAGTTAATACATTCTTTTCCTTCATAAAAAGTTTTACATAAATTGCAAAAATTAATATTATCTAAAAGATTTATAATTTTAGTTAATTTTTTTAAATTTTCTTCTTTATCTTTAATAAATTCAATCGCTAATCTTTGAGCTTGTTTTGGTCCTATTGAAGATAATAAATTCAATTCATTAATTAAAATATTTAAATTTTTCATTTTTTAATTATGTATTAACTATTTCTAATTTGTCGCCAAAAATTCTCTTATATTTATCAATAATCTCTTGATTTACAATTTGATCAATTTTAATTTTTTCCGTAACTTTTTTATCTTCTGAACGAAGTTTTTTATAAACTAAATTTAATTTATTCCAATCTGCAGAAAGAATTGGAAGTAAAATTACTTTTTCACCAAATAATTCTTTAATAAAAGATAAAAAATTTTCTTCAAGTGAAAAGTTTTTAAAAATAGTATATTGTTGTGAATTTGGCAATCCAAAAATAATAATTGAATCTTTAGAAGAAACAAGAATTTTTCCTTCTAATAGACAAGAAACATATTCCTTTATTGATTTTTTATTAATATAAGAAGAAAGATAATTAAATCGATCAATAAATTTCTTTGTTTTTTTCTTGTCAAATTCAAAAAGAACGGTAAGATAATGTTTAATATTTACAAAATCAGTAATTACATTTTTCTCATTTTTACCTTCAGTAATCTTAATTTTTCTAATTGCAAAATCAGTATTTAAATTATTAAATTCACTTTCGATAATAAAACTTTCAATCTCCTCAGTTTTTGCATTTTCAATCTCTTGTTCCGAAATTGAAGTATCTTCTTCTGCAAGCAAATTTTTTTCAACTTTTTCAGAATCAGAAATTTCTTCTTCAAATTTTTCTTCTTCTAATTTATTTTCGCTAAGTAAATCAGATTTTTGATCATCAATTTCTTCTTCAATTGATTTTTCTTCTTCAATTGATTTTTCTTCTTCTATAAAATTTAAATTACTTTCTTCATCATTTTTTCTATCAATATATTCTGCTTCTTTAACTGATTGATCTTCATTAACTTCATTATCAGATTCAGAATTATCCTTAACAATAAAAATATTTATTAAAGATAATTTAAGTAAATAAGGATCTTTTACATTTATTGATAAATTTATAAGATTATTTAATAATTTTTGGTATTTTAAATTACCTTCTAAAATATTATCTGTAAGATAATTTATTAAAACTAATAAAAAATTTTTAAAATCAACTTCCGATTTTTGAATAAAAGAGAGCATTTTCTTATTATCTTTTAAATAGTCTTTTAAAAGATGATTGGGTAATATTCCTAAGATTTTTGTAATTTTTTCCTCATTTAAATCTTTTGAATAAAGAAAAATAGTTTCAAGATAAGATATCGCATCTCTTAATGAACCATTTGCGATTTTTGCGACATATTTTAAACTATCATCAGAAATATTGGCTTCTTCAGCTTCTGCAATTTCTGTAATTTTTGCAAGAATCTCTTTCTCATTTAATGTTTCTAAATTTAAAATTATCAAACGAGAAAGAACTGTTTCTGGAATTTTATTAATTTCAGTAGTTGCAAGCAAAAAAATTGTTTTTTCAGGCGGTTCTTCTAATGTTTTAAGTAAAGCATTAAAAGCTGACTTTGAAAGCATATGAATTTCATCAATAATATAAACCTTATAAAAAGATTTTGTCGTTGCATAATTAGATTTATCTTTAATATCCCTAATCTCATCGACACCATTATTTGAAGCCGCATCTATTTCAATTACATCAAAACTTGAAAAACTATTAATTTCATTACAAGAATCACAATTATTACAAGGATTATATGATTTACTATCTCTTTCCTTACAATTAATCGCTTTTGCAAAAATTCTTGCTAGTGTTGTCTTTCCGACCCCTCTTATTCCATAGAAAAGATAACCATGATTAATTTTATTTTCTAAAATTGAATTTATTAAGATTTGTTTTACAATTTTCTGTCCACAAACTTGATCAAAGTTTTTGGGACGATATTTAATATATAAAGAATTTGTCATTTTTACTCATATTATTATTTAAATATATTAGTTATTATAAAACTTTTATTAATTAATAATTAATAAAAGTAAATAAAAAAAGTCGCACATGACACTTCTCGACGTGGCTGCTTTGTTTCCAACCTGACCAGGTTACAAGGTTATCATTGCGACAATAGAAATTATAACATTATTTAATTTAGAATTTTTCAAAATCAAGATATTTTTTAAGAGCTTTAGGTACTATTATTGATCCATCTTTTTGATAATAATTTTCAACAATTGCCGCAAATAAACGATCAATTGCAAGAGCAGAACCATTATAAGTATAGACAAATTCTTTTTGTCTATTTTCTTGATCAATTAATACCCTCGCATTCATTCTTTTTGCTTGAAAATCACCGATGAAAGAAAGGGAAGAAATTTCGCGATATCTTTTTTGCCCTGGAAATCAAATTTCAAAATCAATTGTTTTCTGACTTGCAAAAGATAAATCACCACTACAAAGATTAACCAAACGATAAGAGATTTCAAATTGATCTAATAAATCCTCAATTAAAGAAATCATCTCCTTAAAATCATTTTCAGAGTGATCTTTTAGACCGATCTTTACAATTTCAACCTTTCGAAATTGATGTAAACGAATAATTCCTTTTGTATCTTTTCCCGCTGATGCTGCTTCTTTTCGAAAACAATTTGTAAGTGCAAAATACTTTAAAGGTAATTGTTCTTTTTTCAAAATTTTATTATAGACTAAATTGGTAAGAGAAACTTCTGCTGTCGGAATTAAAAATTGTTTATTTGTAAGTTCAAATAATTCATCTCTAAATTTTGGTAATTGAGCGGTATTGTAAAGCATTCGCTCATTTACAATCACCGGACAATCAATCATTGTATATTTTTTTTGCAAATTAAAATCAAGCATAAATCTTTCTAAAGCAAAAATCATCAATGCTGCTTCATTTTGATAAATAACATGTCTTCTTCCAGATAGAGAAATTGCTTCTTTTTCTAAAATTAAATTTTTCTTTTTTAAAATATCTAAATGAAAAAGAGAATCCTTTTTATGATTATTTTTTTCTACTGTTTTTAAGACAATATTTTCCTTTTCACCATTACCGATCGGAACATCATTAAGAGGAATATTAGGAAATAAACTAACAAGTTCTTTTATTTTTGCTAAATCAAGTTTATTTTTATCAGAAATTATTTTTATTTCATTTGAAAGAATTTTGGCATCATTTTTTAAATTAAAATTACCGATTATTTTTTTTGATAAGTTATTTAATTTATTTCTTTTTTGTTCTTCAATTATTAAATTATCAGCGTATTTTTGGTAGATTTTAATAAAGGCATTAAAGTCTTTTTTATTAAAATCACTTTTTTTAGATAAATTTTTTAGATAAAAATCTTTATTATTAATTAATTCTTTTAAATTAAACATAATTAAATATTTTGTTTGTTAATTTGTTCTCCTTCATTTTTTGCTTCAATATCTCTAATAATTGTAATTCCTGTAATTTTATTATCATCTCTTAATTTAATTGTTGCAACGCCTTTTGCTGTTCTTTTAAATTGTGATATCCCACTTATATTTGTTCTAATTACCGTTCCATTTTCTTTAATTATCATTAAATCTTCTGTTTCTTTTACTGTTTTTAAACCGATTAAACGACCTGCTTTTTCGATATTTAATGTTTTCACACCATTTGCTCCACGTTTTGTTAAACGATACTCATTAATATCAGATAATTTAGCAAAACCACGTTCGGAAATTGAAAGAATCAAATTACCATTATTTGATGTCGCAAAACCACAAACATATCCACCTGATAAATTAATTCCTTTTACTCCCTGTGTTACTCTTCCCATTCTGCGTAATTGATTAGATTTAAATCTTACCGCTCTTCCAGCATGATTTCCGATAATAACATCAACATCTTGTTCTTTTGGAATCTTTGTAACCCCGATTAAACTATCATCTTCAACAAGTTTTAATGCTTTCTTACCACTAATATTAATTCTTGAAAATTCTTCTGCAGATGTTTTTTTAACAAGTCCTCGTTTAGTAAAGAAAAGAAAATCATATTTTTGATAATCGTCAATCGCAACAATGTCCTCAACTTTTTCACCATGATTATCATCGATATTTTTAATAATATTAACAATCGGAATTCCTTTTGCATTTTTACTATACTTTCTTATCTCGTATCCTTTTAAACGGTAAACCTTACCAAAAGAGGTAAAAAATAACAGATCTAAATGTGTATTTGCAAAAGTGATCGTTGAAATAAAATCATGATCACTTGTTCTTGCCCCTTTAGAACCGGTTCCGCCTCTTTTTTGTACATTATATTCATCAACTTCTAATCTTTTAACATAACCTTTATTGGAAAGGGTAATAATAATATCTTTTTTTTCAATCAAACTTTCATCGGTGATATTTGTATAATTTTGCGAAGAAATTTCAGTAAGTCTTTTATCACCATATTTTTCTTTTATCTCATTAAATAAATTAATCAATTCTTTTTGTTGGCGCGATTTTGATGAAATAATATCTTTTAAATCCTTAATTTCTAAATTAATTTTTTGATATTCTTGATTTAAATTCTCAATTTCAAGGCCTGTCAATCTTTGCAAACGCATTTCTAAAATTGCCTTTGCTTGTTTTTCATTTATTGATAATTTTTGTTTTAAATTAAAAATTGCAATCTCTCCCGTTTTTGAATTTTTAATCGTTTTAATAACATTATCAATATCACTTAATGCTTTTTTAAGTGCTTCCAAAATCTCTAAACGATCAAGTGCTTTTGTCAATAAAAAATCTGATTTATTTAATAAAACTTCTAATTGATGAGCAATATAAACCTCTAATAATTCTTTCAAATTAAATAATTTAGGACGGTTATTTTTCAAAGCCAAAAGATTTACAGCAAAAGAAGATTGTAATTGTGTTAATTTATAAAGCTTATTTACTTCAACTTTGATATCGGCATATTTTTTAAATTTAATAACAATTCTTATTCCCTCACGATTTGATTCATCGCGTAAATCACTAATTGAATTAATTTGATTATTCTTAACAAGATCGGCTATTTTTTCAATTAAAACCGATTTATTAATCATATAGGGAATTTCAGTCACAATTGCTTCATCTTTTGCTTCGTTTATTTCAATTTTAGAACGAATTACAATGCGGCCGTGGCCGGTTTGGTAAACATTTAATAAATCATCCTTATTTACAATTATTCCACCTGTCGGAAAATCAGGACCTTTGATTGTTTCGAGTAAATTATGAATTTCAATTGTTGGGTTATTTAATAATAAAATAACAGCATTTAAGATCTCTTTAATATTATGAGGAGGAATTGATGTTGCCATCCCAACAGCAATTCCTGTTGATCCATTTAATAGTAAATTAGGAATCTTGCTTGGTAAAACAACCGGTTCTGTCTCTGATCCATCATAATTTTCTTGAAAAAAAACGGTTTTTTTATTGATATCATCAAGCATTAAAGTAGAAATCTTGGCTAATTTGGCTTCGGTATATCGCATTGCAGCTGCTGAATCACCATCAATTGAACCAAAATTTCCTTGTCCTTTAACAAGCGGATAGCGAAGAGAAAAAGACTGTGCCATTCGAACAAGCGAATCATAAACAGCGACATCACCATGTGGATGATATTTTGCGATAACTTCTCCGACAGCACGAGCTGATTTTTTAAATGATTTATTATAATTCATATCAAGCCCATACATCGCATACAAAATTCGACGATGGACCGGTTTTAAACCATCTCGAGCATCAGGAATAGCACGAGAAACGATCACAGACATCGCATAATCAATAAAAGAAGTCTCCATTTCCTTTACGATTGAGATAGTTTCAATATTTTGATTATCTTGTTCTTTTTTTAATAAATCATTTTGATTTTCCATCATTTTTTTCCTTATCTTAATTTAATAATCCAATTTGGCATATAAAGCATTTTTTTCAATAAATTGCTTTCTAGGTAAAACAATTTCACCCATAAGTTCAGAAAAAACACGATCTGCATCTTGAGCATCTTCAATTTCCACAAGTAATAATTTACGATTAGAAGGATCCATTGTTGTTTCTCATAATTGTAAATCATTCATCTCTCCCAATCCTTTATATCTTTGAATTGAAATTTTAGTATTTTTTTCTAATTTACTTAAAAATTTTTCTTTTTCAGAATCTGTATAGATATATTGTGATGATTTTCCTTTTGTTATTTTATATAAAGGAGGTTGAGCAATATAGAGATGTTTATTTTCAATAAGATCTCTAAAATAACGAAAAAAGAATGTAAGTAAAAGTGTTCGAATATGTGAGCCATCAACATCGGCATCGGTCATGATAATTATCTTTCCGTATCTAATTTTTGTTAAATTAAAATCTTCATTAATCCCTGTTCCGATCGCTGTAATCAATGCATTTATTTCATTATTATTAAATAACTTATCAATTCTTGATTTTTCAGCATTTATAACTTTTCCTCTTAATGGTAAAATCGCTTGAATTTCACGATTTCGTCCCATTTTAGCACTACCACCGGCAGAATCTCCCTCAACAATAAAAAGCTCTGTAATTTGATTATTTTTGGAAGAACAATCTGCTAATTTTCCTGGAAGAGTACTAGAAAATAAATTGTCTTTTCTACGTGTTAATTCTTTTGCTTTCTGCGCAGCAAGTCTTGATTTTGATGCCTGTTTAATTTTAGCAATCATAAGTTGGGCTTGTGTTGGATTTTCTAATAGATAATTTTCAAATTGCTCCGAAATAATGTTATTTACAATTCTTCGAACTTCGATATTAGCAAATTTACCTTTGGTTTGTCCTTCATACATCGGATCAGGGTGCTTTACAGAAATTACAGCGGTAAGACCTTCTTTTACATCATCTCGAACAAAAATTTCTTGTTCTTTTTTTGGTAATTGTTCCTTTACATATTTATTAATGATTCTTATAATAGCATCAAAAAATCCTTGAACATGCGTTCCTCCCTCAATTGTTGCAATATTATTAACAAATGAAAGAATTTTTGGTTGATAAGCTGTTGTATATTGTAAAGCAACGTCAACGGTAATATCTTCTTTTTTAGCAGATGAATATATCACATCTTTTGTAATTAATTCATAACCTTTATTTAAATAATTAACAAAATCAATTAAACCATTTTTAAATTGATATTTTATTTTTTTAGAATCTATGTCACGATTATCGGTAAATTCAATCAGTAAATTTTTATTTAAATAAGCATTTTCTTTTAATCTTTTGTTAATTATTTCAAAATTAAAACTATCTACCCCTTCATTAAAAAGAAAAAAATCAGGTTTGAAAGTTACTTTTGTTCCTTTGTGTGTGGTTTCACCTAAGTTTTGCAAACCACTTGATTTTGTTCCTCCATTTTCAAATAAAATTGAGTATCCTTGCTTATTTCGAAAAGAGACAACTTCAAGAAATTCAGATAAGGCATTTACAACCGAAGCACCTACACCATGTAATCCCCCAGAAACTTTGTAACCTGATTTATCACCACCAAATTTACCTCCAGCGTGCAATTTCATAAATACTGTTTCTAAAGTTGAAACATTTGTTTTTGGATGGATTTCAACAGGAATCCCTCTTCCATCATCAATTACGGTAATTGATTCATCGGGATTTAAAATTACTTCTATTTTAGTAGCATAATTTGCGAGTACTTCATCAATTGAATTATCAATTATTTCTCATACTAAATGATGTAATCCTTTATCATCAATATTACCAATATACATTCCTGGTCTTTTACGAACAGCCTCTAATTCTTCTAATACTTGGATTGAATTTTGATCATAATTACTTTCTATTTCTTTAGTTGTTTCATTTTCCTTTTTCATATTATTTCCTAAATTTCAATAAATTGAATTTTTTGTTTCAAATTTTGATCGACTTTTGCTTTCGGTGATGTAATAAAAGAATTTAAATTTTTATCAAGTAAAATTTTTAATAATAAATTTGAATTTTTTTTATCTAATTCTGAAAAAATATCATCCAAAAGTAAGATAAATTCTAAATCATATTGCTCTCTTAAATATTCAATAAAAGAAATTACAAGCAATAAAATTGCCATTTTCATGTGTCCATCTGAAGAAATATTTAAATAAAATTCTTTATCATATTCAATAATATAATCATCTTTTGTAATTGTAATTGGTGGTTTTAAGAGTAGATTTTCTAAAATATAATCTTTTAAAATAATTGCTTTTTTGTAATATAATTTTAGTTCTTTATTTAGATAATTTTTTGTATTTTTCTGATAAAAAAAGTTTATGTTTTCAACTTCTTTTTCTCTTATATTGATTATCTCTTCTTCAAGATCTTTTAATGAATTAACAATTTCTGATTTTAAAGATCGATTTATAACAATTGAATTATTATTTATATCTTGCAAAGAAATCAATAATTTATCAAAATCTAATAATAACTTTTCATAAATTTTGTGATCTTGTTTAATTAACATATTAATTAAACTTTGTCTTGTTGTTTTTTGATATTTAAAATTATTGATTAATTTATTATTTATAAAAATTGGAATTGAAACAATTGTCTTATTAATACCGATATTTTCTGTCCCATTAAGTAAAACTTTTTTTTTAATTGGAGATAATTCTACATCCAATTCCTTTCAAAGTTTATTAAAATCCAATAATTTTAAATTAATTTTTGCAAGTTGTTGTTCGTTTTTGATTAAATCTTGAAATTTCTTTGTTCGAAAAGAGGAATTTTCCATTGCAAAAAAAAAGGCCTCTAAGATACTTGTTTTACCGCTGCCATTTTCGCCTAAAAAAACATTTATTTTTTTTTTAAAATAAATGTTTTTTTCACTATGATTGCGAAAATTTTGTAAATTAATTTCTTTAATCATTTGTTATAAATTATACCTTTTTTTAGATTATTAAAGATAAGTTAATTAATAATGATTAAAAAGAAAAATTATCCTTCTTTTTTCGCTTTATATTGAATTACAGCATGTTTTATAAGTTCTGTTGTCATCGTAAATAAAGCTGAAAATATTCAATAAATTGCCAATAAAACAGGAACAATTAATCCCATAAAAACAAACACACCGATCATAATATTTTGTGTTTTATTTTGTTTTTTCATCGCCTTTTTTGTCTGTTCATCAATTCTTTTTATTCCTTTTCGCTTATTTGAAAGCATTCTTGGCAATTTACTTGATAATCCTTGTGAAAAACCAACAGCAACACCAACAAATAAATAAGCAAAAAATAAACTTCCGACACTAAACATTCCCGAAATTGCAGAAATTGAAAATGAAAATTGACCTACTGAGATAATTTTATAAGCTGGTAAGGCCGAGATAATTATCCAAATTGAAAGAAAAATTGGCATCGTCACAAAAATCGTTCCTAAAGATGCAAATGGGTTAACATTATTCTTACGATAAAGAGCCATTATTTCTTGTTGCTTACGCATTTTCATTTGTTTATTCTTTTTATCATATTGTTGATATTTGGCATTTATTTGTGCAACTTGAGTCTGAACTTCTTGCATTTTTGATTGATTTTTATTAGAACCAAAAGACATCGCATATCCAATTCCTCTTAAAAGGAAAGTAATAATAAAAATTCCAATAATTACCCCTCAAACAGCACCTACAGGAAAGATTGATTGAATGATAATTGATAATTGTGCTAATGGTCAAACAAAAAGCCCATACATCGGTCCATAAGATGGATCTCATGCATCTTGTCAATCACCAATATCATCTGTAAAAATTTCATGATTATTATTTAAGCCATCTCCTTCGGCTTGACTTAAAATACGATAAAGAGAGGCTGTAATTCCAAAATTAGCAGTTGTTTCAACCAATGGATCAATCAAACCAGATTGAGAATCAGTATCAAAAGTTGTTCCTATACCGATAAAAGGAGTATAAAAATTAACATCACCAGTAAGCGAACTTTTCTGTTTTAAATCCGTAACTTCATCACCATTTTCATCATTATAAATAATTTCATATCCAATATTTATATATTGACTATAATCAATTAAATAATTGGCAATTAATTCTTCTCCTTCCACCGTAAATAAATTACTTAAATTATTATTATCGAAATCATCACTATTATCAAAGAAAAGAAATGCGTTGGGATCAAAATTATTAGCAGCATCTGCTTTATTTGATGCTAATTCGATTATTTGTCAATCTCCATTTTGATCTTCTTCCATAAATGCTCATCCTGAAGAATCAGTTCGATTAGATTGCCCAGCTTTTGTTCCATCCATTCAATCAGATGATCTTAATACTGATACATTTTCATAAGTTGTAAAATCATCTTCATCGCTTAAATCATAATCATAATTACTTTGATATGTTGTTTGACTATTATAAGTCTCATTTTCATAATTATATCCTGTTATTAGTTGCATTGATTTTTGACTAGGATAAAAAACCTCTGATGGATCAGAAACACTACGAGAATTAACAACATTATAAGATGTACCAACGATTAAATCGACAGAATCTATTCCATTTCCCGTAGAACTATTAAGTAAATAAGGTGAAGTTAAAAAATTAAATCCAGTTGTATAATCAACATTTCCAGCATTAGGAGGACTACTATCTTCATAAAAAATATAACTAATAATTCCATCGACAGTTTTATTGACATTAGCAGGAATCGTAATATCTTCAATCGTTTGATCTTGATCACTATAATCTAATTGATAGTCAATTACTTTTTCAAAATCATATTGAAAATTATCTGTTAAAACCGAAATTTGATCACTAATTGAATTAAATTCGCCTCCTGTTTGAGAATTAACTCCGCCATAATAAGCTAAAATATTTGTATATAACTTAACTTCACTTTGATAAAGATCATATTTATCATTACTTACTTCTAATGAATCCTCATTTTGATCCTCAATTAATTGATGAGAATAAGTAACACTATCAACAGGAACTCAATTTATTGGATCAATTAAATCAGAAGGACTAACATTACCTACTTGATGATAACTATCAATAAATTCTTGTTCTGAATTATTATTTAGAGATGAGAAATCGGTTAAAGGACCGGTATAGTAAGCAAATCCACGTTGCACAGTTGAATAATAATCATCACCATTTACAACTTCATCACCATTACTATCAATTACATTATCATTTTCATCATAAGAAAATCCTTGAATATATGCAAGAAAATCATCACTATATAAAGAATTATTATCAGCAAGATAAGCATAAAATTCAACAGCATCGATCTCTTGATTGTCATTTCCATAAGGATTTGTGACTTCATTATAAATATCATATTCTTCTAAATTAAATGTAGTATCTTCTAATCCGTATTGATAAAATTGCTTCTTAACATCACTTGAGAAATAATCAATATTAAAAGGCATTATTAAATATTGATCATCTCTTAAATCAACATTTGTTCAATCATATCCTAAAAAAGCTGTTGAATAATAAGTACTAAAAGAAAGATTAGCGACTGATGATAATAAAGAAACTTGATAATCAGCTATATTTTCACCAGGAGTAGTAAATAAGTTATAATCAATATCTTCAGGATCATAATTTTCATTATTTATCCCTAGTAAGTAATTGTAATTAGGTCGATATATTTCAAATGGCAATAAGAAATTATCCTCAATTATATCATCAGTAAATTGATTATCTCCTGTTGCAACAATTTGATAAGAAAATGTTGATTTTTGTCCTTTATACATATTAGGAACAACAGATTGCTTATTTCCATAAAATTCAAGTCCTCTAGAAACCTGTTGTGTTGTAGTATGCATAAACTCAGCAGCACAACCTCAAAGGGTAACAACTGTTAAAAAAGAAAATAAAATTCACTTACTATACTTTCTAATTCATTTTAAAAATTTGCTAAAAGAAAAATGACCAGATTCATCTGCTTTCTTTACTTCTTCATAAAATGAGTGATTACCTTTTGCCATCTATTTTAATTTGCGATAAATTTATTCAGTAAATTTATAATTATTTGTTCCTTTTTTTTAAAATCAAGATTATAAAAATTTGGTTTTGCAATTATTACTAAATTCTTCTTTAATAAATTTAAATTAGAGAATTTTGCAATTATATTTTTAATTTGTCTTTTTTGTTTATTTCGAAAAACGGCATTACCATGCTTTTTTGGAATTGATATTCCTATCTTTGTTTCATCGGCAGAAAAATAAAAAATTAGAAAATATTCATTATAAACCTTTTTGCCTTCCATCAGAATTTTTTGAAATAATTGCTTATTTTTTAAAGAGTAAATCTTTTTCATTAGTTGATTTTATTAATTAGTTAATTTTTTTCGACCTTTATTTCTACGAGCTTTTAAAATTTTTTGTCCATTTTTACTTGCTTTACGTTTGCGGAAACCATGCGTTTTTGCTTTCTTTCGCTTATTAGGTTGGTAAGTTCGCTTCATTTCTACTCCTTAGATCTTAATTTACATATGAAATTATTATATAATAATTTAACCATTAATAAATAAGTTTAAAGATAAATAATATTGAAAAAAATATTTTATTTCTAATTGTTTTTAACTTAAAAAATATTAATTTAAAATAAAAGCAAAAATATCTTAATAAATTTTAATAATGTGGAAAATGTTGAAAAAATGTTGAAAAAATAATAAATTTATTTTTTAATGTGGAAAACTAAAGAGTTTTAAATATTTATATTTAATAAATCAATATACATAAAAATTT